>JBDGUE010000013.1:0-39643 GCA_042216045.1 Halanaeroarchaeum sp. | reverse complement strand
AGTACCTCACGATCAGCGCCGCGAGCGACGTCCGCGAGTACGACGAGCGCATCTCTCTGCCCTCCCGAGTCGACCCCGACTCGGGCACCGCGAGCTACAACAACGGCGTCCTCGAGGTCGTCCTCGACCGGACCGAGGACGCGACGGACATCTCCGTCGAGTGATCACTCGGCGGTCTCGCGAACCAGGCGGGCGAGTCGGTCGTAGAAGTCCCCCTCGTACTTCCTCGCCTCGTCGATCGTGGGCCGCGCGTTCGTCTCGGTGACGACCGCGCGCTCCTCGGCGACGAGCAGGTCGACGCCCACGAGCGACAGGTCCATCGCGGCCGCCGTCCGTTCGGCCATCGCCCGGAGGTCCGCGGGGGGAGTCGTCCCCGTCGCGTCGGCGCCGCGGTGGACATTGTGCTTCCAGCGATCCGGGTCCCCGCCCCCCGTTCGCCGGACCGCGCCGGCGTAGGCCCCGTCGATCACCATGACCCGATAGTCGGTGGCCCCCGGGAGGAACTCCTGGACCAGGTAGGACCGGTCGCCCGTCGCCCGATAGTCGTGCAAAACGTCGAGGTAATCGATTACGCCCCGGAACGAGTCGGGGTCGTCGACGCGGACGACGCCCCGGCCGCGCGTCGCCGAGTTCGGCTTCACGACGACCGGTCCGTCGAATCGCTCGAAGACCGCTCGGCTCTCCGCCTCGTCGATCGGGTTCGACACGTAGGCCGTCTCCGGAACGGGCACGTCGGCGGCCTCGAGTCGGGCGATCGTCTCGGCCTTGTTCCGGGAGCGCATCACGGCCGCCCGTCCGTTGATCCACGGGACGTCCAGGCGCGCGTCGACGACGCCCCCCTCCATGAGCCGGCCGGGATAGACGTACCCGACGTCGAAGCGGTCTCGGCGGGGCGACTCGGAGAGAAACAGCGTTCGTTCGCTGGTCGCGATCGGTCGCACGTCGATCCCGCGATCGGCGAGCGGATCGCGGATGCGGTCTGCGGTCTCCGCGTCGGAGGCGACCGCGAGGCGGATCATGTCCCCGGCCCTACTTCGTGAGCAGTTCCTGGCCCCGCTCGACGTCGATCGAGCACGGCGGCGTCAACTTGTTGTACGCGCGCCGGAGGGCGTCCTTCACGGCGGGAGCCTGCTCGGGGGTGCAGTAGGCCGTGAGCAGGGGCTCGCCGGCCTGGATCCGCGCGGCGGTCCCCACGGGGACGCCGAAGGACTGGCGCATGCCGTCGGAGACGCGGTCCGCGCCCGCCCCGGTGGCCTGCTTGTTCTCCCGGAGGATCTGGTGGGGGAACTTCCGGAGGACCATCTTGTAGGTCCCCTCGCCGAGTTCCTTGATGAGGTGGCGGTTGGCCGACAGGCGCGCGGCCTCGAGCGAACCGTGGCGCAACTGCACCGACTCCTCGGGAACGAGGTCGATCTGGACGGGGTAGTCCTCGGGGTCGGCGTCGAGATCGCCCATGTTGTGCTGGGCGATCTTGGAGCCGGGGATGCCCGTGACGTAGTCCCGCCGGGTGTAACTGGGCTTGTCGATGTCCCGGTACATTGAGGCCGGCTTCTCGGACATGGGTACTACTGGAGACTCAGCGGGCAAACGGGTATAAGACCTTCGAAGCGCCCGGCCCGCCCGATCAGTCCCCGTCCAGTCGCTCCTCGAGGAACGCCTCGAAGTCCTCGTCGTCGATGCGATCCTGGTGCTCGACGACGAGTTCTCCCCTCTCGGTGATCTCGTAGAGTCCGCTGTTCGGTGCCGGGCCGACGCGCTCCAGGAGGCCGTAGTCGGCGAGAATGGGGAGCCTGGTGTTGATGTAGGAGCGGTCCTTGTCGAGGTGGTAGGCCAGGTTGGCCGCCGTGTTCCGCCGCCCGTCGGCGAGGGCCTCGAGGATCTCGACGTCGGTCGGCCGGGCGAGTTTCATCGACGTACGGAATCATCGAGCGAGACTGCACAAATATGTGCCGATGTGCGTCCTCGCACTTCTCGAATATGTACGCGATGCGAGGTCTACCGGTGAAATTCGACACGACGGACCGCGCTTCCGCGGCGACGGAGATCGGCGCCGATGGGTAGGGACCGACTACTCTTGAGCGATCGTGCGGTCCGTCGACGCATGATCGTCGGCGACGAACCGTCCACGGCGACGGATCCCTACCGGGCGCTCATCGGGGACCTCGTCTCGGATCCGCTCTTCACCGATCTGCGCCTGGCGTTCGTCTTCGATCCCGACGCGAGAGAGGTCGTCTACAGCCGCGGGGATCTGGACCCGACCGACGAATCGGCCGTGGTGGGGGAGCTACGAACCTGGGCGACCAGGGCTCGGGGTCCGTCGGGAGCCGTGGCTCAGGCGGCGTACGGCGACGTCGAGACGGTGATCTCGGTCCGCGAGCAGGCCCTGGTCCTGGCCTTTCTGGGCGGTGCCGACGAGGGGCTCGTCGCCGTCCTGGATCGCAGTGACGTCGTTCTCTCCCGTCTCTTCTCCACCTGAACCGTCGATCCCACCGATTTCGGTCGACACACGCGGCGAGTGATCCGGTCGAGCTCCCCTCGCTGAGCAGCGGTACGAACCCATAAGTGGAGACCGCCCCAACCGTCGTCCATGCGCACCCTCGCTCTCGTTGCCTCCCTGTTGGTCTTCACCAGCGCGGCCGCCGTCGGCCCCGGCGTCGCGGCCGCCGACGCGGAGACGGTCACGCTCACGGTCTCGGTGACGACGACGGACGGGGCCCCCGTCGAGGGGGCCACCCTCGAGGCCACCTGGGAGAACGGCTCCCGGACGGCCACCACCGCCGCGAACGGCAAGGCCTTCGTCGACGTCCCCCGCGGGGCGACCGTCACGATCGCCGTCTCCCACCCCGAGTACGTCAGGAACGATCCGGTGATCGTGGAGAACGCCACCGCTCGGGACGTCTCGATCACGGTCGCAGCGAAGGCCACCGCGACGATCGCCGTGACGAGCGCGGGCGACGGTGCCGTCGACGGGGCAACGGTCACCCTCTCGCGTGACGGCGAGACCGTCTTCACGGGCACGACCGAGAACGGCTCCGTCTCGACGGGGACGCTCATGGCCGGCACCTACGACCTGACCGTCTCGGAACCCGGCTTCTACACGAACGAGACGACCCTCACCATCGAGAACGAGACCGAGGCGACCGTGACCCTCGAGCGAGGGACCGTCAGGCTCACGGTCAACGTCACCGACGCGTACTTCGAGCCCCCGCGACCGGTCTCGGGGGCGACCGTGGCCATCGAGGGCGTCGGCAGCCTGCTCACGCCGGCCGACGGCACCCAGTACCTGAGCGTGCCCGTGAACACGGAACTCTCCGTCTCGGTCTCGAAGTCCGGCTACCAGACGGTCGAGCGCACCGTCACGGTCGCGGCCTCGGACATGCGGCTGGCCGTCGACCTCGATCGATCGCCGGCACTCCACGTCTCGCTGATGAGCGACCGAGTCGTCGTCGGGGAGCAGGTCCTGGTGACGGTCCGCGACGAGTACGGCGATCGGGTCGCGAACGCGACAGTCCTGATCGAGGGCGAGGCTGTCGCCACCACCGACGCGGACGGGACCGCGAGCGTCACCGTCCCCCACGCGGGGAACGTCTCGGTGAGCGCGGCCCTCGACGGAACGGCGGCGACCCCGGTCCTCGTCCACGGAGTCGCCGTTGGCACCACGACGACGGTCGCGACGACCACCGCGACGGCCGCTCCCCCGACGTCAGCGACGACCTCGACGACGGGCGGGCCGATTCCCGACCTCCCGGGCGAGTACGTCCCCCTCGCGATCGTGGGGATCGCGCTCCTCGTCGTCATCCTCGGCATCCGAACCTGGCAGCGGGGCTGATCAGTCCCCACCGAGGACCGACGCGAACCAGTCGCCGGCGAGGGCCGCCACCTCCTCGAGTTCGCCCTCGCCCTCGAAGAGGTGGCCCGCTCCCTCGACGACCGCCAGGTCGGTCTCGCAGGTCATGGCTCCGCGCGCCTCGCGGTTCATCGCGAGCACCGACTCGTCCGCACCGCCCACGATCATCCGCGTCGGGGCTCTCACGTCGGGGAGCGCGTCGCCGGCGAGGTCGACGCGCCCACCGCGCGCGACCACGGCGCTCACGTTCCCGGGGCGACGGGCCGCCGCGCGGAGCGCTGCCGCTGCGCCCGTGCTCGATCCGAAGTATCCCACGGGGAGGGCCGCGATCGCCTCGCGCGTCTCGATCCAGGACCGCGCGGCCAGCAGTCGATCGGTCAGCAATTCGATGTCGAAGCGGTTCGCGCGATCCCGGTCCTCCACCTCGGTGAGGAGGTCGAACAGCAGCGTCGCGAGGCCACGATCGGCGAGCGAGGCGGCCACGAACTGGTTCCGCGGGCTCTCCTTGCTGCTACCGCTCCCGTGGGCGAAGACCACGAGACCGGTGGGGGCCTCCGGGACGGTCAGGTCGCCGGGGAGGGTCACGCCGTTGACCGGGATCGACACCCGGTTGGATTCGGACATCGTCTCACCTAACCATCACTTCGACCCCGACGACCGTGAACCCCCCGGTCCGTCGGATCACCCACCGTCGCGTGGGTCCTCGCGGGGCCCGATCCGGACCCCGATCAGTGGAGGAGTCGGCGGACGCGAGTCTCGGCGTCCTCGGGGACCGCCGCTCGGATGGCCGCCTCGTCCGTCTCGCCCCGGGCGTTGATCAGGTAGGCCCGGCCCGGCCGGTCCCCGTACACCCGCTGGAAGTCGTAGACGAACCCGTAGGTCCGGACGTCGTCCGGGACGGTGGCGGCCTCCCGGAGCGCGGCCACCTAGCGGTCGACGTTGAACTCGACGAGCTGGTCCACCAGATCCGCGTCGCGGTCGGGGCGCACGCGGTCGTCGGCGAGTCCCGTCTCGACCACCGGGACGAGCATCTCGATCCACTTCGCGAGGCCGGGCGGGGCGTCGTCTCCGTCCCCGCGCACCGCCTCGAGGGCGGCCGTGACGGCGCCACAGCCGGTGTGCCCGACGACCACCGCCACGCGGGTCCCGGTCTCGACGAGCGGGTAGAGCACGCTGTCGTCGATTTCGCGCTCGCCCTCGACGCGATCCCACACCTGGTTGCCGATGGTGCTCGGGGTGAACAGCCACCCCGGCTCGTCGACGTCCCACATCCCCTCCTGTGGGACCTGGGAGTCAGAACAGGTGACGCACATCGCCGCGGGCTCTTGGCCGTCCTGGACTCCGTCGAAGTGGTCGGCTGGCAGACTCGTGACGTGGCGCTCGTTGCCGGCGAGGAGCGCTTCGAGGACCTCGTCGGTCATACCGGAACGAGGGCGCCGACCCATCTATCTATTGGGGTCGACGACCCGCCGAACGGTCAGGCCCCGGTCGGCACGTTCGCCGCGTAAGCGGACCCGAACATCCTGAAGACGGCCACCTGGCCGTAGAACTGAACGAACGGCAGGAAGACGATCCCGACGATCGTCACCGCGAGCACCATCGAGACGATCCACAGCACGACGCCCACGACGATGGGCAACAGGATCGCCGCGACGTACTCGCCGGTGAAGACCACGTCGGTGATCTCGGAGATCGCGAATGCGTCCTCGATCTCGCCGCTGTTGGCGTAGTTCGCGATGGCCGCCGGGATCACGTAGTAGGCGAACAGCAACACGGGGATCAACAGCAGACTCGCGAGGACGCCGAAGCCCGCGAGAACCCCACCGGCGTCCCCGCCCGCCGCGGCGCCGGCCCCGAGGACCACGAACACCACGAGGAAGTAGAGGATCAGCGGGACGAATCCGTACGCGAACGCGACCACGGTCACGCCCACCCCTCTGGCGAGCATGTCGCCCCACTCCGTGAACTCGGGTGGGACGTCCTCCCCGCGGATCGTCCCCTCGATGACCCGGAAGAGGTAGCCGTTGAGGGCGATGAGGGGAACGATCAGGAACGAGAGGAAGCCCAGCACGCCGCCGATGACGATCCGTCCGATCCAGTCGTCCCGAAGGGGATAGCCGAGTCCGTCTTCCAACATGTCACGAAAAGTTACACACAGTGACTTAAAGGTGCCGTGCGGACGGGTCACCGCCGGGTGCGGGACGCGACGGCACGGATCGTCTCTTTCCAAATTTTTATCTCCGACTGGGGCCGACGGCCGCCGTGATCACCACGATCGCAGCGCGCCCCGTCGCACCGCTCGCCGAGTCGCTGGCCACCGCCCGGGGGCGGATTGGATAGATGTTCGATCTGGGCATCCCCGCGATCGGACTCGCGATGCTCGTCGTCCTCGGGTTCGTCATCGCAACGACGGTCAACACCTTCGCGATGGAGGCCGCCGTGCTCTTCACCCCGGCCTTCCTCTTCGTCTTCCCCGCCATCGTCCCCGGATTTCCCGTGATCACCGTCAACGCGGCCATCGGCCTCGCCCTCTTCGTCGAACTGTTCGGATACTCCTCCTCGGTGGGAGCGTACTGGTACCGCCACCAGATCGACTTCAACGTCGCCCTCAAACTCCTCGCGATCACGGTCCCGACCGCCATCGTGGCCCGCGTGGGCTCCTACTACGTCCCCTCGAACGTCCTGATGGTCGGCTTCGGCGTGCTCCTGGTCGGCCTCTCGGTGATCCTCTACGAGGCCCACGAGCACGGCCCCTCAATCGTGGACGCGGTGATGGAGAAGCCCGAGATCTCTCCGCTCGCGGTCCTCGACGAGTCCTACGAGCCCCGCACCCGCCTCCTCACCGACACCCACGACGCGGCCGAGACGCCGCCCAGCGAGCACATGGGCGGCGCGGCCACCTCGTCCGCGGAGCGGGGCTCCGGTCGGGCCGTGGTCGGCGACGGCGACGACGCGACTGCCTTCCACCTCGAGCCCCCGGACTTCCTCATCACGCTGCTCGGGGGCACCCTCGCCGGCCTCGTCGGGATCGCGATCGGCGAGTTGACCCAGTCGATGCTGGCGATTCGTCGCCGCGTCCCGCTGAAGCTCTCGACGGGGACCAGCGCCCTCGTCTTGCACCTGACGATCGTCGCCGCCCTGCTCACCAACGTCGCGCTCCTCCGCCTCGCCCCGTCGATCACCGGGTCCGGGTTCACCGTCCCGTTCGGCATCGGGTCCTTCGTCGCCCTGGGGTGCTTCTTCGGGGGCCAGGCCGGCGCGTACCTCAACAATCGCCTCCCCGAGTCGACGGTCATGGTCATGCTCATCGCGGTGTACTTCGCGGTGGGACTGCTCGTCCTCTTCCGCACGCTCGTCCTGGGCGGCGCGGCACACTGACCGCGTCGACCCCCTCGCTGCCTTTTTTGCCCCGGCGACGGACGGTTCAGGGGCGATGCCCTCGCTCAGTCTCGACAGCCCCGCATTCGAGGACGGCGGGCCGATTCCCGCGGAGTACGGTCGCACCGAGCGAGACGTCAACCCCCCGCTCCGGATCGCGGGCGTGGCGCCGGACGCGGAGACGCTCGCCCTCGTGATGGACGACCCCGACGCAGTCGAACCGGCCGGGAAGGTCTGGGACCACTGGGTCGTCTGGAACGTCCCGGCGGAGACGGAAGCGGTCCCCGAGGACTGGGACGCGACCGACGCGACGGAGGGGCGGACCGACTACGGCGAGACCGGCTACGGCGGCCCGAATCCGCCGGACGGCCGGCACACCTATCGTTTCCGCCTGTACGCACTCGACGTCACCCTCGACCTCCCACCGAACGCTACGACGGCCGACCTGGAGGACGCGATGGACGGTCACGTCCTCGCCGAGGCCCACCTGGAGGGGACCTACGCGCCATGAGCGACCCGGTTCAGTGCCCCGACTGCGGGTGGACGGGGACCGTCGCGGACCTGGAGGGCGGGCAGTGCCCGACCTGTGGGACCGCGGTGCGGACCGGGTGAGGGCGGTCAGTCCCGCGGGGGTCCGCGACGCCGCCGCTTCGCTCCCGGGTCGGTGTCGACCGCAAGCGAGCGAGAGATCCCGACGGGGAACGGTGGGAGTACGCCGTTCCGGGTTTGATAAGCGCGAGACTGCCGCCTCGCTTCGCTCGGCGCTGCGACTCGTCCACTTCGAATCCGGTCGGGAGCATTTTCACTCCTCCCTTCGGTTGCCGGAAAATGCCGCCTCCCGGATTGTGAACTACGCCCAGAAATGCTCGCTACGCTGCGCCTTTCTGGTCTCGTTCAAATCCGTTCGGCGTCGGTTCTTCGACTGCTCGTTCCACTCGCAGTCTCAGAATATGCCGCCTCCCGGATTTGAACCGGGGACAGCGCGATCTTCAGTCGCGTGCTCTCCCAGTCTGAGCTAAGGCGGCCTACACCCGACCGAGGCCCAGCATGGAAAAAAGGATTTCGAATCGCCGGGCCCATCCCGGAACCGCCCGACTAATGGTTCCGGCCCGCCACCGCCCGATATGGACCCCGGGAAAGTCGATCGAGCGTTCTTCGAGGACCACATCGAGGGCCGTCTGGGCGCAGAGCGTGCGGACGTCCGCCTGGGGCCGGCCCACGGCGCCGACTTCGGGGTCGTCGACGTCGGCGACCACGTCCTCGCGGTCGCCACCGACCCGGTGTTCGTCCTGCGGGACCTCGGTCTCGAGCGGGCCGCCTGGTTCGCCTTCCACGTCGTCCTGAGCGACGTCGCGCTCTCGGGCCTCCCGCCGACCCACCTCAGCGTGGACGTCAACCTTCCCCCGGAGACCGACCCCGCGGACTTCGAGACCATCTGGTCGGTGTTCGACCGCGAGGCTCGCGACCTGGGCGTCGCCGTCGTCACCGGGCACACCGGCGCGTACGCCGGGGCGAACTTCCCGACCGTTGGCGGGGCGACCGGGATGGCGGTCGGCGATCCGGAGGACCTCGTGGTGCCGACGGGGGCCCGGCCGGGCGACCGCCTGATCGCGACCAACGGACCGGCCGTCGAGACGACCGGCGTGATCGCGACCGTCTTCGGGGACGACCTCGACCTCCCGCGGGCGACGATCGAGGCGGCCCGCGATCGCTTCTGGGAGGCCTCGCCCGTGCGCGACGCCCTCGTGGCCGCGGCGGCGGGGCCCGTGACCGCGATGCACGACGCGACCGAGGGCGGGGTCGAGAACGCGCTGGTCGAACTGGCGACGGCCAGCGACGTCGGTCTCTCGGTCGAGCGGGACCGGTTCCCGGTCGGCGAGGGGGTGGCGGAACTCTGTGCGCACCTGGACGTCGATCCCTGGGTGGCGAGCAGCGAGGGGACGATCCTGGCGGCCGTCGATCCGGCGGGGGTGGACGCGGTCCGTTCCGCCCTCGCGGCGGCCGGCATTCGCGCGGCGGAGGTCGGGCGGGTGACGCGTGGGGCGGTCGTCATCGACGGGGAACCGATCGAGGTGCCCGCTCGCGACCCCTTCTGGCCGACGTACGAGGCGCTGCGAGACCGATTCGGCGTCGACTGACCGGGAGAGCAGAGGGATTTTATCCACCGATTGCCTCGGGACGTGTATGACCGACTCGACGGGCCGGGCCCCCGGGAGGTGGCGGTCGTGACCGGCATCGTCGACGAGTACCTGGCCCTGGCGGAAAGGACCGAGGCCGACCTCCTCGCGATGCAGGTCGGGGACTTCTACGAGTTCTTCGACGAGGACGCGGAGACCGTCGCCGCCGAACTCGACCTGAAGGTCTCACAGAAGTCGAGTCACGGGTCGTCGTACCCGATGGCGGGCGTTCCCGTGGCCGAACTCACCCCCTACCTCAAGGCACTCGTGGAGCGTGGCTACCGCGTCGCGGTCGCCGATCAGTACGAGACCGACGACGGCCACGAGCGCGAGATCACCCGGGTGGTCACGCCTGGCACCCTCCTGGAGACGACCGAGGCGAGCGCGCAGTACCTCGCGGCGGTCGTCGCTGCGGAGGACGACTGGGGGGTCGCCTTCGTCGACGTGACCACGGGGCAGTTCCACGTCACCCAGGTCACCACCCTCGAGGACGCCCTCTCTGAGCTCTATCGGTTCGATCCCGTGGAGGTCCTCCCCGGACCGACCGTGCGGGACGACGAGACGATCGAGACGCTGCGCTCGCGGACCGACGCGACGCTGACCCTGCACGAGGCCAACGCGTTCGCCCCGGGGGCCGCGACGCACACCCTCGAGTCGCAGTTCGGCGAGGAGGCCCTCCACAGCCTGGGTATCGACGCCGATGGCTCGGCGGTCCGAGCCGCCGGTGGCGCCCTCGATTACGTGGCCGAGACCGGCCTCGGGGTCGCGAGTTCGTTCACCCGCCTCCAGCCCTACCGGGCCGACGACCACGTCGAACTCGACGCGACGACACAGCGCAACCTCGAACTCACCGAGACGATGCAGGGCGACGCCGACGGCTCGCTCCTCTCCGTCGTCGATCACACCGTCACGAGCGCCGGGAGCCGACTCCTCCGCGAGTGGATCACGCGACCCCGGCGATCGATCGAGGAGATCGAGCGCCGGCAGGACGGAGTGGCCGCACTCGCGCGTGCGGCCCTCGCCCGCGAGGCGATGGCGGACACGCTGGGGGAGACCTACGACCTCGAGCGCCTCTCGAGCATGGTCGCCCACGGCAGCGCGGACCCGACCGACCTGCTCAGGGTGCGGGACACCTTGGCAGCGATCCCCGAGATCGCGGAGACCGTCGCGTCGACACCGGATCTCGCGGACTCGCCCGTGGCCGAGATCGTCGACCGGGTGGATCGCGAGGCCCTCGCGTCGATCCACGAGACCCTCGAGGCGGCCCTCCGGGAGGACCCCCCGAAGACGATCGGCCAGGGTGGAATCTTTCGGCGCGGGTACGACGAGGACCTCGACGAGGTCATCGAGGGATACGAGGCGGCGACGGACTGGCTCGAGTCCCTCGAACCACGCGAGAAGGAGCGACTCGGCGTCACCCACCTGCAGGTCGATCGCAACAAGACCGACGGCTACTACATCCAGATCGGCAAGTCCGAGGCCGACGCGGCCCCCGAGGAGTACCGCGAGATCAAGACGCTCAAGAACTCGAAGCGGTTCACGACCGAGGAACTCGACGAGCGGGAGCGACAGATCCTCCGCCTCGAGGACGAGCGAGCCGACCTCGAGCGCGAGCGCTTCGAGGAACTCCGGGATTCCCTCGGACGCGACGCCGACCTCCTCCGGGAGGCCGGGCGGGTCATCGCCGAACTCGACACCGTGGCGAGTCTCGCCACGCACGCCGTGGAGAACGACTGGACGCGACCGTCGGTCACCACCGGCGACGACCTCGACGTGGAGGCGGGGCGGCATCCGGTCGTCGAGCAGACGACCGAGTTCGTCCCCAACGACGTCCGGTTCGCGGCGGATCGCCGCTTCCTGATCGTGACCGGGCCAAACATGTCCGGCAAGTCGACGTACCTCCGACAGACGGCGCTGATCGTCCTGCTGGCACAGATCGGGAGTTTCGTCCCGGCCCGGTCCGCGACCGTCGGCCTCGTCGACGGAATCTTCACCCGGGTCGGCGCGCTCGACGAACTCGCCCAGGGCCGGTCGACGTTCATGGTGGAGATGCAGGAACTCTCGAACATCCTCCACTCCGCGAGCGAGGACTCCCTGGTCGTCCTCGACGAGGTGGGCCGGGGGACCGCCACGTACGACGGGATCTCCATCGCCTGGGCCGCGACCGAGTACCTCCACAACGAGGTGCGCGCGAAGACCCTCTTTGCCACCCACTACCACGAACTCACGGGGCTGGCCGAGCACCTGGGGGACGTCGAGAACGTCCACGTCGCGGCCGAGGAGCGCGACGGCGAGGTCACCTTCCTCCGGGCCGTCCGCGAGGGTGCGACCGATCGCAGTTACGGCATCCACGTCGCCGACCTGGCCGGCGTCCCGGATCCGGTGGTCGACCGCGCCGAGGACGTCCTCTCCTCGCTGCGGTCCGAGAACGCCATCGAGGCCCGGGGGAGCGCCGATGCCGAACCCGTCCAGGCGGTCTTCGACCTCGGATCGGGGGAGTTCAGGGCGAACGGGGAGGACGGCCCGGACGGCGATGCGGCCCACGAGGACGTCGTCGAGGACCTCGCGGCCCTCGACGTCGAGGAACTCTCACCGATCGAGGTCCTCAATCGCGTGAGCGACCTCCAGGAGCGCCTGCAATGAGCGAGCGCATCACGGAACTCGACGAGCGAACGGTGGACCGGATCGCGGCCGGCGAGGTCGTCGAGCGCCCCGCGTCCGTCGTCAAGGAACTGGTCGAGAACAGCCTCGACGCGGACGCCTCGCGGATCGACGTCGCGGTCGACGGGGACGGCACCGACCGCGTGACGGTGGCGGACGACGGGGTCGGCATGTCCGAGGCCGACCTGCGAACCGCCGTGGACCAGCACACGACCAGCAAGATCGACGACGTCGACGACCTCGAACGAGGCGTCGGTACCCTCGGCTTCCGCGGCGAGGCCCTCCACACCATCGCCGCGGTCTCCCGGACGACGATCACCTCTCGACCGCGGGACGGCCCCGACGTCGGCACCGAACTCCGGATCGTCGGCGGCGACGTCGAGTCGGTCGGATCGACCGGACGCCCGCCGGGAACGACGGTCACCGTCGAGGACCTGTTCTTCAACACCCCGGCCCGCCGCAAGTACCTCAAGACCGAGCACACGGAGTTCGCCCACGTCAACCGCGTCGTCACGCGCTACGCGCTGGCCAACCCCGACGTCGCGGTCTCGCTCGAGCACGACGGATCGACGGTCTTCACCACGACCGGACAGGGCGACGTCCGGGAGACGATGCTCGCGGTCTACGGACGCGACGTCGCCGAGTCGATGCTCCACGTCGAGTACGACGGCGACGTCGCCGACGTCGAGGGGTACGTGAGCGATCCGGAGACCACCCGCAGCGCCCGGGAGTACGTCTCGACCTACGTGAACGGGCGCTACGTCCGGGACGGGGGTCTGCGGGGCGCGATCGTCGACGCCTACGGGACCCAACTCGCCCCCGACCGCTACCCCTTCGCCGTGCTCTTCGTCTCCGTGCCCCCGGACGCCGTCGACGTGAACGTCCACCCCCGCAAACTCGAGGTCCGCTTCGACGACGATGACGCCGTCCACGAGACCGTCGAGACGGCCGTCGAGGGGGCCCTCCTGGACGCGGGCTTGCTCAGGAGTGGGGCCCCTCGCGGGCGATCGGCGCCCGAGGACGCCGTCATCGAACAGCACGAAGCGGACGCCGGACGGGGAGTGATCGACGAGCGGCGTGGGGGAGACGGACGATCGGCGGACGACGGGCGAGAGGCGGACGACGGGCGAGCGGTGGACGATGGATCGGGAGGCGAGGGGGCCTCGACGCCCGAGGACCTCGTTCGCTCGGCCGATTCCCTCGAGTCAGTGACCGACGTCGCCGACGGGGAGGAGCCGACCGCCCCGCGTGAACCGGCCCCCTCGGGTGGGTCTGGCGGGTCGGATCGGTCGAGTGGGGCCCCGCCGGGCGAAAGGGGGAGGACGGATCCCCACGCCGCACGCGACCGGGACGGGATCGCCTCCGCGCCGACCCACGCCGAACTCACCGACGTCGACGCCGACGTCGACCTCGACACCCTGCCGCCCCTCCGCGTGCTCGGGCAGTTTCGGGAGACCTACATCGTCGCCGCGTCCCCGGACGGCCTCGTCCTGATCGACCAGCACGCGGCCGACGAGCGCATCAACTACGAGCGCCTCGCGCGCCGGCTCGCGGCCCGGACCGACTCCCAGCGACTCGTCTCGCCCGTCGAGGTGGACCTGACGGCCCAGGAGGCGAGCGTCTTCGACGAGGCCGTCGCCGACCTCAGGGACGCCGGGTTCGAGGCACGCCTGGAGAATCGGACCGCGGTCGTGGAGGCCGTCCCCGCCGTCTTCTCGGAGTCCCTCGATCCCACCCTCCTGCGGGACGTCCTGGCCGCGTTCCTCGAGGCCGACCGCGACGTGCTGGACTCGGCGGCCGACGCCCTCCTCGCGGACCTCGCGTGCTATCCCTCGATCACCGGCAACACAGAACTGACGGAGGGCGACGCGCTCTCGCTCCTCGAGCGCCTGGACGACTGCGAGAACCCCTACGCCTGCCCGCACGGCCGGCCGGTGTTGATCTCGATCTCGGCGGACGAACTGGACGATCGCTTCGAGCGAGACTATCCGGGCCACCAGACGCGCGGCCCCGAGTGACACCTCTCAACTGTTAAGGCCGTGTCCCCGGAATCCGAGTGCATGACCGAGGGACAGGGTTCGTCGTCGGCCCCGACGACCGACCACCGGGTGGTCGTCGGCGACGCACGCGAGTTGCCGCTTCCAGACGCGTCGATCGACCTCGTCGTCACCTCGCCGCCGTATCCCATGATCGAGATGTGGGACGAGACGTTCGGGGCCCTCGATCCGTCGACCGAGGCAGCCCTGGCGGCGGGCGAGGGGGTGCGCGCGTACGCGAAGATGCACGACGCACTTCGGCGCGTCTGGCGCGAGGTGGCCCGCGTCCTGGTCCCCGGCGGGATCGTGGCGATCAACGTCGCGGACGCGACCCGGACCCTCGACGGCGACTTCCGCCTCTATCCCAACCACGCGACGGTCGTCTCGGATCTCCTGGACCTGGGACTGCGGCCTCTCCCCGACGTGCTCTGGCGGAAACCGGCAAACAGCGCGGCCAAGTTCATGGGATCGGGGACGCGGCCGCCGAACGCCTACGTCACCCTCGAACACGAGTACGTCCTCCTCGCGCGCAAGGGCGGACTCCGCCGGCCCGATCCCGCGCGCAGAGACCGGAGCAGTTACTTCTGGGAGGAACGCAACCGGTGGTTCTCCGACGTCTGGGAGGTCGCGGGCGAACGCCAGGCCCTCGAGGGGGAGTCCCGCGAGCGCACCGGCGCCTATCCCCTCGAGATCCCGTACCGACTGATCAACATGTTCTCCGTGCAGGGCGACCGCGTCCTCGACCCATTCTGGGGGACGGGGACCACCACGATCGCGGCCATGGCGAGCGCCCGTTCGTCGGTGGGCGTCGAGATCGACCCCTCGCTCGTCGACGGGTTCGACCCAGGGCGGGTGGGCGTCGCCGACCTGGCGCGGGAGCGCCACCGCGACCGCCTCGCGGCCCACCGCGACTTCGTCGAGGATCGGGAGGACCCGCCGGGGTACGAGGCCACTCACTACGACACCCGCGTCGTCACCAGGATGGAACGCGACGTCCGACTCCCGACGGTCGAGGACGTCCGCGAGACGCCCCTTGGCTGGCGACTGGACCACGGGTGGCTCGGGGACTGACCGGGACTCGTCGGGGTGTCACTCGATCGCGCAGTCGTCGCGGTACTCGACCTCCTCCAGGGAGTCGATCGCCGGGTCCTCGCCGCAGACCGGACACGCGGGGTTCTTCGCCACCTCGATCTCGTCGAAGTCCATGCGCTCGGCGTCGTAGAAGAGGAGCCGACCGTCGAGCACCTCGCCCGCGTCCATCAGCCCTTTGATCGTCTCGGTGGCCTGAATCGTGCCGACGGTGCCGGGGACCGCCCCCAGGACGCCCGCGGTCGCACAATCCGGCACGGCATCCTCCGGTGGGGCCTCCGGGTGGAGGCAGCGATAGCACGGGGAGTCGTCGTCGCCGGGGAAGGTGATGACCTGTCCCTCGTATCGGAAGACCGCGCCGTGGGAGAAGGGGACGCCGGCGAGGGTGCAGGCGTCGTTGACGATGAATCGCGTCCGGAAGTTGTCCGAGCAGTCGACCACGTGGTCCACCCCCTCGACGAAGTCCATCGCGTTCTCCGGCGTCAGTTCGGTCTCGTGGGGGACGACCTCGACGTCGGGGTTCAACGAGCGGACGAACTCGGCCGCGGACTCGACCTTGGGCCGCCCCTCGTCCGCGTCACGGTGAATGGTCTGGCGCTGGAGGTTCGAGCGCTCGACGACGTCGTCGTCCACGACGTGCAGGGTGCCCACCCCCGCGGCGGCGAGGTACTGGATCACGGGCGAGCCGAGGCCCCCCGCACCGACCACGAGGACCGATGCGTCGAGCAGGGCTCGCTGCCCCTCGGGCCCCATCCCCTCCATGATGATGTGTCGCGAGTAGCGCTCGAGTTGGTCCTCGTCGAGGTAGAGATCGGTCATGGGACTCCGTAGGGTCGCGGTCCATAAAATGCGGTCGCTCCACCCGTCGCTGGGGGAGCACCGTAATCGGAGAGCGATGCCGTGACGAGAACGAACTTACTGGCGCGTGATGTTCTGCGCGCGCGGCCCCTTGGGGGCGTCGTCGATGTCGAACTCGACGTCCTGGCCCTCCTCGAGGTCGGGCCCTTCGATGTCCTCCATGTGGAAGAAAACGTCGTCGTCAGCGTCCTCAGTAGCGATAAAGCCGTAACCCTTCCGATCGTGGAAGAAGTCAACCGTACCTGTTGCCATTGCAAACGATCGTAGGGCCCGTCCGGGGATAAGGCTTCCTTGAGTCGTGGTACCGCGAATCGTCACGATCGAATCGCCCGCCACACCACGCGGCCACCGAAGGCGAGAAGGTAGGCCGTCGCGAGCGCCTCGGTGAGGAGCGTGCGCCCGAGTGCGACGATCCCGAGGATCAGCACCGGACCGACGAGCAGGAGCACGTCGAAGACGGCGTCGTCTGCGCCCGCCTCGCGGAGCGCCCGCAGGAGTCGGCGACGTCTGGAGGTCACCGATAGATCCCTCCGTGCACGAAGACGGACCGGAGCAACACGAGGACCGGGATGATCTCGAGGCGACCGATCCACATGTTGAACAGGAACGTCACCTTCGCCAGCGGGTGCATCTCCGGTCCGGTGATCCCCGTCGAGAGACCGACGTTCCCCTGGGCGCTCGCGACCTCCAAGAGGACGTTCTCGAGGGTGTACGCGTCCGGCGGGAGGACCCAGAGGAGGACCACGGTCCCCAGGACGAGGAACGCGATCCAGAGCAACGCGACGATGGCCGCCTCGGAGAACTCCGCGTCGGCCTCGTGCTCGCCCAGGCGGCGATCGCCGATCGTCAGTCGACGGACCGCCGACCCCGGGACGAAGACGCCGCCGATCCGGTGTCGGACGCCCTCGAGGAGGGTCACCGCGCGGATCACCTTGATTCCCCCGACGGTCGATCCGGCGGCCCCGCCGATCACCATCGCGCCCGCGAAGAGCAACTGCGCCGTGGTCGGCCACGTGCCGAGAGCGACGGTGGTCGCGTCCACCGCCGTCTGGAAGCCGGCACAGGACATCGCCGAGACGAACTGGAAGAGCGCGTACCGGAACGCGGCGAACCCCGTCTCGTAGGTGTCTCGCAGGAGGAGGATCGCCGACAGGACCGCGGTCCCCGCCGCGAACAGGCCGATCACCCACCGCGTCTGCAGGTCCCGATAGAAGTTCTCCAACTCGCCACGGAGGAGCAGGTAGTGGACGGGGAAGGCGATGCTCCCCGCGGCCATGATCGGCACCAGGACGAAGTCGATCGTCGCGCTGTCGTAGGTGCCGATCGAGGCGTCGGTCACCGAGAATCCGCCCGTCGAGAGGCCGGTCATCGCGTGGTTGATGGAGTCCCAGGCGGGCATCCCGGCCAGCCAGAGCGCGATGATCGAGACGAGGGTGAACAGGAGGAAGATCCACCAGATCGTCCGGACCGTGGAGACGACGCTGGGGTGGATCTTTCGCGAGCGTGCCTCGCTCTCGTAGAGGGTGAGCGACCCGCTTCCGGGCCGTGAGAGGACGGCGGTCGTGAGGACGATCACGCCGACCCCGCCGATCCACTCGGTGAGGCTCCGCCACCACTGGAGGGTGTGGGGGAGCGTCGACTCCTCGCGCGTCATCGTCAGTCCGGTGCCGGTGAACCCGCTCATCGACTCGAAGAGGGCGTTGAGCGGGTGCCGGAAGGCAGCCAGGGTCCGGGTGGCCGCCGGTGAACGCGTCGGAATCGAGAGCAGCGTCGGATCCACGGCCACCGTCCAGGCCACGAGCAGGAACGGCACCGCGCCGAAGACCGCGACCGCGAACCACCCGAGTGCGGCCACCAGCATCCCGTGGCGCTTGGCCGGCGTCTCCGCGTCGCGGTACCGCCTCGACAGGCCCCACCCGAGCGCGAGCGGGAGCGTCCCAGAGACGAGGAGAGCGGGGACGGCGAAGAACTCTCCCCAGGCCAGGGGGACGACCAGGGAGGCATACAGCAGGCCGCCGAGCGCCATCAGTATCCGTCCGACGTCCCGACCGACGGTCGCCAGGGTCTCACCGGTGCCGGCCGCCGTCATCGCGCGATCACGTCGTGTCGTCCTCGTAGTGGCCGAACAGGTCGGTGATCTCGGGGTCGGCTCCCACCCCGGAGTAGACGGTCAGGAGGTCTCCGACGTGGATCTCCGTGTCCCCCTTCGGCGTGACCGTGTGATCCCGATCCTCCCGTTCGATGGCGACGACGAGCACCTCCTCCGGGAAGACGTCCGCCTCCGCCGCCTCCGCGATGGTCATGCCGGCCACCGGGGCCGACTCGGTGACCCTGATCTCGAACACCTCGGCGTCCTCCCCGATGCGCATGTAGTCGACGATGGCGGGCCGGGCCACCGACCGGTAGAGGTACTCCGCGATCAACTCCTGGGGGTTCTGCATCGTGTTGACCCCGATCTCGCGGAAGAGGTCCATGTGCTCGGGGTTGTGGACGACCGAGAGGACGGACTCCACGCCGAACTTCCCCGCCAGCAGCGAGACCATGATGTTGGTGGCGTCCTGGTCGGTCGTCGAGATGATACCGTCGGCCGTCCCCGCCCCGGCCTCCGCCAGGGTGGACTGCTCTGTGGCGTCGGCCTCGAGAACCATACAGTCGAAGCGGTCCGCCGCGAGGTTCGCGCGCTCCTCGTCCTGTTCGATCACCACGACGTCGTTGCCCGACTTGGTCGCGATGCCGATCAGCGGGGTGCCGAAGTCGCCCGCACCGACGATTATCAGGTACATGCCCGGGTGGCCCCCCGTTCGGCGAACATGGATCCCCCTTTCGACGCACTCGCATAATAGGTGACGGTTCGCCCGACCGTCAGGGCGGTTCGCCCGACCGTCAGGGGAGGGCCTGCTCGAGTTCCTCGGCGGGGTGTGGGGGTTGGCCCTCCGCGACGTCGCTGTCCTCGAACTGGGTCCGACAGGACGCCCCCGGCGCGGTGAGTTCCTCGCCGTGGCTCTCCTCGACCTGCTCGAAGACGATCTCGCCGACCGACTCGCTCATGGAGTGGTGCTCGGCCTCGTACCCGAAGGAGCCGGCCATCCCACAGCACCCCGAATCGAGTTCGTCGACCTCGTAGCCGGCGCGCTCCATGACGGTCGCGGCGTGGTGGTCCTTGCTGGTGCCCTTCTGGTGGCAGTGACCGTGGTAGGTGAGCACTTTGTCGGGGGCCTCCCAGTCGACGTTCTCGACGAGGTCGTGGACGTCGAGGTACTCGGAGACGCCGTAGGCGTTCTCGGCGAGCGTCCCGACGTCCGAGCCCTCGAGCAGATCGAGGTAGTCGGTCTGTGCCATCACGGCGTCTGAGGGCTCGACGAAGACGACGTCCCAGCCCTGCCGGACCTGGGGCGTCAGGTGACGGACGTTCTCCCTGGCCGTCTCTCTGGCCGTGTCGATGAAGGACTTCGAGTAGGCGGGCCGGCCGCTGTCGGTGCGGTCGGCCAACTGGACGTGGACGTTCGCGGCCTCGAGGACGCGAATCGTCGCCTTTCCCACGTTCACCCGACTGTAGTTCGTGTAGGTGTCCACGAAGACGATGGCCCTGCGGTCCGCGTCCCCCTCGGGGACCCTGGCCCCACCGCGGGCGTCCCACCACTTCTGCAGGGTCGAGCGCGTGAACGTCGGCAGCGAGCGCTCTTCGGCGATGCCGATCGTCTCCTCCATCACGGCCCGCGCACCGGGCACCTTCGTCGCCGCGTTCGCGATTGGCGCGACGGCCGACGCCAGACTCGCGAGCGAGTCCACGTTGGCGAAGAGCTTGTCGCGGAGGCTTGAGCCGTGGCGCTGGTGGTACTCGTGGACGACCTCCGCCTTGAGCTTCGCCATGTCGACACCGCTCGGACAGTCCTTCTTGCAGCCCTTACAGGAGATACAGAGGTCGAGGACCTCGGTCACGAACTCCTCGGAGACGACCTCGTCGGGCAACTCCCCGTTCATCGCCGAGCGGAGCATATTGGCACGCCCGCGCGTGCTCGCGATCTCCTCCTCGGTGGCGCGGTAGGTCGGACACATCACCCCGCCGGTGGTGTCCTGGAAGCCGGTACAGCCCGCACACCCGTGACAGAGCTCCGTCATCCCCTGGAAGCCGTTCTCGTTGTTCCAGTTGAGTTCCGGTTCGAAGGGGACCTCGAAGTCGTACTCGGGGTCGAACCGGAGGTCCTCGGTCATGTCCGAGGGGCCCTCCTCGTCCCCACAGACCTGGCCCGGATTGAGGATCCAGTTCGGGTCGAAGGTCCCCTTCAACTCACGGAAGGTCTCCCAGAGGTCCTCGCCGTAGAACTTCTCGTTCCACTGCGACCGCGCGCGACCGTCGCCGTGTTCGCCCGAGACCGACCCGTCGTACTTCATCACGAGGTCGGTCACCCGGTCGGCGATCTCCTCCATCTTCTGTACTCCCTGGTGGGTCTTCAGGTCGATCAGGGGCCGGATGTGGAGGACCCCGGGACCGGCGTGGGCGTAGTAGGAGGCGAAGGTGTCGAGTTCGTCGAGGATCTCCTGGAACTCGGCGACGTACTCGGGCAGGTTCTCTGCGGGAATCGCGGTGTCCTCGATGAACGGGTAGTGCTTGTCGTCGCCGGTGTTCGAGAGGAGGATCGGCAGGCCGGCCTTGCGCATCTTCCAGAAGTCCTCCTGGCGGGACTCGTCGTAGGCCTCGAGGACCGAGACGGCGGTCGGCGCCGCCGCGGTGATCTCCGCTGCCCCCTCGCTCGGGGCGACCGCGCCGCTCTTGCCCGGCACGCGATCGGCGATGAGGTCCGCGACCCGCTGTTCGGCCGCCGCCGCGGAGTCTGCGTAGAACTCGACGAGCAGCGTCGAGTCGGTCCCGTCGGGGAGGATCTCGACGATCTCCTCGAACTCCTCGGTGTCGCGGGCCATCTCGAGGAAGACGTCGTCCATGACCTCGACCGCGGAGGGGTCGTGCTCGAGGATGGGGTCGACGTCACGCATCGCGTCGAGGACGTCGTCGTAGGTCAGCATGGCCACCGCCGTCGTCGCCGGAATCGGCTCCAGGGAGACGGTGGCCTCCGTGACGACGGCGAGGGTCCCCTCGCTGCCCGCCAGCAGACGGCCGACGTTGATCTCCTCCCGCTCTGTCGCGTCCTCGACGAGTGCGTCGAGGTTGTACCCGGAGACGTTCCGCTTGAGGTCGGGGTATCGCTCGCGGATCTCGTCTGCCTCTTCCTCTACGATCCGGAGGGCCTCGGCGTAGATGCGCTCCTCGAGGTCGCCGTCGGGATCGGCCGCCGCCTCGGCGTCCGCCAGGTCCATCCACCCGAACTCGGTGACGGTCCCGTCGGCGAGAACGGCGGTGACGGACTCGATGTACCCGTCGGCCTTCTCGTACTTGAGGGAGTGAGCGCCCGTCGAGTTGTTGCCGATGCAGCCACCGAGGACCGACTTGTCGCCCCACGCCGGGTCGGGCGCGTACTTCAGCCCCTCCGACTCGAGGGCGGCGTTCAACTCCCCCAGGGTGATTCCGACCTGGGCCCGGGCCGCCGCCGACTCGGCGTCGACGCCCTGGAATGCGTCCATGTGGCGCTTGAAGTCCAGGACGACCGCCTCGTTCACCGTCTGGCCGGCCAGGCTGGTCCCGCCGCCGCGGGGGAGGACCGGAACGTCGCGTTCGTTGCAGTAGGCGAGGACGCTCGCGACGTCCTCGGTCGTCTTCGGGCGGACGACGCCGATCGGCTTCTCCTCGTAGATGCTCGCGTCCGTGGCGAAGAGCTGGCGCGAGTACTCGTCGAAGGTGACCTCGCCCTCGATCCGCTCGTCGAGCGCGTCGGCCAGACCGGGGTGGGCGACCTCCCCGTCCGTGTGATCGTAGTCGGCCCGTGCGTCGAGGTGCGGTTCCGGGAGACCGCCCTGCTGTGATGCCATGGGTCTCCCTCGTGTCCACAGCCACATAAAATTCCCGAAAAAACGGTCTACAGCGTCTCTCGATGCCGAAAACGGCAAATGAGCTAACGGCGTCGGCGGACCGCCCGCCGAGTGGAACGGCCTAGAAGGGGACCGATCCAGCCGGCATCAGGTAGACGATCACGAGGCCGAGGAGGCCGGCCCACAGCGCGTAGATGATCGTCGGCACGATGGTCTTCCGCATCATGTCGCCCTCGCGACCGGCGATCCCGGCGACGCCGCCGATGGCGGCCAGGTTCAACACGGAGATCATGTTCCCGATGCCGCCACCCGTGTTCTGCAGGGCGACGACGACGGTCTTCGAGATGCCGACCTGGCCCGCAGCGTTGTACTGGAGCACGCTGAACAGGATGTCCGAGGAGGTGTTCGACCCGGTCATGAAGGCGCCGAGGATGCCGATCCACGGCGAGATCAGCGGGAGCAGGCCACCGGCGATCGTCGCCAGCGCCTGGGAGAGCGCCTGCATCATCCCGACGACGTCCGCGGGATTGACCTTCGACTGGATCATGACCTGGGTCATCGAGACGGCGACGATCAGCGTCAGCGCGGGGACGATCGTCTGATCGACGGACTCCCGCCAGGCATCGACCATGCCGTCGACGTCCATCCGGTGGATGAAGCCGGTGAGGATGGCGACCGGGAGGAAGGGGAACGTCCCGGGCAGGTAGAGGTAGCTGATCGCCCAGTGGAGCTGGTCGTAGCCGAGCACGTCGAATCCGACCGTGTAGGAACTCACCACGTCGACGATCGGCTGGCCGCCGATCGTGAGCGTCGGCCACCGGGTGATCAACAGGAGCGCGGCCACGAGGAGGTACGGCGTCCAGGCCAGGAGGACGGACATCTCCTTTTTCGGCTGCTCGACGGCGATCTCGTCGAGGTCGAGGCCGCCGCGCCAGGTGTCGTTCCAGGTCGAACTGTCCGGGAAGTCCCAGCGATCACTCGGGACCATCACGTCGCGGTCCGCCATGACCAACCCGACGCCGAGGACGGCGAACCCGGCCGCGATGTCGGGCAGTGCGGGACCGATGAACCAGGCGACCGCCCACTGCACCCCGCCGGCCACGATGCCGAGGGTGAACGCGAACGGCGCGATGGGCAGGGACGCACGGATCGCCCCGCCCATTGAGCGCTCGTCCTCGTCGCCGAACCAGTAGATCATGAGGACGACGCCGAGGAATCCCCAGAAGACGAAGGTCAGGCCCGTGAAGACGCTCGTCCAGGCCCCGACCATGTTGAGGAACTCGCTCACGCCGGTTCCGGCGGGCAGCAGGCCGTCGGTCATGACGGCACCGACGCCACCCAGGACGGGCGTCCCGGCGGCCCCGAAGGGCGGATTCGGCGCATTGAAGAACAGGCCGAAGACGGCGGCGGCAAGCGGGGGGAAGCCGAGACCGATGAACAGCGGTGCGGCGAGCGCCCCCGGAGTGCCGAAGCCGGCCGCACCCTCGATGATGGTCTCGAACCCGAGGCCGATCAGGAGCAACTGGACCCGCCGATCGGACTCGATCTGCGTGAAGTACCACCTGATCGTCGAGATGGCCCCGCTCCCGTCGAGGTAGTTCATCAGGAGGATGGCGCCGAAGACGATCAGGATGATGCTCACGGCCTGGAGGGCGCCGAAGATGGCGGCACTCACCCACCACTGCGTCGTCATGTTCCAGATCACGAGGCCGAGCGCGCTCGCCAGAATCCAGCCCACGCCCATCGCCCGCACCGCCGACCAGCGGAGGCCCACGAGGAGCACGAACGCCACGGCGATCGGGATCGCGCCCGCGAGCGCGAGCATCGCGATGCTAGGCATCGTCGGGGGTCACCTCCGGTTTCGTCCGCGCTGTTCGTCTCGATGCGACCGCCGGTCTCCCTGAAATCGAAGCGTGCCTCATACTCGTATCATGCCAGGTCGTTTCTGGCATCACCACAGACTGCAATCTACGACCATAAAGATTGCTAAACAATCGTGGAGGTGGCGACATTCGCCGCCATTTCCCCGATCTTCCGTTTCGCTGGCGGGTCCTCCGTCGTGGGTCGGCGTCCCCGTCTCCGTTGGCCGGTCGTGCGAGTGACCGTTGGGGTCCGGCCGGCGTCCATCGAACCCTCCATCCACGTGTGTAACGGGTATTGTGGGTCGAGCGGCCCGCTCGGGGGCCTTCAGTGTTTCATTACGCGTGCGAATGCCGACACGTTCACACGTGTTTTGTGGCCAACTCATTCGAGTACGATGGCCGCCACACTCGTGTGTGCCACCTCCAACTCGTGTGATAAGGCTTATACAGACGTGTGTAAAGGGTAGGGGTATGGCCCCGGAGGACCGCGACCGGAACAGCCACGGGCAATTCGCGGATCGCATCCCGCCGGAGACGGTGCTCTCGGTCTTCGAGGAGCGGGAGGACCGCGCCCGCCCGCTCACGGCGAACGACGTGATGGACGCACTCGAGTGCTCGCGCCGCACCGCCCACGACAAGCTCCAGCACCTCGTCGAGGAGGGCGTCCTCGAGACGCGGAAGGTCGGCGCCCGCAGTCGGGTGTACTGGATTCCCATCGGTCCCGACGACGATAGGACTGACTGCGACGACGCGACAGACGGCACTGAGCGCCCGTTGGCGGTCGAGCAGCGCGTACGCGACATGGACCTCCCGGGGAGTGGCCCCCGACTGCAGGACCGACAGGAGGCGATACTGGCGGCCTTCGACTACCTCAGAGATCACCCCTCGGCCAAGAAGTCGGACTTCCTCGAGGAGGTCTACCCCGACCACCGGGCTGGATTCTCGACCGCCGAGGGCTGGTGGAACGTGGTTCAACCGGCGCTCAAAGAACTCCCGCAGGTCGATCCGCCGGAGGAGCGCGGACACATCTGGCACTTCCTCGGCGGCTGACTCGCGACCGTCGTGTGCGAATCGCTTCCGGACCTATTAAGGCCTGCCACGCGCAAGCACGCGACGACCCAGTCCCTGGCAGCGCCGTCTCCGCTCGCCCCCGATTGGTCAGTCACCATGTCGAGTCATGCCCCCCGCGACGACGAGCCGACCGACGAGGACGTCTACGCCTCGGACGCGGACGGGCGTCGCTATCGCAGCACCGCGTTCGTTCCCACCCCCTACGACGAACTCGAGGTCGCACCGGCCTCGATCGAGTACCCGGCCCGGGACGAGGACGAGGAGGGCTTCCGTCTGGTGGACCTGCCGAAGGCCCCGAAGCTCAGACACGTCGTCGGGCCCAGCGCGATCATGCTCGGGGCCTCCCTGGGGAGCGGCGAGACGCTGTTCTGGCCCTTCATCGTGGCCCAGAACGGGTGGGGAATCTACTGGGCCTTCCTCGTGGGCGTGATCACGCAGTACTTCGTCAACACGGAGATCCAGCGGTTCACGCTCGCCACGGGCGAGAGCGTCTTCAGGGCGTTCGAGCGCGTGAGCGCTCCCTTCGTGTGGCTGTTCTTGCTCGGTGGCCTCCTCAGTCTGGGCTGGCCCGGGTGGGCCGCGAGCGCGGCACAGGTGGCCGCCGTCGGCCTTGGATTCGGGCAGGGCGTCGTCGCGGTCGCCGGACTGACGTTCCCGCTGTGGAAGGTGATCGCGATCGCGCTGCTGCTCGCGATCTGGCTCTCCTATCACCTCTCGAGCGTGATGTACCGCGCTGTCGAGGCCGCCCAGGCCGCCATGGTGGTGATCGCGGTCGTCCTCACGCTCGTCCTCGTCGTCCTCCTCGGATCGTACACGGAGTTCGTCCACGTCCCCCGGGGCGCCGTGAGCGTGGGGACCCTGCCGGAGTCGATGGACCTCGCGGTCTTCCTCGGGGCGCTCGCGTTCGCGGGCGCGGGCGGCTACCTCAACCTCTCCCAGAGCCTCTGGGTGCGCGAGAAGGGCTACGCGATGAGCGTCTTCCAGGGCCGGATCCGCAACCCGCTGCTCGGGGACGAACCCGAGCCGGTCTACCGACAGGGATTCGCGTTCGAGCCGACGGCGATCAACCTCGAGCGCTGGAAGTCGTGGTGGCGACTCGCCCAACTCGAGCACCTGCTCACCTTCGCGCTCGGACTGCTGGTCGTCGCGACCGCGACGATGACCATCGCGGCGGCCCACGCCCCGGCGACGACGGACAGTGCGGTGACGATGTGGCTCCAGGGCATCGTCCCGACGCTGTCGGGCACCGCTCGCGTCCTCGTCTATCTCGTCCTCTTCGTCGCCCTGTTCACCACCGAGTACGCCATCGTGGAGTCCTTCGTCCGGAACAGCGCCGACATCGTCTTCGAACTGGTCGGCCGCGACGCCGGCTGGTCGCTCCCACGGATCTTCTGGTGGACGCTGACCGGGTTCATCGCCTGGGGGGTCGCCATCATCGCACTCCCCTTCGAGCACCCCTTCGGTCTGCTCGTGCGCTCGGCGGCCATGTCCGGGATCATGATGTGGCCCTACATCGCGCTCACCGTCGTCGTGAACACGACCACGCTCCCGGAGCACCTGACCCCCGGGTGGATCCGCGTCGCCGTCATGTGGTGGGCGACCGCGTTCTTCGGGTTCTTCAGCACCCTGCTGATCGGACAGACCCTCGCTGACTTCGGTCTCGGGACCTTCGCCGTCGGCCTGGCCGACGGCGCGATCGGCGTGGGTGGAGCCCTGCTCTGGGGGATCTTCGTCGTCGCGCAGGCGCTCACCATGTACTACAGCGCACGCGGGAAGCGGGGCACCGTGGACACCGTCCCGGGGGTCGACCGGGTTCGGACCCTCTTTCACTGATCCCTTCGTGCCAGCTGTCGGCCACTGTCGCCGGTAAATATGTAGATTAATACCATCCTTCATCCTACCCTCATGCCATGGACACCGTGGTATCAACGTTCGCGCAATCGCTGGCCGATCACGACGTCGACGTCGAGGCGGTGACCGCCGAGGACGCCCCCGCTGCGATCGACGACCGACTCGCGGCGCCGGTCGTCGGCGCTCCCCTCGATCCGGTCGGCCTCTCGCTGTCCGACCTCTCGACCCCGGTCGAGACCGATCCGACGACCGAGGAACTCCTCGACGCGGCGACGGGACTCACCCCGGCCGTCTCCGCCGTGGCCTCCTACGGGTCGGTGGTCCTCCAGGGCACCCGGGACGGGGAGGAACCGCTGAGTCTCTACCCCGAGACCCACCTCGCGGTGGTGGCCCAGAGTGCGATTCGCGAGGACATGAGCGACGCCGTCGCGGACGTCGCGAGCGAGATCCGGTCGGGCAACCGGAGTCACGTCCTGGCCACCGGTCCGAGTGCGACCGCCGACATGGGGGCCCTCGTTCAGGGGGCCCACGGTCCCAAGTCCGTCGACGTCGTGGTGGTGACCGACCGATGAGTCGCGCCCGCGAGGAGAAGGCGGCCGAGATCCGGTCCCTCCTCCAGGAGGAGGGCGAGAACGTCTTCGAGAACGTGACGGGGTTCAATCAGGGGCGCTACGACACCACGGCCGACCTCGACGACTACGAGGCGCTTCGCGAGCGCGCACGCGAGATCAAGGAGGACGCGATCGACCGTCTCCCGGCGTTGATCGACGAGTTGACCGAGTCCATCGAGGCCCGCGGCGGGACCGTCTACGTGGCCGACGACGCGGCCGACGCGAATCGCTACGTCCAGGACCTGGCCAGAGAGGAGGACGCAGCGAGCCTGGTGAAGTCGAAGTCCATGACCTCCGAGGAACTGGAGGTCAACGACGCTCTCGCGGACGTCGGGGTCGACGTCTGGGAGACGGACCTGGGGGAGTTCGTCCTCCAGGTGGCCGAGGAGGCCCCATCGCACATCGTCGCCCCCGCGATCCACAAGTCGCGAGAGGACATCGCCGACCTGTTCAACGAGCACTTCGACCCCGACCCCCCGCTCGAGACCGCCGAGGAACTCACGATGTTCGCCCGGGAGTACCTGGGCGAGCGCATCGAGGACGCCGACATCGGAATGACGGGCGCGAACTTCCTCGCCGCGGACACCGGGACGATGGCCCTCGTCACCAGCGAGGGCAACGCGCGGAAGACGATCCAGGCCACCGACACCCACGTCGCGGTGGCGGGCGTCGAGAAGGTCGTCCCGACCGTCGAGGACCTCGCGCCGTTCGTCGAACTCATCGGTCGCTCGGGAACGGGCCAGGAGATCACCTCCTACATCTCGCTTTTCACCCCGCCGACGGAGAACCCGACCTTCGAGGGCGACTCCCTCCTCGAGGACGCGGTGGACCGGGACTTCCACCTCGTCCTGGTCGACAACGGGCGCATGGAGATGCGCGAGGACGACCAGCTCCGCGAGACCCTCTACTGCATCCGGTGTTCGGCCTGCTCGAACGTCTGTGCCAACTTCCAGCACCTCGGTGGCCACGGGTTCGGCGGCGAGACCTACTCGGGCGGCATCGCGACGGGGTGGGAGGCCGGCGTCCACGGCTACGACTCGGCCGGGTCGTTCAACGACCTCTGTACCGGCTGTTCGCGGTGCACCACCGCGTGTCCGGTGAAGATCGACATTCCCTGGATCAACACGGTCGTCCGGGACCGAATCAACCGCGGCGAGGAGGCGGACCTCGACTGGCTCGTGGAGGGACTCACGCCGGACGAGGACCCCGGCGGCGTCGACCCCGTGAAGCGGCTGTTCGGCAACTTCGGCACCCTGGCCAAACTGGGCTCCGCGTTCGCCCCGCTCTCGAACTGGATCGCCGGCGCGGACGTCTCCCGGGACCTCCTCGAGGAGTACGTCGGCGTCGACGGCCGGCGGCCCCTCCCAGAGTTCACCCGGCAGACGTTCCGGAAGTGGTTCGACGGCCGCGGCGGGGCCCGAGTCGATCCCGCGACCGCAGAGCGCGAGGCCGTCCTCTACCTCGACGTCTACACGAACTACATCGACCCCGACCGCGGCAAGGCGGCCGTGCGGGCACTCGAGGCCCTCGACGTGCACGTCACCGTCTCACAGCCGATCGAGAGCGGACGCGCCCCGCTCTCCCAGGGGATGGTCGCGACCGCACAGGACCAGGCGACCTCGGTGTACGCCGACCTCAAGTCCCACCTCGAGGCCGGTCGCGACGTGGTCGCCATCGAACCCAGCGACCTGGCGATGTTCCGAGACGACTACCGTCGCCTCCTGCCCGCCGACGACTACGAGCGCCTCGACGCGGAGAGTTACGAGGTCTTCGAGTACGTCTACGGCCTGGTGCACAACGGCGCCGACCTGTCCGCACTCCCCGCCGGGGACGGCGAGGAGATCGCCTACCACAGCCACTGCCAGCAGCGCTCCTACGGGTTCGACGGCTACACGGAGGACGTCCTCGAGGCCCTGGGGTACGACGTCGTCACCTCGGACGTCGAGTGCTGTGGCCTGGCCGGTTCGTTCGGATACAAGGAGGAGTACTACGAGTTGAGCGTCGACGTGGGCGAGACCCTCGCCGATCAGTTCTCGACGACCGAGACGGCGGATCGGGCGGTCCTCGCGAGCGGCACCTCCTGTGGGGACCAACTCGACCACCTGCTCGACCGGCGACCGAGTCACCCGATCGAGCGCCTGGATCCGGCCTAACTCCGCGGGGCGTCCAGTTCGTCCACCGGTCGCACGGTGTAGTCCACGGAGAGGGTATCCTCGGTGGCCCTGACGCGTTCGACGAAGGCCGAGACGTCCTCGAGTGACCCCTCGAGGACGAACAGTTCCATGCAGTGGCGGTCGCCGACGTGACTGTGGACGTTCGAGGAGACCAGGCGCTCGTACTCGTGACGCAGGTCGATCATCCGCTCCTCGACGTCCGTCCCCCGGTAGTCGAAGAGGACCGTCACGACGGCCATCAGATCGCGGTCCTCGAGGTGGGGGTCCGCGAACTCGTCCATGAGGGTGCGACTGGCCTCCCGGACCACCTCGCTGCGACCGGTGTAGCCGTGGTCCTCCGCGAAGGCGTCGATGCGATCGAGGAGTTCCTGTGGCATCGAGACGCTGACGACTGTCATGAATTACTAAACGACCGGGTGCATATTAATAAGTGACGCGGGCCCGAAAATGCGGGTAAACGGGGCCAGGTGGGGGAAGCGGGAACGATCGGCCTCGTTTACGCCGGGAGGTGTCCCTCCGAACGTCACTTTTCCGATTCGCCACTTGAGCCCAGTGACGATTCTCACCTCGCGAGAACCTTTGGACGATCGACGTGCCCCCGACGTCCGTCCGTTCGCCGTCCCCGTCCTCTCCCGTCCCGGTTCCTGTCTCCGCCCTCCCGTCGTCGGGGGCTGGCGGTAACCCGATTCCGTGCCAACAATTATAATGGATGGTGCGGTAGGGTACGTCCGACCCAACATATAGTGGTAATCCATGACCGAAACAACCCGGGACGCGGGCGAGACGAATCGCGGCCTCCGGAACGCTGGCGTCCTGATCGTCGTCGCCTCCATCGCGATGGCGTGGTGGCTTGCGACGAGCGTCGGCGACCTCGTGACCGCGGCGTGGATGATGCTGTTCCTCGCGGTCGGGGTGACGTTCATCTCGCTCGCCCGCCACCCCGATCCGGGGGGCTGAGACCGTAACGTGGGCCCGAGACCCCAGGTGAAGGCCCAATCGAAACCCGAGACCGCAACGTTGACCTGTCGAGGCGATCCCGTGTCCGTCATGGACCGGCATCGGGACGGCGAGATGCACCTCGACGTCCTCGTCGAGGACGAGTTCTCCCGGTTCGTCGCCGACGGACTCGACCCGGAACTCGTCGTCGGGGCCTACAACGACCGAATCAATCTCGGCATCGACTCGCGGGACGGGTCCGTCGACGTGTACCTGGGTGACCTGGACCCGGAGTGCGCCCGGGACCTGGCCGCCGCCCTCGAGGCGGCAGCAGACGCCATCGAGAGCGGGGCGACCCAGTCCCAGACGTGGAGCGTCGGCGAGACCCGGGAGCCCTGACCCCACACTTATGCTGGGTCCCGCCGACCTTCGGACGTGCTCCCCGCGCTCGTCGTCCCCGAGGTCTTCGGGCCGAACCCCGTCGTCAACGCGCTGATCGGCGGATTCGTCATCGCGGCCTTCAACGTGCTCGGGGCCGGACTCGTGCTGGTCTGGCGTCGTCCCTCGACGCGGACGTTAGACCTCGCGCTCGGGTTCGCCGCGGGCGTCATGCTCGCCGCCGCGTTCACGAGCCTGATCCTGCCGGGGATCCAGGAGTACTCCGGGGGGAATCCGGTGCCGACGCTGGTCGGGGTCGCTCTGGGCGCACTCTTCCTCGATCGCTCCGACGTCCTCGTCCCCCACGCACACTACCTGCTCTCCGGTCGCAGGCGAACGGACGCCGCGGACCCGGGCGACTCGCTCCCCCTGAACGAGGCCCGCCTCGAGGGCGTCGTCCTGTTCGTCCTGGCCATCACCCTGCACAACATGCCGGAGGGGCTGGCGGTCGGCGTCGCCTTCGGCAGCGGCGACGTCGCGAACGGGGTGGCCCTGATGCTCGCCATCGGGATCCAGAACGTCCCGGAGGGCCTCGCCGTCTCGGTCGCCGCCATCAACGCCGGTCTCGACCGGCGGGCCTACGCCGCGATCGCGGGCGTCCGTGCCGGCATCGTGGAAATTCCGCTCGCCGTCCTCGGCGCCTTCGCGGTCCATGTTATGAGTGCCCTCCTCCCATACGCGATGGGCTTCGCCGCCGGAGCGATGCTGTTCGTCATCAGCGACGAGATCGTCCCCGAGACCCACGTCCGGGGCAACGAGCGCCTGGCCACCATGGGGACGATGGCCGGCGTGATCGTCATGCTCTACCTCGACGTCGCGCTCGCCGCCTGAGTGACGTGGATCACTCGAACAGCCCCAGAACCCGATCGCGCTCGAGGTACCCGATCGCGCCCGCGAGCGCCAGGACCACCACCAGTCCCACGGCGGCCCAGCGTTCGTCCGTCGCGACCAGGTAGCCCAAGACGTTCGCGAGGAAGAAGCCCGGGAACCGCCCGACGACGGCCACGAGGACGAGTTTCCAGAGCGGGATCGCGGTCAGTCCGCCCACGAGACAGAGCACGTCGTCGGGCAGCCCCGGCACGAGGAAGACGAGGAACAGGCCCACCACTCCGTAGCCCTCGATCACCTCGTCGAAGGAGGCGAGCACCCCGGGATCGACCATCCGCTCCACGTAGGCCCGACCGAATCGCCGCGCCAGCCAGAACGCCACCGCAGAGCCGATGGTGACGCCGATCATGTTGTAAAGCGTCCCCCACCACGGTCCGAAGAGGTAGCCCGCGACCGCCGCGAGCACCTGGCCGGGAATCGGGGCGACCACGACCTGGAGGGCCTGCACGGCGATCAGCGCCAGGGGCGCGAGCGCCCCGGTGCCCGCGATCCAGGCCGCGACGGCCCGCCGGTCGAAGAGGAGGGGGACCTGGCGCCTGAGCAGGAGCGTCGCTCCCGCCACCACCATCGCGGCCACGAGCAGGTGGACGACGAATCGCCGCCTGGCCTGGGGGGACTCGAAGAGCGCCGACTCCGCCGCGTCCGGGGACGCCATCGTCTACCGGTTCTCCGTCCCGGGTAATCGCTCTTGTGGCGGTCTGAGGCCCGGCCCATCACTTCGGCCACGAGGGGTTTCACCGTCCCGGCCAACACCTAACGTATGGGTGACAGTCCTCCACTGACCGAAGGCGACGAGACGGACGTCGACAGCGAGGACTGGGACCCAGCCGTAGGCGGGCGTGCGGTGCCGGGGACGGACGGGGACGAGGGCGGAAAGGAGGACTCCGCTCGGGGCTCGCGACGAGGAGGACACGTCCGAGGACCAGTACGACGAGGCCCGCGAGACGGCGAATCCGGATCAGCACCGGGACGAGGAGGCCTCCGATTGATCCGTCGGGCTGTGGCCCCGTTCGATCGCCGATAGAGCGAGACGAGACGTCCGTGTCCGGTCGCCACGATGCGGCCTCCCTCCGTCATTTTGGGGTGCACTGAGACGCTGATCTGACCGGCTTTCCTCGCAGGCCGCTCGGAACATGGGCCCTGGCGGATTCGAACCGAGTGGAGACGTTCCGGGTCGCTCCCTGCGGTCGCTTCCCGGGCTGCGTCTCCCCGGGTTCGAATCCACGACCCGATTCTCGGGAGTGACCGCGCCGACCGACCGCCGTCGGTCGTCGCTTCGTGGTGAGAAATGGGCCCTGGCGGATTGGAACCACGGTCGTTCCGCTCACTCCGTTCGCTTCACTCCCTGATTCGAATCCGCGACCCATTTCTCGGGGGTGACCGCGCCGACCGACCGCCGTCGGTCGTCGCTTCGTGGTGAGAAATGGGCCCTGGCGGATTCGAACCACCGACCACGCGGTTATGAGCCGCGCGCTCTCACCAGACTGAGCTAAGGGCCCCGTCCACACGTTGCCGCGGTCCACCCTTGAGCGTTACCTTCTCTCACTTCCCGGCCACCGAAAACGAAGGATGCGCCGCCTCCAGGGCTCGAACCTGGGACCACCTCGTTAACAGCGAGGTGCTCTACCAACTGAGCTAAGGCGGCTCGCCTCACCCTACTGGGGAGATTTTGATATGGCTTTCGCTTTGCCCGCGCCGGCCGGTGATCTCCCCGCCGTCGCGATCGTCGGTCGCCCCACGCGACCGACCGATATCTTTGCAATTAGTGAAGGCTAATTTAGTCTCGGCGAAGAAAAATTCGCAAGTGATACAATCCCCCGGACCGTACCGTCGACCACACATCGATGGGACTCCTCGCCAACCTCGTCTTCGTGTTCGTCGCGGGGCTGATCACGGCCCTCGCGACCGGTCTCGGCGCCCTGCCGTTTTTCTTCTTCGAGGACATCGCCGACCGGTGGAACGTGGGCCTCTGGGGCCTCGCCTCCGGGATCATGATCTCCGCGTCGGTGTTCGGCCTCGTGAAGGAGGGACTTGCGGTGGGCACGGTCTGGGAGATCCTGCCGGGCGTCCTCGCCGGGATCGTCCTCGTCGTCGTGGGCAATCGCGTCATCTCCGGGCGCGACCTGGACCCCAAACAGTACGAGCAGGCCGACTACAAGCGCCTGGTCCTGATCCTCGGGATCCTGACGATCCACTCCTTCCCGGAGGGGGTCGCGGTCGGCATCTCCTTCGCGGACCTCAACCTGGGGGTCGGGCCCACGCTGTTCGGGTTCACCGTCCCGCTGTTGGCGGTCTTCATGACCGTGGCCATCTCGATCCACAACGTTCCCGAGGGGACGGCCATCTCGATCCCGTTGCGATCGATGGGCGTCTCGAAGTGGCGGATGGTCTGGTGGTCCATCTTCTCGAGTCTCCCCCAACCGATCGGCGCGGTGCTGGCCTTCGCCTTCGCCCGGGTCGCCCGCGAGTTTCTCCCGGTGGGCTACGGGTTCGCGGCCGGTGCGATGGTCTATCTCGTTCTCTCGGAGTTCCTCCCCGAGGCCCTGGAGGCGGGCGAGGGTCTGCCCTACGGGGGCCGTCGCGAACTCGTGGGCGGTCTCCTGGTGGGGGTGCTCGCGATGGTCCCGCTCGCGTTCGTCTGAGGGGCGGCATCGACATCCGTTTAGGGGGCCCGCGAGAACTCGCGCCCATGACCGGTGGAGACGCCCTCGAATCCGTGCTGGCGAGCGTCCGGGCGGACGTCGACCCGGACGAGGACGAGCGTCGACGCCTGCAAGAGGTGGCAGACGACCTCCTCGAGCGAACCGAGGCGGTCGTCGACGACCTGGGCGTCGACGCGGACGCACTCCAGGTCGGCTCCACCGCGAGGGGGACCTGGGTCAGCGGCGATCGCGACATCGACATCTTCGTGCGATTCGACACCGAGCACTCGCGTGCCGAACTCGAGCGCCTCGGCCTCCGGATCGGCAATCGCGTGCTCCCCGAGGGCCGCGAGGAGTACGCCGATCACCCCTACGTGACCGGCACGGTACAGGGGTTCGCGGTGGACCTGGTGCCCTGCTACCGGGTCGAATCCGCGGCGGAGATCGAGTCTCCGGTCGACCGCACCCCCTTTCACACCGCCTACCTCGAGGAGCGCCTCACCCCGGACGTCGCGGGCGATGTCCGCCTGTTCAAGGCCTTCCTCAAGGGCGTCGGCGCCTACGGATCCGACCTTCGGACCCGGGGATTCTCGGGGTACCTGACCGAACTCCTCGTCCTCGAGTACGGGAGCTTTCCCGCGGTCCTGCGCGCGGCAGCGGACTGGCATCCCCCGGTGCGTCTGGACCCGGCCGATCACGGCACTCGGACCTTCGAGGACCCTCTCGTCGTCGTCGATCCGACCGACCCCGAGCGCAACGTGGCCGCGGTGGTCGCCCCGGAGAACGTGGCTCGCCTCCAGCACTACGCCCGTGAGTTCCTCGCCGCTCCCGATCCGGACGTCTTCGATCGCCGGGACCCCGCGCCGCTCACGCCGGCCGGGGTGCGCGCGATCGTCGACGACCGCGGGACGACCCCCATCGCGATCCGCTTTGCGGCCCCCGACCTCGTCGACGACCAGCTCTATCCGCAACTGCGGCGCTCGCTCGAGGGCCTTCGGACCGGTCTCGAGGACCACGGCTTCTCGGTCCTCCGGGGGAGCGTGTTTGCCGACGCGGAGGCCGTCGTCCTTCTCGAGCTCTCGGTGGCCACGCTGCCGGCGGTGACGCGTCACGAGGGGCCCCCGGTCCACGTCGGCGGGCACGCCAGGGACTTCCTCGAGAAGTACTCCGCCGCCGAGACCTACGGCCCCTTCATCGACGGCGACCGCTACGTGGTCGAGCGCCATCGATCGATCAGAACGGCCCGGGAATTCGTCGAGGAGCGCCTGTTCGACGTCGCCCTCGGCGCTCACGTGGAGACCGCACTCGAGGACGGGTACGACGTCCTGGAGGGAGACGCGGTCGCCGCGCTCGCCCCGACGTTCGGCACCGAACTGGCGCGCTACTTCGATCCGATTCCCTGACGGGCCGCCCGAACGTCCTCCAGGAGGCTCGTCACGTCGGCCCCGACGTCCTCGGCCGGTGGGTCGACGCGCTCGCCCTCGAAGACCCGGTTGACGGCCGCTACGCCGTCCCCCAGCGTGTCGAGGCCGTAGCCCCCCTCGAGGACGAACCCGAGGGCTGCGTCCGCATCCCTGGCGATCGAGTGGACGCGCTGGGTGAGGTCGCTGTATCCCGCCGGCGTCACGTGCATGCGGGAGATCGGATCGTGGCGGTGTGCGTCGAAGCCAGCGCTCACGAGGAAGAGGTCCGGATCGAAGGCCTCGATCGCTGGCCCGACCGCCTCGGTCATCGTCGCGTCGTACGCCGGATCTCCGGACCCGGGTGGGAGTGGAACGTTGAGCGTCGTTCCGGCGCCCGCCCCCGCGCCGGTCTCGTCGACGTCGCCGGTCCCGGGGTAGAGGCCGTCCTCGTGAATGGAGGCGTAGAAGACGTCCCCGCGGTCGTAGAAGACGTCCTGGGTGCCGTTGCCGTGGTGGACGTCCCAGTCCAGGATGGCCACCCGGTCGGCGCCGCGCTCATCGATGGCGTACTGGGCGGCGATCGCCGCGTTGTTGAAAAAACAGAAGCCCATGGCGTCGTCCGGCGTGGCGTGGTGGCCTGGCGGTCGGCCGAGCGCGAAGGGAACGTCGTGGCCCGCTGCCCCGTCGAGGGCGGCGTCCGCGGCCCAGACTGCGATCCCGGCGGCGGCCATCGCGGCGTCCCAGGTGGTCTCCGTGGCGGCGGTGTCGGGATCCCAGTTGCCGCCCCCCGAATCGACGAAGGCCGCGAGGTCCTCCAGGTAGTTCGTGTCGTGGACGGCCTCGACGGTGGCCTCGCTCGCCGGCTCCGGGGTCGCGTACTCGACGCCCGGTTCGTCGCTCAGGCGCTCTCGGATGGCTCGCAGTCGATCCGGGTTCTCGGGGTGGCGCGGCCCGGGATCGTGTTCGAGGCAGGTGTCGTTGAAACCGAATCTCATTCCACGAGACGAAGGTACGTGGCGACGTCCTCGGCCTGGATCGTTCGCCGGCCGGCGTGCTCGGCGAGGATCCGAGCGCCGTCGGCGACGGATTCCGCCCACGCCTCGAGGATCGCAGCCAATGCGACCCTGGCGTCGGCGGCGACGCGGAACTCCGCCGGGATGTCGAGGCGCGCGATGCGATCGACCGGGGCGATGGGCAGGGTCACGTCTGCGTCGCCGTCCGCGTTCTCGCCGAAGTCCTCCACCATCACCGTCTTGCGCCCGTCGGCGTCGGCGCGCTCCGCCGCCCGCGCGGCGAGGGTCGCTCCCCGGTCCTGGATCCGTCGTGCGAGCTCCTCCGCGGCGTCCGCGCTCACGCGCAGGTCGCCCGCGCGCCGGCGAATCAGCGAGTCGACTGGCGCCACCGGGAGCTCGACGCTCATACCCCTAACCGGGACGGATGCACGCTTAATTGTTTCCGTTGCGTCGGCGCCCGGTCACTCGAAGGTCGGATCCTCGATGCGACCGTCCTCGATCACGCCGCTCACGGTGAGTTCCTCCCCCAACTCGACGTCCGTCGCGGCCGCGACCGTGAGGGTCCGTTCGCCGTCGTCGAGGATGATCGGATCGCCCGCCTGCACGACGACCCCGCTGAAGGTCACCGGCTCCCCGTCCTCGCCGACCCGATCCCCGCTCCCGTCGGTGTCGGCCGAGGTCGTGGCAGTCGCGCCGTCGGCACCGGCCGCTTCACCCTCGTCGGCGAAGGCGTCGAGCCCGGCGTCGTCCTCGTCCTCCGAGGGCAGGCCGTCCCGTAATGGGATGACCGTCGACTGCCAGTTCGCCGAGGCCTCGATGTCGTCCTGCCAGCCGTCCTGAATCTGCACGTCGACGAAGAGCACCTCGTCCCCGGGGCCGACGTCAAGGTCGGCCTTCTCGCCCCAGAGAGCCACCCTGATGTCGCCGGTCTCGTCCTGGACCCGGACGTTGCGAACCTGCCCCTCCGAGCCGTCGTCGCGGTCGAAGGTGCGCTTCGGGTCCGCGGAGCGGACGACGCCGGCCACGTCCGCGGTGTCCTCGACCTCGAGGGCCTCGATCGGGGTCGCGTCGGGGACGAAGGTCACTTCCTCGTCGGTGCTGGAGACGTCCCCGCGATCGCCGACGTGAAGCTCGAGCGAGCCGTCGCGCTCCTTCACGTACCCCTCGACGACCTCGACGACGTCGTGGACCGCGAACTCCTCGGCCAGGTCGGCCATGTCGTCCCAGAGTGTGACCCGGACCCGGCCGGTCTCGTCGCCGACGACGAGGTTCGACACCCGTCCCTCGGAGCCGTCGTCGCGATCGAACGTCCTGACCGCCTCGGTCGCGAGCACCTCTCCCACCAGGGTGACGTCGGAGACGCCCATGGTGAGGTCCTCGACGCGATACTCGTCTTTCACCGCCACGTCGACGGTGGTGTCCTCGTCGACCTCGACCTGGGTGACGCTGACCTCGACGCCGCTGTACCCCTCGCGGGGGGAGCCCTTCACCCGGAGCACGTCCCCGACGGACAGCTCCTCCGCGGCGGCCGCGGCCTGCTCGTCCCAGAAGCTCGCCCGGATCTGGCCGGTCTCGTCCGCGAGGTCCACGTTGACGACCCGCCCCTCCGCCTCCTCGTCTTCCGCGGTGTCTCGCTCGAAGGTGCGGACCTCCCCGATCCCGGTCACCTTGGCCACGAACTTCACCTCGTCCATGCCCGCCTCGACGTCTGCGACCCCCTCCACTTCGCCGTCGTCGAGCTCGTGGGCGATGAGCATCGCCGCCGTCTCCTCGTCGGCGAGGCCCCCCATCTGCTCGACCTTCTCCTCGACGGCGTCCCGGAACTCCTCGAGCGAGACGTCGGCGTCGAGGTCGTCGTAGATCTCCTCGATGTCGCCCATCTGTCTGCGCGTAACTGACCCGCTATCGGCCTTGAACCTTGCCGTTCCTCAGCGCGTGACGTTCGCCACCTCGGTCACCGCGCCGTCGCGCCGGTGGGAGACCACCACGCTGTCGGGCAACCCACCCGCGAAGCGTGCGGTGACGGTGTACTCGATCGCCGAGATGCACTGCGCACAGACCGTCTCCTCGTCGGCCTCGCGGACCGACTCGACGCCGACGGAGAGTCTCCGGGCCTCCTCGTCGTAGACGACCGTGTCGATCGCTGCCACGTAACACATGTCCGCACCCACGATCGTGCCGTCGACGGTGACGGTGGTCCCCGAGAAGGAGACGTCCGCTGTGGTCGCGTCCTCGGTGGCGCACTCGATTCCGGTCGTCTCCAGGGACGCCCCCTCGTAGGTGGGCACGGGATTCCGGGTGGTGGTCGTCGGGTCGTCGGTCGTCGTGGACTCGGAGCCGTCTGCGGGTCCGAGGCAACCGGCGAGCGGCAGGAGGGCGGCCGTCGTCGCGAGTACCTGGCGGCGGTTCATACACCACCATCGACGGCGACGGAGGTAGTCCTTCCGTAGACTCAGACGCTCGTTTGACCGAAACCGTGGATCGAAACCGCTTTACATCGCCGCGGTGTATCGCCGAGTGAGTCCTGATAGGGTAGTGGACTATCCTCTTGGCTTGCGGAGCCAGGGACCGGAGTTCAAATCTCCGTCAGGACGCTCACTTCGTTCCTTTCAGTCACTTCGCTCGCGTCCTGACGGGCCCCCGATCGCTTCGCTCTCGGGGACTCCGTCAGGACGGCGGCCTTTCGACACGACGATACAGATGGTCCTGACGGGTCCTGAATGCCTTGCTCCTCGGGGACTCCGTCAGGACGGCGGCCCTTCGACACGACGATACAGATGGTCCTG
>JBDGUE010000002.1:28219-40993 GCA_042216045.1 Halanaeroarchaeum sp. | reverse complement strand
CTGGGTCGTTGCCCCCAGAAGGCAACAGGATTGGCCACTACCCCATGGGACTTCGCGTCGCTCGTCCCACGAGCATCGCGAACCGCGCGGTTCGCTCAACCCCCTGGGACTGCGCGTCGTTCCGTATGTCGCGCCCCCATGTAAACGTTCCGCGTTCGGCCCTCCGTGGGATCGTCCCTCACTCGTCGTCCGTGCCCACATCGGCACCCTTTTATCTCCATTCTATCCACGAACGAGTATGTACGTGGGACGCTTCCTCGTCGTCGGACCGGACGTGGCCGCCTACCGGGTCTCCTCGCGATCGTTCCCGAATCGGAAGATCGTCGAACGGGGAGACGTCCTCACGGTCGTCCCCACCGAGGACGCCCCGGCCACGGACAACCCCTACGTCTCGTACAACTGCGTCCGCCCGGTCGCGGACGCGACGGTCCTGGGCAACGGCTCGCACGTCGACCCGATCGCGGAGAAACTCGACCTGGGCTACCCGCCCCGCGACGCCCTCGTGTCCGGGCTGTTCGCCCTCGACTTCGAGCGGGACGACTACGACACCCCCCGGATCGCGGGGATCGTCGCGCCCGATTCGGCCTGGATCGGGATCGTGCGCCGGGACGCCCTCCTCATCCGCGAGGTGACGGAACCGACCCTGGTCGCCACCTACGAGCACGACGCGCCCCGGGCCTACGACTTCGCGGCCGAGAGCGCGGCGGCCGCCGCCGAGGAGGCCTACGAGGCCGACTTCGAGCACGCGGTCTGTGCGGCCGGCGTGGCCCGCACGGACGGGGAAATCGAGCGGGCCGTGGTCAACGGCTGAGAAGGTTTAGGGACGTGCGTCGGCTACGGTCGGGCATGCGCGTCGGGATCATCTCGGACGTCCACGCGAATCGCGTCGCCCTGGAGACGGTCCTCGAGGACATGCCCGCCGTCGACCGCGTCCTCCACGCCGGCGACGTCGTCGGCTACAACCCCTGGCCCGCGGACTGCGTCGAGATCCTGCGCGAGCGCTCCGTTCCCTCGGTGATGGGCAACCACGACCGCAAGGTCGCGCGGCGGACCAACTTCCGGCGCAATCGCATGGCCCAGGCGGGCATCGACCTGGCGCTCGAGGCCCTCGACGCCGACCAGTTGTCCTGGATCGACGACCTGCCGGAGACGCACACCTGCTGTGACGGACGGGTGAGAGTCGTCCACGGCCACCCCGAGGACCCCGATCGGTACACCTACCCGGACGAATTCCGGCCCGGCCTCCTCGGGGACGAGGACGTCCTCGTCATGGGCCACACGCACGTCCAGCACGCGGAGGTCTTCGAGGAGGGGATCGTCCTGAACCCCGGGAGCGTGGGCCAACCCCGTGACAACGACCCTCGCGCCGGGTACGCGGTCGTGGACCTGGCGGATCGCTCCGTCGAGACCCACCGCGTCGAGTACGACGTCGATCGGGTGGTCGACGCGGTCGAGGAGGCGGGCCTGCCCCACCAGACCGGGGAGCGCCTCACGCGGGGCGAGTGATCCGGGGTCGCGATTCGGCGGGCCGAACCGATCCGGGAGGGAAAGAGCGTGATCCGCGAGGGACGAACGGTTGGCACGTGCGACCGCGAGCGGTGGTGTGTGATTCGGAATCGTGGGCAGGTGATGTGTGATTCGGAATCGTGGGCAGGTGATGTGTGATTCGGAATCGTGGGCAGGTGATGTGTGATTCGGAATCGTGGGCAGGATGAGCGACTCAGGAGCGCGGCTGGAGGCGGGCGGAGAAGTGCCGCAGTTCCCGCATGGGCGGCTCCTCGAGTATCTCGTACCCAGGGGCGTCGCCCGCCCGATCGGCCACCGCGGCGGCGGTCTCGCCGACGTGATCGAGGTGCTCGCGGTGGTAGGTCCGTCGTGGGACGGCGAGGCGGACCAGTTCCGGCCGGTCGGTGTCCGGGAAGGCGAGACTCCCCAGTTCGACGGGCCGCACCGCGCCCTCGCGGTAGAACTCGAGCGCGAGCGACTGGCCGGGGAAGTCCTCGGCGGGGAGGTGGTCGTAGGCCTCTCCCGCGTCGACGTAGACGGCGTGGCCCCCCACCGGCCGATAGATCGGGAGGCCGGCCTCCTCGATCCGATCGGCGAGTTCGCCCACCTGGTCGACGCGCTCGCTCACGTAGGACTCCTCGACGGCCTCCCGGAGGCCGACGGCGAAGGCCTCCATGTCCCGGCCCGCCATGCCCCCGTAGGAGAGAAAGCCCTCGTAGAGGATGGCGCGCTGTTCGACGCGGTCGAGCAGCGAGTCGTCGTTGACGCCGACGAATCCCCCCACGTTGACGAGACCGTCTTTCTTCCCGCTCATCACGATCGCGTCGGCCACGGAGAGTTCCTCGCGGGCGATCTCGGCGATCGAGGCGTCGGCGAACGCGTCCTCGCGTCGCCGCACGAAGTGTGCGTTCTCGGCGAACCGACAGGCGTCGATGACCATGGTCGCGTCGATCTCGTCGGCGAACTCGCGCACCGAGCGGAGGTTCGCGACGCTCACCGGCTGGCCGGCCGCGGAGTTGTTCGTGATGGTGACGACGACCGCCGGGACGCGGTCGGCACCCACCCGCTCGACCGTCTCGCGGGCGCACTCGACGTCGAAGTTCCCCAGGAAGTCGCCCGTCGCCGCGGGGTCGAGGGCGCCGTCGGCCGGACAGTCGACCGCCTCGCCACCGTTCTCGACGACGTGGGCGCGAGTCGTGTCGAAGTGCGTGTTGTTGAGGACGACGTCGCCGTCCGAGACGACGGCCCCGTACAGCACGTTCTCCGCGCCTCGACCCTGATGGGCGGGAACGACGTGGTCGACGCCCATCACCTCACGGGCGGCGGCCTCGAGGCGCTCGAAGCTCTCGCTCCCGGCGTAGGCCTCGTCGCCGCGGAGCATCGCCGCCCACTGGTCCTGGCTCATCGTCCCCGTCCCGGAGTCGGTGAGGAGGTCCACCGCGACGTCGGCTGCGGGCACGTCGAAGAGGTTGTATCCCGCCGCGCGGAGCGTCGCCTCGCGCTCCTCCCGCGGGGGAACCGAGATCGTCCCGGCCATCTTGGAGGTGAAACGCATGACCGACGGAGAGGGGCCACAGCGCCATAACGTCTGTCGCGGATGGGTGTACGAGGGTGGGCCCCGCTGGCGGGCGATGGACAGGAGTGTACCGGCTCGATCAGCCCTCGAAGTGGTGCTGGATGATGTCCAGGGTCTCCTCGCGGTCCTCCCAGTCGACGAAGACCGCGACCGAGGTGGCCGAGGTGATGATGTCGACGACGTTGATCCCGGCGTCGGCGATGGGGTCGACGATGCCGCGCATGATGCCGGGCTGGTTGGGGAGTTCGGCACCGAGGACGCGGATGACCGCGATGTCGTCGATGACGGTGACCGAGGAGAGGGTCTCGTCGCCGATGATCTCCTCGTGGAGGATGGTCTCGGCCGCCGTCGCGCGCTCAGCGTCGACGTAGTAGGTCACCGAGTCCATCCCGCTCGCGACCGCGTCGACGTTGATCCCCTTCTCGGCGAGCGCACTCGAGAGGGTCGAGAGGATCCCGGGCTGGTTCCGGATGGCCCGGCCGGCGACGGTCAGACAGGAGAGGGGGCGATCGCGCATGTCGACCATGTACTCGAACTGCCCCTCGATCGACGTGCCGCCCGAGAGGAGGTCGTCGTGCTGATAGTGAACCACCCGGACGTCGAGGTCCTCGTCCTTGTAGGAGAGCGCGCTCGGTGCGACGACCTCGGCGCCCCGGAAGGAGAGGTTGCGCAGTTCGTCGACCGTGATCTCGCCGACGTTCCGCGCCCCCTCGACGACGGTGGGGTCGCCGGTCATCACGCCCTCGACGTCCGTCACGATGACGACCTCGTCGGCGTCCATGTACCGGCCAAGCATGACGGCCGTGGTGTCACTTCCCCCCCGACCCAGCGTCGTGACGGCACCCTCGCGGTCCTCCGCGAGGAACCCGGTGATGACGGGGACCACGTCGCCGAGTCTGGCGGCGAGCCGCTTGGCCCGGCGAGCGGTCTCCTCCGCGTCGACCGCCCCCTGGCGGTTCGCGACGACCGGCCAGTCCTCGTCGCCCGGTTCGAGGAAGATGGCGTCGACGCCCCGGGCCGCCAGGGCCGCCTTGAGGAGTCGCACGCTGGTGCGTTCGCCCATGCTGACGATCTCGGCCCGGTCCCGCTCGTCGGCCTCGAAGGTGATGCTGTCGAGGAGTTCGTCCGTCGTGTTCCCCATCGCGCTCGCCACCACGGCGATCTGGTGGCCCGCATCCACCGCACGGGCGATGGAGTCGGCCGCCCGCTCGATCCGGTCGCCCGAACCGAGGCTCGTCCCGCCGAACTTCGCGACTACCCGCATACTCGATCCACCCAGTGCGTGCGACTGTGTTGCATGCCCGCGGGTACTGGTGGGGCGCAGATAACGGTGTCTATCGGGGCCAATGTTCACGAACTTCGATACACGACCGGTCCGATGCCCTCCGCGTGGAGACCGGTCGCCGGATCACCGCAGCACTCTCCACGGGAAACGATTTGGGCGTTCGAACGGAACCGGTGGTATGGAGGTTCGTGATGCCACGCCGGCGGACGCCGACCGACTCGCCGCCCTCGTCGACGCCGAGTTCGATCCGTCGCGGTTGATCCGGGAGCGAACGGTGTTGGTGGCGGAGGACGACGACCAGGTGGTGGGCTTTCTCTCCTACGACGTCTGGAGCGAGACCGTCCACGTGAGCACGATGGTCGGCGATCCGCCGGTCGTCGACGAACTCCTCGCCGAGCCCCGGTCGCTGGCGGACCGCGAGGCGATTCCCGTCGAGATCGTCGTTCCCGATCACGACGACGAACTGCGGTCGATCGTGCGCGACGCCGGGTTCGAGCGGGTAGGCCGGGGGCCGCTGTTCGATGGCGAGCCGTCCCACCGGTATCGGTACAACGACTGACCGCCAGGAGGTCGGCACACCGACCGATCGGAGGTCCCCGTTGGGTCGCCGATGCGATCAGGAGAACTTCCGGACGGTGACGTCGAGCGTCTGGAGGTCGAGGATCGGGGCGGTCGCCGTGTCGGGCTCGATGTTGACGCTCTTCTGGAAGGACGTCTGGGCCTGCCAGCACCCGGAGTTGACGGTGCGGACGTTGTGGTACTCCCCCACGCCGAGCTTGTGGACGTGTCCGGTGTGGAAGACGTCCGGGACCTCGTCGATGACGAGGTAATCGGACTCCTCGGGGGAGATCCGCATGTGCCCGCCGAACGGCGGGGCCAGGTGTCGCTTCCTGAGGAGTTGGGCCATGGCGTCCTGGGGACGGTCGTAGCTCGCCAGGTCGTCCGGGAGTTCGGCGACGAGTTCGTCGATGGAGACGCCGTGGTACATGAGGATCGAGACGCCCTCGACGGTGACGACCGAGGGGTTGCCCGTGATCCGTGCGTCGTGTGCCCGCATGATGTCCCGGAGCTCCTCGTCGAATCCCGGTTGGGGCTCGGCCAACCTGACCGCGTCGTGGTTGCCCGGGATCATCACGATGTCGAGGTCGCCCGGGACCTCCTTCAGGTGCTCGGCGAATCGCTCGTACTGCTCGTAGATGTCGATCACGTCCAGTTCCTCGTCCTGATCGGGGTAGACGCCGACGCCCTCGACCATGTCACCCGCGACGAGGAGGTACTCGACCGAGGACGCCTCCTCGGTGTGGAGCCAGTCGGCGAAGGCCGACCACTCCTCCGCGAGGAACTCCTGGCTCCCCACGTGGACGTCAGAGATGAGGGCGGCCTCGACCGGCCGATCCGCCGTGCTCGGTGTGTGCGTCCGAGGCACGTCCGGGAAGTGGAGCGCGTCGACGAACAGGATCCCGCCGTCGTCGGCGAGGGTCCCCTCCACGCCGATCACCTCGTCCTCGAGCAGGGCGGGGACCTCCGCGGCGAACTCGCGATCCTCCATGACGAGGACGGGGAAGGTCCCGTTGGTGTCCTCGAGGTCGATCAGCCAGTGGCCGTTCGCCGTCGAGCGGACGTCGTCGATCATCCCGACGACGCCCGCCTCGCTCCCGCCCGCCATCGACTCCAGCGCGTCCGTCGGCCGGTGGTTGACCCGCCCTCGCAGCTGTCGGGAGAGACGCTCGTACCGGTCGCGGAAGACCGTCACGAAGTCCTCGTAGGTTCCGGTCCCGGTGCTCTCCCCGGTGACGTCGTTCTCGATCGCGACGGGCGGGCGATCGTCGGGGTCTCGGCGACCGCCCTCGATCCCCTTCATTTCACCTGCATAACCAGACGACTGCGTCTCGATGGTCTCGTCTTCGCGTCCACTCGAACCGGAGGTGGAGGCCGGGCCGTCGGATCGCGTGCTCCCCGGTCGATCGGTCGCGTCCGCGGCCGTCGACGTCGCGGAGTCCGCCCCCGTCACCGTCGTCGACTCGGCCGCCGCCTCTTTCCCCTCGAGGGTGGAAAGCGCCGCTCTCGCGTCGGCAACGGTGATCGTCAACGCGTCCTCGGTCGCGGCGTCCAGGACCGCGTCGACGGCGGCGATCGGGTCGGGCGCGTTCGCCAGGACGGTCACGGCCTCCCGTTCGGCGTTGTAGCCGTTGTCGGTGAGTCGCTCGACCACGCGGACGTGCGACGGGCGAGGCACGACCGTCGATGAGGACGCACTCGCTCAAAAGCGTAGCGAAACGCGGGGTCGCGAGGCGTGGCTCCCGATCGGCATGGGAACATTGAAACGGCAATCAGGCCAACCGATCGGTATGGACGACGACCCAATGGACCGCGGGGACGACGGCGCGGACCCCGGCGCTGCCGACGAGGGCGCCGCGTGGTCGGGTCGCGACGGTCCCGGCGGCGGGGGAGCCGACCCCGATCGGGGGCCGGATCGCCCCGGTGACGGATCCCAGAGCGGTGACGACGAGGGTCCCCCATTGACCCTCGGCCGAGTTCTCCGTGCCGAGGAGGGGGTCGCGGTCTTCGTCCGCGAGGCGGTGACGAGTGCCGTCGCCGTGCTCGCGGTCGGGGCGCTCCTCTTCGCGGTCAGCGGGGTCTGGCCGCCACTGGTCGCCGTCGAGAGCGGCAGCATGCAGCCACACCTCCAGCGTGGAGACCTGGTGTTCGTGATGGACGAGCAGCGTTTCGCCCCCGACTACGCGACCCGGGAGACCGGCGTCGTGACCTACCAAGTCGGGAGAGAACACGGGTACCGATCCTTCGGGTCCTACGGGGACGTCATCGTCTATCACCCCAACGGGAACCCCGACCGCAAGCCGATCATCCACCGGGCGAGATTCTGGGTCGAGGAGGGCGAGAACTGGCTCTCCGAGGCGAACTCCTCCTACGTCTCCGGATCCACGTGTGCCTCGGTGGCGAACTGTCCGGCCCCGAACGCGGGCTTCATGACGAAGGGGGACAACCCGGTCACCAACGATTACTACGATCAGACGGCGGGACTCAGCCGACCGGTGAAGCCGTCCTGGATCGAGGGCACCGCCGAAGTCTCGATCCCGTGGCTGGGGTACGTCCGGCTGACGTTCGCCGAGGTCCGGGCCGGCCACCAGGCACCGCTCCTCGGTCTCGCGGGCGCGGCGTGACTTCGGCCAATCGGCGTGGATGACTTCGGCCAATCGGCGTGGATCGGCCCCTCGTCCGTCGGGCGAGCGGTCGGTCAGTCGGCGTACAACGAGTAGACGATGACCGCGAATCCGACGACGGTGAGCGAGCTCTCGATCGTCAGCGCGACGTCTCGCCCGAGCGAGAGTGCCAGATCGACCACGCCGGCGACCATCGATCCCAGGGTCACGATGCCGAAGCCGACGGCGAGTAGTTGCAGCGACCGGGAGTGCGTCCGGCGGGACGCCTTGTACGCGAAGTAGGTGATGACCCCGCCGAGGATCAACGTCGTCGACTTCAGTGCTACGATGACGGATGTCAGTTGTGTCATGTTTCTTTTCGCACCTCCGCCCACAGCGTCTCGAGGCGCTCGTCCGTGGATTCCGGTGACCGCTTGATCGCGACCGAGACGTCGTGGTCGTCGTTCAACTCGATCTCGACCCGTTCGAAGGCGATGTCGTACTGCGTAGTGTGGTGTCCGTCGGACTGAATCACGGTCCGTTCGGAGAGCAGGGACGCCTCCGTCAGGAGGTCGAGTTTCCGGTACGTCGTCGAGAGCGGCATGTCACACCCCTCCGAGATCTCCTTGGCCGTCATCGGCTCGGTGAGGACCTCGACGATCTGGCGACAGTCCTCGTCGTCCAGGGCGTCGAGGACCGCCTGGAGATCGGGCACGTCGCCACCACTCAACGGGCCGGCCACCATTACACTAGGGGAGTCCAGTCACCACCATAATTCGTTCGACTGACGGCGACGGGACGAGACCCCGCCAGACGGTCGACCGCCGGGACGAGTCGAAACGAATCAGTTCTCGAATCGGGCCTGGACGAACGGCGTGATGTCCTCGATGTCCCCGATGCGGGAGTCGGCCCGGAGGACCGTCTCCGTCTCCTCGATCGGGACCGAGAGGCTGATCTCCTTGGTGCGGCCGTATCGGCCCTTGCTCACCACGACCGCGTTGACGATGCCGAGCATGTCGAGTTCGCTGATGAGGTCGGTGACGCGTCGCTGGGTCAGGACGTCCGTGTCGAGTTCCTCACAGAGGCGCTTGTAGATGTTGTACACCTCGCCGGTGTTGATGGAGTGGACGCCGTTCTTCTCGAGGAGGATGATCGCGTAGAGGACCATCTTCGACTGGGTCGGGAGGGTGCGAACCACCTCGACCACCCTGTCGAGTTCGATCTTGTCCTGTGCCCTGCGCACGTGCTCCTCGGTGACCTCGTCGTCCTGGTCCCGTTCGGCGAGTTCGCCCGCCGTGCGAAGCAAGTCGAGGGCGCGACGGGCGTCCCCGTGTTCTCGTGCCGCGAAGGCGGCACAGAGGGGAATGACGTCCTCCGAGAGGACGTCCTCCTTGAACGCGACGGCGGATCGGTGCTCGAGGATGTCCCGGAGTTGATTGGCGTCGTAGGGCGGGAAGACGATCTCCTCTTCGCCGAGACTCGACTTGACGCGGGGATCGAGGAAGTCGGTGAACTTGAGGTCGTTCGAGATCCCGATGATGGAGACCCGGGAGTTCTCGAGTTCGGAGTTCATCCGCGAGAGGTTGTAGAGGACGTCGTCGCCGCTCTTCTCGACGAGTTTGTCGACCTCGTCGAGCATGATGACGGCGACGCGTTCGACGTAGTCCACGGCGTCGAAGAACGTGTTGTAGACGCGATCGGTCGGCCACCCCGTCATCGGGACGTCCTCCATCTCCTCGCGGTCGCTCTCGAGGGTCTCGATTCGCGTCGATACCGCGGTGGCGGTCTCGAATTTCGTCTCGGACAGCGGCGACGCGGATCCGTTCTCGCGTGCGCGCTCGCGAAGCGACTCGAGTTCGTCGACGCGATCGTCGATCCACGCCCGGTTCTGCTCGATGAAGGTGTTCGCGAGTTGGGCGAGCACCCGGTACTGCGTGTCGGTCACCTCGCAGTTGATGTACTGGACCTCCGTCGGGACGTCGTAGCGCTGAGACGTCTCCTGGAGTTCCTGGCTCACGAACTTCGCACTGGCGGTCTTCCCGGTGCCCGTCTTCCCGTAGATCAGGATGTTCGAGGGGGTCTCGCCCCGGAGCGCGGCGACGAGGATCGTGGCCATGTCGTTGATCTGATCGCTCCGGTGTGGCAATTCGTCGGGCGTGTACGAGGGGCGCAGGACCTCCTTGTTCTCGAAGATGGGCTCGCCGCTGAGGAGATCGTCGAACAGGCCATCGCCGCCGCCCTCGTCGTCCTCCAGGACGTCGTCGATGTCGACCTCGAAATCGCGTTCGACGCCGGTGCGATCGCGCGCGTTGCGGTCCTCAGTCATTCCACATCCCGTGTCCCCCTGGAAACGCCTCGATCCCGCGGCAGACTCCCCGTCGACGGACGGGCCCCGGGACCGTCCAGTTGATCCAGATGAAAGACAGGATGTGGGAGGGCCAAATAGGTTTCGATGGCGAGGGCGTCCGTTCGAATCGTGGTCCACGGCCACCCCCAGGACGGCGAGCGCAGCGGGAGGGTCCGACGGACCGATCGCACCACGGGACGGGACGATCCGTCGTCACGGACGTCTCTCCGATGACGGGCCGCAGAGAGTGATTCGATCGATATCGTCCGTCATCGGTCAAGAGAGGGCTCAATTGATCCCTTCGTGAGAGGCGGAGAAGACGGATTCATCGTCGAACCGAACGCGACGGGCGCCGAATCCACTCGACGAATCGATCGACCGTCGGTCGCCATCGTCGATGGAACGCGAGCTCTCGATCCGACGCGAAGGGACGGTCGGAATGTCCGGGCAACGACCGCCATCGGGAGGCCCCCACCCCTTCGTTTCAGGTGGAACGACCAGGAGACCCACCTCACGGGGCCCCTCTCGAGAATGGAAACTTTTACCATCTAGTCCGTTAAACCATATCCGCAGTACGGTTAATCCAACAAATATATTCCTAGAAGTCTAGACGAATCGACGTCTGAAGGGGATTCGCCGATCGCTGGCGGCAGAGTCGGGCCGTTCCACTCGAAACAAAGGGGTGGGCCCCGCCACCGAACACGTCGTTCCGGTGAAGGATTCGCACACGGACGCGTACCGGTCACCGCAGGTCCGTCTCCTCGTTCTCCTCGTCCACTCGTTCTCTTTCTCTCTTCCCTTCGCTTCTCTTCTCTCCTCCCCGGTTTGTCCCATTCTCCGCCCCTCCCAGCGGTCCAGTAGCGATCGGGGCGAGTCTCGAACCGGCCGGAACGATCGCACCGTTCGTCTGACGTAGGTTTAAGACCCTCCGGACTCAGGGTTCGATCACGCTCGCCCGCCGTCAGGCATACAAACACGCGGGTGCGTAACGAGGGGTAATAATGGGACTGCTCGGAAGTTTGAGAAACAGCATCTCCCGGGTCACGGAGAGCCTCTTCTCCGAGGATTCGGAGCCACGGCGGATTGGAATCTACGGGCCACCGAACGCGGGGAAGACGACCCTCGCGAATCGCATCGCGAGGGACTGGACCGGCGACGCGGTCGGGCCGGAGAGCCAGATCCCACACGAGACGCGACGGGCCCGGCGGAAGGAGAACGTCGAGATCGAGCGCAACGGCAAGTCCGTCTCCATCGACATCGTCGACACGCCCGGGGTGACGACGAAGGTCGACTACACCGAGTTCCTGGAACACGACATGGAGAAGGACGAGGCCGTCCGTCGGTCGCGCGAGGCGACCGAGGGCGTCGCGGAGGCCATGCACTGGCTCCGCGAGGACGTCGACGGCGTCATCTACGTCCTGGACTCGGCAGAGGACCCCTTCACGCAGGTCAACACGATGCTCATCGGCATCATCGAGAGTCGGGACCTCCCCGTGTTGATCTTCGCGAACAAGATCGACCTCGAGGAGTCGTCCATCCAGCGGATCGAGAACGCCTTCCCCCAGCACGAGACGGTGCCACTCTCCGCGCTCGAGGGCGACAACATGGACGAAGTCTACGACAAGATCGCGGAGTACTTCGGGTGAAACGATGTCCGAGATAGAACACCCCACAGACGGCGTCGAGATCGACCTCATCAGCTCCGAGCGCATGCGCGAGAAGACCTCGATGGAGAAGATTCGGATGATCCTCGACGACGTCCGGAAGGGGAACATCGTGATCCTTGAGGAGGGACTCACCCCCGACGAGGAGTCGAAGCTCATCGAGGTCACCATGACCGAGATCAATCCGGACGACTTCTCCGGGATCGAGATCGAGAGCTTCCCGCGGTCTGCGGCCTCGAGTGGCGGATTCCTCACCCGCCTGTTCGGCGACGAGACGACGGCCAAACTCACCGTGATCGGCCCCGCGAACCAGATCCAGTCCCTGCAGAAGGACGAGACGCTCATCCGCGCGCTCGTCTCCCAGCGATAATCGATGCCTCACCAGTGCACCGCCTGCGGACAGACGTTCGACGACGGCTCCAAGGAGATGCTGTCCGGCTGTCCGGAGTGCGGTGGGAACACCTTCCAGTACATTCCGAGCGACGCCGTCACCGACGACCCCGGACCGACCGATGCCCCCGAGTCGTCGCCCGACGAGACGCCGACCCCAGCGGACCAGGACGACGGCGGCGTCACCGAGGCGGTCGGGAAGGCGGCGACCACCGTCCGCGATTACGTGGCCCGGCGGCGGGACGAGGACTCGCCCACCGTCGAGTCGCCTCCCGACGACGGGGCCCCTGCAGCCGAGTCCCCGTCGGGGGCGGACGAGACCGCCACGACCGACCCGGCTTCGACCGAGCCGACCGACGCGGAGACGGTCCCCTCGGAGCGGACGGAGGCCGAGGACGCGGCACAGGCGTCGGCCCGCGGCGAGATGGTCGACAGCGGGGACCTCCCGAGTGCCGGGAGCGCCCCCGCCGGAACCGGAGGCCCGACCGAGCCACCCGGCGAGGGACGAGTCCTCGAGGAACCAGACGTCGAATCGGACGTGGATCGCCCCGACCTCGAGGAGCTCCGGGCGGAACTCAACGAGCAGTTCGAGAGCATCCGCATCGTCGCCCCGGGCCAGTACGAGTTGAACCTCATGGAGCTCTACGATCGACAGGAGCACATCATCGCCCTCCAGGAGGACGGTCGGTACGTCATCGAGGTGCCCGACACCTGGCGGGACCAGGAGTGAGGCCGCCCATCCCAGGTGAGGAGTGAGGGAGTCGCCACCCGAGTGCGTTCGGTCCGAACTCGAGTGCGTTCGGTCCGAACTCGAGTGCGTTCGGTCCGAACTCGAGTGTTTTGGG
>JBDGUE010000002.1:0-28119 GCA_042216045.1 Halanaeroarchaeum sp. | reverse complement strand
CGAGTGCGTTCGGTCCGAACTCGAGTGCGTTCGGTCCGAACTCGAGTGTTTTGGGCCCGTGTGACGCCGGGCGGAGCGACCATCGGGAGAACCGCCCATCGAGTCCCCGCGCGGACGACTCGACCCCTCGAGTCCGAGGGGGTCTCGTCGGTCACCTGTCCGGTTCCCGGTCACTTTAGTCCCTGCCCGCTGGACGAATCGAGGATGGCAGACGGGTGGATTTCCCTCCTCCGCGACGGCGGACGCCGGGTGCTCGTGGTCTTTCCCGCGGTGCTCTCCCGCCTCGGCCTGCTCGACCGACGGAAGGGGACGGAGGCCTTCGACCTCGCGGTTCCCGCGATGGTCACGGGCGGTCTCAGGACGCTCGTGCGGACCGCCGACTTCTTCATGGTGAGCCTGGCGTCCGGCGCCGTCGCCGTGGCCGGTCTCGAACTCGGCTTTCAGTACTACTTCATCCCCTTCGGCCTGGGACTCTCGCTCACGAGCGGGACCATGAGTCTGGTCTCGCGCTTTCTCGGGGCCGGTGACCGGGACCGCGCCGACCTCGCGATCAAGCTCTCGCTCTGGGTCGCGATCCTGGTGTCCGTCCCGATCACCGCCGGCAGCTGGGTCTACGCGCGGCCCATGATCGACCTGCTGACGTCAGACCCCCGAACGATCGCACTCGGTGCGACGTATCTCCGCATCGTGATGCTCTCGGTCGTCTTCCGGTTCGTGAGCCTCGTCGCCGCCCGCGCGCTCGCCGCGGCCGGCGACACCCGGACCCCGATGTACGTCCGACTGGTGACGCTGCCGACGAACGTCGCCCTCAACGCGATCCTGATCTTCGGTCTCCTCGGCGCGCCCGCCCTCGGCATCGCCGGCGCGGCCATCGGCACCGCGGTCGCCAACACGGTGGCGGCCCTCACCTTCCTCGTCGTCCTCCTCTCCGGGCGGTGGCCCGTCGCGTTGCGCCTCGGCGGTCGACAGTGGGACACCGCGATCGTGGCGGAACTGTTCAGGGTGTCGCTGCCGCTGGCCGGCACCCGTCTGTCCCGGACGCTGGGTCGGTTTCCCTTCCTCTTTGTGTTGGGCGTCGTCGGAACGCCAGCGCTCGCGGCGTACGCGATCGGTCGCCGCGTGATCCTGCTCGCGAACATGCCCGCCTGGGGGTACTCGACCGCGTCGAGCACGCTCGTCGGCCAGGCGATCGGGGGCGGCGACGCGGACGAGGCGGCGTCCTACGGGTGGACGGTTCTCCGTCTCGCCCTCGCGACGCAACTCCTGATCGCGATCGCCATCGCGGCGCTCGCTGGCCCCATCGCCACCGCCTTCGGGAGCCAGCACCCGGACCTGACGGTCGCCTTCGTCCGGGTCTTCGCCGTCGGAGTCGCCGCGTTCAGCACGTCGCGGACGATGCGAGGCGCACTCCGCGGGGCGGGAGACACGCGCTGGCCCCTCTACGGATCGCTGCTCGCGACGTACGTCGTCCGCCTGCCCATCGCGGCGCTCGCGCTGCCGGTGGGGTACGCGATCGGCGTGGGTCCGATCGCGATCGGGCCACTGGCGCTCCCCGCTCTCGCGCTGTCGCCCGGTGCGGGACTCGGCCTGATCGCCGTCTTCGCGTCGATCCTCGCGGACATGTACACCAAGGCCGTCGTCAACGTGATTCGCTTCCGATCGGGTGCGTGGCGGGCGTACGGGGGGATCGAGTGAACCCGGGGCCGCCGTCCGGGCCCGGTGCATTCCGGTTTGGCCCACCGGCGACCGCTGGTTTCGCGTGGAGGGCGGCGGTCCGTCGAAACCGACACGGATCGGGCAGTCCGAAACGAGTCGGGTTTAAGTGATCTCGGGTGCGACCGTCGAGCCATGAGCACGCCTACCAGAATCGTCCTCGCCACCGTCGGATCGGCAATCGTCATCGCTCTGGCCATCATGGCCAACATGGCTCTCGCCTGATCCCAGAGTGCACTCCGCGTAGAGAACGGCGCGCGGGCTAGAATCGCGCGTCGATCGACCCGTCATCGTCGACCGCGAGGGTGCCGTGGGTCACCGCGCGCAGTCGGTCCATGGTGTCCGGGTCGTGGACCTCGGGCGAGACGTGAAAGAGTCCGACGGCGTCGTGTTCCTCGAGGCGGTCGACGATTCGCCTCACCGCCGAAACGGCGGTCGCGTCCCCGGCGTAGTAGGCGAGTTCGGAGACCGAGTCGACGCTCAACCGCCGCCGACCGCCGTCCTCCTCGAGGAAGGCGGCGACCACGGAGACGATCCCGTCGACGTCGTCGGGGGCGTTCACGTAGTGGACGTGCTCGGCGTTGCGGCGGGAGTATCCCCGGTCGACGCTCACCGCGTCGAGCACGTCGGCCCGGGAGGCGTCCACGTCGTAGTGAGACAGCTTCTGGTGGACCTCGCGGGCGGTCGAGCGGGTGCTCACGACGAGGAAGCGGTCCCCGTCGACGGCGAGAAAGCCCGTGTCGATCTCGTCGGTGCCCCCGGTGCTCGGGTGGGTGAGCAGCACGGCGGTCCCGCCGGGAATCGAGTCGGGGGCGGACGCGATGTCGAGTCGGTAGTCCATACCGCCTCCACCGACTCGACGAAGAAAAGTGACCTGCCGGCGAGGGACCACCGTGCCTCGACGGCGGAGTCGTTTTCACCGATCGGCCCGTCTCCGCTCCCATGAGCGTTCGCGAGGAGTTCGACGCGTGGGCGGCCCGCGGGAAGGACCGGGGGATGGAGGATCGCCACTGGCACACCGCGAAACACGTCCTGGCCCGGATGCCCGTCGAGCGGGGAGATACCGTCCTCGATTTGGGGTCCGGGAGCGGGTACGCGCTCCGGGCGCTCGCCGAACGGGAAATCGCCCGGGGATACGGTCTCGACGGCTCTCCCGAGATGACCCGGAACGCGCGCTGGTACACGGATCGGCCGAACCTGGCCTACCTGGTCGGCGACTTCGACCACCTCCCCTTCGCCACCGACGCCATCGACCACGCCTTCTCGATGGAGGCCTTCTACTACGCCGCCGACCCGCACGCGGCCCTCGAGGAGTTGGAACGCGTGCTCGCCCCCGGCGGGACGTTCTTCTGTGCGGTCAACTACTACGAGGAGAACGTGTACTCCCACGAGTGGCAGGACTCCATCGAGGTCGAGATGACCCGGTGGAGCCGCGCGGAGTACCGCGATGCCTTCCGCGAGGCCGGATTTCACGTGGCAGCACAGGACAACGTCCCCGACCGGGAGGTCGACATCCCGCCAGCGGAGGCCTTCCCCACGGAGGGCTTCGACGCGCGGGAGGAGATGGTCGAGCGCTATCGAACCTACGGGACCCTCCTCACGGTCGGCGTGGTCCCGTAGGTCGGCCCTCCTCCCCCGATTCCTCGATCACGTGGACGTCGTCTGACGCGAATCTGATCGTCGCGTCGTCGCCTCCCGGTGGTCGGTCGGTCTTGGCCTGGAGGCGTCGCCCGTTCCACGTCGCGTGGGTCTTGTACGCGTCGCCGAGGAATTCGACCGTGTCGACGGACACCGAGAGGGTGTTCTCCCCCCGACCGAAGGTCAGGTGCTCGGGTCTGACGCTGAGGAGATCGCCCGGCTGGACCCGCCCGTCGATCGCCACGCGCGTCCCGTCGACCACGGCGACGTCGCCCTCGGAACGCGACTCGACCGACTGGACCTCGAAGAGGTTGGTGTCGCCGACGAACTCGGCCACGAAGCGGTTCGCCGGTGCCCGATAGACCTCCTCGGGCGTGCCGACCTGTTCGACGCGTCCGTCCTCGAGGACCGCGATCCGGTCGCTGATCGCGAGCGCCTCGGCCTGGTCGTGGGTGACGTAGATCGTGGTGATCGAGAGCGTCTGCTGGATGTCTCGGACCTGTCGGCGGAGCCGCTCGCGGAGGCGGGCGTCGAGGGCACTCATCGGCTCGTCGAGCAACAGGACGTCCGGTCCCGGCGCGAGCGCCCGCGCCAACGCCACTCGCTGTCGTTGCCCCCCGGAGAGCTCCGCCGGGTCGCGGTCTCCGACCCCGGAGAGGGAGACGAGTTCGAGGAGGTCGGCGACGCGGTCCTCGGTGGACTGGCCCGCCGGCGGATCGCGGAACCGGAGGCCGTAGGCGACGTTCTCCGCGACGCTCATGTGGGGGAAGAGCGCGTAACTCTGGAAGACGATCCCGACGTCTCGGTCCTCCGGTGGGTGGCCCGCGACGTCCTCGCCGCCGAAGCGAACGGTGCCAGCGGTCGGCTCCTCGAGGCCGGCGAGCACCCGGAGGGTGGTGGTCTTGCCACACCCCGACGGACCGACCAGGGTGAAGAACTCCCCGTCCCGGATCGCGAGGTCGACGTCGCTCAGGGCCGCGGTGTCCCCGAAGCGCTTGGAGACGGACTCGAGGGAGACCCGGGTCATGGTTCGTACCGTCCCCCCATGCGATCGATGACCACGAAGCTGAGGGCCGTGACGACGAGCAACACCGTCCCCATGGCCGTCGCGGGGCCGAGGGTCCGGTTGCCCAGGTACCGCTCGACGGCGACCGGCATCGTGAAGCTCCCGCTGCCGGTGGCGAGGATCACCGTCGCGTCGAACTCGCCGACGCTGATCGCGAACGCGAAGGCGGCCCCAGCGAGGATCCCAGGGACGATCAGGGGCAACTCCACGTCGAGGAACGCCCGGTACCGCGACGCGCCGAGACTGCGGGCGGACTCGAGCAACTGGGCGTCGACGCTTCTGAGCAGGGGCACGACGTTCCTGGTGACGAATGGATAGCCGGCCACCGCGTGAGCGGCCACGATCGCGAGCGGCCCGGTGACCGTGACTCGGTGTCCCAGGACCTCGGTTCCGAAGACGAGTGCCTGGAGCAGGCCAAGGCCGACGACGATCCCGCTCACGGCGAGGGGCGCCATCGCGACGGCCTCCGCCACCCGACTGCCGATGGCCTCTCGCGTGCTCAAGAAGGCCACGAGGAGCCCCATCGGCACGGCGAGGGCGAGCGCCCCGACCGCGAAGACCAGAGAGTTGCGGACCGCGGAGACGGGCTTCACCTGGAAGGCCGCCCCTTCGAGTTGTCGCTGGACCAGGAAGGCGTAGTACCGGAGGGTGGGGCCGCTCGGCCCGGTGAGGCTCTCGACGATCATGCTCGCGATCGGACCGACGAAGACGACCAGGACGACCACCCCGTACAGGGCGAGGCCGAGGCGACGCGCGTCGAGACCGCGAAACAGTGGCTCCCGTCGTGGGGCGGCCCCGAGGCGGGCGAGGCCCTCGTTCCCGGACTCGTAGCTGACGTACGCGTAGGTGATACTCAGCGTGACGACGGTCTCGACGACCGCGAGCCCCGCGGCGGTCGCGAGTTCCAGTTGCTGAACCCGGGCGTACAGCCAGACCTCCACCGTCGCGAGGCGCAGGCCGCCGAGGGCGAGCACGATCGGGAAGGTCATGAAGGTGAACAGGAACGTCAACAGCGCCGCCGTGAGCATCCCCGGGAGCAACTGGGGGAGGACGACGTCGACGAACGCCTGCCCGCGGGGCGCCCCGAGGGTGCGTGCGGTCTCGACCATTCGTTCGTCGACGCTCTCCCACGAGGTGGCCACGAGGCGCGTCACCAGGGGCGCGTTGTAGAAGGCGTGGGCCAGGACGACGAGTTCGAGGGTGTACATGAGCGAGAACTGCGGGAGTCCCAGCGCCCCGAGGACGGCGTTCACCGTCCCGGTGTCGCCGAACATCGCGACGAAGCCGATGGCGACCATGATCGAGGGGAGGACGAAGGGGAGCATGGTCAACGCGCGCACGGTCTCCCGGCCGGGAAAGGAGTACCGGGCGAGCAGGTAGGCCCCCGGGAGGCCGAGGAGGAGGCTCGCGACGGTCGAGAGGACGGCCTGGTAGACGGTGAACCCCACGAGGCCGAAATCGACGGCGGGGAAACCCGCACGCGCCCACTGGAGGATCCCGGCCGGCACGCCGAGCGGGTCGGCGAAGAGCCAGTGGGCCACCCCGAAGTAGAAGGGAGAGGTGAGGATCGTCCGGATCGGTCCGAGGACGACCCCGTCCCGATAGAGAGCCTCCACCAGCACGGTGCCGACTGGGAAGTAGAAGATCACGACGAGGATCGCGACCGTCGCGAGGGCGGCGAGTGGGACCGCGATCGAGGCGACCCCCTCGTACAGTCGGTCCAGCGTCCCCGAGGTCCCGCGGGCGCCGTCGTCGACTTTCGTGGGGCGGCGCCGCGTCATCGGGGGGCCGCCCTCCGTCGCCAGGGTCGCCCCTCCGTCACTTGCCAGGTGTGACCGATTCGACGGGCACCACGCGGTCGCACGAGCCTGACTGGGCGATTCATCACCGGGTGATTCCACCTGGTTATATATAAGTCACCTCCTCCACACCGGCAGCGAGAGTATATGGGGGATGACGGGGCCACCTCGCCCCGTGATCTGACGCGTTGCCGGCCGCGGTCTGCGGGAGTGCGACGTCCCGCGGTCGACCCCGCTCAGTCGCCTGCTCGCCACGCCCACGGCGACGGCCACGTCCCTGCGACCCGCTCTCGCCGGTGGGTCCGACCACTGGTGGCCACACGGGGCGAAACCAGGACGGCGGGCGAGGAGCGTAAATTTCCCCACGCCCTGTGTCCAGTCGATGAGCGAATCGAGCGGCCCGCTCTCGCCCGACCGACCCGACGTCGACAGGCGGTTCTCCGTCGACGCCCCCTTCGATCCGGCGGGCGACCAGCCGGACGCGATCGAGGAACTGGTCCGCGGGTACGAGGAGGGCATGCGGAAACAGACCCTCCTTGGCGTCACCGGGTCAGGGAAGACGAACACGGTGAGCTGGGTCGTCGAGGAACTCCAGCAGCCCACGCTGGTCATCGCCCACAACAAGACACTCGCCGCCCAGCTCTACGAGGAGTTCCGGACCCTCTTCCCCGAGAACGCGGTCGAGTACTTCGTCTCCTACTACGACTACTACCAGCCCGAGGCCTACGTCGAGCAGTCGGACACCTACATCGACAAGGACGCCTCGATCAACGAGGAGATCGACCGCCTCCGGCACTCCGCGACCCGGTCGCTCCTCACCCGGGAGGACGTGATCGTGGTCGCCTCGGTCTCGGCCATCTACGGGCTCGGCGATCCGCGAAACTACGAGGACATGGCGCTGCGTCTCGAGGTGGGACAGACCGTCGACCGGGACGCCCTCCTCTCGCGCCTCGTGGACCTCAACTACGAGCGCAACGACGTGGACTTCACCCAGGGGACCTTCCGCGTGCGCGGGGACACCGTCGAGATCTTCCCCATGTACGGCCGGTACGCGGTTCGCGTCGAGTTCTGGGGCGACGAGATCGACCGCCTCACCAAACTCGACCCCCTCGAGGGCAGCGTCGAGAGCGAGGAGCCCGCCGTCCTCGTGCACCCGGCGGAGCACTACTCCATTCCCGAGCGAACCCTGGAGGCGGCCATCGAGGAGATCGAGGCCGACCTCGAGGACCGGGTCGCACACTTCGAGCGCGAGGGGGACCTGGTCGCCGCCCAGCGCCTCGAGGAGCGGACCACCTTCGATTTGGAGATGCTCCGGGAGGCCGGCTACTGCTCCGGCATCGAGAACTACTCGGTCTACCTCTCCGATCGCGACGTGGGCGATCCCCCGTACACGCTCCTCGATTACTTCCCCGAGGACTTCCTCACGGTGATCGACGAGTCCCACCGGACGGTCCCCCAGATCAAGGGCCAACACGAGGGCGATCGCTCGCGCAAGGAGTCCCTCGTCGAGAACGGCTTCCGCCTCCCGACGGCCTTCGACAATCGCCCGCTCACCTTCGAGGAGTTCGAGGAGAAGACCGACCGCACCCTCTACGTGTCCGCCACCCCGGGAGAGTACGAGCGGGACGTCTCCGCGCAGGTCGTCGAGCAGATCGTCCGCCCCACCTACCTCGTGGACCCCGCCGTCGAGGTCGAACCGGCGTCCGACCAGATCGACGACCTGCTCGATCGGATTCGCCGTCGCGCCGACCGCGACGAACGGGTCCTCGTCACGACGCTCACCAAGCGGATGGCCGAGGACCTCACGGAGTACCTGACGGAGGCCGGCGTCGACGTTGAGTACATGCACGACGAGACGGACACCCTCGAGCGCCACGAACTCGTCCGGGGACTCCGACTCGGCGAGTTCGACGTCCTCATCGGGATCAACCTCCTCCGAGAGGGCCTCGACATCCCCGAGGTGTCCCTCGTCGCGATCCTCGACGCCGACCAGGAGGGGTTCCTGCGCTCGCGGACCTCGCTGATTCAGACGATGGGCCGCGCCGCCCGAAACGTGGAGGGGACGGTCGTCCTCTACGCCGACGAGACCACGGACGCCATGGACGAGGCCATCGCGGAGACGAGACGTCGGCGCCGCATCCAGCGATCGTTCAACGAGGACCACGACAAGGAACCCACCACGATCGAGAAGGCGGTCGGCGACGTCGACCTCCCCGGGGCGAAGACCGACACCGGATCGGTCGCGGGCGAGGGGCCCGCGGACGCCGACGAGGCGGCGGCCCTCGTCGCGGAACTCGAGACGCGCATGGGGGAGGCCGCCGACAACCTCGAGTTCGAACTCGCGGCGGACATCCGGGACCGGATTCGCGAACTGCGCGAGGAGTACGATCTTGACGGCGAGGACCCGGACGACGGTGGCGTTCCGGTCGAACCGGGCGTCGACGCCGAGGATCCCTGACTCCCCGGGTCTGGTCTGATTCCCCGGGTGAATTCCGGACCCGCGCACGCGGAATCGTCGCTCATCGAGAATCGTCGTCCCGTCGAGCGTCGATCAGAGGCGGGACGCGAGCGTCGCGGCCGTCTCCTCGCCGACGCCCTCGACCGCCCTGAGTTCCTCCTCGGAGGCGGCGCGCACGTTCTCGACGCTCCCGAACCGCCGGAGCAGGCGGCGGGAGCGTCGGGGGCCGATTCCCTCGACCTCCTCGAGGACGGTCGAGACGTCGTCCCGGATGGTCTGGTGGTACTGGACGGCGAAGCGGTGGGCCTCGTCGCGCACCCGCTGGAGGAGGTGCAACTGGGGGGCGTCGCCGTCCCAGTCGTGGGTGCCGTCGGGGGTCACGACGACCTCCTCGCGTTTCGCCAGACCGACGGCGGGCACGTCCCACCCGGTCTCCGCGATGGCCTCCCTGGCAGCGGCCAACTGGGCCCTCCCGCCGTCGATCAGGAGCAGGTCCGGATCCGGTCTGTCGTCGCGCCCCTCGATCGCTCGCGTCGCCCGCCAGCGGACGAGGGCCGCCACGTTGCCCGGATCGTCGTTCTCCTCGGGGAGTTTCTTCCGCCGGTAGTCGTCCTTCTTCGGTGCGGCGTCGACGAAGGTCACGTCGCTCCCGACCACGGCCTTGCCCTGGGCGTGGCTCACGTCGAACCCCTCGATGCGGGTCGGGCGGTCGATCCCCAGGGCGTCGGCGAGGGCGCCGACCTCGTCGTCGTCACCGGTCTGCTGGTGGGCGTTCTTGATGGCGAGGTCGACCAGGCGCGCCTCTCGCCCGGCGCCCGGAACCCGGACGGCGACTCCCTCCGCGTCGAGCCAGTTCGTGAGGTCCTCGTCGCCGGGATCCTCGGGGAGCAACAGGGCGTCGGGGAGCGACCGCTCGGCGTAGTACTGGGGGACGAATGCCGCGAGGATGGCGGCCACGCGCTCCTCGCCTTCGGGGGCGACCACCGAGTGCCGCGAGCGATCGACGAGTTTCCCCCCGTCGCTGTGCAACCGGGCGACGGTCGCCGCGTCTCCCTCGACGGCGACCCCGAGGACGTCCGCGCTCTCCGCGGACTCGGCGGCCGCCTGGACGGCCTCGCCGCCGGTCCCGTGGAAGGACGCGACGGTCTCGAGGCGGTCCCGGAGGTTGGCCGCCCGCTCGAATTCACGCCTCTCCGCCGCGCTCTCCATCGCGTCGCGCAGCGGCCCGGCCAGGACGCCGGTCTCGCCCTCGAAGTACCGCACGGCCCGATCGACGTCGGCCGCGTAGGTCTCGGCGTCGATCTCGTCGACGCAGGGGGCCGAACAGAGGCCGATGTCGGCGTCCAGACAGGGCCGGTCCCGATCGCGGAACGTGTACTCAGCGCACCCCCGGAGCCCGAACGTCTCCCGGATCGCCTTCACGACGGTCTCGAGTTCGCCCACGTCGGTGAAGGGGCCGAAGACCGTCGCGCCCTCTGTGGGATCGCGGGTGATCTCGATCCGCGGGAACCGGTGGTCGGTCAACTGGACCAGTGGGTAGGACTTGTCGTCTTTCAGCCGGACGTTGTAGGCCGGCTGGTGGCGCTTGATCAGGTTGGCCTCGAGCAACAGCGCCTGGGTCTCGGTGTCGGTCACCGCCACGTCCAGGTCGTCGGCACGCTCGACCATCCGGGCCACTCGCTCGCTGCGCGGATCGACGTAGGAGCGCACGCGGTCCCGCAGATCGACGGCCTTCCCCACGTAGAGGACGGTCTGCCCGTCGAGGAACTGATAGACTCCGGGATCGCGCGGCAGGTCGGCGGCGAGCGAGCGGAGGCCGTCCCCGTCCATCGACCGCCGGTAGGTCCTCGACGGCTTTGAATCGATTGCTACCGGGAGAGGGCGTCGGTCACCGCCGCGACGTCGGCCTCCCCGAAGTCACCGCCCTCGAGGTGAACGTCGTCCCCACCGGCGACCGCGACGACCAGGGCGCGCTCTCGGCTCTGCCAGTACAGACCGAGTGCGATCGCCCCGCCCAGGAGCGACGCCGCTCCGACCCCGAGGAGTGCGGGGCCGACGAGGGCCACGAGCGATCGAACCGTCTCGAGCACCGCGAGGATGCCGCCGGCGCTCACCCCACTCGCCTCGGGCACCGGGATCGCGCCAGCCATCGCGGAGAAGTCGACGAGGGCGCTCACGGCGACGGCGACGCTCCCGAGGAGCAGCGCCCGGGCTCCGATCCCCGCGAGGTGGCCCCGGCCCGTCGACGCGGTGCGGACGTCCTCGACGTTCGGGCGGTGGACCGCCCGGAGGTTCGCCCCCTCGCCGTCGGGCGCGAGCGCGAGCAGTCGATGGGTCGTCACCACGACCTCCTGGTCCGCGCGACCGACGCGAGCGACGACCTCCTCGCCGCCGTACAGCAGTCGATCAGGAGTCGGGACATCGGCCATCGACCCACGATTCGCGAGGCCGCGCCATCAATGTTCTCTCGGTCGCCCCTATCGGTCGACCTCGACGCCGCGGGCCGCCAACCGGTCGAAGAACTCCGCGGGATCGATGGTCGATACGCCCGCCGCGGCCGCGTCCTCGCGCTTCGACTGCCCGGGATTCTCGCCGACGACCAGGAGGTCCGTGTTCCCGGAGACCGAGCCGGTGACGTCGCCGCCGTGGGACTCCACGAGGGTCTCCAGGTCGTCCCGGGTGAACCCCTCGACCCGGCCCGTGAAGACGACGGACAGCCCGTCGAGTTCGTCGCCGGTCGACGCGACGGGCTCCGGTTCGACGCCCCGCTCCCGAAGGCGCTCGACGACCCGCCGGTTGCGATCGTTCTCGAAGAACTCGACGACGCGGTCGGCGACGCTCGGGCCGACGCCCGAGACCTCCCTGAGCGCCCCCTCGTCCGCCGCCATCACCGAATCCAGGTCGCCGAAGTGCCGCGCCAGATCGCGGGCCACGGTGGGACCGACCTCCGGGATCCCGATCGCCGAGAGGAACGCGTCAAGCGAGGGGTCCTTCGAGGCCTCGATCTCCGCGAGGAGGTTCGTGGCGCTGGTCTCGCCCCAGCCCTCGAGCGAGCGGAGGTCGTCCTCGGTCAGGTCGTAGAGGTCGGCGAGGTCCTCGATCAGCCCCTCCTCGACGAGCGTCTCCGCCGTCTCGTCGCCGAGCCCCTCGATGTCGAGGCCGTCGTCGCCACCGAAGTGAGCCACCGTCTGGACGAGCTGGGCCCGACAGTCGAGGCCACCGGTGCAGTAGGACAGCGGCCCGTCGCGGGCCACGGGGCTCCCGCAGACCGGACACTCCTCGGGGATCTCGAAGGGGGCGTCGCTCGCGGATTCGACCACCTCGTCGACGTGCGGGATGACGTCGCCCGCTCGCTCGATGCGGACCCGATCGCCGACGCCGACCCCCATCTCGTCGATCTCGGACTGGTTGTGGAGACTGGCCCGCGAGACGGTCACGCCGCCGACGTCGACGGGTTCGAGCAGCGCGACGGGGGTGAGGCGACCGGTGCGTCCCACCTGGACCACGACGTCGGTGATGGTCGTCACCTCCGTCCGCGCGGGGAACTTGTAGGCGTAGGCCCACCGGTAGTGTCGGGCGGTCGTCCCCAGTTCGCCGCAGGCCTCCCGGTCGTCGACCTTGACGACCACGCCGTCGACCTCGAAGGAGAGGTCCTCGCGTGCCTCGAGCATCTCGTCGCGGAACGAGATCGCGTCCTCGATATCCTCCGTGACGCGATACCAGTCCTCCTCGACGCGGAGCCCCCACGAGGGGAGTGCGTCGTGTTCGGCGGCGTGGGTGTCCAGGCCCGCCGCCCCGAGGGCGCCACGCGACGCGTCGCTGTCGGCGGCGTCCGCCTCGCTCTCCCCGGCGGCGAGCACGTCGTAGAAGTAACAGGCGAGCGGTCGGTCCGCGGTCACCGAGGGATCGAGTTGCCGCAGCGACCCCGCGGCGGCGTTTCGCGGGTTCGCGAAGGGCTCCTCGCCCGCCTCGACCCGATCGGCGTTGAACGACTGGAACGCCTCGCGGGGCATGTAGACCTCGCCCCTGACCGCCAGGTAGTCGGGGTGATCCCCGCGCAGGCGCTGGGGAACGCTCGGGATGGTCCGGACGTTCGCGGTGACGTCCTCTCCCTCCTGCCCGTCGCCCCGCGTCGCGGCCCTGCGGAGGCGGCCGTCCTCGTAGACGACCGCCACCGAGAGACCGTCGAACTTGGGCTCGCAGACGAAGGTGACGTCCCCCACCGATCGCCGCACCCGGTCGGCGAACTCCCGGACGTCCGCGGCCTCACCGCTCGAGTCGATCGAGAGCATCGGCACCACGTGGTCGACGGTCTCGAGTTCGTCCAGGGGTTCCCCGCCGACCCGCCGCGTCGGACTGTCCTCGGTCCGGAGGTCGAAGGTCGCCTCGAGTTCCCGGAGGCGATCGAAGAGGGCGTCGTAGGTCCGGTCGGCGATCGCGGGATCGTTCTCCACGTAGTACCGGTAATCGTGGTACCGGATGGCCTCCCTGAGCGCCGCCGCCTGGGAAGCGGCCGCGTCGCGGCCGAGTTCCTCGACCGGGGCGAAGTCGGTGTCGGGATCGGCGACGTAGGGGTTGTCCGGGGCGTCGGCCGTCATGGGGGCCCATTCGCCCGGGAGCCTAAAGGAGTTCCCCGATCCGGGCCGACCGCGTCGAGGCTCTGGGGTCCGGCGGAATTTGCTGTCCCCGATCCCCTTTATCCTCCCCGCCGCCAAGCGTCTCCGTATGCGAGATGACTACCTCCTGTTGAACCCCGGCCCGGTCCCGCTCACGCGCGCGGTCCGCGAGGCCATGGCCGAGCCGATGGTGTCACACCGCTCGGACGCGTTCGAGGCGGTCTACGAGCGCGCTCAGGACCACCTCGAGTACGTGTTCACCCACTCGGCGCCGGACGGGTCCCAGACCACAGGCGGCGGCACCGCCCTGGTCCTCAACGGCACCGCGACGATGGGGATGGAGGCCGCGGTGGCGAACGCCGTCGACGACGACGGCGAGGTCGTCGCCGTGGTCAACGGCAAGTTCGGCCGCCGGTTCGAGCGCATCGCCGACCGCCACGCGTCGGTCCACACGGTCGCCTTCGACTGGGGCGACCCGGTCGACGTCGACGAGGTCGCCGCCGCGGTCGCGGACGACACCGACGTCGTGACCGCGGTCCACAACGAGACGAGCACGGGCCTGCTCAATCCGATCCCCGAGATCGGGGCCGTCGCGGCCGAGCACGACGCCACCTTCGTCGTCGACGGCGTGACGAGCATCGGAGGCGACGAGTTCCGCATCGACGACTGGCACGTCGACGTCGCGATCACGGACGCACAGAAGGCCCTCGCCGCCCCGCCCGGCGTGAGCGCCATGTACGTCACCGGCGACGCCGAGGCCGACATCGACGGCGACCGGGCCCCCTTCTACGAGGACCTGGACTGGCACCTGCGGAAGGCCGAATCCCACCAGACGCCCTTCACGAGCGCGGTGCCGCTGTTTCGCGGCCTCGCGGTCGCACTCGCGGACATCCGCGAGGAGGGGATGCCCGCCCGGATCGAGCGCCACCGGGAACAGGCCAGGGCCTTCCGCGAGGCGTTCCGAGCCATGGGGCTCGAGTCGTTTCCCACGCCCAACGAGGACTCGGCGTACTCGAACACCGTCACGGCCATCGCCCTCCCGGAGTCGATCCGGGGAGCGGACAGCGCGCCCTTCTTCGAGGCGGTCGAGGACCGCGGCGTCTCCATCAGCGGCGGGCAGGCCCACCTCGACGGCGAGGTCTTCCGCGTGAGCAACATGGGCGGCCTCTCGAGCGAGCAGGTCCTCCGGGGCGTCCGGACGGTCGGCGAGGCCATGCGAGCGGCGGGCGTGGCCGTGGACGCCGACGCCGGCCTCGACCGCGCCCGCGAGATTCTCCGGTAGACCCGTCGGGGCCTCCGGTAGACCCGTCGGGGCCTCCGGTAGACCCGTCGAGGCCCGCCCTGGATTCGCACGGCCGTGTGGGGCCGCGACGGTCGGTTCGTGCCACGTCGGTGGCTCCGTGGACCGCCCCGCCGGACGAATTACTGTTAGGAATATCTCGGCCGGAGAGTAACACTTACAAGCATCCGGCCGGTTCCCGATAATACTCAGACACCCTCGAATGCGTGATGGTCATGACAGGCTCATCCCCCATCTCCGTCCCTGCCGCCGAGTCCGCCCCGCCCGCGTCCGACCACCGAATCGTGAACGTCGGCGAGTTCGCCTTCGAACGCGGCGGGAGCGTCGACCTCGACGTGGCCTACGAGACGTACGGCGACCCGAGCGACCCGACAGTCCTGGTGGCCCACGCCCTCACGGGGAGTCAGTACGTCGCGAGTGCCGGGCCCGACGATTTGGGTCCCCAGGCCGACGGCTGGTGGGACGACGTCGTCGGTCCGGGGCGCCCGGTGGACACCCGCTCCTTCCACGTCGTCGCGGCGAACGTCCCCGGGTCGTGTTACGGCACCACGGGCCCCGCGAGCGAGGGGCCCGACGGGGAGGCATACGGCAGCGACTTCCCGGCGGTCACCGTCACCGACTGGGTCCGCGCCCAGGCGCGACTCCTCGATCACCTCGACGTCGAGACGCTGTACGCGGTCGTCGGGGGGAGCGTCGGCGGGATGAACGCGATCGAGTGGGCGAAGCGGTTCCCCGACCGCGTCGAGCGGGTGGCCGCCGTCGCGACGGGGCCGCGCGTCGACGCCCAGACCTTGGCCCTGGACGGGGTGGCCCGCCGGGCCATCACCGCAGACGAGCACTTCGACGGCGGCGACTACTACGGCGGAGCGCACCCCGACGACGGTCTCGCGACCGCCCGACGGATCGGTCACGTCCAGTACCTCTCGAAGGACTCGATGGACGACCGGTTCGGCCGGCGGGCGGCGGAACGCGCCGTCGCCAGCCTCGACGATCCCACCGCCGACGCCTTCCCCTACCGCGACGTGGTCTCCTACCTGGACTACAACGCCGAGACGTTCACCGAGCGCTTCGACGCCAACAGCTATCTCTACCTCCTGCGGGCCATGGACGAGTACGACCTGTCCCGCGGGGCGGCCTCCGACGCCGCGGCGCTCTCGGACTTCGACGGCGAGGCGCTGATCGTCTCGTACACGGGCGACTGGCACTTCACGGTCGAGCAGTCCCGGACGCTCGAGACCGCCTTCGAGCGCGCCGGCGCGGCGGTCACCCACCACGTGGTCGAGAGCGACTACGGCCACGACGCGTTCCTGGTCCAGCCCGAGACGGTCGGGACGCCCCTCGGGGCCTTCCTCGAGGGCGGGGCCGCGGAGGCGGACTTCGCACCGGTCCACGCCAGTCTGTTCAGCTGAGGGGGCGCGTGGACCGCCCCGGCCCGCGTGACGGCCGATGCCGAGGTCGGTTTTCAGGGTGGGAGGACGCCCCGGTCGACGAACAGGTCCGCGAGTTCGGCCATCGACGAGACGACCGCGTCACAGGCCGGCGCGACCGCGTCCGTGGGTTCGTACCCCACCGCCAGGCCCGCGACCTCGAGCATCGGGCGGTCGTTCGCCCCGTCCCCCACCGCCACCGTGTCCGCGAGCGCGACGTCGACGCTGGCGGCGAGGTCAGCGAGGGCGTCGTCCTTGGTGCCCTCGATCAGCGGCCCGACGACGTCGCCGGTGAGGGCCCCGTCGGCGGCCGGGAGGTCGTTCGCGACGAGGTGATCGACGGTCACGTCCTCGCGGTCGAGGGCGGCCTCGACGCCGTCGACGAATCCGCCCGTCAGGATTGCGGTCGTGTGGCCCGCCTCCTCGAGGGCCTCGATCACGGACGCGGCTCCCGGTCGGAGCGCGACGTCCCGGTAGGCCTTCCGGGCCGCCGCCGTGGAGAGCCCCTCGAGGAGTCCGGCCCGCTGCCGGAGGCTCTCCGCGTACTCGATCTCGTCCGCCATCGCCCGCTCCGTTATCTCGGTCATCTCCGCGGCGACGCCCTGGCGCCGCCCGAGGAGCACCGTCATCTCCGAGTCGGAGAGGGTCCCGTCGAAGTCGAAGGCCACGAGCATACCCGTCCTTCGCCGGCGCCCCCTTCAAGGGTGACGGTGCGCCCACGATCGGCCCGGGCCGACCGGTCCCGGCCGACGGAGTCGCCCACGATCGTGGACACGACGCACCGCCGCGAAACCACGTCAATTCATGCACGCTGCAAAAGGGGTATGCCCGTGGACGGGTTCCGGTGAGGTATGAAGGTACTCGTCACGGACCCCATCGCCGAGGCCGGGCTCGACCGGCTCCGCGAGGCCGGCCACGACGTCGTCACGGCCCACGCGGTCGAGGGGGACGCCCTGCTCGACGCGGTCGCCGACGCGCACGCGCTGATCGTCGGTGCCGACACCCCGGTCACGGAGTCGGTCTTCGCGGCCGCCCCGGAGTTGCGCATCGTGGCCCTCACCGGCGTCGCCGTCGACAACGTCGACGTCGAGGCCGCGACCGACCACGGCGTCGTCGTGGCAAACGGGCCGGAGGGCGCCGTCCGCGCCGCGGCCGAACACGCGATCGCGATGACCTTCGCGACCGCCCGATCGATCCCGCAGACCCACGGTCGCCTCCGGCGGGGGGAGTGGGCGAAGAGCGACTACCTGGGCTCCGAACTCGACGGGAAGACGGCGGCAATCGTGGGACTGGGGCGGATCGGACAGCAGGTCGCCACTCGCCTCGGTGCGCTCGGAATGGAGGTCGTCGCCACGGACCCCGCCGCCGACGAGGCGAGGGCCGATCGAATCGGCGCGACCCTCCTCGGCCTGGAGGCGGCACTCGAGCGCGCGGACTTCCTCGTCGTCACCGTCCCGCTCACCGACGAGACGGCGGGCCTGATCGGCGAGGCGGAACTCGCCACGATGGCGGACGGGTACGTCGTCACCACCTCGCGCGGCGGGGTCGTCGACGAGGCGGCCCTGGCCGAGGCGGTCGAGGACGACGTCCTCCGCGGTGCCGCCGTCGACCTGTACGACGGGGGGACCGAGGCCGACGATCCGCTCCTGGCCGTCGACGACGTCGTCGTCGCGCCTCACAGCGACCCGACCGCCGACACCGGGATGGAGACCGTCGCGACCGCGACAGCCGAGCAGGTCCTGGCCGCCCTCCGCGACGACCCGGTCGCGAACGCCCTCAACGCCCCCTCCGGGGACCAGAGCACGCTCCCGCGGATCCGGCCGTACGCCGACCTCGCGGAGACCGCCGGCGTGGTCGCGGCTGCCCTCTTCGACGGGCGCGTGACGGGAATCGAGGTCGGGTACGGCGGCGATATCGCCACGGAGGACGTCGAACTCGTCACGCTCGCCGCCCAGCAGGGGGTCTTCGCCTCCCTCGGGTGGGAGGCCAACGCGGTCGACGCCCCGCGAGTCGCGGCGGAGCACGACGTCGCGGTGACCGAGACGACGTCCCGGGAGACCACCGACTTCACGAGCCAGGTCACCGTCACGGTCCGTGGCGACGACGCGGAACTGGCGGTGAGCGGCACCCTCTTCGCGGGGGAGGAGCCACGCCTGGTGTCGATCGACGGCTATCGCGTCGACGCGGTGCCCCACGGCCACGTGCTCGTGGCGTACAATCGCGACGAACCCGGCGTGATCGGCACCATCGGGACCGTCCTCGGCGACCACGACGTCAACATCGCGGGCATGTTCAACGGCCGCGAGGCCGTCGGCGGGGAGGCCCTCACCGTCTACACCCTCGACGACCCCGTCACCGAGGCCGTCCTCGAGACGCTGCGCGGAGACGATCGGATCACCGACGTGAAGTCCGTCGCCCTGAACGACGACGCCTGAACCGCCGCGGACGCCCGAGATGGCGGACGCCTAGATCGCGTCGAGGACGCCCTGGACGTCGTTCGGGACCGGCGTCGGGTCGCTCCCGGCGGCCGCCGCGGCGTCCGGGTCCTTGAGCAGGTGGCCGGTGGTGAGACAGACGACCCGCTCGTCCTCCGCGATCACCCCGTCCTCGCGGAGCGTTCGCAGGCCGGCGACGGAGGCGGCGCTGGCGGGTTCGACGCCGATTCCCTCGGCCGCGAGTGCCCGCTGGGCCGCGGTGATCTCCTCGTCGCTGACCGCGACCGCGGTGCCCCCGGTCTCGCGGATCGCCGGCAACGCCTTGGGCGCGTTGACGGGATTGCCGATCCGGATGGCCGTCGCCCGGGTCTCCACCTCCGCCCAGGGCTCGACGGCGTCCGCGCCGCGCTCGACGGCCTCGACCAGCGGTGCCGCGCCCGCGGCCTGGACCCCCGTGAGCGTCGGCACCTCGTCCGCCTCCATCGCTCCCGCCGCGACGAGTTCGCGGAAGGCCTTGTGGAGTGCCGCGGTGTTGCCCGCGTTGCCCACCGGGAGGACGATCCGGTCGGGCCAGGCCCCCGTCGCGGCCATCGACTGCTCGAGCATCTCGAGGCCGATCGTCTTCTGGCCCTCGAGGCGGAAGGGGTTGAGCGAGTTGAGGAGGTAGGCCTCGCCCCGCGCCGCGAGGTCGGAGACGATGTCGAGGCACGCGTCGAAGTTGCCGTCCACCTCGAGGATCTCCGCCCCGTGGAGGCTGGCCTGGGCGAGTTTCCCGGCGGCCACCTTGCCCGCCGGGAGCAACACGAGCGTCTCCGTGTCGGATCGGGCCCCGTAGGCCGCGAGCGCGGCGCTCGTGTTGCCGGTGCTGGCACAGACCAGGCGGTCGACCCCCAGGCGGTCGGCCACCCGGACGCCGACGGTCATGCCCCGGTCCTTGAAGCTCCCCGTCGGGTTCATTCCCTCGTGTTTGATCCGCAGGTCGGCGACGCCCACCGACGCCTCGAGGGACGGCACCTCGTAGAGCGGGGTGTCGCCCTCGTCGATGCTCACGCCCCCGTCGACCGGGAGCGCGTCGGCGTACCGCCAGACGCCCGCCCCCTCGAAGTCATCGAAGGTCGGGTACTCGGCGTAGCGCGCCTCGAGGAGGCCGCCACACGCGCCACACTCGTAGGTCGGCTCCGCGAAGGGGGCGTAGGTCTCCCCGCACTCGATGCAGGCGAGCCAGACGCCGTCCGTGGCGACGTCCGGGACGGACTCGGTCTCCAGGGTGAGGTCGGTCATCGTCGTCTCCTCCGGGCGGACGCGGGAAAAAGGATCCGAGTGCTCACCCGACGAGGATCGAGTGTTCGCCCGACGAGGAACCGAGCGCTCACCCGACCAGCCGGTCCGCCGCGTGCGTGAGGACGTCGACAGCCCGATCGAAGCCGGCGAGGTCGAGGCGCTCGTCGGGGGCGTGGTCCAGGTCGGCGTTCCCCGGCCCGTAGGTCGCCATCGGCACGTCCCAGGCCGCCGCGTAGAGGTTCATGTCGCTGGTGCCGGTCTTGCGCAGGTGGGTGGGCGCTCCCCCTCGCTCCCTGATCCCGGCTCGGAGGGCCCGCGCGACCGGCGTCCGGGGGCTCTCGAGGACGGGCGGGATCGCCCGGTCCCACGCCAGGTCCCCCTCGTCGGTGACGGACGCGACCGTCGCGGCCAGGTCCGCCCCGGTCGTCCCGGGCGGAAGGCGAAACTCCGCGTCCACGGTCGCCTCGGTCCGCAGTCCGTCCGCCGAGACGCCGCCCTCCGTGCCGACGGCCGTGGCGGTGACGGACTCGAAGGCCGACCCGTCCCCCTCGACGGCCGCCGTCACCCGGGGCCACCACTCGATGGCTCGTTCGACGGCGGTGGCGTCCTCGCGGGACGTGTGCGCCGCGGGCCGCTCGACGGCGTAGGTTCCCGCCCGGAACCCGCGATAGCCGAGGACGACGCCGTCCCAGCCTCCGGGTTCGCCGTTGACGACGGCGTCGGGCGGGTCGCGGTCCTCGATCAGGTGGCGGGCGCCGCGGGAGGTGGTCTCCTCCTCGACGACGCCCGCGAAACTCGCGCCCGTCTCGATGGCCGCGGTGGCCATGGCGGCGAGGGCGCCGGTGGCGTCGACCGCGCCCCGGCCCCAGAGTTCGCCGTCCTCCACGCGCACCGGGATCTCGCCGGGCACGGTGTCGACGTGGGAGGTCAAGAGCAGGGCGTCGTCCCCCGGCGCCCGGACGTTCCCCACGTCGTCGACGAAGACCTCGCGATCGGCGGCCCGGAAGGCGTCGGCCAGGACCGCGGCCGCGGCGCCCTCTCCACCCGAAACGGAGGGGGTCTCGACGAGGGCCCGGAGGAGGGAGCGCCCGGTCACGAGAGCACCTCCGCGAGCGCGTCCGCGGCGCGGTCGGCCTGCGATTCCGAGAGGATCAGGGGCGGCAACAGCCGAACGACGGTCCGGCCCGCGGGGAGCGCGAGCACCTGGTGCTCGAGGGCGAGATCGCGGAGGATTCGGTTCGCCCCCCGTTTCACCTCGACGCCGAGCAGCAGTCCCTCGCCCCGCACGTCGCGGGGAGCCTCGAGGGCCTCGAGGCGGGAGTGGAGGTGGGCGCCGACCCGTCCGGCGTTCGCCACCAGGTCCTCGCTCTCGATGACCGAGAGGGTGGCCCCGGCCGCCGCGGCGACGATCGGACTCCCGCTGAACGTCGAGCCGTGATCGCCCGGGTCCTCGGCGATCCAGTCCGCGACGATCGTCGCGCCGACGGGGAGCCCGCTCCCGAGGCCCTTCGCCGTGGTGATGGCGTCCGGCACGACGCCCGCGCGCTCGCACGCCCACGTGCTCCCGGTCCGACCGAGGCCGGTCTGGATCTCGTCGAAGATCAGGGCCGCGCCCGCCTCCTCGGTCAGTTCTCGGGCCCGCTCGAGGGTGGCGTGCGAGGCGGGCCGGATGCCCCCTTCGCCCTGGATCGGTTCGAGGATGACCGCGGCGGTCTCCTCGTCGACCGCCCCCGCGAGGGCCTCGGGGTCGTCGTAGGGGACGAACTCGACGTCGCCGGCGAGCGGTTCGAAGCCCGCCCGGTACTGCTGTTTCCAGGTGGCCGCCAGCGACCCCATGGTCCGCCCGTGGAACCCCCGCTTGGCGGCGACGATCTTCGACCGCCCCGTGGCGTGCCGGGCGAACTTGAGCGCGGCCTCGTTCGCCTCCGTGCCGGAGTTCGCGAGCCAGACGTCGTCCAGGTTCCCCGGGGCGATCGCGGCGAGGGACTCGCGGAGCGCCTCGCGCACCCCGACGGGGTAGGACCCCTGGACGAACGCGAGTTCCTCGGCCTGCTCCTGGATGGCAGCCACGACCTCTGGGTGGGAGTGCCCGACGCTCGCGACCGCGTAACTCGCGCCCACGTCGAGGTACTCGGTCCCGTTCGCGTCGGTGAGGGTGGCTCCGTCGCCGGAGACGATCTCGATCGGCTTCTCCGAGAAGACGAACCCGCTCATCCGAGCGCCTCCGGGGTGAACCGCGTGCCGTCTCCGTCGAGGGCCGCAGCGACGGGCCGATCCCCCGTCGCCGCCGCGACGACGACCTCGCTGGCGCCCCCCTCGAGGGCCTCCGTGGCCGCGAGCACCTTCTTCGTCATGAATCCCTCGGCGGCCGCCTCCGCGGCGTCGAGGGCCTGGGGCGAATCGACCGCCTCGAGGCGCGTGTCGGGATCATCGGGGTCCTCGTAGACGCCGGCGACGTCCGTGAGGACGACCAGCCTCGCGCCCAGGGCGCCGGCGACCGCCGCGGCGGCCCGGTCGGCGTCCGCGTTCACCGCCACGCCGTCCTCGGCGAGCATGGGCACGGCGACGACGGGCGTGTACCCCGCGTCGAGTAGCGTCTCGAGGAGCCCCTCGTTCACCGCGGCGATCGTTCCGGAGTGGTCCCCGCGCCTGATCTTCGTCTTCCCGTCCTCGCGGACCTTCACGGCCGACTTGCGGGGGCCGGTCAGGAGCGCGCCGTCGACGCCGGTCAGACCCACCGCGTCGACGTCCGCGTTCTGCAGGTCGGTGACGAGGTCGGTGTTCACCTTCCCCATCGCCATCGAGAAGACCGCCATCGTCTCCGCGTCGGTGAAGCGTCCGGCGACGCCCGCGGGCGTCTCGACGTACTCCGGATCGATGTCCATCGCGTCGAGGGCCGAATCCACGGCGGTCGAGCCCCCGTGGACCACGACGACGTCCTCGCCGCGGTCGGTGAGCGCCGCCACGTCCGCTATGGCCCCCTGCGGGTCCACGGCGCGGGCGCCGCCGATCTTGACCACGATCATGGCGCCCCCACGGGGTGGAGGCCCCGGAAGTCGAGGCCGGCCGTCTCCTCGAGGCCGAGGGCCACGTTGGCGGCGTGGACCGCCTGCCCGGCCGAGCCCTTCATCATGTTGTCGATGGCGGAGACGACGACGATGCGGCCCGACGACTCGTCGCGCTCGAAGCCGACCTCGGCCACGTTCGTTCCGGCCACCGCCTTCGGCTCGGGGTAGCGGTACACGCCGCTCCCGCCGGCGACCATCCGGACGAACGGTTCGTCGTCGTAGGCCGCCCGATAGGCGGCCCAGAGGTCCGCCGTCGAGGGGAGGGACTCGGTGAGGACGTGGGCCGTCGCCGAGGCGCCCCGGACCATGTCGACCGCGTGGGCCGTAAACGAGACCGACCGCCCCAGTTCCCGTTCGATCTCGGCCTCGTGGCGGTGTCCAGTGGGCGCGTAGGGGCGGACGACGCCCGAGCGTTCGGGATGGGACGCCGCGGCGCCCCCGCCGGCCCCGCCCTCCGAGGAGCCGACCTTGACGTCGACGACGATCCGGGCGTCCGCGAGGAGTCCCGCGTCGGCGAGCGGACCCAGGCCGAGGATCGCCGCCGTGGCGTTGCACCCCCCGCTCGCGACGATGTCGGCGCCCGGCAACTCCTCGCGGTGTCGCTCGGGGAGGGCGTAGACGGCGTCGGCCAGGTGGTCCGGTGCGTCGTGGCCGTCGTACCACTTCTCGTAGGCCGCTTTGGAGTCGAGTCGGAAGTCGGCGCTCAGATCGACGACGAGGTCCGCGACGGAGCGGAACTCCTCGATGCGCTCCATCGCGACGCCGTGGGGCGTCGCGGCGAAGAGGACGTCCACGGCGGCGAGGTCCGTGGGCTCCGCGAACCGGCGGTCGAGGTCCCGCAGGTTGGGGTGGACGGTGCCCACCGACCGCCCGGCGTACTGGCGGCTCGTCGCCTGCTCGAGTCGAAACGTCGGGTGGCCCGCGAGGAGCCGGAGCAGTTCGCCGCCCGTGAACCCGCTTCCGCCGACGACGGACGCCGTGACGGTCTCGGGACCGGTGGTCGTCTCTCGCCCGGCCATCAGACCATCACCTCGTCTCGCCCCTGGCGGTTCATCGGGCCGTCACCTCCCCCTGGGCGTGATCGGCCGCCCGGTCGGCCCGCGTCTCCAGCCAGTCGACGACGGCGGCCGGGACGTCCGTCTCGACGGCCTCGTCCAGGGCCTTGAACTCGACGGTGTGGTTGACCTCGTGGACGGTGTAGCCCGACTCGGTCTCCATGATGTCGACCCCGAGCATGCCGCCGCCGACCGCCCGACTCGCCGCGCCGACTAGGTCGGCGATCTCCGGCGTGATCTCGAGTTCGGCGGTGTCCGCGCCCTTCGCGGCGTTGGTCAGCCAGTGGTCCGCCGAGCGGATCATGCCGGCGACCGGCTCGCCGTCGAGGGAAAGGACGCGGAAGTCCCGGCCGGGCTTGTCCACGAACTCCTGGACGTAGAACACCTTGTGCTCGTAGTGGCCCAGGGTCGCCTTGTGCTCGAGGATCGCCTCCGCGGCGTGCTCGTCCTCGATGCGGGCCATCAGGCGGCCCCAGGAGCCGACCACCGGCTTCAGGACGACGGGGTAGCCGAACGCCTCGATCGCCTCCATCGCGCTCTCGGTCGTGTACGCGACGGTGGTCTCCGGCGTGGGCACGTCGGCCGACGCGAGGGCGAGCGTCGTCTCGACCTTGTCGGCACAGACCCGGGCGGTCTCGGCGTCGTTGACCACGGGCACGTCGTAGGCGTCGAGGAACCGCGTGGAGTACCGCGACCGACTCGTCGCGAGCGTGCGGTCGAGGACGAGGTCCATTCCCCCGAAGTCCACGCTCGCGCTCTCGAGGCCGAAGCGCTGGTCGCGGACGTCCACCTTCCGCACGTCGTGGCCCCGGTCGCGGAGCTCCTCGAGCAGGAGCTTCTCGTCGCGGCGAATCCGGGAGTAGAGGAGGCCGACGTCCACGGTCACTCCCCCCAGTCCTCGGCGAGGTCCGGCGCTCGCTCGAGGACCGGCGGGGCGACCTCGGTGACCTCCAGCTCGGTGCCACAGGTCGCACAGTCGACGATCTCTCCGACCTCGACGTCGTCGTGCAGGGCCACGTCGGCCCCGCACTCGGGACACGTCGTCATTGCACTCCCAGCTACCGGTCCAACTAACTTAAGGATGTCGGTACTATCAAATAGACGATAATATCGACACTCGCGTCTAACGGAGGTACGAGGCTATTGAACCGATATCGACGTTTTAGACTCCTGTGAATGATTTATGATATGTGCCCCTGGACGGGGCGGCTCTCGTCGCGGCGGTCGTGCCGGTGGTGCGCCCATCGCTCGCGTCGAGTGCCCGGCGTGGGCCCGCTCACACATAGCGCTCGACCTCCGTCCGTCGATCCGCCGCCGCCGACCGAATCGCGTCCCGGCGGGACTCCACGGCCGCCCGGTGGCTCGCCACGTCCGCTCGCAGGTCGGCGAGCGTCTCGCGGACCGCCTCGGGGGCGGGGCCACCCGGGGAGTCGCGGGCCGCGACGCTCTCGGCCGGGTCGAGCGCGGCGGCGATCGCCTCGCGGTCCGCGTAGGCGGAGAGGGGATCGCCGGTGACCGACCGCGTCGCCGTCGCGACGTCCGCCACGGTCACGTCGCCCGTCGTCGACTCGGCGACGGTCGCGAGGATCTCGTGGGCCGTCCGGAAGGGCAGGCCGCCCATCGCGAGGCGGTCCGCCACGCCGGTCGCCGTCGAGAACCCCTCGCCGGCGGCGGCCGCGAGGGCGTCTTCGGGCCAGTCCGCGGTCGCGACCGCGCCGCCCGCGACGGTGGTGGCCTCGGTGACAGCGTCGACGGCCTCCCAGGCGTACCCGGTCGCGCGCTGGAGGTCGCGGTTGTACGCGCGTGGGAGCCCCTTCAGGGTCGTCAGCAGGCCCTGGAGCGCCCCGTCGGCCGTTCCGGCGGTCGCCCGGACCAACTCGAGGGCGTCGGGATTCTTCTTCTGGGGCATGATCGAGGAGGTGGAGGCGTAGTCGTCGTCGAGGCGCACGAGACCGCGGTTCGCGAGGACGATCAGGTCCTCGGCGAGTCCCGAGAGCGTGGTCGCCAGCCCCGCGAGCGCGGCGACGCTCTCCACGAGGAAGTCGCGGGCCGAGACCGCGTCCATCGCGTTCTCTACCACGCCGTCGAACCCGAGCAGCGCCGCGGTGCGCTCCCGGTCCACCTCGAAGGGCGTCCCGGCGAAGGCGGCGGCGCCCAACGGCGAGCGGTTCGTCCGGTCGACCGCGTCGAGGAGCCGTGCCGTGTCGCGCGCTGTGGCCTGGAGGTAGGACGAGGCCCAGTGGCCGATCGTCGTCGGCTGTGCCGGCTGGAGGTGGGTGAACCCGGGTGCGATCGTCTCCGCCTCCGCGGTTGCGACGGCGGCGAGGCGGTCCCGGAACGCCACCGCGATCGCGGCGGCCTCGAGGAGGTCCGCCCGGAGGCGGTACCGGATGCAGGTCGCGACCTCGTCGTTGCGCGAGCGTGCCGTGTGCATCTTCCCGCCCACGGGCCCGATCGCGTCGATCACGGCGGTCTCTACGGCCTCGTGGACGTCCTCGCCCGCGGGAAGGGCCTCGAAGCCGGCCGACTCGACGTCCGCCAGGGCCGCGAGGATGGCGCCGGCCTCCCCGTCCGTCACCACGTCCTGCTCCGCGAGGGAGACAACGTGGGCGCGATCGACCGCGAGGTCGGCCTCGAAGATGCGTTCGTCGGCGTCCATCGAGGAGAGGAACGCGCGGGCGGGGCCGCCGCTGAAGCGATCCCCCCGCACCGCGGTCTCGGACTCCGCCTCGTCGCCGGTCATCTCACTCGTCGGTTCCCCCGTCGGCGGTCAGTTCGTGGACGTCCTCCTCGGTGGCCGGCCCCGCACTCGCGAGGCGACCCTGGAATCCGTGGTACTTCGCCACGCCGGTCGCGTCCGACTGGTCGATGTCGCCGAGGACGCCCGCCGAGTCGAAGGAGGCCGCACGCTCCGAGTAGACGGCGTACTCGCTCTCGCGGCCGACCGGGCGGGCCTGACCCCCCTCGAAGCGGACGGTCACGGTGCCCGTGACGCGGGTCTGGGTCTCCTCGATGAACCCCTCGAGGGCGGAGACGAGGGGCACAGAGAGCAGTCCCTCGTAGGCCTTCTCCGCCCACTGCTGGTCAATCTTGGCCTTGAACTGGCGCTCGTCCCCGGTGAGGACGAGTCCCTCGAGGGCCTCGTGAGCGGCGAGCAGGGTGGTCGCGGCCGGGTGCTCGTAGTTCTCGCGGACCTTCAGGCCGAGCATGCGGTCCTCCATGAGGTCCGTGCGGCCGACGCCGTACTGGCCGGCGACCTCGTTGAGCGTCTCGACGAGGCCGACGGGGTCCATCTCCTCGCCGTCGAGTGCGACCGGCACGCCCTCCTCGAAGGCGATCTCGACGGTCTCGGTCTCGGCGGTGGGCGCCTCGGTCCAGGCGTAGATCTCCTCGCCCGGAACGTGGCCGGGGTCCTCCAGGTCGCCGCCCTCGACGGAGCGACTCCAGAGGTTCGAGTCGATCGACCACTCGCCGTCGTTGCCGGTCTCGACGGGAAGACCGCGCTCCTCGGCGTACTCGATCTCCCACTCCCGGGTGAGCCCGAGTTCGCGAATCGGCGCGACGACGTCGAGGGCGGACTGGCGCCAGACGGCCTCGAAGCGCAACTGGTCGTTGCCCTTGCCGGTCGCGCCGTGGGCCAGGGCGTCGGCGCCGTGGTCGGTCGCGACCGCGAGGATCTCCTCGGCGATGACCGGCCGGGCGAGCGCCGTCCCGAGGGGGTAGCCCTGGTAGGTGGCGTTGGCCCGAACCGCGTCCATGCACGTGGCGGCGAAGGCCTCGGTGGCGTCGACCACGACGTGGTCGAGGCCGAGCGCCTCGGCGGTCTCGGTGGCCTCCTCGAACTCGGCCGCGGGCTGACCGACGTCGACGGTGACGCCGATCACCTCGTCGTAGCCGTACTCCTCTTTCAGTAGCGGTACGCTGACGGTGGTATCGAGCCCGCCCGAGAAGGCGAGCGCGACGGTCGTGTCGGACATTGGTGACGTGTGTGGATCGGACGGTCGAGAGGCGGTGCCGCGACGGCGGATCACGAGCGACGAGTCGGTATCGATGGGGGACAGTGAGTGGGGTCAGCGAGACCCCGGTCGTCGTCGCGGCGGGAGAAGGGAGACGGACGCCTCGCTGTCGGCGGGCCAACCACGGCCGACGGCGGGCGTCGTCATGGGTACACGTCCGTATCGGGGGGCAATACATTAACCCTTCGCTCTCTTGGGCCGGGCCCGCAGGCTTATTGCCCCTGGCACGAACACACGTCACGTGACC
>JBDGUE010000025.1:0-42208 GCA_042216045.1 Halanaeroarchaeum sp. | reverse complement strand
CCCCGGTCCCACTTCTCCGAACGAAGTGAGGAAGGTGGGGGCAAGCGATATCGTGAAGCGATATCGCCCCGGTCCCACTTCTCCGAACGAAGTGAGGAAGGTGGGGGCAAGCGATATCGTGAAGCGATATCGCCCCGGTCCCACTTCTCCGAGACGCGGGATGGTGGAACAGCCCCGACGCTCTCCTCGGTACGTGTCCGCCAGACGTCCTCGAGGCGATCTCGCCGCGTGGCCCGTACGGACGACCGCGGGGCGTCGGCCCCGATCCGGATGGATGGCTGACCGGGCGGCACGCCACGGGCACACAGCTATCTGGTTGGAGAGACGACACTCTCGCATGGGAGACGACGAGCGCGGCCGCGAGAGGCAAGCCCGGGACGCCGACCGACGACAGCGAGAGCGCGCCATCGTCGCCGAACTGGAGCGCGGCGACGAGCCGGAACTGCCGGTGGCCCCAGCGGACCTCGCCGACCTCGAGTCGGCGCTCGAGGATCTCTCCTTCCCGGTGACGGGGAGCGATCTGGTCGCGGACATCGGCGATCGCGAGATCGCGTCCGCCGGGGGGCAGTACCGCCTGGAGGAACTCCTCCCGGAGACCGAACGGGAGACGTTCGACTCGCCGGCCGCGGTCCGGGTGCAGGTGCAGCGACCGAGGGTCGCGTCGGCAATGAAGCGGGTGGTCGAGGCCGCCGCAACGCTGGGAGACCCACCGATTTGGGCCCAGCGTCGGGCGTACGAGAAGACCTTCAGGGAACTCGCGGCGGTCGATCCCGAAGACGACGACGAGGGGATCCGGGCCATCGCCGACTGGATCGTCGAGCGCGTTCGTGAGGACGGGACGATTCCATCGTCGCGGGCGGTCCGTCGCGAGGCCGCGAGGTTCTGTCGGGCGAACGGCCATCGCGTCCGCGACGACGAGTGGCTCGGGGTATAGGCCGATCGGGAGGCGCCCCTCCGGGGGCCGTGGCCGCGGCGGATGTCGAGCGGTCGTCGATCAGTAGGGCCCGCGATCGCCGCCGAACCCCTCCTCCTTCGACTCGCACTCCCCGTTCGAGCCGATCATGACCCGTCCCTGGAATCCACACTGGCCGTTGTTGTTGTACCGACAGCGGGTGCACCTGCACTCGAGGGCCTTCTTGCCGGATCCAAAGGACATGGGCCTCCCTACGCGATCCACGCACTTCTAGATGGGTGTGGACTGACGGCTGGGGGTTACGGCGTGATGACGGCCCGTCCCTCGATCTCGTTTCGCTGGAGTTTCGCCGCGACCTCGTTGATCTCCTCGAGGTCGTACTCCGTGGTGGTCAGGTGGATCTCGCCCTGTTCGACGAGGGAGACGAGTTCCTGGAGTTCGGTGTAGGTCCCCACCAGGTTCCCCCGGTAGTCGAACTCGCCGTTCACGAGGTCCTGGGCCGGGCGGTGGACGTCGCCGCCGTAGCCGACGACGTGGTGATCGCCACCTGGCGAGACGATCTCGGGGGCGAGATCGGTGGTCTCGTCCGCGCCGACGAAGTCGAGGACCTGGGCTGCACCCGCGCCGTCGGTGATGCTCGCCACGGCCTCGGCGACGTCCTCGGAAGCGGAATCGATCGTGTGGTCTGCACCCAGGCGGTCGGCGAGCGAGAGGGCCTCGTCTTTCACGTCGACCGCGATGGTCCGGGCCGCGCTCATGGCGTCCACCGCCTGGAGGCCGATGTGACCCAGTCCGCCGATGCCCACGAGGACCACGTAGGTCCCGGGGACGAGTTCGGCGGCGGCCCGCTTGGCGGCGTGGTAGGCGGTGATTCCCGCGTCCGCGTGGGGCGCGATGTCGACGGGGTCGACGTCCTCGAGCGTGACGGCCGACCGTTCCGACGTGAGCAGGTACTCGGCGAAACCGCCGTCGGCGTCGAGTCCGGAGAACGCGCTGTTCTCGCAGTACATGTCCTCGCCCAGACGACAGGCACGACAGGTCCCACACGTTCGCACCGGGTGTAAGAGGACGGCGTCCCCGACGTCGACGGTCGTCACGCTCTCGCCGACCTCGACCACCGTGCCGGCGTTCTCGTGGCCGAGGGTCATCGGGAGGTCCTGAACGACGTACTCCGCCCACATTCCCTCGACGATGTGATTGTCCGTCTGACACCATCCCGCCCCCTCGACCTCGACGACGATCTGATCCGGGGTCTCGATCGTCGGTCGGTCGACCTCCTCGACGGTCAGGGCCTCCGCTACGTCCTCGGTGTACCCGTGGAGTCTCGCGGCGCGCATGGCGGGGCCCACTTCGGAGGCGGCGAGCCTAAAGGTGGGGTACAGTCCGTCCGCTGACAGGATTCACTCCTCGAGGAGCCAGCCGAACCGCCGCTGCCAGAAGTCCTCGCCGGGGTGTTTCTTGGACCGGCCGCGCGTCTTCTCGTCCCGGATGCGGCGCTCGAGGGTGTCCGCGGCCTCGTTCAACGCGTGTTTGGCCCCGTATCCCTCGCCCGAGGCCATGAAGAGGCCGTCGTCGGTATGGAGGCGGATCCGCGCGAGCAGCAGCGATCGGCCCCGGAGCGTCTCGTCGTGTTCGTGGAGGTGGATCTTCGCGTCGAGGACGTTCGTGGAGTGGTCCTTGTCGTCGAAGCCGTCGACCATGGCCACGACGTCCTCGTAGGTCACGTCGTCGAGGAGGTCGGTGCCGTACACCTGCACGGAGCGGTTGCCCCCGACCTCCCAGGTCAACGCGTCGAGGACGTCCGTCTTCGTCAGGATCCCGGTGGGCGTCTCGCCGGTCGTGACCACGAGCGAGGACGTCTCGCCCTCGAACATCGACTCCACGGCCTCCTCGAGGGTCGCCTCCGGGGAGATCGTCCGGACGGGGTCCGACATCAGGTCGCGGACCGGGATGTCGAGGAGGCGGTCGCGCTCGCCCTCGCGGGCGCCGAAGCCACCGCCGCGACTCCGGCCCCCGCCGCTCGAGAGGTCCCCGCCGTGTGAGTCGGTGCCCCCGCCCTCGCCCCCCTGGGAGCGGTCGGTCGACCGCGTCGCGAGGTCGGTCACGTCGTAGAGGCTCACGACGCCGACGGCCCGGTCCCCGTCGACGACCGGCAGGTGGGTGATGCGCTCCTCGCGGAATCGGTTGAGCGCCTCGGCGACGGGGGTCTCGGGGCCGACCGTCACGAGTTCGTCGGTGGCGGCCTCCTGCACCGTCGCTGCGTCCAGATCCGGGAGGACCGCCTCGAGGAGGCCGTCGACGGTCACGACGCCGACCAGGTCCTCCCCCTCGAAGACCGGGAGGACCTGGGCGTCGGCGTCGATCATCAGCCGTGCGACCGTCCGCACGTCCTCGTCGGGGGCCAGTCGGGGGACGTGCCAGACGAGCGATCCCACGGTGCGCTCGGGATGGACGTGCGTACTCGACAGTTGTCTGCGGGTCACCACCCCCTCGTACTCGTCGTCGGCGATCACCACGCCTCGAACGGTGGGGTCCTCGAAGATCCCGCCGAGTTTCGAGACGGGCGCGTCCGGGGCGAGTAAAGCGTAGTCCTGGGAGACGATGTCGGTGATGTCCATGGGTCTGTGTGGCCGACAGGGTCGGGCCTGCCGGTCCCTCACCGACACCGACGATCGCCAACAGCAAATAGCCTCCCCTCACTCGCCGGCCATCGCGTCGAGGAGACGCTCGTGGAACTCCTCGATCGAGACGCCGTCGGACGGGCCGATCCCCTCCATGTGGTCGATCGAGACCTGGCCCCCGCCCATCCGGGCGTGTCCGCCGCCGTCCGCCATCGGGAGGTCCTCGACGACGGTCTCGATGACCCGCCCCATGTGGACCCGGTCGTCACGGGACCGCCCCGAGAGGTGAAGCGTGCCCTCGCGTTCTCCCGAGACCACGACCGCCGTCACCCCCTCGAGTCGGACGAGTTCGTCCGCGGCCTGTGGAATCGCGTCGGCGTTCGAGAGCGCGCCGACGTGACTCACCGCGAACGGCCCGTCCACGGTTCGCTCCTGGACCGCCCGGGCCTTCACCTCGAGCGTCTCCGCGTCCATCTCGGGGTTGGCGATCCGATCGAGTGCGTCCTCGTCGACGCCCGCGGAGAGAAAGCGCGCGACGTCGAACTCGGCCGGCGTCGTGCCGTTGGTCAGGTGGTCGGTGTCCGCGAGGATTCCGTAGAGGAGACCGGTCGCGACCGGCGGTGGCAGAAGCGGCGTCGCTTCGTCCTCCGCTTGCGCTCCGGGGTCGGCCCCGAGGGTCTCGAGGTACTCCCCGACGATGGTCGCTGCCGCACCGTACTCGGGGCGCACGTCGAGGAGCGCTCCGTCCCCGTCGCCGGGGTGGTGATCGACGATCGCGTCCGGGTCGACCCGCTCCGCGCCCGTGATGCCGCGGACAGCGTTGTGATCGACGAGCACGACCGTCTCGCCGGCGAGGTCCGCCGCGTCCTCGACCGGGTCGACGTCCAGTTCGAGGACGTTCCGGAAGGACCGATTCTCGTGGTGGCGGATCTCGCCCGGGTGCTGGATCGTCACGTCGGCGCCCGCCCGCGTCGCGATCTGTGCGACGCCCATCCCCGCGCCCATCGCATCCGGATCTGGATCGGGGTGGAGCAGTACGGAGACGCTCTCCGTGGAGGCGAACAGTCGTCTGAGTCGCTCGGCCGTGGGCCGACGATACCACCGAAGTGCGGCGTACGCGAAGACGGCGACCAGGAGTGTGCCGATCACCGCGACGCCGACGAGCGGTCGCTCCCGGAGGACCGCAAGGACCGCCCCGAGGGCGCGCTCGACGTCCACGGCGCCCGGGTGACGCCAGGCCATATCCACCCCGTAGGGGGAAGGGGAACCTATAGGTATCCCTCCGCGCGGCCGAAGGGTACACGTCCCTGGATCCCCGAGGGCGGATATGAACCCGCGGTACTCGGAGGCGTTTCTCGCGATCGTCCTCGGGTGGGTCGTCGGCTTCGTTCTCCTCGGACCGGGCGGACTCCTCGCCGGCACGGCCGTCGGCGCGCTCTTTGGCTACTGGCGGGTGCGGTCCGCCTCGTCGGCGAGAAAGGAGAGCAGGTGATCGGCGACCGCCGGGGCGCCGTTCTCGAAGGAGGGCGCCGGCGGCGGATCGCGGGCGGCCGCGACGGCCTCCTCGCTCGAGTGGACGACGGTGATGCCCTCGACGTCCGCCACCTCGATCGCCTCCGCGATGCCCCGCTGACAGTCGATGAAGGGGTAGACGACGACCGGCGTCCCCGCGACGACCGCCTCCGCGATCGACGAGAAGCCCGTGCAGACGACCGCGTCGGCGGCGGCGCTATAGGGCGTCATCGATCGCACCGGCTCCCAGTCCTCGTCGCCGACGAGGGTCACGTCCTGGCCACCCCGCTCGAGTTCCGCTGCGATCCGATCGAACCCCGTCGAGTACGTCCCGGGGATCACGAGCGTGTCGAAGGGGTCGACGGATTCCGGGGTCGACGGCTCGTGGGCGATCGGCGGGACCGGGTGGACGCCGTCGGTGTCCGGGTGGGGGTCGTCGTGGACCGACGTGAGGAGAAACCCCTCCCCGAGTTCGATGGAGAGGCGGTTGAACACCCGGTAGACCGTGCGCTCGAAGGGGGCGTCGTAACAGTCCACCGAGGAGTGATCGAGGCGGTAGAACGGGATCCCCCTCACGACGGCGGGCAACATCGCGAACGGATCGTCGGTGAGCAGGACGTCCGGCCGCGTTCGGTCGAGCCACGACCCGAAGTCCCGGGCGCGCTCGACGGCGGCACCAGCGGTCCGCGGGAGCGCCCCGAGGAGCGACCCGCTCCCCCGGCGCCGCTCGATGAAGTCCACGGTCTCCGGCTCTGCCTCCTCGAACCCGTTGAGGCGGGCGAACTTCGCGCCCGGCCCTCCGCCGGCGAGCGCGACGTCCACGTCTCGGGACGCGAGGACCGCAGCGACCCCCAGCATCCGCGTCGCGTTTCCCCCGCCCTCCGGGGCGTGGGCCAGCCCGATTGTCGCGTCCATACGCCCGACAGTCGGCCCCGCCGGTAAAGCGTTAGGTTCACGGACGGACGCGGGAATCGGAGCACATGACAGACGTCTGCGTGACGGTCCCCACGGTGCGGAATCCGGCCGTGGTCGAGGACTACGTCGCGAACGCCCGTCGCCACGGATTCGACACCGATCGGCTCCACTTTCTGCTGGTCACCGAGGACTTCCTCGACCTCTCGGAGTTGGAGTCGATGCTCTCGCGCCTCGACGTGAGCGGTGCGGTCTTCGGGGGGTCGGCCCGCGAGGAGTGGTTCGCCGAGCGCGGTCTCGGCGAGCACGCGGACCTGATCCCGGAGGCGTCCCACGCCGAGACGAGTTTCGGGCTGCTCTACATGCTCGCCGACGAGTCCTTCGAGTACGGGGTCTTCGTCGACGACGACACGGTCCCCCACGAGGACGTCGACTTCTTCGGTGCACACCTCTCGCGACTGGGCGAGACCCACGAAGTGCCCCACGTCACCTCGGATACGGACTGGGTGAACGTCCTCTACCAGAACGCGGACGAGCACGGGTTGTACCCGCGGGGGTATCCCTACGCCGCGATGGACGAGACGGTCCACACGGAGCGCCGGGAGTCCGCACCGGTGGTCGCGAACCAGGGCCTGTGGACGAACGTGCCCGACCTGGACGCGGTCCGCATCCTGATGGACGGCGACCTGCGGGGCCAGGCCCAGACCCGGACCGATCGCTCGGACTACGGGGAGGACTTCGTGGCGGCAGCGGGGACCTTCCTCACCGTCTCCTCGATGAACCTCTCCTTCAGGCGCGAGGTGATCCCGGCGTTCTACCAGATGCCGATGGACGACAACCCCTGGGACGTGGGGCGGTTCGACGACATCTGGTCGGGACTGACGATGAAACGGGCGGCCGACATGCGTGGCCGGGCGGTGATGAACGGCGCTCCGCTGTGCGAGCACAACAAGGCGGAGCGGTCGACCTTCGACGACCTGCAGAACGAGGTGGCGGGCCTGGAGCTGAACGAGCACTTCTACGAGGCGCTCGCGGAGACCCCCGAGACGGCCGCCGACTACTACGAGGCCTACGAGGAGATGATCGCGGCCGTCGAGGCCCACGACTTCTCGGCGTACGCCAACGCGGCGTTCGTCGACCTGGTGACCGAGCGGATGCGCGAGTGGCTCGCGGTCTGTCGGGACCTCGACCCGGCGCGCTGAGGGGAACGGTCGGTGGGCTCTCGGTGGCGGGACACCGACGCTCCGAACGCGTCGACGGACGGACGCCGGCCACCGACCGCCGTCCTCGTCTCCGGTGTCGGAAGGCTCAATCCCCTCGCGGACCCAGACCGCCCATGGTCCGGGTGTCCGTGGGCGCGCGCCTCCACTTCGGCTTCGTGAACCTCTCGCTCGCCCACGAACGCATCTACGAAAGCCTGGGCGTCGCCATCGAGGAGCCGCGGATCGCGGTGAACGCCAGTCCCGCAGACGCGGTTCGGGCGCCTGCGGAGATTCGCCCGCTCGTCGAGCGCGTCACCGACCTCCTCGACCTCCCCGGTGCCGACGTCTCCCTCGAGGGGACCTATCCAGAGCACGTGGGCCTGGGGAGCGGCACGCAGCGGGCCCTCGCCGTTCTGACGGCGGTCGCGCGGGCCCACGACCGTGCGCCCGCCGTCCGCGACCGCGCACCGGCACTGGGCCGCGGCGGCCGGAGCGGCGTCGGCGTCGCGACGTTCGAAGACGGGGGCTTCGTCCTCGACGACGGCCATCCGACCGAGCGATTCACGACGGATCCTCCGGCGCGAGGCGCGTGGGAGGTCCCCCGCGTCGCCGCGCGACACGACCTCCCCGACCACGTTCGCTTTCTCCTGGTCGTCCCCGAGGATCCACGCGGCCCCCACGGGAAAGCGGAGGACAGGAGCATCCGCCAGACGGTGGAGCGCGCAGACCCGGGGGTGAGCGATCGCATCGCCGGCCTCGTCCTCCGTCGGATTCTTCCGGCCGTCGCCCGCGGCGACGTCGCGACCGCCGGCCAGGCCCTCGCGGAGGTCGGTCGGTTGAACGGCCGCTGGTACGCGGAGGAACAGGGCGGCGTCTATCGGCCGCCGGTCGGCGACGTCGTGGCCCACCTCGCTCGCGAACCCGCGATCGAGGGGGCCGGCCAGTCGTCGTGGGGTCCGGCGGTCTACGGGATCACCACCGCCGATCGGGAGCGGGCCGCAGAGCGGGCCGGGGAGGCAGCACTCGCGGCCGCGGACTGCGAGGGCGACGTCGTCCTGACGGGACCGCGGAATCGCGGCGCCGTCGTCGAGGACTGACCGCGAAGCGGTGCGGGCCTACTGGAAGCCGATGTGGCCCTGGCCGCGCCGATCGGCGACGGTCGGCGTCGAACCGCCGGTGAGTTCGTCCTCGACCCGTTCGTAGTAGTCGAGGAGGTCGTCGGTGATCGTCGGCCTGACGCTCTCGAGGGCCGCCCGGAAGTGGCGCATCTCGACGATCTCGGCGCTCTCGTCCTCCCGGAGCGCCTCGATCGCGGCCTCGCGGGCGACGTTCGCCAGGTCGGAGCCGACGTAGCCGTCGGTCCGCTCGGCGACCTCCCGGAGGGAGACGTCGGGGGCGAGCGGCGTGTCCGCGGTGTGGATCTCGAGGATCTCCTCGCGACCCTCGACGCCCGGCTGACCGACCATCACCAGTCTGTCGAACCGACCAGAGCGGATCAGCGCCGGGTCGATGATGTCCGGGCGGTTGGTCGCGCCGACGACCACGACGTCCTCCATCTCCTCGAGGCCGTCGAGTTCGGTCAACAGCTGGTTGACGACGCGCTCGGAGACGTTGTTGCCCGCCTCGCCGCCCCGTCCGGGTGCCAGGCTGTCCAGTTCGTCGAAGAACACCACGGTCGGACTGACCTGTCGGGCCTTCCGGAAGGTCTGCCGGATGGCCTTCTCGGACTCGCCGACCCACTTCGAGAGCAACTGCGGGCCGCGGACGCTGATGAAGTTTGCGTTGGTCTCGTTGGCGACCGCCTTGGCCATGAGGGTCTTGCCGGTCCCGGGCGGCCCGTAGAGGAGGACCCCCGCCGGCGGGCTGATGCCCATGCGCTCGAACTTCCCCTGGTCGGAGAGGGGCCACTCGACGCTCTCCTTGACGGTCGATTTGGCCTCCGAGAGGCCGCCGACGTCCCCCCAGTTCACCTTCGGCAACTCGACGAGGACCTCCCGCATCGCGCTCGGTTCGACGTCGTTGAGCGCGCTCCGGAAGTCCCCGCGCTTGACGATCATCCGGTCGATCAGGCTCGGGGGGATGTCCTCCTCGTCGAGGTCGATCTCCGGGAGGTAGCGCCTGAGCGCGCGCATCGCGGCCTCCTTCGTCAGGGACTCGATGTCGGCCCCGACGAAGCCGTGGGTGTCGTCGGCCAACTCGGAGAGGTTGATGTCGTCAGAGAGCGGCATGCCGCGCGTGTGGATCCTCAGGATCTCCTCGCGCCCCAGTTCGTCGGGAACCCCGATCTCGATCTCGCGATCGAAGCGACCCGGTCGGCGCAGGGCGGGATCGACCGCGTCGACGCGGTTGGTCGCCGCGATCACGATGACCTGCCCGCGGCCCTCCAGGCCGTCCATCATCGTGAGCAACTGGGCGACGACCCGGCGCTCGACCTCGCCGGTGACGTCCTCGCGCTTCGGGGCGATCGAGTCGAGTTCGTCGATGAAGATGATCGCCGGGGCGTCGTCCTTGGCGTCCTCGAAGATCTCGCGGAGTTGCTGTTCGGACTCGCCGTAGTACTTCGAGATGATCTCCGGGCCCGCGATGGAGAAGAAACTCGCGGACGTCTCGTTGGCGACCGCCTTCGCGAGCAGGGTCTTCCCGGTGCCCGGCGGACCGTGCAGGAGGACGCCCTGGGGCGGTTCGATCCCCAGCTTCTGGAAGATCTGGGGGTGTTTCATCGGGAGTTCGACCATCTCCCGGACGCGCTGGATCTCCGCCTGGAGGCCGCCGATGTCCTCGTACGTGATTCCGCCGCCGGTGCGCTCGAACCCGGAGATCGGCTCCTCGCGCAACTCGACCTCCGTGTCCTCCGTCACGAGGACGATCCCCTCGGGTTCCGTCTCGACCGCGATCAGGGGGATGGCCTGTCCCGGCGAGCGCATGAACGGGTGATTGGTCGAACTCATCACCGGCACGATGTCGCGTGAGACGACCGGCCGCTTGAGGATCTGGCGCTTGACCATGCCCGCAGCGTCGGAGCCGAACTGGACGCTCGCCTCCTCGGGCGGCGCGAGCACGAGCGTCTCTGCCTTCTCGGCCTCGGCCTTCCGGATCGTCACCCGCTCGCCGATCCCGACGTCGGCGTTCTGGCGCGTGAAGCCGTCGATGCGGACCGTCTCGGTGTTCCAGTCCTGCCGATCGGCCCGCCAGACCTTCGCCGCCGTCGTCTCGGCCCCCTCGATCTCGATGATGTCGCCGGGGCTCAACTTGAGGTGCAACAGCGTGTCGGGGTCGAGGCGGGCGATTCCGCGACCCGAGTCGTTCGGGTACGCCTTCGCCACTTCCAGTTGGACTTCGTTCATGGCACTCCTGGGGGATAGTGTGGATTCTGTCGGGCCGACGGAAGAACGTTGCGCCCACCGCCGGATCGCGCGTGACAAGTGTTACCACGTCACGCCGGAAAGGGATTGCGCTCGTGGCGATCCTCCCGCGATCGGACCGCGTGGAACTGGATCGGGCCCCGATCCGCCCGCGAGTCTGATCGCATCGGGCGTGGAACGGACGGGCACCGCGGCCGCCCCGACGCTCACTCTGCTTCACTTCGGTGACGCTCGATGGCCTCGTCCAGGGTGAGGTCGCCGGTCGCGACCCGGCGGGCGAGCGCCTCGGTGATGGTCCGGTCGACTGGGGACCGCTCCCGGGACCGGTCCTTGATCGCCTGGATCTCGCCCGCGGTCGGGTCGACGCTCCGGCCGTCGATCGGCTCTCCCGTCCGCCGGGCGATGTTGACCGCGGCGAGGACGTCGCCCACGCCGCGGGCCCCCTCGCCCAGGTGTGGGGTGGTGCCGGTCTCGTCGACCAGTTCGACGGGGAAATCGTCGGCCAGGTCATCGAGGATCCGTGCCCCCTGGCGGCGGGCCCCGTCGCCGATCCGGACCAGGGGATCGCTCGCTCCCGCGAGTTCCTCGCGGACGGTCGCTGCCGCCTCGGCGACGGGGACCTGGAAGGCCGCGACGACGATCGCCCCATCGAGGACCGCGATGCCGGGTCGTCGGCCCGGATCGATCCCGACCACGCGGCGACCGCTCTCCCGACGGCGGACGGCCATCGCCTCGTCCACCGCGGCCCGGGGCGCTTCCGGGTCGGCGACGACGACCGGGACGTCGGCCTCGCGGTCCTCGTCCGGCCCGACGATCACGACGGTGGTCCCGGCGGGCAGCGCCGCGTCGGCCGCGACGGTCTCGAACTCGGCGCCGCGCGAGCGCAGTGCCTCGACCACCTCGTGGTAGACCTCGAAGTCCCCCGTCGCGACGACGATCACACGCCAGGTCACCGCCCGACTGGCAAAAGTCCGCCGCCCGAACGGCACCGGGCCAACCGTCGCCCGCCGATCCGGGGCGTTTTTCCCCCGGTCCCGCGTAGCCGTCGACAGTGACCGAGACCGGACTCTCGACGGGGTGTTCTCCCCTCGACGACCTCCTCGGCGGGGGCCTCGAACGCGGTACCGTCACCCAGCTCTACGGGGAACCGGGTGCGGGCAAGACGAACGTCGCCTTGAGCGCCGTGGCGTCGACGGTCGCGGACGGCGGGACCGCGGTCTACGTCGACACGGAGGGGCTGTCCGTCGATCGCTTCGAGCAGGTGCTCGCCGCCCGGACGGACGACGTCGAGGAGGCCTCCTCGCGGGTCGTCGTCGAGGAGGCACACGACTTCGACGAGCAGGAGGAGGCGGTCCGGGACGTCGCCGACTTCGCCGACCGCGCCGACCTCGTCGTCCTGGACAGCGCGACCGGGTTCTATCGGCTCCGCCGCTCCGAGGACGAGGCACAGGGCGACGCACTCAGGTCGGTCGCCGACCAGGTGACCCACCTCCTCTCGCTCGCCCGAAAGGAAGACCTCGCGGTGGTCCTCACGAACCAGGTCTACAGCGACCCGGAGAGCGAGTCCGATCGCGTCCGGCCTCTGGGCGGCCACACGCTCTCGCACTGGACCGGGACGATCGTGCGCCTCGAGCGATTTCGGGGCGGGAAGCGACGCGCGACCCTCGAGAAACACCGCTCCCGACCGGAGGGGGAGACGGCCGAGTTCGAGATCACCGACGGGGGCATCGAGGCCCTCGACCGTCGGTAGCCTACAGTTCGTCGAGTTTGCGCAGCATCTGTCCCTCGTACTCGGCGTCCGCCTGGATGCCCTTGAGTTCGAGGACGTTGCGCTCGAGTTTGTCGAGCGCCACGTAGAAGGCGTTGTCGGCCCCGTAGCCCTCGCCCGATCCGGCGACCTGGCCCTTGTTGGTCCGCAGTCGAATCTGGGCCTGGATCAGGGGGGTGCCCCGCAGTTTCTCCTTGTGCTTGTGGAGGCGGACGTGGGCGTGTTGGACCTGCATGTCGGCGTACTTGTCCGCGATGGACTCGATGTCCTCTCGGACCGCGGTCCGGGAGATGGTGTCGAGCAGTTCGATGTTGGTGATCTGGACGTCCATGCGCTCCTGCTGGGTGAAGGTGAGCGCGCGCAGGACGTCCGTCTTGGTGATCACGCCGATGACCGACCGGTCGTTGTCCGCCTCGGTGACGATCAGACCGGAGAAGTCGTTCTCGAGCATCCGGCCCACCGCGTCGTCGACGGGGGTGGAGCGGTCTGTGGTCTCGACGGGGCGGGTGAGCACGTCGGTCACGGGAATGTCGAGGATGCGGTCGCGCTCGCCCGCCCGGTCGCCGGTGGTCGCCTTGTCCATGTCTCGGACGACCACGTCGACCACGTCGTGGATCGTCACGACGCCGGTCAGCAGGCCCTGGTCGTCGAGGACGGGCAGCCGCGAGATGTCGTGCTCGCGGAGGCGGTTGATCACGACGCCGATGGTGTCGTGGCGGGAGACGGTGATGGGGTCCTCGGAGTAGATGTCCGCGACGTCGAGGGCGTCGAGGTTGTCGAGGACGGCCTCGAGAATCTGGTCCTCGGTGACGATCCCCCACAGCGAGTCGCCCTCGAAGACGGGCGCGATCTTGGTGTTGCCCTCGACGAGCATGCGCGCCGTCTCTCGGATGTCCTCGTGCCGGTCGATCTTGGGGGCGGGACTGGTGAGCGTCGAGGCCTTCGCGTCGTCCTCGATGTGCGACTGCAGGAGCTGTCGCTCTCCGATGACGCCGGCGTACTCGCCGTCCTCGGTCACCACGATCCCCTTCGGGTTCTCCTCCTCGAAGAGGGACCTGATCTTGCCCAGGCGCTCTTCGACGTCGACCTCGAGGTGGTCCGTGACGGCGATGTCGTCGATGTCCATGAGACAGCGAAACTTGGCGTGGCGAGACCTTGAAGGTTGTTCACTCCGTCGTTCGTCCGGTCACCGACGCCGTCGGCCCTCCGCCCTCGTGATCTCTCGCCCCACTCTCCGTCGCCGATTCCACTCTCCGTCGCCGCCGACCCCACTCTCCGTCGCCGCCGTCGACTCCCCCGTCAGCGGGAACCGCCTTCGACGCGAGAACACGTCCCGATCCCGCACAAGACTCACGGTCTCTGCCGTCGAATCTCCGCTCATGACACTCACCCGTCGGCGGGTCCTCGCGGGCCTGGGGGCCGCTGCCTCCGTGGCGGGCCTCGCCGCCCTCGCTGGCTGTTCGTCGTCCTGTCCCGACGCGGATCCCCCGACGCCGGCGGAGACCGTCTCGCTCGGCGCCGATCCCGTCGGTCCGTTCGATCGGATCCCCGAGGGGACCTGGAACGGCCCCCACGGCGACGCGGGGCTGACCGGGTACGCCGGGGCCTCGATCCCGGAGAGCGGTCTCGGCGTCCGCTTTCGGACCGCGCTCTCCCTCCCGTCGACGGACGCCGGGGGCCTCTCCGCGAGCGCTCCCTCTGTGGACGGCGAACTCCTGGTGGTCGCCGACGAGCGACGCGTCCACGCTCTCGACTCGCGGACGGGGAACCGTCGCTGGCAGAGCGCCCCGGTCGGTCCCACGACCAGCGACACGATCCACTCCTGGGAGGCGAACACGACGACCCCGGCACTCGGTGCGGGAGCCGTCTACGTCGGAACCCACGACGGCGTGGTGGCACTCGATCGGGCGGACGGGACGAGGCTGTGGGACGTTCCACTGCCCGACGCCGGCACTCCGACCGTCGCCGCGGACGGGGTCTACGCCCTCGGGCGGCGAGCGCTCGTCGCGCTCTCGGCCGACGGTACCGTCCGGTGGCGTCGTCGGGTTCGCGAGGGAGGGCCACCCGCTCAGCCCGCGGTCGGCGGCGGACGCGTGGTCGTCCCGACCGACGTCGGCGTGGCCGCACTCGAGCGGACGCGCGGCGAGGAGGCCTGGACGCGCCCGATCGTCCCGGACACCCACCTCGCCGTCGCGGACGGGACCTGCTTCGTCGGAAACGCCGAGGGGCTGTGGGGGCTCGCCCTCGCGGACGGCGACCGGCAGTTCGCGTTCAGTCGGTCGGAGTACCGGGCCTTTCTCACGCCCGTCGTCGCCCCCGGGACGATCTACGCGGTGGAACAACCCGGGGAGGCCGGCGCGGCGACGTTCGCCCTGGATCGCGGTCCCGACGGGCCGACCCCGCGCTGGTGCTCGTACGTTGGGAGTGGGGCCGTGACGGCCGCCACCCCGACGCTCGCGCTCGGCATCACCACGCTCGGGCAGGGTCCCGACGCGGCGAGCGCGGTCGTCGCGTTCTCTCGGGACCTGGGGGAGACGCCCTTCGCCCTCGCGAGTGGGTCCCTTCCCCGGGACTGGGTCACGCCCCCGGCCGTGCTGGGGGACGCGGCGTTCGTCACGACCCGCGGTGGAACCGTCGTCGGCGTGGGGCGGGTGAGCTGAGATGGACGAGCGACGATCCAGGCGTGCCGGGATTGCGGCGGCCGTCGGCGGCGCCCTCCTCGCGGCCGCCAGCATCCCCGCGCCCTGGTACGGCGCTCCACGCCTGGACGCCTACGTGTTTCACCCCCCGGTGGGGAGTCCGCTCTGGGTCCGCCACGAGGTGGTCCCGATCCTCGTCGTCGTGGGCGTGGCGCTGTCCTTCGTGGGCTTCGTGGCCGTGCTCGTTCGCGACTGGGCCGACGCGGGGGCCCTGCGGCGCTGGAGCGGTCTCCTCGCCGCGGTCGGCGGTGGCGGGTTGACCCTCGCCACGCCCCTGTTGGTCTACGTCTCCTTCGGCGACCGCCCGACGTCGACGCTGTCCGCCCTCGGTGCGATCGTCGTCGCCCTCGTCGCGGCGATCCTGTTCGTCCCCGCGACGATCGTCCTCGGGATCGGCTACCTCCGCAGCGAGCGACCACGGGTGGGGGGCGCCCTCCTCGGAATGGTGATTGGGGTGCCAGCCCTGGCCTGGATCCTCCCGGGCGGGTTGGCGACGGTCGGCCCCGGCCTCGTCGCAGCGATCGCCGGCGCGACCCTCGGTCGAGACCTCTATCGACACCACGATCCCCTCCCGAACCGAGACTGATTCCGCTGGATCGCTCGGAGTGCAGTCCCGACGAAAACCGTCCCCATCGCTACCCTTTTCGTCGGCGGTCCGAAAGTGCCGGTATGCAACCCTCGACGATCTTCACGACGATGGCCCTCGGGGTCGTCGTCCTCCTGGCGATCTGGCTCCTCGACGAGATCTTCGACGTGGTCTGACCGGGTGAATCGGTGAGGCGACACGCTGGATCGAGCCCGTCTCCGCCGGAACGTGTCCGCTCTGGGGGATTGAGGCGCTCTCGCGATCGACGGGCCCCAGTCGTCGATCCCCCGTTCCGGGACGTCGAGGTCCGTCCCCGGACGGTCTCCGTCCGGCGATCGGGGGGTCGGTCGATCCAGTGGCGATCCACCCTGCTCGCGTGTGCGCCGTATCGCGCCAGTTGAAGACCTCGACCTCGTGGGCCAACTCTTTCGAATCGAGGACCGAGGCACAGCCGGCGAGGGCGAGGGTCGAAACCGTTCCACAGGCCGCGAGTAGCGATCGGCGTGTTCTGGAGGGCGCCACGTCGACACAGTGCTATCGATGGCGATATATTTTCTTCGCCGCCGGTGCCGCCGTCACCGGTGGCCACCTGGGGGGTGACCGCGCCGACCGATCGCCGTCGGTCGTCGCTCCGTGCGTGAGAAATGGCCCGGGGCACTCGAACCGCGTGGCGTCGTTCCGAATCGCCTCCTCCGGTCGCGTTCCGGCGAATTCCCGGGTTCGAGGTGGTCCGCACTTCGCTCGGGAGGGACCGTGCCGAGCAGCGTCACCTCTCTGGGCTTCGAGAGATCGAGAACGTGGGTTTGGGCGGATTTGAACCGCCGGCCTCCTCCATGTCAAGGAGGTGTCATAGCCAGACTAGACCACAAACCCAGTCCGGCGCCCGTTCGCTGCACTCCGCTCTAACTCGCGGGCCCAATTGAAGGTTTCGAATCGTCGGGCCGTGTCCCGCGCTGTCACGCAAGGGTTAAGTTCGTGTACAAAGTTGTCCATCACAACCCAACAATGTACATTGGAGGCCAGCTATGAACGAGACGATCGAGCGCGTCGTGGAGGGGGAGGACCTCTCGATTGCGGCGGCGCGGGAGGCCGCGAGACGCATCTTCGAGGACGCGACCGACGCCCAGATCGGCGGTCTGTTGACCGCCCTCCGGGCGAAGGGCGAGACCGAGGCGGAGATCGCGGGTTTCGCGCAGGGCATGCGGGACGCGGCCCGGACGATCGACCCGGACCGGTCCCCCCTCGTCGACACCTGCGGGACGGGCGGGGACGACTACGACACGATCAACGTCTCGACGACGAGCGCCATCGTGGCCAGCGGCGCGGGGGTCCCGATCGCGAAGCACGGCAACTACTCGGTCTCCTCGTCCTCGGGGAGCGCGGACGTCCTCGAGGAGGCCGGGGTGACCGTCGACGCCGAACCGCCGGCGGTCGAGTCGGCCATCGAGTCCGCGGGCATCGGGTTCATGCTCGCGCCGGTCTTCCACCCGGCGATGAAGGCGGTGATCGGCCCGCGGAAGGAACTCGGCGTGCGGACCATCTTCAACGTCCTCGGTCCGCTCACCAACCCCGCCGGTGCCGACGCACAGGTCATCGGCGTCTACGACGAGGGACTCGTCCCCATCGTCGCGCGCTCGCTCGCGCACATGGACGTGGACCACGCACTCGTCGTTCACGGGTCCGGCCTGGACGAGATCGCGGTCCACGACGAGACGGCGGTCGCGGAGGTCCGCGGGACGTCGATCGAGGAGTACGCGATCGACCCCGCGGACCTCGGCCTCGACAGGCACGCGATCGACGCGATCGCCGGGGGCACCCCGGGCGAGAACGCGACGCACCTCCGCGAGGTGGTGACCGGCGAGGCGACCGACGCACGCCGGGACGTCGTCCTCGCCAACGCCGGGGCCGCGATCTACGTCGCCGGCGAGGCCGCCTCCCTCGAGGACGGCGTGGCCGCGGCCGACCAGGCCATCGCCGACGGGGACGCCGCCGACAAACTCCTCGACCTGCAGTCCGCCGTCGCGACCTGATGACCCGCGTGAAGGTGTGCGGGCTCACCCGCGAGGCGGACGTCGCGGCGGTCGTCGAGGCCGGGGCCGACGCGCTCGGGGCCGTGGTCGACGTGCCGGTCGACTCGCCGCGCGAGGTGGCTCCGGAGCGCGCTCGCGAACTCTTCGAGGCGGTTCCGCCCTTCGTGTCGACGGTGCTCGTCACGATGCCCGCGGACGTCGAGCACGCGGTCGATCTCGTCGAGCGGGTCGGTCCCGACGTCGTTCAGGTACACGCCGGCCTGGACCCGGACCGGCTGGCGAACCTCGCCTCCCGGATCGACGCGACGCTGGTGGTGGGCGTCGACGCGAGTGACCCCGAGCGGGCGACCGCGCTTGCGTCCACCGCCGACGCGCTTTTGGTCGACTCCACGGACGAGGCCGGTGCCGGCGGCACGGGTCGGACCCACGACTGGGAGCGGAGTCGGGACCTCCGGGCGTCGATCGACGCGCCGCTGATCCTCGCGGGTGGGCTGACGCCCGATTCGGTCGGGGCCGCGATCGAGACCGTCGCGCCCTACGGGGTCGACGTCGCCTCGGGCGTCGAGAGCCGAGGCGGCCAGAAGGACCACGAGGCAGTACGCGACTTCGTCACCGCCGCGCGGGGGGTTCAGTCGTGACGCTCCTCGAGACGGACCGGGAGACGTTCCGCGAGCGGGCCGACAGCGACGACCCGGTCGTCGTGCGGGTCGACGCGCCACTCTCCGTCTCGGTCTCCCCGCTCACGGCCCACGCCGCCCTGGTCGGGGAGCGTGGATTCCTCCTCGAGAGCGCAGAGAAGACCGCGGCGAGCGATCCCGACGGCGCATTCACCGCCGGTCGGGAGCCGGAGGCCCGTCACGCGCGCTACTCGTTCGTGGGATACGATCCGGACGCCCTGATCACGCTGGGCCCGGACGGCGACACGGTGACGCGACGGGACACCACCGCCGCGTCGCTCGTCGAGACGGGAGAGGGTGACACGCTCGCCCGGCTCCGTAGCGCTCTCCCCGCCGTCGACCGGCGCGGGTTTCGGGACGGCGACCGCCAGCACCTGGACGGCGGTCTCGTGGGCTTCGTCGCCTACGACGCGGTCTACGACCTCTGGCTCGAGGAGATGGGCGTCGAGCGACCGGAGACGTCCGTTCCCGACGCGCAGTTCGCGCTCACCACGCGCACCCTCGTCTTCGACCACGTGTCCGAGGATCGCACGCTCGTGTTCACGCCGGTCGTCGGCCCCGACGACGATCCCGACGCGGTCTACGACCGCATCGAGCGCGAGGCCGAGCGCGTGCGCGACCGACTCGCCGCGGCCGAGGAGCCAGACACGGGCGGATTCGTCCGCGAGGGCGAGCGGAGCGGGGACCGCGAATCCTACGAGCGCGCCGTCGAGCGGGCCACCGAGGCGGTCCACGACGGGGAGGTCTACCAGGCGGTGATCTCCCGCACGCGGGAACTCCGTGGCTCGGTCGACGCCCTCGGCCTGTACGCGGCGATGCGGGACGTCAATCCCTCGCCCTACATGTACCTGCTGTCATTCGGGGACCGGACCATCGTCGGCGCGAGTCCGGAGACGCTGATCTCCGTCGACGGGGACACGGTGCTCAACAATCCCATCGCGGGGACGTGTGCCCGGGGATCGAGCCCCGTCGAGGACCGCCGCCTCGCGGGGGAGATGCTCGCCGACGAGAAGGAGCGGGCCGAACACACCATGCTGGTCGATCTCGCCAGAAACGACGTCCGGCGGGTCGCCCGCCCCGGCAGCGTCTCCGTTCCCGAGTTCATGCGCGTCCTCAAGTACAGCCACGTACAGCACATCGAGTCCACGGTGACCGGTCGCCTCCGCGCGGATCGGGACGTCTTCGACGCGGTCCGGGCCTCCTTCCCGGCCGGCACCCTCTCGGGGGCGCCGAAGATCCGGGCCATGGAACTCGTCCACGACCTGGAGGACAGCCCTCGCGGGGTCTACGGCGGGGGCGTCGGCTACGTCTCCTGGCGCGGGGACGGCGACTTCGCGATCGCCATCCGGACCGCGACCGTCGAGCACGGCGACCCGGACCGCGTCCGGGTGCGAGCGGGAGCGGGAGTCGTCGCCGACTCCGACCCGGCCCGCGAGTACGAGGAGACGGAGTCGAAGATGGCCGGGGCGCTCGCGGCGCTCGAGCGAATCGAACGCTCGGCCCCGGAGGCGCGACGATGAGGGTGGTGTTCGTCGACAACTTCGACTCGTTCACCTACAACCTCGTGGAGTACGTCTCCGATCTCCGGATCGACGGCGTCGCGCCCGAGACGACCGTCCTCACGAACACCGCCGCCCTGGCGGACGTGCGGGACGCCGATCCCGACGCGATCGTCGTGAGCCCCGGCCCCGGCCACCCGGAGAACGACTCCGACGTGGGCGTCTCCGTCCCCGTCGTTCGCGACCTCGCACGCGACGTCCCGACGCTGGGGGTCTGTCTGGGCATGGAGGCCATGGTGTACGCGTACGGCGGGCGAGTGGGTCACGCGCCCGAACCGGTTCACGGCAAGGCCGCGCCCATCGACCACGACGGCCGTGGGATCTTCGCCGGGATCGAAGACGGCTTCGACGGCGCGCGGTACCACTCGCTCGCGGCCGTCGAGGTCCCATCGGCGTTCACCGTCTCCGCGACGACCCAGCACGCGGGCGAGACGCTACCGATGGCGATCCGTCACGACGAGCGACCGCTGGTGGGGGTCCAGTTCCACCCCGAGAGCGTGCTGACGGCGGTCGGTCACGACGTCGTCGAGAACTTCCTCGTGCGCGTCGCCGACTGATCGTCGCCTCCACGTTCACTTTCAATCCGCTTTGCGTACCCTTAACTGGCCACGCGCCGTTCGGGGTACTGGCCAGACGACCGCCCGGGCGAGCGCCGAATCGCCCGACAGCACGGAGCGGTGGTGTGGGCCCGGTGGGGAGGGAACCAAATCCCTATCCCCGCCCGGCGGATACGCCACACCACGCTCTCCATTTGGGATCACACATGCACGGCGACATCGCGCATTCGACGACGGAACACGAGGGGGATCGATCATGAGCAGCGACGACGCCACCGTCGGCGACGTCACGCTCCCGGTGAAGCGCGTCACCGGGGACACGCTCGCGGAGCGCCTCACGGAGAACGCCTATCGGAACATTTTGCCCGCCCGCTACCTCAAACGGGACGCCGACGGCGACCTCATCGAGGATCAGGAGGACCTCTTCCGCCGGGTCGCGCGCAACATCGCGCTCGCGGAGGCGGTCTACGAGGCCGACCGACGCGGCGTCTCGGTCTCCGTGCGTCCCGACCAACTCAAGCCCGACCACCCGCGTCGGGACGAACTCGCCGCCGAGGTCTTCGGGGAGGGGACCACCACCGAGGACGACGTCGAGACGACGCTCACCGAGGAGAACGTCAACAAGTTCGCCTACGAGACGGTCGTCCCGGAGCTCCCGGCGGACGTCCGCGAGCACGTCGCGGACGTCGCGGCGGAGTACGAGGAGTTGATGTCGACGCTCTCTTTCATGCCGAACTCGCCCACCCTGATGAACGCGGGCGACGAACTCCAACAGCTCTCGGCCTGTTTCGTCAACTCGCCCGACGACGACCTCGCGGACATCCACGAGACCGCGAAGGAGGCCGCCCTGACCTTCCAGAGCGGCGGTGGCATGGGCTATGCCTTCTGGAAGCTCCGCCCCTACGGCGACCCCGTGGGCTCCACCGGCGGCATCGCCTCCGGGCCCATCACCTTCATGCGGACCTTCGATCAGATGACCGAGACCATCGCGCAGGGAGGCACCCGTCGCGGCGCCCAGATGGCGGTCATGCGCGTCTCTCACCCGGACGTCATCGAGTTCATCCACTCGAAGAACAAGGACGTCTCGCTCGCGCACACGCTCAAGTTGAACGATCCGGACGACCCCACCTACACGGAATTCTCGGAGGCCTTAGCGGAGGCCCGCGACCTCATCGACGAGGAGGGTCGCGTGCCCGAGCACCTGCGGAACGCCGTCGAGGGCCACCTCTCGAACTTCAACATCTCGGTCGGGATCACCGACGGCTTCATGGAGGCGCTGGCGAACGACGAGGAGTACACCCTCACCAACCCGCGGACCGGCGAGCCCCACGTCGCGACGGAGGAGACGAGGGAGATGTACTCCCGGTACGGCCTGGGCGAGTACGTCGAGGTCGGCGAGGAACTCTCGCTGCCGGCCGCCGTGCTCTGGGAGCGCATCGTCGAGGGCGCCCACGAGAACGGCGAACCCGGGGTCATCTACCTCGAGCGGGCGAACAAGGAGCACTCCTTCGACGTCGAGGAACACCCCGAACACCGGATGCTCGCGACGAACCCCTGCGGTGAACAGCCCCTCGAGGAGTACGAGGCCTGCAACCTGGGCCACATCAACCTCTCGACCGTCGCCGACGAGGACAGCCCCGACTGGCGGGTGTGGTCCGCGGAGCACGGCGAGGAGTACGACTCCCTCGAGGCGACCGTCGAGGCCTTCCTCCGAGAGAGCATCGACTGGGACGAGTTCGACCGGCGCATCGAGTGGGGGACCCGCTTCCTCGAGGACGTCGTCACCATGTCGGACTTCCCGGTCGAGGAGATCACCGAGAAGGTCCGCGAGATGCGCAAGATCGGCCTGGGCATCATGGGCATCGCCCAGTTGTTCGTCCAGATCGGCGTCAGGTACGGCTCCGAGGAGGCCAACGAGGTCGCCCGGCAGTTGATGACCCACATCAATCACGAGTCGAAGTGGGCCTCCCACGAACTCGCCGAGGAGCGCGGCTCCTTCGACGAGTGGGCGGACTCGAAGTACGCGGATCCACAGCGCTACGCCGACTGGTTCGAGCACCACACCGGGCAGGATCCCGAGGCCTGGGCGGACGGCTTCCCGATCCGCAATCACAACACGACGACCATCGCGCCGACCGGAACGACCTCGATGGTCGGCAACACGACCGGTGGCTGTGAGCCCATCTTCAACGTCGCCTACTACAAGAACGTCTCCGACGACGTGCAGGGCGACGAGATGCTGGTCGAGTTCGACGACTACTTCCTGCGCACCCTCGAGGCGAACGACATCGACGTCGACGCGGTCAAGGAGGAGGCCACCGCGCAGATGGCCGAGAACGAGTTCGACGGCGTGGAGGGCCTCTCGACGGTCCCGGACGCCATCGCGGAACTGTTCGTGACGAGCGGCGACCTCTCGGGGAAGGAACACGCCTCCATCCAGACGGCGCTCCAGGAGGGCGTGGACTCCTCGATCTCGAAGACGGTCAACTTCCCGCGGGAGGCCACCGTCGAGGACATGGACGAGGTGTTCCGGTACATCTACGACAACGGCGGCAAGGGCGTGACCGTCTATCGCGACGGCACGCGCTCGAAGCAGGTCCTCACGACCCGCGCACAGAACCGGGACTTCGCCGACATGGACGAGGACGAGGCCGCCGCGGCCATCCTCGAGCGCATCGAGGACGTCTTCGGGGACGTGTCGTCGTTCCTCGATCGCGAGGACGTCCGCGAGGTCCTCGGGGCGGACCTCGCGACCGCCGGGGACTCCTACGCCGACAAGCGACCGCGTCCGGACGTCCTCCAGGGCGTGAGCCAGCGCGTCGACACCGGCTACGGGAAGATCTACGTGACGATCAACGAGGACCCCGAGACCGGCAGACCGTTCGAGCTGTTCGCCAACATCGGTCACTCGGGCGGGTTCACCAACTCCTTCACGGAGGCGCTCGCGAAGGTCGTGTCCACGGCGCTGCGGTCAGGCGTCGACCCCCAGGAGATCGTCGACGAACTCAAGGGGACCCGCAGCCCGAAGGTCGCCTGGGACAAGGGCGAGCAGATCAACTCCATCCCCGACGCCATCGGGACCGCGATGGAGCGCTATCTGGCCGACGAGGTCGACAAGCCCTATCCCCGTCAGGAGACGCTCGACGACGTGGTCGAGGAGCACGGGGACGTGGCGGCCCAGGACCGCGAGACGGACGGTGGCAGTGCGGCCGCGACGGATTCGGTCGGCGGGAGTCAGACCGCCGGTGCCGAGGCCGCGGACGCCCGGTCCGATGGGGCCCAGGCGGACGACACCCAGTCGCTCATCGAGGCGGGCGAGAGTCCCGAGTGCCCGGAGTGCGGCTCGATGGACCTCTACTACTCGGAGGGCTGCAAGACCTGTCAGTCCTGCGGGTGGAGCGAGTGTAGCTGATCGGCCGTGACTCCCGACCCGACGGGTCGGTGCCCGCGCTGCGGTGCGGAACTGATCGACCGACACTGCGAACAGGTGTGTCCGAACCACGGCGTCGTCGCCGATTGCGCCGATCCGTTCGGCTTCTGATCACCGGCGCTCTCGGGCGGCCCCGTAGACCGGCCCGGCGAGGACGATCGCGGCGACGACCGCCCCCAGAAGGAGCACTCGCCAGTCGAGGCCGACGCCAGAGAGCGCGAAGGTGGCCATCGAGTGACCGACCCAGACGGCGGCGATCGTCCACGGGAGTTCGCCGACCAGCGTTCCCAGGACGAAGGCGCCGACCGAGACGCCACCGGTCCCCGCGGCCGCGGAGACGGGTTCGGCCGGGAGGGGAAGCAGACGGGCGCCGAGGACGCCGCGCGTCCCGCCGGTGCGGTCGAAGAACGCCCGACTCCCCGTGACGACGCGCCCCCAGTACCGTCCGGTCTCCGGGGCCAGACGACCCGCACCGTAGGGGAGGAGGCTGGTGAGGACCGCGCCGGCGAGCGCGATCGGGACGCCGACGATCAGTCCGTATCGAAATCCCACGAGGGCGGAGAGCAGCGTGATGGGCCACCCCAGGAGGGGGCGGAGACCGTAGAGGCCGACGAGCACGACCGGGAACCACGGGCTCGCGAGCGCGGCCCGCAGGTGTGTGATCACCGCCGACGGCCTGAGGAGGAGTGCCACCACGAGGACCCCGAGGGCCGCCAGGCCGAGTGCCGTCCGGCGTCGCGACACGCGCATCGACCGGTGTTGGGGCGATCGCCCCTTGTGCGTTGCGCGTCAGCTTTACCTCCTCGCCACCGGTAGCGGGGACCGTGGCCGACACCGACCCGGACCCCGTCGAACTCGGCGTCGCCCTCCTCGCGGCCATCGAGGAGCCGGAACTCTCGGTCGCGACGGCTATCGACCGTCTGGAGGCGGTGACGACCCACCCGCGGACGACCCGGGAGATCCTCGAGACCGCCGCCGATCGGGGGATCATCGACCGCGATGGTTCGACGATCCGGCCAGCGGCCGGGACCACCGTCGACTTCGAGCGCCAGGTCGTGAGCAAGGAGGGCGAGTTCCACTGCCGACGCTGTGGGAAGTCACTCTCGACGGGTTACTTCCTCCGGCTCGAGGCGGGGGAGATCGGCCCCTACGGCTCCTCCTGCATCCGGACGGTCACCGGTCGGGAATGAGCGACCGGACGTCCTCGATGCGGGACTGCTGCTCGTCGAGCAACTCCCGCTGGCGATCGATCGCCGCCTCCAGTTCGTCGAGTTCGGCCCGCAGCTCCGCCGGGTCGATCGCCGGCTCGATCGTCTCCGTGGCCGACGTGAACCCGTTCTCCTCGAGGGGGTCGGCGGCCGTCTCGTTGCGTTGCGTCTCGGCGTCCCCTCGACGTCCCCCATCGTCCTCGCCGAGCGCCTCGACGTCGCTCCCGAAGGCCACGTCCTCGGTGGCCGCGGACTCGGTCGCCTGCGTCGTCGCCTCCGTCTCGGTCCGCGCCTGGAAGGCCGCGAGGGAGTCGACGCCGTGGTAGGACAGGAGCGCGTCCTCGACGGTCTCTCGAACCTCCCTGAAGGACTCGCTCGGCGCCTTGATCCGCTGGGTGCGCTCGTCCGTCGCGAGGGCGATCTGCGAGGAGACTGACCCCTCCTCGATCTCGACGTCGCGAACGGTCTCGAAGGGGATCTCCTCGTACTCGCGATCCCAGACGGGACTGCCGACGTGCTTGATCAGCCGATCGCTCGTGACGACCACGGTGAGTTCGCTGAACCTGAAGGTGTGGGTCACGGTCTCGCCCGGGTCGGTGACGCCGTTCGCGTTCAGGACGCCGGCGAGCACGGGGTGGAGGGCGGCGTCGAGGTTGCCCGGGGGGACCACGAACTCCTCCGTGCCGTCGGTCCCGTAGTCCAGGCTGATCGTCGCCTTGCGTCGACTCGCCGTGGCCGAGACCCGCTCGGCGTCGTGGGGGAACGTCGCGATCGACTCCTCGCTCAGTATCCCCTCGGCCGAGTAGCGGATGGTTCGCGTCGGCGTGACGAAGAGGGCGTCCTCGCCCTTGAGCGGGACGTGGGCCGCGACGTCCTCGTCCTCGAGGGCGTCGGAGACGAGCGTGGGAACGTCCATGTTGTCGCAGAATTGGGGTGGCGGCATAAACCCGGCGGGATCCCCGACGGGGTCGGCCCACCTCGCTGGGTCCGGGGCGAATCGCCCGACGGAATTACGAAGATTAAAGGGCGGCACTCGCCTATCCGCGGACGAGCCCGGGTGGCTTAGCTGGTCATAGCGCCGCACTCATAGGGTTCAGAGATTCGGTGCGGCCGCCACACGGCGGCTCCCATGTCCGCGAGGCGCGCCCGAGCCTCGAACCTGGGACATGCGGAGATCGAGGGTTCGAAACCCTCCCCGGGCATAAATCAAGACCTTGTCATGCCCATTCTGTTCCCCGTCAGAGTGGCAGGGTAGATGACGTTACACGTGACGAGCCAAGTTCTCGGAGAGTTGGTACCAACGGGGTGGGCGCGGCGTGAGTACGTGGCTGTGCCCCGGTTGCGGATCACAGAGAGAGTTGTGTTACCGCTGTAGCGAGTGCGGTGCCGACCTCGCTGAGAAGACGACGCCGACTGGCCCAGGAGGTGCACTCGTCGGCCAAGCGTCGGTCGATTCCCGACGGCGTCCTCAGTTGGCCCAGGGCACGAGGTCCTCGAGGGCGTCCCTGACCGGTCCCAGCAGTCGCCCGCCGAAACCGTCGATCGAGAGTTCCCGTCCCACCGCGTCCATCAGCGCCCCGTCGAACACGCCGAGATGGTCCGCGAGGAGCCAGGTCGCGACGGGAAACGCGACGAGGAGAAATCCGGCTCTGAAGACCGCGGCGAGGGTCCCCCCGAAGAGGTGGAGTCTCCTGAGGGCGGCGTGGACGAGCCACCCGAGGAGGAACACGCCGAGTCCGACTCCCACCAGTTTCAGTACCGCGACGACCATCTGGATCGCCTCACCGTCTCCGGCGACGATGACGAGCGTCCCGGTCCCCAGAACGACGGCCCAGAGAAACGCACCGAAGACCCAGAGCCCGCGGTTCGAGCGACCGATCCCCGCGTCGTCCGGCACGTCATCTGCTCGCTGCCACGGATTTCGCATCGGTGTCTCTTCACGCCCTCGTTCGCGATCATTGTAGCTTTCGGTGCCATCGTCGATTGGACCGACGTCGGCTGCCCCGGGAGGAGCGATTCGGCCACACCGTCACGTCGTGGAACTCTCGCCGCGTCGTGGCGTGGCCCCCTTCCGTGGGGGAGAGAACTCAACTCCCGGGGAGGATGTCCCCCAGGGCGGTCCCGAGAGACATCGGCACGAGCGCGACCAGGACCCGATTGAGTGCGATCCAGGGCGTCGACCACTCGATGCGCCCCCACAGGGTCATCACGACGACGGCGGTGAGGACGGCCGCCACGACGACCCCGACGAGTCGTCGCGGGACGACGCCGAAGTACGCCCGCTGGACGCGGACGTCCTGGATGTCGGCCACGTAGACGACCCCGACGGTGACGACGGCGACGATGGCCACCGTCGCGACCATCGCGAGCGGGTTGGTGGCGAGGTGGGCCGCGACGTCGACCGTGGCCCCCTCCATGAAGAGCGGGACGCCGACCAGCAGCGACCCGACGACGGCCTCGGTGAAGTCCGCCCGGTCGAACCCCCGGATCACCTGGCCGAAGACCGGTGAGGTGTCGACGCGTCTCGCCGTCTCGATCGCCCCGGTCACGCGCTCTCGCGACGCCGGGTCCGCGACCGCGTCCTCGATGTCCTCGAGTTCGTCGATCAGGTCCTCGACCGTCGCGTCGCCGCGATCGTCCTCGCTCATGGCTCGTCACCCGCGTCGGCGTCGATCGAGCCCTCTGCGTCCATGATCTCGTCCGCGACGGCCTCGATGCCCGCGGTCCCGAGGGCGGATTGGACCAGCAGGTGGGCGCCGAGCACCTGGGGGCTGATGACCGTGGTGGCCCCGGCCCGCTTGAGTTTCCGGACGTTGTCGCGGTCGGTCGCCGCGGCGACGATGGGGACCTCGTCGTCGCGTTCGCGCGCGGTCATGATCGCGAAGGCGTCGTCCGCGTCGCTGTTGGTCGCCGCGAGGACGGCCCGGGCGGACTCGACGCCGACCCGACCGAGCACGTCCTCGTCGCTCGGATCGCCGGTCAGGACGTCGTGACCGCGATCGCGGAGGGCGGCCGCGCGGTCGACGTCGTCGGTGACGACGACGAGACGCTCCTCCGTGAGTTCTTCGAGGATCGGTTCCGTCAGATCGCCGGTGCCGAGGACCACGAGGTGGCCCTCGAGCAGGTCGAATCGTTGTTCGCTCATGCGTCCGAGTGTGTGCGCGAGGCGGCGTTCGATGGCCGGTCCGAGGAGCGCTCCGAGGGCCGCGGCGAAGCTCGCGGCGCCGAGGACCACGACGGTCATTCCGAACCAGCGGGCCAGTGACGTGCGTGGGGTGACGTCGCCGTAGCCCACGGTGCTCGCCGTGACGAGTGCGTAGTACACCGCGTCGGTGGCCGTCTCGACGCCCACGAACTGCTCGCGGAGCGCGTAGGCGCCGACGGACCCGTACCCCAGGGATCCGAGGACGGCGACCGTCGCCGCCGTCTGCGTGGGCGAGAGCGACAGCCCTCGGTCGAAGTGACGCCGGTTCCGGACGACCGTCGCCATCGCGACCCCGCCGAGGCCGACCAGCGGGAGGGAGAGGACACTCGACTGCACCAGCCCCTGGAGTGCGGCGAACGGGATCAGGACGACCGTGGCGTACCACGCGATCGCGAGGTGCCGCCGGAGCCCCAGTGCCGCGATGAGCACCACGAACCCCGTCAGCGCCCCCGTGAATCCCGCGAGCGCGCTAACGGCGGCGGGGACCGGGAGCAGCGCCACGTACTCCCTGGTCCCGATGGCCGCCATCCCGGTGAGCATGGAGAGCACGCCCACCGCGGTCGTCAGGAGGACGGCCGAACGAGCACCGAGGCGGTCCGTCAACTGCGCCATGTGGATCGATCTCCGCCGATCCCGATAAATGCCGGGTGTCAGTCCCCGAGGGGGACCGTCAGGACCGGTGCCGTCGTCTCGGAGACGACCTGCTCGGTGACGCTCCCGAACATGGCCCGCTGGTCGTCGTCGTGGTGACCCATGACGACGAGGTCGACGTCGGTCTCGAAGAGGTAATCCAGGATGACCTCGGTCGGGTTCCCCCGGCGCACCTCGCCGGTCGCCGCGAGGTCGGCCTCGCGGGCGCGGTCGGTCACGGCCGACGTCGCGGCCTCGCCCTCCGCCGTGAGTTCCGTGACGACGTCCTCGACGGTGTCGTCGGCGAGCGTGATGAACGAACGGGTGTCGACGACGTAGAGGGCGTGTACGGTCGCGTCTCGGGGTGCTGCGATCTCGAGGGCGTGGTCGACGATTCGGTCGACGTCCGCGCCCCCGTCGGTCGGAACCAGGATGTCGTCGTACATCGCGTCTGGGCACGCGGCGTGCCGGTGGTTCAGGGTGTCGATTCGCCGCCGTCGCCACGCGTCCCACTCAGACGTCCGTAGATCGATCGATGAACTGTTAGCGGTGCGCTCAGTACGCGATGAAACGTGGAAGGCTCGGCGTACCGGTGGTGAAACGGCGTGAATTTCGGCCAACGAACGACCCATTATAACGTCCGGGCGACCCTGGAGTGAGACGAGGCATCGATCCCATGTCACGCCCCTCCACCTCCCCCGCCCTCGAGGAGAGCCGTCCTGCGAACGTCCTCGCGGAGGCCCTCTCCGGATACGAGACGGTCGTCCGCCCCATCGAGGCCCTCGCGTTCTGGGCCGCCGTGGTCATGCCCTTCGTCTACCTCCCGCTGTTCCTCACGGGCATCGGGACCGGCGCGGAGGCCGTCGCGTTCGCCGCCCTGATCGCAGTCCACGCCCTGGCCCTGATCGGTGGCCGCCGCTATCGCGCCGGGCACTGACCGGTCGGGTCCCCGCCGACACGAACCTCCGGGGGGTTCGTGCCGACCGGCGTGTCGGCACTCGCACCCGTCAGCCGTTCTCTCTCCGGCCGTGACCCGGTCCCGCTCACCGGAGCCGTCGCCGGAGTCGGTCGACCTCGCTGGCGAGCGCCTCGCGCTTGATCAGCCAGAAGCCGGCGAAGATGACGAGGAACCCGAGCACCGTCGTCGGCGTGAGCGTCTCGGCGAGGAACACCCATCCGGAGAGTGCAGCGAAGACCGGGGCCACGTAGGAGACGAGGTTGATCTCGATCGGCCCGAGCCGCTCGAGCAGGTCGAAGTAGATGAGGAACCCGAGCGCCGAGGCCCCCAGCGAGAGGTACGCGAGGGCTGCGATGGCCTGGGGCGTCAGCGCGACCGTCGAGGGGTCCTCGCCGAGGGCGACGCTGACCAGGTGCATCACGCCGGCCCCGATGACCATCGACCACGCCTCCATGGTCTCCGTCGGGAGATCGGCCTCGACCGTCCGCGTGAGCACCGTCCCGAGCGAGAAGGAGAGCGTGGCCATGAGGATCAGGACCTCGCCGACCGCCGCGGGATCGGTGAGCGCTCCGGCGCCCGGATCCGTCAGGATGCCGACGCCCAGGAGGCCGATCAGCAGTCCGGCGATGCCGGTCGCGCTCAACCGCTCGCTCGGGAGGAGCGCGCGGGCGAACCCCGTGGTCAGCACCGGACTCAGACTCACGATGATCGCGGCCACGGCGCTGGTGGTGTGGCGCTCGCCCACGAAGAGGAAGGCGTGATAGGCGGCGATGAGCAGAACGCCCCCGATGATCACCTGGGTCCACTCCGACCGGCCGCGGGGGCGCCAGCGATCCACCGTGAGGGCCGCGTAGGCGAGCATGATGGCGCCGGCGACGTCGTACCGAACGGCCGCGAAGAGGACCGGAGCCGACCCGAAGGACTCGAGACCGGCCTTGATCGCCATGAACGCCGTCCCCCACAGCACCGCCAGTGCGAGGAACAGACCGAGATTCCGATGCGTGGACACGACCGACCGTGGGCGGCGGCCGCCGTTTACGGTTTCGATCCGCGCCGGTCACCCGCGCCGCTCGTGGAGGGCAGAGAGGAGGTCCTGTCGGGTGACGATTCCCTCGACGTAGCCGTCGACGACGACCGGGAGGCGGTTGATGTCCCGTTCCCGATCGGCGAGCAACGCGAGGGCGTCGTCGATCGACGCGTCCGGTTCGATCGTCACCACCTCCCTGGTCATGACGTCGCCGACGGGCTTGCCGGCGGACCGGAGCAGGTCGAGATTCACGTCGAGATCGTTCCAGGAGACGTCGACTGCGTACTCGACCGGTTCGAGGAACGGGGGAAAGCCCACCGGGATCCAGAGCGTGCGATCGCTCGGCTGGAAGATCGAGACCAGGTCGCGCTGGGTCACGATGCCGACGAGTCTGGCGTCGTCGTCGACGACCGGAAATCCGGTGAAGTCCCGACGGGCGAGCTTCGTGAGGACGTCGCTCACTTCCTCGTCTTCCTGGACCGTCTCCACGTCCCGGGTCATGACGTCACGGACCTTCATGTCCGAGACGACGGGCGGACCCGTCGTAGGTGTTTGGGCGGACCGGCAATCGATTTAAGGGGGCCGACCGGCAACGGGTGATATGGCCGCCATGGGCCGGCCCACGCTGCGCGACGCCTTCGACGACGCTCCCACGCCGCACATCGCCCACCCGCCGACCACTCACCATCGCGATTACTACGTCGCGACGGACGGCTCGTTCTCCCGGGAGGGCGGCGGACTGGGCGTGGTCATCGAGGCCCGCGACGGCGAACGCCTGGCCAGACTGGCCGTCGTCGACCAGCCCCCGGACAACAACGTGGCGGAGTACCGGGCCCTCCACCTCGGTCTGGACGCCCTCGCCAGTCGGGTCCCGGGGGACGCCGCCGTCGGCGTCCTCCTCGATCACGACGACCTCGCCTCGAACGTTAACGCGGCCGTCCTCGCCACTCGCGGATCCGACTTCCGGCCGTTCAGGAACCTCTCGCATCCCCCCGGCGTCGACCACCACTGGCGCGGCATCGAGGCGCGGATCGCGGGCTTCGACGACGTGCGGGCCGCCGTGGTCAACGGGCGGGAGAATCCCGCTCACCCGCTCGCGAACGCGCCCGAGGAGTACCACCACCTCGATCCGGCGGGCGACAGTCGACCGTCCCGTCGCGGCCGATCCGTCGAGCAGGTTCCACCGCCGTCACGGGCCGACCGGCACGCGACCGACTGACGGCGGACTGGTCGACCGAACCGCCTCACCGACGGCGGTGGGTGCCCCCGAGTGATCGAGGCCGGTCCGAGTCGGGCCCGCGGGACGTCACTGTGGCGACCGAGGGACCGCCGGATCGTCTCCGAGTGCGAGGGGACCCCCGAGAGAGGGGGATACCACCCCACACCAGAGCCACCACCGGGGCGTCTCACTCCTCCTGGGCGTCGACGACCGCGACGGTCGCGAGGTTCACGATGTCCTTGACCTCGTCGCCGCGCTGGAGGACGTGGACCGGCTTGTCCATGCCGACCAGCATCGGGCCGATGGTCTCGGCGTCGGCGACCCGCTGGAGGAGTTTGTACCCGATGTTGCCGGCCTCGAGGTTGGGGAAGATCAGGACGTTCGCCGGTTCGTCGAGGTCGGCGAACTCGTAGGTGCCCGTGAGGATGTCCTCGACGACCGCCGTGTCTGCCTGCATCTCGCCGTCGACCGGGAATTCGATGTCCTCGTCCGTCCGCAGGGCCTGGGCGGCGTCGCGGACCTTCTTCGTCCCCTCGTTGTCCACGCTTCCGAAGTTCGAGTAGGAGAGCATGGCCACCCGCGGATCGACGTTGAAATCGCGCGCGAGGTCCGCGGTGTGCCGGGCGATCTCCTGGAGTTCCTCCGTGCCCGGATCCTGGTTGACCGTGGTGTCCGCCACGAAGAGCACCTTGTTTTCCACCGTCAACATGTAGACGCCGGCGGCGAATTCGGCGTCGGGCGCGGTCCTGATGACCTGCAGTGGCGGCCGGAGCGCGGAGGGGTAGTGGTGGGTGAGTCCCGTCAGGAGGGCGTCTGCGTCGCCCGTCTCGACCATCACGCTCCCGAGGTAGTTCGGGTCGGTGCCGATCAGCGACTCGGCCTCGCTGCGGGTGATGCCCTTTCGCTTTCGCAACTCGTGCAGCCGATCGGCGTACTCCTCGTGTGCGTCGTTCGGGTCCTCGACGTCCGGGTCGTACTCGAGGCCGAGCCGGTCGATCTGGTCGCGAATCGTGGCTGCATCGCCGATCAGCACCGGGTTCGCGATGCCCTCCTCCTCGAGTTGGTAGGCGGCCCGGATCATCTTCTCGTCGTCGCCCTCGGCCAGTGCGACCCGCTTGGGGTCGCGCTTGGCCTTGTTGATCATGATCCGCATCATCTCTCGGGACTTGCCGAGGCGGGCCTCGAGACGCTCGGCGTACTCCTCGAGGTCGAGTTCCCGTCGGGCGACCCCGGAGTCCATCGCGGCCTCGGCGATGGCCGGCGCCACCTGGAAGAGGACCCGGGGATCGACGGGCTTCGGGATGATGTAATCCGGGCCGTACTGGAGGGGCTGGTCGCCGTAGGCCTTCACGACCGCGTCGGGGACGTCCTGGCGGGCGAGGTCCGCGAGCGCCTCGGCGGCCGCGATCTTCATCTCCTCGTTGATGTCGGTGGCCCGAACGTCGAGGGCGCCCCTGAAGATGAAGGGGAACCCGAGGACGTTGTTGACCTGGTTGGGGTAGTCAGAGCGTCCGGTGGCCATGATGACCGTGTCCTCCCGGGCCCGCTTCGCCTCCTCGTAGCCGATCTCCGGGTCCGGGTTGGCCATCGCGAAGACGATCGGATCCTCGGCCATCGACTGCACCATCTCCTCGGAGACGATGCCGCCCACCGAGAGGCCCACGAAGACGTCGGCGCCCTCCATGGCGTCGGCCAAATCGCCCTCCGGGACGTCGCGGGCGAACTCCTTTTTGAACTCGTTGACGTCGTCTGCCGCCGCGCGCTCCTCGGTGATGATGCCCGAGGAGTCACACATGGTGACGTTGTCCTTCTCGACCCCGAGGGAGACGTAAAAGCGGGCGGTGGCGATCGCGGACGCCCCTGCCCCCGAGAAGACGACCTCGAGGTCCGACATGTCCTTGTCCGCGAGGTCCACGGCGTTGGTGAGCGCTGCCCCGCTGATGATCGCGGTCCCGTGCTGGTCGTCGTGGAACACGGGAACGTCCATGCGCTCGCCCAGGCGCTCTTCGATCTCGAAGCACTCCGGGGCCTTGATGTCCTCGAGGTTGATTCCCCCGAAGGCGGGCTCGAGGGCGTCGATCGTCTCGATCATGTCCTCGGCTCCCTCGAAGTCGAGTTCGAGGTCGAAGACGTCGATGTCGGCGAAGCGCTTGAACAGGACGCCCTTGCCCTCCATCACGGGCTTTGCGGCCTGCGCGCCGATGTCGCCGAGACCCAGGACGGCACTCCCATTCGAGATGACGCCGACCAGGTTGCCCTTGGCCGTGTACCGGTAGGCGTCCTCCGGGTTCTCGTCGATCTTCCGGCAGGGCCCGGCGACTCCCGGCGAGTAGGCCAGACTCAGGTCGCGCTGGGTGCTCGCCGGTTTCGTCGTCGATATCTCGATCTTTCCGGGTGGCTCGCGTTCGTGATAGTCGAGTGAATCTTCCTCGAGTCCCATGGCTCATCCTCCAGAGCCAACCGGCAAAAAGCTACCCACTGTCGAATCTCCGATCCGCCAATCGTCGATACGCTCGTCCACGTCCCGCGGCGGGGATCACTCCGCTTCGTGGCCCTCGCCGAAGTCGGTGACGACCTCCACGCCCACCGTGTCGAAGTCGTCCATCGCCGCGAGCCGTTCCGGGACGTCGGACAGGGCGACCCGGGCGGTGACCAGGGCCGCCGGATCGACGCGCTCCTCCGCGACGAACCGGAACAACTCGTCGTACCGGGTCGGCGGCATCCCGCGCGCCCCCACGAAGGAGATCTCGTGGCGCGTCATCGCGTCGGTCGGGAGGGAGATCTCGCCCGCGTCGTCGGCCGCGGTCAGCCCCACCTGGACGTGGGTTCCCCGGGGTCGAATCGAGTCGATGGATGCCCGAACCGTCTCCGCCGATCCCAGGGCGTCCATCGAGACGTGGACCCCGCCGTCGGAAAGCGAGCGGATGCGCTCTGCGGCGTCGGTCTCGGCGGCGTTCACCGTCCGAGCCGCCCCGAAATCGGCGGCCATCTCGAGGGGTTCCTCGCGGACGTCGACCGCGACGACGCGGGCCCCCAGCGCGTCGGCGATCTGGACCGCCGAGAGGCCGAGCCCACCGCACCCGTGGATCGCGACCCAGTCGCCGGCGTCGACGGCGACCTGGTGGGAGAGCGCGTGGAAGGCCGTCATGAACCGACAGCCCATGGCGGCAGCGGCCGTGAACGACACCCCCTCGGGGAGTGCCTCCAGGTTGTACTCCGCCTCGGGGACGTGGACGTACTCCGCGAAGGCGCCCTGTGCCGCTGGCTCGAACCCGAGCGCGTACCCGTCCTCGCAGACGTTCCCGTGCCCGTTCCGGCAGTGTCGGCAGGTGCCGTCCCCCAGGCTGAAGGGGACCGCCACTCGGTCGCCCACTTCGAAGGCCTCGACGTCCGCCCCGACGGCGGCGACGACGCCCGCTGGCTCGTGACCCAGGATCTGTCCCAGGGGGACCTGGTCGTCGGCCCACTCGCCGTGGCCCTTCCAGGCGTGCCAGTCGCTCCGACAGATCCCACACGCCTCGGTCTCCACCACGACGCCGTGCGGGTCGGGGGCGGGCCGCTCGACGGACTCGATCGACAGCGGCTCGTCGTACTCCCGGAGGACGGCTGCGCGCATACCGATGGCCTCGCCCGGTGCGCTCAAAAAGCATCCGGTGGGCCGCCCCGGCGTCCACCCCGCGTCCCCCGGGTGCGCCTTCCCGTCGCGTTCGGTTCTCCGGTGTGCACTCACCGTGGGGCACTCGCCATGCGAGTCCCCTCCGAGACGTGCCCTCGGGGGCCCGCGTGAGGACCGCCTGGCGAGAGACGTCGTCTCCGGCCGGTTCGATCCCTCAGAAGAAGTCGTCGAGGCCCGACTGGTTCTCGTCCTCCTCCGCCGTCTCGGGCCTCTCGCTCTCCGCTGCCATCTCTCCCTCTTCGTCCGCCTCCGTCGTCTCCTGCTCGCCGTCCTCGTCCTCCGCTTGCACGGCAAAACCGGCGGGTTCGTCGTCCGTCCCGCCAGCCGTCGCCCCCTCGAAGGCCGAGCCACCGTGTTCGACGGCGGCCTCCTCCCGGCGTTCGCGGGCGTCCTCGACGATCGATTGCACCTTGTTCGTGTCCTCGCCGCTGCCGGTGACGAAGGAGACGTGCTCGGCCTCGAGGTCGAGGGCCGCAGTCATCCGGACGGTCAACTCGCGGTTCTTGCAGTGGTGGGTCATCACCGACAGATAGGGGACGACCTCGCGCCGGGCCGTGCTCATGCTCACGCCGCTCTCCTCTGCGATGGCGCGAGCGACGTAATCGCGGGTCTCGCGTGCCCCGCGCGAACGGCCGAGTTTGCTCCAGTAACTCGGGGGTCCGTACCGGGTCCAGCCCCCCTTCTCGCCCTCCCGGGCGGCCGCCACGCCGGCGGCGACGTTGTCGGTGACGTACCGCCAGTACGAGTAGTTCTGGGTGGCCCGAACGCGCCCGAGCCACCGATCGGCCCGCGCCAGCGACCGGTAGGCGGTGGCCAACTCCGACCCGTGGTAGTCCTTCGGGAGGTTGTCCTCGACCCAGTGGATCAGGTCGTCGGGCGTCTCGTCGACGTCGTAGGCCATGGTCAGGGCGCCCCGGGCGTCCTCCTCTTTGATCACGGCGTCGAGGAAGTCGAAGATGCCCTCCGTCCGGTCCCGATCGCCCGTCACGACGTCGTCCTCGGTGAGGACGTCTCGCTCCTCGGCCAGCGCCTGGAGGTCGTTGATCGCAGAGCGGAGGTCGCCGGCGTTCTTCTCTGCCAGGGCCTCGAGGGCGTCGTCCTCGTACTCGACGCCCTCGCGACGGCTGACGTCCCGGAGGACCGGGAGGATGGATCGCTTCGTGACGTCACGGAACTCGATCTCTCGACAGGCGTTCCGCAGCCCTTGGCTCATGTCGTAGTACTCGTTGGCGATGAGCACGATGGGCTGGTCTGCGTCCTTTACGAGGCTGGTGATGGCTCCGGTCCCGCCGCGATCCGCGTTCCCGTGGACGTTGTCCGCCTCGTCGAGGACGATCAGCTTCCGGTCGCCGCTGCCGCCACCGAGCGTCCCACTCTTTGCGGCCTCGCCGGCCACCCGCTCGATGACGTCGGCCGTCCGCTGGTCGCTCGCGTTCAACTCGATCACGTCCCAGCCCTTGTCGGCGGCGAGCGCGTGGGCGGCCGACGTCTTCCCCACGCCCGGACTCCCGTGGACGATCACGGCCTCCCGGTGGTCCTCCCACGTGCGGGCCCACTCCTCGAGGTCGTCGCGCGCCGAGTCGTTGCCGCGGACTTCGGACAACGACTGCGGACGGTACTTCTCGGTCCAGTCGGTCATTGTCGGGGAGAGGGGAGAGTCGCGTTTAGTGGTTGCGGAGCCACCTCAGAGCTCTCTCGCGACCATCTCGCCCCAGTGGTCGAACCCCCATCGCTCGTAGAAGGCCCGTGCGCGGTCGTTCTCGCGATCCACGTCGAGGACCACCCTGTCGAGCGGGAGGTCCTGGTCGCGGGCGACCGCGAGTGCGGCCTCCATCAGGTCGTCGCCGACGTCCGTGCCGCGGTGGGACTCGGCCACGAAGATCTCGTTCAGGACCGCCGCGTCCCAGATGTACGCGAGGGAGGCGGGGAGGACGAAGGCGTAGCCCACGAGGTCCTCGCCGTCGGTCGCGACCTGGACGGCCCGGGGGTCCTCGCTCGCGCACCGGTCGACCCACTCCAGGTAGTCCTCGCGGTACGCGTCGTCGAGTTTGTCGTCGTACGCGCTCGCCTTCTCCTCGTCGCCGGTGCCCGTCCCCAGCCCCCGCTCGAAGGCCTGCTTGAGGGTCCAGAGTGCCCCGGCGTCCGCGGGCTCGTATGGTCTGATCACGGCCGTGGATCGCGGGCCGGACAGTTAGCCTTTGTTCGTCGGCGCCGCGATCGCCTGGCCGACGACGCATCCCGTGCGGGCCGCGATTCGGCACCTGTCGAAACCGTTCGGTACCCTTTTCGGGCCTCACGGCCAACCGCGGGTATGGACGCCGACCCGCGTGACGGACTGGCAGAGCGAATCGCGGGCGAGATCACCCTCAGCGACGACCCGGGCGCGACGCTGCGCAAGTGGCGCACCGACTTCGACGTCTCCCAGACCGACCTGGCCACGGAACTCGACGTCTCGTCGTCCGTCGTCTCCGACTACGAGAGCGGCCGTCGCGAGAGCCCCGGGATCGGCCTGGTGAGCCGACTCGTGTACGCGCTCCTCGACATCGACGAGCGTCGGGGTGGCGATCACATCCGCCAGTACGCCCGGGTGCTCTCCGCCGGCTTCGAGAGCGACGTCGTCCTCGACCTTCGCGAGTATCCGACGACCGTCTCCCTCTCCAGGGTGTACGACGCGATCGAGGCGACGGAGGTCGTCGCGGGCGATCGAGAGCGCGTGAGCGGTCACACCGTCATCGACAGCATCCAGGCCATCTCGCGGCTCTCCTCGGACGAATTCTACCGACTCTACGGGCAGTCGACGAACCGCGTCCTCGGGTTCACGAGCGTCACGCGCGGGGAGTCGCCCCTCGTGGCCCTGCGCGTCGTCAATCCGAAACCGAACGCCGTCCTCCTCCACGGCATCGCCGAGGCGGACCTCTGGGAACACGCGCCCACGCTGGCCCAACGCGACGGGTTCTCGCTCGCCGTGACCCAACTCGACCTCGACACGATGCTCGATCGCCTGGACGACCTCCCCTGATTCACTCGACGTAGGTGTACTGTCGCTCGTTCATCGGCCCCCAGCCGTCGAAGACGAACTCGCCCTCGGGGGTGGTGAACGGTTCGAGTTCGTTGCCCTTCTCGAGGTTGTGCTGGTCGTGGACCAGTTCGTACTCGCCGTAGTCGATGTCGACGCGCGCCTCGAGTTGCTCGTCGACGGTGTTCTCCCGGATCTCCTCGTGCCAGCCGGGCTGTACGGTCTCCTCGTGGATCTCGGCCTGGGCACCGCTGCCGTACGACCCGACGAGGAACGACTCCCCCGCGAGGTCGATGTCCTCACGGGCGGCGTGGATGAGCGCGCTGATCCGAGCGATGTGGACCGAACTGGTGTACCAGTTGCCCACCCGTCGCGAGACGTACAGGGTCGGGTCGATGACCCGGTCGAACCACTCCTCGTAGGCCTCGGTCTCGGTCAACTCGTCCATGTACGCGCGGATGTCCTCCTCGAAGGCTTCGCGGTCCGCGTAGTCGGCCTCCCGGGGCTGGCGGCCGATGTCGTCGGCGAGATCCTCCTCGATGTCGGTGTCCCGGATCATGTGTCGGAAGCCAAGACGGGCGGCCTTTCGGACCATCCCCGGGAACGGGGTGTGAAACGGGATGAACCGGTAGTCGTCGGGGTGGGTGCGGCCGACCTGGCTCTCGAAGTCCTCGAGGGCCTCGCGCATCCGCGCGAGATAGACCTGCATCGAGCGCTTCCCGTCGACGCTCGGGAACTGCTGGTTCGGCTTGAGGAAGTCGGTCTCGTCGAGGGAGCCGATCCCCTGCGCCTCGCTGAAGCGTACGACGTCCGGATCCTCCGCGACGTACATGGCGACGGCACCGGCTCCCTGGGTCGCCTCGCCGGCGTCACCGCGCTCGTAGAGTGCCGTGTCCGTCGTGACGATCAGCGCGCCCCGACCGCGATTCCGCCCCGCCCTGATCCAGTTGTACGCGTCGTCGAGGGCCTGGGTCCCGGAGAGGCAGGCGAACTTGCGCTCGCCCTTGTTGGCGTGCGTGAACTCGCCGTCGAGGACGCTCGAGAGGGCCCCCGCGATGTACGTCGAGAGCGGCTTGGACTTGTCGAAGGAACTCTCCGTCGCCACGTCGATGCGCCCCACGTCCTCCGGCGCGATGTCCTTGCGCCGCATCAATCGGAGCGCCGCGTTGGCGCCCATGGTGACGACGTCCTCGTAGGCGTCGGGGAACGAGGACGCGAAGAGCCCGAGGCCCTTCGTGTACTTCTCGGGGTCGTCGCCCTTGACGGGCGCGAACTCCTCCGCCAGGTCGAAGCGGAGTTTCCCGGACCACAACTCGATGGCGTCGATGCCCACGTCTGTCATAGGCGGTGGTACCGACGGGCGACATATGTATTTGTCTATGATGTGGTCGTCGATCGTCGAACCCACTCAGAGGAAGAGCCGACACACCCACCAGAACACGCGACAGAACCACGACCAGAAGCCTTCGGAATCGCCCGTATCGGCACCCGTCGTCGACTTGGTAGTCGTGGTCGCCGTCGTCGGAGTCGAGGTCGATACGGTGGGAGTCGGCGCACTCGCCGTGACGGTCCCGCTCTCGAGGGTCAGTTCGTCGAGGAGGACCCGGTCTCGGGCCGTGTGCACGATGGCGACGGGTTCCCCCGGAGTCGCCTTGTGGTCGACAGAAAACACCCATCGTTCTCCCGGTTCGAACAGGCCATCGCTGTCGGCCCCCGAGAGCGGCGATCCCTCGGTACCGTCGATGCTGGTCCCGGACTCCCGAAGGATCACGACGAAGTTCTCGTCCTGGATCGGTTCACCTCCCACGTGTTCGAGGGACATCGTTGACCCGTTCACGCTCCCGGCGAACTCGGCCACGGGGTGCGTGTTCGGTGCGTTCGCCGAGAAGATGGCCGCACCGGCGAGGGTTATGGTCGTCACCACGACTGCCAGCATGAGGATGGTCCCGACCGTTTCGGTGGCGCCGCGCTCGCTCTCCACACCGGAAGTTGTGGGGTCCGAAACCTGAATCTTCCGTCGGTTCCCACCTACCGCATGTCCTCGCCGCCGTTGACGTTGAGCGTCTCCCCCGTCACGAACCCCGCGTCGCGGAGGTAGGCCGCCGCCTCGGCGACGTCCGCCGGCTGGCCGAATCGGCCCACCGGGATGTCGGCCAGCTGGTCGGCCTCCTCGGCGGGGGTCCGGTCGTCGGTCATGTCCGTCTCCACGTGGCCCGGCGCGATCGCGTTGACCCTGATCTCAGGCGCGAAGTCCCGCGCGTGGCTGCGCGTGAGCGAGAGCAGCGCGCCCTTCGAACTCGCGTAGTGGGCCTCGATGGGCGCCCCGACGTGTGCGAGGATCGAGGAGACGTTCGTGATCGAGGCGTCCTCCGCCGACGCTCGGAGGTGGGGCAGGGCGGCCTTGCTCACCGCGAACGCCGAGTTGACGTTGACGTCCATGATCCGGTCGAAGTCCGCGGGGTCCAGGTCTTCGGTGTGGACGTGCTGATCGATCCCGGCGTTGTTCACCAGGTGGTCGAGTCCGCCGAGGGACTCGGCCGCCGTCTCGACGAGCCGACCGGCCGCCTCGGGATCCGAGACGTCCGCGCCCACGACGACGGCCTCCTGTCCCCGGTCCCGGACCGCCGCGGCCACGTCCTCGGCCGCCGCCTCGCTCGTGTGGTAGTTCACCGCGACGTCGTACCCGTCCGCCGCGAAGCGAAGCGCTACGGCCCGTCCGATCCCCCGGGAGGATCCCGTGACGAGTGCAGATGGCATGCACCAATGGCGGGTGGTCTGGGCCTTACCGGTTTCGACGACCCGGCCGGGGACCCACACTTATGGCACTCCGCCTCCCCTGACCGGGTATGGACCTGTGGGACGACGACCGGGGGCAGTCGGTCCAGGTGGGGGCCATCCTCCTGTTCGCCATCCTCGTCATCCTGCTGGCGACCTACCAGTCCCAGATCGTCCCCCAGGAGAACGAGTCCGCCGAGTTCGAGCACAGCATGGAGGTCCGCGAGGACATGCTCGAGGTGCGCAACGCGGTCGTGGGGGCGGCACAGGGGGCCGCCACCGCTCCGGTGACGGTGGACCTGGGGATGCTCTACCCCCGTCACACCTTCGGGGTGAATCCGGCCCCGGTCTCGGCGACCCTCCGGACGACGGAAAGCAGGCCCATTACTGTCGTACTGCAAGGGGAGGGCCAGAATTTGCCCGCCGAGTGTCCAGATTCAACTCGTTTCTTGGTCTATAATGCAGGCTATAATTATCTCGAGCCCGAGCCAACGATAATCTACGAAAACACGGTTCTCTATGCCGACTATGGTGAAAACCAGGAAGTACTGATCAGCGGTGAATCTTTACTTCGTATGGGTAGTGATGGTCTAGTCCTTGATCTGGTTGCGCTACAGTCGCCGTATTCGGCTAATGGGATCGGGGCTGCCGCTTTCGAACCTCAAG
>JBDGUE010000016.1:0-42482 GCA_042216045.1 Halanaeroarchaeum sp. | reverse complement strand
GTGCTCGCAGCACCGGGCCGGGAGGGACTTGAACCCCCGTCCGTCTGGTTAAAAGCCAGACGCTCTGCCGAACTGAGCTACCGGCCCACACGTGCACCGAGCGGACGGCCGACGATAAACGCTTTCCTTCGAGCGGGTTCACGCGAGGTGGGTCTCGAGGAAGCGGGCCTGCCGGTCGGCGACGCGATCGACGAGCGGGTCGGTGAGCACGTCGAAGTGCCCCCCGGGCACGCGCACCCGGTGCACGTCGTCGAGTCGATCGACCAGTCTGTCCACGGCGCCGCTCGGCACTACGTCGTCGTCCGTCGCCGCGAGGACGAACACGGGGACGTCGACGGCGGGGGCTCGCGCGATTGGGCGGTTCGTGGGGATCTCGAGGAGGACCCGGGCGGGGGTCCGATTCGGCCAGGCGGCCCACTCGTCGTCGGGGACGATCGACCGCAGTCCCGCGCGGGCGTGGGGGGCCGAGAGGACGGCGAACTCCTCGCCCGGGTCGTCGACCACCGGAACTTCGTGGGGCGCGCCGAGGCCGAGGAGGCTCGGGACCTCGCGGAGGAGGGCCCCGCCCATCTTCCCGAGGGAGTCGACGCCGCCGTGGCGGAGTGCGTGGGCCGTGACGTGCAGGCCGTCGGTGAACGGGACGGTGGCGACGGCGGCCTCGATCCGCTCGGTCGCCGCGAGCGCGAGGACGTGTCCCCCGCTGTAGGACGTCCCCCAGAGGGCGAGTGCGTCCCCGTCGAGGTCCTCGCGATCCCGGACGAAGGCGATCGCCCGCCGGTAGTCGGCGCGCTGTCTGGCGGCCGAGACCAGCCGTCGGGGGGAACCGGTGCTGTCCCCGAATCCCCGATAGTCCAGGGTCAACGCGGCCAGGCCGCGGTCGGCGAAGGTTCGGGCGATGGCGGGCAGCCCCCAGTGGCGACGGGCGGCGAACCCGTGCGCCATGATCACGACTGGCGGCGCGCGGCGATCCGGCCGGAAGAGCGTCCCCGCGATCCGATCCTCGCCGGCCGGGATCGTGACGGTCGTCTCCCTCATACTCTCACCGTCGCGCCGGGGGACGGTAAATCTCAGAGGTTCCGGACCGCTCCGCGCGCTGGCGCACTCGCGTCGAAGCCGTCGTCGCGGAGGTCGGCGGCGAAGGCCGCACAGCGATCCCCGTGATTCGCGAGGATCGTGGCGTCCGTGTAGTGGGCGAGCAGCGATCGAAGTCCCTCGCCGTCGGCGTGCGCGGAGAAGTCGAACCGTTCGACGCGTGCGCTCACGGGCATGCGCTGGCCGTCGATCTCGGCGCTGCCGGTCTCGAGCAGGTCCCGTCCCGGCGTCCCCGCCACCTGGTGGCCCGTGAGGGCGATCAGGTTCGTGGGGTCGCCGGCCACCGCCGGGACGTAGGTCATCGCGGGACCGCCCGAGAGCATCCCGGCGGTGGTGACGATCGCCGTGTTCCCCTCGGCGATGCGCCGGCGCTGTCCGTCCCGCCCCGTCACGAATCGGGCGTGGCCGCTGGCTCGCCGGAAGGCCTCGGGGTCGCGGACGAACGCGGGCGTCTGGCGCAGTCGTCGAGTGACCTCGATGCCCATCCCGTCGACGTAGCACTCGATGTCCGCCGCGGCACAGACGTGCATGATCTCCTGGGTGCGGCCGATGGCGAAGGCCGGGATCACCACCGTTCCGCCCCGGTGGACGGTCTCCTCGACGGCTCGGACGAACGATCGCTCGATCTCCTCGCGGGGCGGTCTGGTCTCGTGGGCGTAGGTGCTCTCCACGATGACGGCGTCCGCGTCTGGGCGGGCGCGCGAGGGGCCGACGAGTCGCTGGGATTCGGTGTTGACGTCGCCCGTGTACAGCAGTCGGGTGTCGCCATCGTCGACCAGGACGGACGCGCTGCCGGGGACGTGGCCCGCGTCGGTGAGCGTCACCTCGTATCCCGCCGCGGTGAACGGCTCGCCGTAGTCCTGCGTGACCGAGACCTCCCCGATCGTCGCGATCTCCTCGCGGGTGAACGGGCGGTCGTATCGATCGCCGCGGAGCGAGAGGGTGTCCTCGGCGAGCATCCGTGTCAGGTCGCGCGTGGCCGCCGTCCAGTGGACCGGGGGCCGGGCGCCGCCCTTCAACAGGGCGGGCACCAGTCCCGCGTGGTCGAGGTGGCCGTGGGAGACGACGACCGCGTCGGGGTCCACGTCGGGCGGTGTCACCGGTGGGTCGTCCGTGCTGGCGCCGTAATCGAGCAACAGCGAGTCGTCGACGAGGATGGCGCTGCGCCCGATCTCGCGCGCCCCGCCCAGGAACCGGACCTCCATCTGTTGCCGGGTACCGGGTCGGGCCGTTTGTGTCTCCCGATTCCGGTGGGGTCTTTCCCGACAGCCTCCTCACTGGGGCGCCTGGATCGCGAGGAGAGCGAGAGATAGAGAGCGAGAGAAGTCGGTCGGCGTCGCTACTCGAGCTGTTCCTGGAGCAGGCGGCGGAGCACGAGGTGGAGGACGCCGCCGTTCTCGACGTACTCGACCGCGGCCGGCGTGCCGACCTGTGCGGTCACGTCGAACTCGGTGACCTCCCCGGTCTCGGGGTCCTCGGCGACGACGTGGAGTTCGTCCTCGACGTCGAGGCCGTCCTCGAGGCCTTGAATGGTGAACTCCTCGGTGCCGTCGAGGCCGAGCCCCTCCCAGGAGTCGCCGTCCTGGAACTGCAGCGGGAGGACGCCCATGCCGACGAGGTTGTCGCGGTAGATGCGCTCGTAGCTCTCGGCGATGGTGGCCCGGATCCCGAGCAGGTCCGTGCCCTTCGCCGCCCAGTCCCGACTGGAGCCGGTGCCGAACTCGGTGCCGGCCATGACGACCAGCGGCGTGCCGTCGTCGCGGTAGCGCTCGCTGGCCTCGAAGACGGTGGTCTCCTCGTCGGTCGGGTGGTGGATCGTGTAGCCGCCCTCCTTCCCGTCGAGCATCTCGTTCTCGATGCGGACGTTCGCGAAGGTCCCACGCATCATGACCTCGTGGTTCCCACGGCGCGAGCCGTAGGTGTTGAATCTGCCGGGCGAGACGCCCTGCTCCTCGAGGTACTCGCCGGCGGGGACGTCCGTGCTGAACGGGCCGGCCGGGCTGATGTGGTCGGTGGTGACGGTGTCGCCGAGGGTCATGAGACAGCGCGCGTCCTCGATGTTCTCGACGCCCGGCTTCTCGATCGGGAAGTCCTTGAAGAACGGCGGCTCGCGGATGTACGTGGAGTCGTCGTCCCACTCGTAGACGTCCCCGGTCGGGGCGTCGAGGGCCTCCCAGTTCTCGTCGCCCTCGTGGACGGAGTCGTACTTCTCCTCGAACATCTCGCTGTGGACCGAGGCCGTCATGACCTCGTGGATCTCGTCCTGGTCGGGCCAGATGTCCTCGAGGTAGACCGGCTCGCCGTTCGGATCGTGGCCGAGGGGGTCCTCCTCCAGGTCGATGTCCATCCGGCCGGCAAGGCCGTAGGCGACGACCATCGGCGGGCTCGCGAGGTAGTTGGCGCGGATCTTCGGGTGGATGCGCGCCTCGAAGTTGCGGTTGCCCGAGAGCACGCTGGTCGCCCAGAGGTCGTGCTCGTCGATGGCGTCCTCGACCGGGTCGGGCAGCGGGCCGGCGTTCCCGATGCAGGTCGTACAGCCGTACCCGACCACGTGGTAGCCGAGCGCCTCGAGGTCCTCCATGAGTCCGGACTCCTCGAGGTACTCCGTGACGACCCGACTCCCGGGTGCGAGGCTGGTCTTGACGTGGGGCGGGACGTCGATGCCCTCCTCGACCGCGTTCCGCGCGAGCAGCCCGGCCGCGATCATCACGGACGGGTTGGAGGTGTTCGTACAGGACGTGATCGCGCTGACCGCGATGGAGCCGTGGCCGAACTCGGTCGTGCGACCGTTCGGCATCTCGATCTCGTACTTCTCGTTGAGGTCACCGACCGGGAGGTCGTCGGCCTCGTCGAGGGGCGGCGCGCTGCCGCCGTTGTCGAGCCAGCGGTCGAGCGCCTCGGGGTCGGCCTCGCCGTAGTCGGTCTCCTCCTCGACCAGTTCCCGGAAGTGGGTCTTCATGTCCCCCATCGGGATGCGCTGGTCGGGTTCGCTCGGTCCGGCGAGGCTCGGCTCGATCGTGCTCAGGTCGAGTTCGACCTCCTCGGTGTACTCGGGGTTCTGCTCGCCGAACAGGCCCTGCTCTCTGAGGTACGTCTCGACGACGTCGATGTGCTCCGGATCGCGGCCCGTGAGCTCCAGGTAGTCGAGGGTGGCCTCGTCGACCGGGAACATGCTGATGGTCGAGCCCTGCTCGGGAGCCATGTTCGAGATGGTCGCCCGGTCGGCGACGGTCAACTCCGAGACGCCCGGTCCGTAGAACTCGACGAAGCGGTCGACGACGCCGACCTGCCGGAGCTTCTCGGTGACGTGGAGCACGAGGTCGGTCGCGGTCGCGCCCTCGGGCATCTCGCCGGTCAGCTTGACGCCGACGACCTCGGGGAGCTTCATGGTGATGGGCTGGCCGAGCAGCGCGGCCTCGGCCTCGATCCCGCCGACGCCCCAGCCGACCACGCCGATGCCGCCGATCATCGGGGTGTGGCTGTCGGTGCCGACGAGCGTGTCGGGGAGGAGCCAGTCCTCGCCGTCGTCCTGGCGCTCGTGGACGACCTCGCCCAGGTACTCGAGGTTGACCTGGTGGACGATGCCCGTTCCCGGGGGCACGACGCTGAAGTCCTCGAACGCCTGGTTGGCCCACTTGATGGCCTTGTAGCGCTCCTCGTTGCGCTCGTACTCGATCTCGACGTTCTTCTGGTAGGCGTCCTCCGAGCCGTAGTAGTCGACCTGGACGGAGTGGTCGATGACGAGGTCGGCCGGGATCTCGGGTTCGACGACGTTCGGGTCGACGCCCTTCCGGTCGGCCGCCGAGCGCAGGGCCGCGAGGTCGACGACGGCCGGCACCCCGGTCAGGTCCTGCAGGACGATGCGCGAGGGCGTGAAGGGGACCTCGTACTCCGGGACGTCCGGCTGCCAGGACGCCGCGTTCTCGACGTCCTGTTCGGTGATCTGGTCGCCGTCGGCGTTCCGGATCACGGACTCGATGAGGATGCGGATGCTCACCGGGAGGGAGTCCGCGTCGTCGATGACGCCCGCCTCCTCGAGGGCGGAGAGGTCCGCCATCTTGTACGTGTCGCCGTCGATCTCGATGTCGCGGATCGCTCCGAACGGATTCGGATCTGGCATTGGCATACCTACGGACGCGCGCCCCCTTGAATGATGCTAAATCCTCCCGATCGTTCGTGGGGGGTCGGCCCCGGGACTCGCGTCTGGGGCCCGTCGCGGGGCGTCCGCGTCGACCCCGACAGATTCGTGACCCTCTGGCGCCAAGTGGGGTCGATGACCGAGCGTGCGACCCTGGCCGGCGGCTGCTTCTGGTGCATCGAGGCCGCGATGAAGGAACTCGAGGGCGTCGAGTCCGTGACGGCGGGGTACGCCGGCGGGTCGGTCCCGGATCCAACCTACGAGCAGGTCTCGACCGGCGAGACGGGCCACGCGGAGAGCGTGCGCGTCGAGTACGACGAGACCGCCCTCTCCTTCGAGGACCTGCTCGCGGTCTTCTTCCGCATCCACGATCCCACGACGCTCGATCGCGAGGGGCCGGACGTCGGCAGCCAGTACCGCTCGGCGATCTTCACCCACGACGACGACCAGCGCCAGACGGCGACCCGGTTCATCGAGCGCCTGGAGGCGGCGGACGCCTACGGCGGCGACGCCATCGTGACCGAGGTCGAACCCCTCGACGCCTTCTACGAGGCCGAGGAGCACCACCAGGACTACTACGAGAAGAATCCCGGCGACCGGTACTGTTCGGTCCACGCGGAGCCGAAGGTACAGACCGTCCGGGAGGAGTTCGGGGAGCGGACCGCGACCGCCGAGGACTGAGCGATCGTCGAGGACTGATCGACCGCCGAGGACTGGGCGATCGTCGGGGACCGATCGCCGGCCGTCGAGGACCGATCGCCGATCGTCGAGAGCCGACTGCCGGCCACCGGACCAGTCGAGCGGGTACCGGGGCGGCACCGTCGCGCCCTGGGCCCGCCGGCGAGCCCCGATCAGTCCGCGCCCACGGAGACGTCCTCGAGGGTCTGGTCGGGGAGCGGACCGTCGTAGCCCTCGGGAACGTACGGACAGAGCGGGTCGCTCTCGAGGGGGTCGCCGGTGTAGGCGAACGCCCGCGACCGACTCCCCCCGCAGACGTTCCTGAACTCACAGCTGCCACACTTCCCCTCGTACCGATCCTCGTCCCTGAGTGCCTCGAAGAGGTTCGCGTTCCGGTAGATATCGACGATCGAGGACTCCCGCACCGAGCCGGCGGCCTTCGGCAGGAAGCCGGACGGATACACGAGGCCGACGTGGCTCACGAACGCGAACCCGTCGCCCGCCCTGATTCCGCTCCGGCGACCGATCCCGTCCTCGGGCGATCCGGTTCCCTCGGACGACCCACCCTGGAGACCGACACGACGGTAGTGGGGCGCCTCGGTCGTCTTCACCCCGAACGAGCGGGTCGCCGCCTGCTCGTGGAGCCAGCCCATGACCTCCTCGGAGCGCTCCGGGGAGATCGGATCGAGGATCTCCCCGCGGCCGACGGGCACGAGGAAGAAGACCGACCAGAGCACCGCGCCGAGGTCCTCGACGACGTCTGCCATCGCTGGCAGGTCCTCGACCGTCTGGGCGGTGACGGTCGTGTTCACCTGGAGGGGGACTCCCTGCTCGCGGGCGGCCCGCGCGGCGGCGACGGTCTGCTCGAAGGTCCCCGTCTCCCCCCGGAAGTCGTCGTGGGCCGCCTCCGTCGGCCCGTCGAGGCTCACGGCCAGTCGCTTCAGTCCAGCGTCGGCCAGGTCGGCGATGGCCGCGGGCGAGAGCGAGGCCGTCCCGCTCGGGGTCATCGTCATCCGGAGGCCTCGGTCGGTCCCGTGGGCGACGAGTTCGGTGACGTCGTCGCGAATCAGCGGATCGCCCCCGGAGAGGACGACCAGTTGCCCCTCGCCGAAGCGGGCCGCGTCATCGAGGAGTGCCTTCCCCTCTGCCGTCGAGAGCTCCGCCGGGTGGCGCTCCGGGTGTGCGTCGGCCCGGCAGTGCTCGCACTCGAGGTCACAGGCCTGGGTGACCTCCCAGATGAGGACGAACGGTCGCTCGTCCGTGTCGAGGTCCCGGTGGGGCGGGGTCATGGGTCGGGGTACCCGCGTCGCGTGCTTACGCGGCGGGGCGAACATGTTCTCCCCCGGCTCGCGGCGGGCCGGTCACTCCTCGACGCTTCGGAACTCCCGGACGATCTTGCCCTCGGCCCGGTGGAGCGTCTCGCTCGCCGTCGACTTCGCCAGGCCCACGTCCTCCGCGAGTTCGGTGAGCGTGCAGGTGCGGGGCGTGTCGTAGTACCCCCGCTCCAGCGCCCGGTCGATCAGGGTCTCCTGGCGGTCGGTGAGCAGGTCCTCGCTCTCGAACTGGTGGGTGATCTCCTCGACGCGGTAGCGGATCCCGAAGGCCTCGAGTTGCTCGCCGAGTTCGGAGAGGCGGTCGTGGGAGGCCGTCACCTCCCACGTGGCACTCCCGTCCTCGATGTCGAAGGGCATCTCGAGGGGGATGCCGGAGCTCTGTATCGGGAACAGCAACAGCGGATTCGTCGTCTCGAACTGGAGGAGCGCGGTCCCGTCAGCGTGCTCGAGGACCTCCATGTCCGCGACGGGGTCTGCCTCCTCGAAGGCGGCGAGGACCTCCTCGAGGCGGGGGGCGGTCACCTCGACGAGGCCGACGCCCCGTTCCTCGCCCGGCAGGGCCGACAGGATGCGCATCGTCGCGTCCGCGAAGGTGCGCGAGAGCGACCCGATCCACAGCGATTCCGGCAGGGTGATCGTGAGCGTGGCGCGGGGCATCCGATGACGGTATCGTAGCCAGCAGACGCTCAAAAGGGTTGCGCGGCCGGTTGGACGAACGTCTTCGGAGCAGTCCTCTTCTGTGCCCCCACCGTCGGCCTCTCCATGACCACCGTGTCCGCCACGCGAACCCTCTCCGCCCCGCCCACCGCGGTCCGGTCCGCCATCGTCGAGCGTCCCCGCGAGTTCGTCGCGGCCGCCGGCTTCGACGAGGTCCGGGCCGACGGCGACACCTTCTCCGTCGCCCGCGAACTCGGCCTCGCGACGATCGAGTTGACCGTGCGCCTCGACCGGGACGCCGCCGCGGCCCTCGCCTTCGAGGCCGTCGAGGGGATCTTCGACCACATGCGCACCGAGTACGTCGTGACCGCGACCGAGGGGGGAAGCCGCGTCACCGCCGAGACCACGTTCTCGCTCGGTGGCATCGCCGGTGCCGCCCTGGACGCCACCCTCGTGGCGAGACAGCGCCGCCGCGAGTTCGAGGACCAGTTCGACTACCTCGCGGCGACGCTCGCGCCGTCGGGGGAGGATCTCGATCGGTAGCGGCCCACTCAGGCGAACGGCTCGACCTGCTCGGTCGCGAACAGGTCGTCCCCGGTCAACACGGCCTCCACGCGCCCGTGCCAGGCGGCCTCGAACGCCTCACGATCGTCCTCGTCCGCGGTACCCTCCAGGATCTCTGGCAGGTGGGCCTTCGCCGGTCCGAGGTCCGGGACGGCCTCGATGTCGTAGGCGACCTCGACGGCCCGGTCGGTGTCGGTTCGCTGGAACGCGAAGCGCAGTCCCTCCCCACCTCTCTCGGCGTACCCGAGCATGTTCTCGCGTCCCCCGTAACCGTCCGCGAGGCCGCGAAAGCCGTCCTCGCCGGCCGCCCCGGTGACGACCGAGAGCAGTCGACCGATCACGCCGATCGGGTGGTCCTCGCGGGCGCCGCCGACCTGAACGGCGACCTCGCTGCGCACCGGCAGCGCGTCCGGGTAGAGGGCGTCGAGGCCGGTCTCGGCCACGCGAAACGCGCCCGCCGCCGCGGGACAGGAGTGGCCCGCGACCGTCACCACGTCCGCGTACTCGACGGCGAAGGGTTCGCCCGGCGGGAGGACGCCGAGTGCCTCCGCGACGGGGTCACGCACGCGAATCGGATCGACGGCGTCGAACGATCGTCGCCAGGAGTCGGTGTCGGTCACGGGTCCGTCTCGTCACTCGGCGGGTGGATGGGTTGCCCCGAACGCGTTCGGGCGGGGATCGGTGGACCGCCGTCCCGACGCGTCGGATCGCCGGCGACGGTCGCCCACGGTTCGATGGCCTTTTTGCCCGCCGAACAGTCCGATCGCATATGGCTACGTTCAACGTCGTCGTCTCCGACCCGGACTCGGGCCACTCGGTGACCCGGGAGGTCGAAGATCAGGACGCGAATCGCTTCGTCGGCCGAGAGATCGGCGACGAGGTCGACGGCGCGGCGGTCGGCATCGAGGGCTTCACCCTGGAGATAACCGGCGGGTCCGACGCCGCCGGCCGTCCCCTTCGCGATGACGTCCGCGGCACCGAACTCGAGGAGATCCTCCTGACCGGCGGGACCGGCTACGATCCGACGCGCGAGGGCGAGCGCCGCCGCGTCACCGTTCGCGGTCGCGAGATCTCCGACGCCGTCGCCCAGATCAACGCCACGGTCGTCGGCGGCGACGGCGACCCGCTCGTCGCCCTGGGCGTGCGGGAACCCGAGGAGACAGAAGAGGACGACGATGCAGAAGACCAGGAGGGGGCCGAGGACGGCGAGGAGGCGGCCGCGGACGACGGCGATGACGACGAGGCCACCGGGGAGGCCGACGACGCCGACGAATCCGAGGCCGACGACGAGGACGACGCGGCGGACGCCGACGGGGACGAGGAGTAGGCCACCGCGTGTCAACGCGCTTTTCTTGGCAGGCGGCGTAGCGCCGCCGATGACCGACGATCGCGTCGCCGACTTCCTGGCGGGCGACCGAACGGACGACGTCGCGCTCTACGTCGCGAGCGATCGCCTCTCGAACCCGGAGGACCTGCTCTCGCGACCCGTGGCGCGGGCCGCGGGTGACGGGGTGCTCCTGGTCGTCGACGGCGACACGGGCCGCTCCGTCTTCGGGCGAGTCACGGGACGGGACGCGATGGACTTCGCCGGGGCGGCCATGCACCGCGACGGGGAGATCGACCCCTCGCTCGCGGGCGGAACCTGCCCGGACGCACCCGCGGACGACAAAGAGACGCCCCACGAACCGGCGTTCGTCTTCTCGTTCGCGGAGGCCCAAAACGAGGAGGTCGGGGGCATCTACGCGGAGGGGGCCGTGATCCACGCCTACGCACAGTGTTCCTGTGGGACGGCCTACGCCGACAAGTGGGTCGCCGGCGACCGGTAGCCCCTCACTCCTCGCGGTCGAGGCGGGAGAAGGCGTCGAGGATCACGCGCTTCGCCGTCGCTCCCTGGGTCGTCCAGTGGTGGGCGTAGTCGAGCATGTCCTCGTAGATGGGCGGCTTACAGCCCGCCGCCTTCGGGTGGCCGCCCCCGCCGACCTGCCGGGCGACCTCGTGGGCGCGCTGGAAGGACTCCGTGCCGCGGATGCTCGCGCTCCCCGCGGGCTTGACGATCACGGCCGCGTCGGTGCCCCGCTGGCGGAGTTCCTCTGCGACCTCGTTCTGCGAGCAGCGACCGTACGTGACGCCGACCGACCACCCGTTGACCTCGCGAATCTCGGCCCGGTCGACCGCACGCTCGATCAGCGCCTCCTTCTCGACGCGCTTCTCGGCCAGGAACTCCATCGCGTCCTCGGGCAGGTCGACGCCGTGTTCGGCCACCACCTCGACGTACTCCTCGGGGTCGACCCAGAAGGCGTAGTCGGCGAGGTCGTCGCTGCGCTCGTCCTCCTGGAGCCAGAGGTCGTGATCGCGCGTGACGACCGCCAGTTCCTCGAGGTACTCGGGCACCTCCGCGTCGAGGGCCCGGACGGCGACGTCGGCGGTGCACTCCGACTCCGAGTCCCCCACGACCAGGTCGACGCCGGCGTTCTCCACGGCGGCACGGGTCTCCGGGGTCCACTGGTGGTGGTCGAACCACGACACCGACCCGGCCCGCGAGACGAGGTCCTCGAGTTCGTCGGCGATCGAGGGGTCGTCGGGTGCCAGATCGCAGACGAAGACCCTGGCCCCGGGGTCGCCGTAGGTCGCCGCGCGCTCGAGTCCCGTCTCGAGTTCGTGGGGCCCGGTCGGGATGAGTGCGCCCTCGCCGAAGACCGCTCGCACGATGGCCACGCAGGCCAGGCCGTCGGCGTCGGGGTCGGCCACGACCAGCACGTCCGCGCCGCTGGCTCGCGATTCGATCTCCTCGTCCTCGCGCGCGTCGGCCACGTCGTCCGGAACGAAGAAGCCGGTTCCGGGCAGGAGGGACTTGCGCTCGAGGGAGAGATCCTCGTCGTCGATGACCCAGTCTTTCATACCGGCCGGTCGGCCCCGCGGGTGAAGAATGGCCCGGTCGGCCGGTCAGGCCGACGCCTCCCCCTCCGTCAACTGGCGGACGGTGAGCACGGGGACGGGACAGGTCCTGACCACGCGCTCGGCGACGCTGCCGATCAGGAAGCGATTCTCGCCGTGCCGGCCACGCGTTCCGGTCGCCACCACGTCGGTGTCGACCTCGCGGGCGTAGGCGCTGATCTCAGCGGGTGGACGTCCCTCCCTGACGGCGGTCTCCACCGGGACGTCCGCGGCGTCCCGCACCGCCGCCACGGCCGCCTCGCAGCGGTCCGCCAGGGCCCCGTGCAACTGCTCGCGGACCGTCTCCGGTGCCGTGTCGACCTCTCCCTCCTCGATGACCGACAGGGCGTGGACCTCGGCGTCGAAGCGGTCGGCCAGATCGAGGGCGACCGAGACCGCCCGCTCGACGCTCTCCGAACCGTCGGTCGCGATGACCACCGTGTCGAACATGGCTCCGACTATCGCCGCCGTCGGCATAAAGCCGCGGTGCGTTTTTGTCGGCGGCCGTCGAACCCCGCACCATGACGCTCACTGTCGACACGGTGCTCGCCCCGGTGGACGGCAGCGAGGCCTCCGCCGACGCCGCGGAGTACGCCATCGCCGTGGCCGAGCGCTACGACGCCGACGTCCACGTCCTCTACGTGGTCGGCGACGCGGTCGCGCGGGGAATGGCCGCCGGGGACATCGACCGGACGGCGGTCGCCGACGAGAGTCGGCTGTTCGTCGAGGACGTCGCGGCCATGGCCGCCGACCCCGACCGCGTCGAGTCCTCGATGACCCACGGCTTCTCGACGGTCCGCAAGACCCGTCACCCGGGGAGCGTGGTCCTCGACACGGCAGAGGACCTCTCGGCCGACTTCATCGTCGTCCCGCGCGAGTCGATGACGGGCGAGCAGGGCGACGTCCTCGAGAAGGCGGCGGAGTACGTGTTGCTCTACGCGAGCCAGCCCGTCCTCTCGGTCTAGTCCTCGCGGAGACGGATCGCCATCTCCAACTCGAAGCTCTCTGCCGACGTGGTCTCGAACCCCACCTTCTCGTAGAGCGCGACCGCGGCCCGGTTCCAGCGCTCGACGGTGAGCCAGACCTTCTCGACGCCCGTCTCGCGACCGTGACCGAGCAGCGTCTCGAGGAGGTTCGTGCCGATCCCCGCGCCCTGGTAGTCCTGGTGGACGAAGATGGCGAGTTCGTAGGCGTCCGCCTCGTCCTCGACCAGGGTGGCGTGGCCCACCACCCGCCCCTCGCAGACGGCGACCACGTTCTTCGAGCCCTCGCCGAGGAGGTGCTCGAGCCAGTCGCGGATCCGGTCCTCCCCGACCGGGGGGATGCCCTGGGCCCGATCCGCGGGGTCGAAGTCCTCGTACATCTCGACGAGCGCTTCGAGGTCGTCCGCGGCGAACGCGCGGATCTCGACGGTCCGGTCCTCGCGGTCCGCGAACTCGACCGGCGGGGCTGGGAAGGGGCCCGCTGGCGCCTCGGGATAGGTGCGCGTCGACGTCATCTGACCAGCGTGACGGTGACGTGGGAGTTGAGCAGGACGAACTCGGCGATGGGGCCGAGCCTGATCTTCCCCATCGGACTCTGCTTCCCGCCACCGATGACGACCTGTTCGAAGCCCTCGCGCTCTGCGAGTTGGACCAACTCGCTCCCCGGGTCGCCCTCGATGTGGCGGACGTCGGCCCCGCAGTCCGCGTCCCCGAGCGTCTCCCGCACGGCCTCCTCGATCTCCGCTGCGGTTCGATCGCTCTCGGGATTGTCGAGGATCGCCACGGTGAGGTCGTCGCCCGCCTCCTGGGCCCGCGCGACGGTCCGTCTGAGCGCGTCGATGGAGTCCTCGCTGCCGCCGATGCCGAGCAGCACCTTCATGGGTTCACCTCGACGGTTCGGCGCAAAAGGATTGCGGCGGCGATCCGGGCTCGCGCCCCGACGGCGATCCGGGCTCGCGCCCCGACATTCTTTTGCGCGCGGCCCCAGAATCCCCCGACATGCCCGGGGACGATCGGTCGGCTGAGTCACAGGCCAGGACCGGTGATGATGTGCCGGAGGAGTCGCGGGCCGGGACCGGCGAGGAGGGCCCAGACGAGTCACGGACCGCGATCGGTGAGGGCGAACCGGACGAGTACACCGACGCCGGGGGCCAGGCCGTCGCCGACCAACCGGCGGGCCGTCCCGAGGTCGCCCTCGAGGGGACGGCGGACGACCGGGTCGGGGCCGCAGCCGACCCGGCGGAGTCGGACGGCCCCCCGGCGACGGACGAGGTTCCCCCCGACGTCAGGTCCTACGACCGGTTCACGAAGGTCGACGGGGCCCAGTACGAGCGGGTCAACGAGTTCCTCCGCGATCGCACCTACATCACGGCCCGCGAGTGGGCCATCGCCCGCCTCTGTGCGGACTTCCGGACCGAGACCGGCGTGGAGATGACGAAGATCGGCGAGAACCTCCCGCACCTCGTCCCCTTCATGACCGACACCTACTCCCCCCAGGCGGTCAATCAGGCCCGCGCCTCCTTCGAGGAGAAGGTCCGGACCGCGGGGGCGACCTTCCTCTACGGGGCCATGAGCGACTTCTTCACGGCCGACGAACTCGACGACCTGATGTACGAGGTGACCGAGGTGGCGAAGTTCCTCCTCGAGGTGGAGGGGGTCGACCTCGCGGTCGAGGAGGAACTCGACTCCGAGGAGCGCATCTCCTCGGTGATGCGCGAGGTCCGGGAGGCCAGCGACGAGTTGCGCTACGAGGGCACGACGTGTCCGAACTGCGGCCACGAGATCGGCGGGGCAGACCGGGTGAGGAGCGATCCCGAGGACGCCGAGTAGCGCCGCCCCGACGGTCGTCCCGCGAGTCACTCCGCCGCTCTGACGTTCTCTCCGACCGGGGCGCCGAACGTGCCCGACCCGTCCTCGCCGGGCGCGTCGGTCTCCCAGACGATCGAACCGCGGACCGTGGTCATCGCCGGGAAGATCCCCTCCATCCCCTCGAAGGGCGTCCAGTCGCACTTCGTGTGCAGGTCGGCGGCTCGAATCTCGCGGCGGGCGTCGGGATCGACCAGGACCAGGTCGGCGTCACGGCCCGGCGCGATCCGTCCCTTCCGGGGGAGCGAGAAGATCTCCGCGACGTTCGCGGCGGTCACGTCCCGGACCCGCTCGTAGTCGAGGCGACCGTCGTCGGCCGCGGCGAGCAGCAGGGGCAGGGCCGTCTCGACGCCGGGAACGCCGCTCGGCGCCTCCCAGATCCCCGTCGCCTTCTCCGCTCGGGTGTGGGGCGCGTGGTCGGTGGCGACGACGTCGACGGTCCCGTCGGCCAGGCGGTCGAAGACGGCCAGGCGCCTGGCCTCGCTCCGGAGCGGGGGGTTCATTCGGCCGAGGGTGCCCAGGTCGGGCAGGTCCTCCCGGGAGAGGAAGAGGTGATGGGGGGTGACCTCGACGGTGGCGCCCGCGGCGGCCGCCTGGTCGATCCCCTCGGGGGTGCTCGCGTGCGCGATGTGGACCCGCGCGTCGGTCTCCGCCGCCACCTCCACCGCCCTGGCGACGGCAACCGCCTCGGCCTTCGGGGTGCGGTAGGCCGACCAGGCGTCGGCGTCGGTTCGCTCCCTTGCGGTCTCGTCGAAGTGGTCGGCGTCCTCTGCGTGGACCGTGACGACCACGTCCTCGGCGCCGGCGCGTCGAACCGCCGCCGCGAAGCGGTCGATCCCGATGCCCATGTCGCCGGTCGAGTCCGCGAGGAACACCTCGCCCAGCGCGAACAGGGGCCGATCGAACAGCGCGTCCGGGTCCCACCCCGGGGTGACGCCGCCGTTGATCCCGAAGTCGACGAGGGAGTCCGCGGCGATGGCGGCCTTCTCGTCGAAGGCCGCCCCGGTCACCGTCGGGGGATCGGTGTTCGGCTGGTCTGCGACCGTGGTCACGCCGCCGGCCGCGGCGCTGTGCGAGCCGGTGACCCAGGTCTCCTTGTGCGGGAAGCCGGGCTGGCGAAAGTGCACGTGTGCGTCCACCATCCCCGGGAGCAGGCGCATCCCGGTGGCGTCGACGAGCGTCTCGCCGTCCAGGCCCTCACCGACCGCGTCGATCCGGCCGTCCGGCCCGATCCGAACGTCCCGCACGCGACCGTCGGCCAGCGTGGCGTTGCGTACGACGCGCATACCGCCCGTCCGCGGGGGGCCCGCCTAAATCTGGCGGAGCGGGAGCGGGTCCGGCGTGGCTCCGCGGGCGAGCGCCGACTCCAGGGCCGGGAGTGTGGCCTCGACGTCGCCCCCGGCGTGTGCGACGCTGCCGACCGTGGCGGGATCGAAGGGCACCCCGAGCGCGTCGTAGACGTCGCCGATGACGGTCGCGAACTCCACCCGGTCGTCGAGGACGAGGATCCCCGAGGTGACCGCCGCCGCGGCCGTGACCCGCTGGGCCAACCCCGCGAGCTTCCTCCCCCCGTGCTGGAGGGAGTGGTCGCCGGGGCAGAAGGCGTTCGGTGGCTCCCCGCGGTCCGCCTCGACGCCCGCCGCGGCCAGGGCGCGCTCGGCGTCCGCGAGCAGCGCCTCGTAGCGGTCGTCGATGCCGGTCCTGGCGTCGTCGATCGGCTCGTACCGGGCGAACGCCACCGTGGTCCCCGTGTAGGCGACGGCCCGCCCGCCGACGTTCCGCTCGACGGCGGGGTAGTTGTGGCGGCGGGCGCGCGAGACGGCCTCCTCGTAGCCCGCCTCGTTCGCGTCCCGCCGGCCGAAGGCCACGTGCCGGGGCGGCTGCCAGGCCCGGATGGCGACCTCGTCGTGGTCGTCCACCCAGGAGAGGACGCGGCGCGAGGACTCCCGGTCGGTCTCGGGCGTCTTGGCGCGTCCCCGAACGAGGCGCATACCCGACCGTTGGGCTCGGAGGGCATAAACGCCCGCGGTCGGAACCCTCGGGTATGGTGGCACTCGACGCGGCGGCGCTGGCCCCGTTTCCGCGATTCTCGCGGTTCAACTCGCCGTACCCCGCACACGACGCGGGCCGGGCGGTGGACCTCTATCCCGGTGGATCCCGGGCGCCCAGTCCCGTCGCCGGGAGGGTGACACGGACCAAGACCGTCGCCTGTCCCAGTCGTCCCTACGCGGCCGACCACGATCACCTGATCGTCATCGACACGGGAGACCACCTGGCCCGGATCCTCCACGTGGACCCGGGCGTGGAGCCCGGGGACCGGGTGGCTCGCGGCGACCCCCTCGGCGACCTCGTGCGCTCCGGGTACTTCGCGCCGTGGGTCGACGACCACGTCCACCTCGGGTTCCGGCCCCCGGACCGGGATCCGGTTCGGGCCACCGGCTCGGTCCCACTCCCCGTCGACGTCCCGATCGCGGCGGTCGAGTGGGACGGGACGGGCACCGTCGTCGCGACCGGCGACACCTACGCGATCCTCGACGCCCCCGAGCACCCGGCCCCGGGGTCGACCTACGCCGGCATCGCCGCCGACGACGGGGCCCACGTGCTCGACGGCGGCCTGGCCCACTACGAGTGGGGCGGCCGACTGGCGGCGGGCGAGCGACCGTCTCGGGACCGGTCCGGTGCATCGACGCCCGTCCGCTTCCTGGGAGAGACGATCGGCACTACCGACGGGGAATCGATCCACTGGGCGGGGATCGACGTCCTCGCGAACGGCGAGCCGATCGTCGGCCTGTCCCTCTACCTGGGGCGGGAGGCCCTCTCCGCGAAACTCGTCGAGCGCGACCACGACTTCGCCGTGGGCGAGGACGTGACCGTCGCGATTGCCCCCTGAACACTCGACGTCCCGATCGTCTCCCGGTCACTCGAAGCTCACGTCCTCGACCGAAATCGTCTCGCCGAACAGCCAGTCCGCGTGCTCGAGGGCGTACTCGTGGTGGTCTTCCTCGATGTATCCGATGGCGTCCTCGACGAGCACCGGCCGGTAGTCACGGAGGCCGGCGCTCCCGGCGGTGTGCAGGACACAGACGTTGGCGAGCGTCCCGACGAACAGCAGGTCCCGGATGCCGTGGGCGTCCAGGTGTCCCTCGAGGTCGGTCCGGTAGAAGGCGTCGTAGGTGTGCTTCTCGACGACGTGATCGTCCTCGCGCACCGGGAGGTCCTCGACGATCTCCGCCTCCCAGGACCCCTCGAGGACGTGTTCGCCCCAGCGCTCGAACTCGTCGTAGTAGTGGTGGCCGTCGAACTGCTCGGGCGGGTGGACGTCCCGGGTGAAGACGATCGCGGCCCCCGCCTCGCGCGCCCGGGCGAGGACGGTTCGAATCGGCTCGATCGCGGCCTCGCTCGCCGGCGCGTACAGGCTCCCGTCGGGGTGACAGAACCCGTTCTGTACGTCGACGACCACGACCGCCGTATTGGCTGGATCGAAGGCCATCGGTCGAGGGATGGACCGCCGTCACATTAACGCTCGGGGCCCGGGGCGGGACGCCGTCGGAGGGGTTTTACTTTCGAGGCCCGGACTGGCGCCCATGCGAGACGCCCTGGGGGTCCTCGGACTCGTCGGCGTTCTGGTGCTCGCCGGCTGCGTGGCGCCGGCCGGCGTCCCGTCGGCAGGAGACCAGCCCACGACCGCCCCGACGGTCCATCCCCCCGACCCGACGAACGACGTCCTCGGGTGGGAGGACGGACGGTGGTACAACGAGTCGATTTCGGTCACGCAGGACGACGGGCTGAACGACTCGGAGATCGCGGTGGTCGTCGACCGCGCGATGGCCCGCGTCGAGTACGTCCGCCGCCTCGAGTTCCGACGGGACGTCCCCGTCGAGATCGTCTCCCGGGCGACCTATCGCAACGAGACCCAGCGGCAGTTCTCGGGCGTGCCGACGAACGCCTCCCTCCACCAGGACGTGAAGTTCGAGGCGCTGTTCGTGACGGGAGAGACCCAGTCGGCGATCGCCCAACAACAGGAGAACCGGGCCGCGAGTGTCCTCGGGTACTACTCGCCCGCCCAGGACCGGATCGTCATCATCTCCTCTGACACCCAGTCCCCGAACATGGACGAGATCACCCTCGCCCAGGAGCTCTTCCACGCGCTCCAGGAGCGCCGGTTCAACGTCTCGAGGTACCACGCACCCACCGAGGAGGGGCACAACGCCGTCTCCGGGATCGTCGAGGGCGACGCCAACTACGTCGACCACCTGTACAAGCAGCGCTGCGACGGCGGGTGGCAGTGTCTCACGCCCCAGGCGTCTGGCGGCGGTGGCGGTGGCGGCGGGAGTTCCGTGAACGTCGGCATGCTCGCCTTGCGCCTCCAGCCCTACTCCGACGGCCCGGTCTTCGTCCAGGGCGTCCGCGAGGACGGCGGCTGGGCGGCCGTCAACGACGTCTACGCGGCCCCGCCCCGGAGCACGGAACAGACCATCCACCCCCAGACGTACCGCACGGACGACCCCCAGACGGTCCACGTCGAGGATCTGAGCTCGGCGGCCTGGTCGATTCCCGACCTCGGGGCGCATTCAGTCGAGTACGCCCGCTTCGGCGAGGCGGGGACCTACGTCGCGCTGTGGTACTCGAACTACCGGGCCGCGGCCGCGGAGGACCCCACCTCGTCCGCCCTGATCCCGGCGGCCGACTTCTTCAGCCCCGACGCCGCGAGCAGCCTCGATCAGTACGACTACGACCACCGGTACACCCGGGGCTGGGACGGCGACCGCCTCTATCCCTACGTCAGGGAGACCTCCGCCGAGACTGGCGAGACCGGCTACGTCTGGAAGACGGTCTGGGACACCCCGGCCGACGCCCGGGAGTTCCTCGAGGGATACAGCGCGCTCCTGTCCTTCCACGGGGCCGAGCGAGTGGCGAACCACCCCGGCACCTACCGCATTCCGGAGGGACCCTACGCGGACGCGTTCTACGTCGTCCAGCGGGGGACCACCGTCCTGATCGTGAACGCCCCGACCGTCGACGCGCTCTCGGGCGTTCGGGCGGGCGCGGGGACGACCGCGGACTGATCGAGGCGGTCCCCGAGACCGATCGGGAGAGGAGGCTTTTTCGCCGCCGACACACAAGGCCGGGTATGCACACGCCGCGTGAGTGGTCTCGATGAGCGACTTCGACATCGTTCCGGAGTCGGCGATCCGCGACGGGTCCGCCACGGACGCGTACTTCGACCGGACGGTGGCGACCCTCGAGCACGCCGGAAAGAACCCCCGCGTCACCGCCGAGGTGACCGCCGACCAGTTCCCGGACGGCGACTTCGAGGTCTTCGCCGGCCTGAAAGACGCCGTCTCGCTGCTCTCCGGGTTGCCCGTCGACGTCGACGCCGTGCCGGAGGGGACGCTCTTCGACGGTGGGCCCGTCCTCCATATCCGCGGGCGGTACCGCGACTTCGCCCGGTACGAGACGTCCCTGCTCGGCTTCCTCTCGCACGCGAGCGGCATGGCGACCAACGCCCTGCGCGCCCGCCGGGCCGCCCCCGACGCCACGCTGCTCAGCTTCGGCGCCCGGCACGTCCACCCCTCGATCGCCGCGGTCGTGGAGCGGTCGGCGCTCCTCGGGGGCCTCGACGGCATCTCCCACGTCGCGGCCGGCGAGGTCATCGACCGCGAGGCGAGCGGCACGATGCCCCACGCACTCCTCATCTGCTTCGGTCGCGGCAACCAGGAGGAGGCCTGGCGGGCCTTCGACGCGGCGGTCGATCCCGCGGTGCCACGCGTCGCGCTCTGTGACACCTACTCCGACGAGAAGGACGAGGCGGTTCGGGCAGCGGACGCCCTCGACGGCGCCCTGGACAGCGTGCGCCTCGACACCACGTCCTCCCGGCGTGGGGACTTCGCGCACATCGTCCGCGAGACCCGGTGGGAACTCGAGGCCCACGGGTACGACGACGTCGACGTCTTCGTGAGCGGCGGTCTGGACCCGGAGCGACTGCGCTCGCTGCGGGAGTACGCCGACGGGTTCGGCGTCGGGGGCTACGTCAGCAACGCCGACCCGGTCGACTTCGCCCTCGACGTCGTCGCCGTGGAGGGCGAACCGGCCGCCAAGCGGGGCAAACTCTCGGGACGAAAGCAGGTCTATCGGACCCCGGAGGGCGGCCACCACGTCGCGCTCGCGGAGACCGACGCCCCGGGCGAGCCACTCCTCGAGCCGGCGATTCGCGACGGCGAGGTCGTCACCGAGTTCGACCTCGACGCGGCGGCCGAACGGGCACGCACCGAGGCCGACCGCGTGGGCTTCGGTGAGGACTGACCGCGGCGACCCCTACTCGAGGCGCCGCGTGACGCTCCCGCCGGGCTCGTTCTCCGCGTAGACCGGCCCCTCGAGAGCGAGCACCCGGACGTCCTCGTCCCCCCAGGCGTCGGCGGGGAGGCCGGCCTTCCTGGCGGTGCGGTCGAGGTACTCGTAGACGCCCCAGTCGTTGTCCACGGGAACCGTCGGGAACATCCACCCGCCCGTGGACGGCCCCTCGATGGCCAGCCCGTGACGGCCCACGACCAGGTCGGTGGCCGGATCGTCGACCGGCGTGACCTCCTCGGCCACGAAGACGGTCACGACGAGGCTGTCGAGTTCCGGGGCCGTGACCGTCGACCGCGAGTCGTCGCTGGCCGCAGCGATGGCCGCGTCGACGATGGTCATCCCGAGGCGCTCGGCGTCCCGCTCCAGTTCGGCCGGGGCGTCGTGGGCGCTGGCACAGCCCCGCAACTGGCCGCGCTGGGTGGTCGTCTCGAGCCTGACGAAGGCGCTCGATCGGTCGTAGAAGGCGTCTCGCATGCTTCCAGGCTCCTCGCGCCGACCGTCCTCGACGAACGCCCGAACCGCGTCCCGGGCGAGTTCCACCGCCCGGGCACCGTCGTCGAACGACAGGCCGTCGCGCGCGCTCGACCGTGACATGAATACCCCCGATAGGGGCCTCTCCCACTTGAGGCCTTTTATCTTCAGCATCGTTCGTTATCGTCCCTCGCGCCGGGCGGTGACCCTGACGTCCGCGGGGTCCACCGCGACGATTCGTCGGTCTCCGCGCTCCAGGCCGTCGCTCTCGCCCGCCGGGACGGCGGCGGTCACGCGTCCCAGTCCCGGACACTGGAGCGCGACCGTGCCGCCGGCCCGGTGGGAGACGACCCGCTCGACTTCGCACTCGAGGCCGTTCTCGCCCGCCGCGGACGAGTCGCGGTGGAGCCTCACGTCGTTCGGGTGGAAGGCGACGGCGACCGCGTCGTCGGGCGCCCCGCCCGAGGCCCTGAGTTCGACCGGGCCGAGGTCGACGGTCGCACCCTCGGGGCGGCGATCGACGACCCGCCCCTCGAGGACGTTCTCCATCCCGAGGAACTCCGCCACGAACGCGGTGGCCGGGTCCGCGGTCACCGACTCGAAGGTCCCCGCCTGGACCACCCGGCCGTCGTCGAGGATGGCCACCCGGTCCCCGACGATCGATGCCTCGTCCTGGTCGTGTGTCACGTAGACCACCGGGACCGAGAGGTCGCCGAGGACGTCGCGCAACTCGAATCGCAGGCGGCGTCGGATCGGGGCGTCGAGACTCGCGAGCGGTTCGTCGAGGAGGAGCGCCGAGGGGTCCGCGACGAGGGCCCTGGCGAGGGCGACCCGCTGTTTCTCCCCGCCCGAGAGCGTCCGCGGCGACCGATCGAGGAGGCCGTCGATGTCGAGCATCGCCGCGGTGTCCTCGATCGAGACGGTGGACGCGGCGCCGAACTCCAGGTTCTCCCGGACGGAGAGGTGGGGAAACAGGGCGTAGTCCTGGAAGACGACGCCCACGTCGCGCTCCTCCGGTGGCCGATCGTCGATGCGGCGTCCGTCGAGGGCGATCTCGCCGGAGTCGGGACGCTCGAACCCCGCGATCACCTGGAGGAGCGTCGACTTGCCGCTCCCGCTGGGCCCGATGACGGTCGTGACGCCGCGCTCGAGCGTGAGGTCGATCGGGCCGAGTTCGAAGGCGTCGTAGCCGATCGAGACCCCCGAGAGCTCGAGGGTCATGGCAGGGGAGAATCGGTGCGCTGCCCGACGTACTGCAGGGCGAACACGACGGCGAACCCGATCGCGAGGAGGACCATCACCAGGGGGGTCGTCGCGGCGATCCCGCGGGCGATGAAGGTGACCCAGATCTGGGTGGGCATCGTGTGCGGGTGATAGGCGGTCATCATCGTCGCGCCGAACTCGCCCATCGCCCGCGCGAAGGTGAGCACGACGCCGGCCACGATGCTCTCCCGGGCGAGCGGCAGCGAGACCCGTCGGAAGGTCTCGATCGGGCCCTTGCCCAGGCTGCGGGCCGCCTGCTCGACCTCGCGATCGATGCCCTCGAAGCCCGACCGGGCGGTGATGACCACGAACGGCGAGGCCACGAACGTCTGTGCCAGGACGACCCCGAGGTAACTGTCCGTGAGCGAGAGTCCTAGGGCGTTCGCGAACGCGCCGAGCGCGCTCGCACTCCCGAAGCCGCTCAGCAACATCACCCCGCCGACGACGGGGGGCATCACGAGGGGCAGGACGACCAGCGCGTCGACGACGAGTTTGCCAGGAAACTCGGTGCGAGCCAGGACGTAGGCGAGCGGCACGCCGAAGACCGTCGCGATCAGCGTGGAGACCGGTGCGGTGAGGAGGGAGGTCCGGATCGCCGAGACCACCGCCGGGTCCGCGAACGCCGCGAGGGAGACGGCGCCGCCGTTCGTCGCGAAGAACGACGCGATGGGGTAGAGGACGTAGGCGAACAGGACCGCCCCGAGCAGGACGAAGACCCACCGCTCGCGCAGTCCGTCGATGGGGACGGTGTGCTCCTCGCGAGCGAGGCGGCGGACCCTGGTCGCGACGCTCACGGCATCACCTCCGCTGGGACGTCACCGTGGGGACGCGGGAACCCCGCCGGGACGGTCAGTCCGTTGTGCTCGAGCACGTCCGGGTGCCGGAGGAGGAACGACAGGAACCGCTCGCCGGCGGTCTCCTCGGGCGCGTCGACGGGGACGGTCGCGTTGTACAGGATCGGTCGCCCGCGGACCGTCGTCCCGCTCTCCATGGTGTACGTGGCGGTGGCGTAGTACTCGGCGTACCGCGGACTGGAGAAGTTGAGTCTGGCCGGAAGCGAGAGGAAGGGGAGGTCGTGATCGACGGCCATGTTCTTGTAACTCACGGCGGCGGCCCGGTCGCCGGTCTCCACCGCCGCGAGCAGGTGGGCCTCCGAGGGGTCGACCACGAGGTTCCCCCCGAGGTCGGCGGCAAGCCCCGGTTCGTCGTAGTACCGCTCGGCCAACTCGAAGAGCATCACCGTGCGGTATCCCAGCGGATCGAGGTCCGGGTCGGTCCGGGCGATCTCGGCGTCGGCGTCCCGGAGCGCCTCGTACCACGGCTCGCCGCCCTCGCTCGCGAGGCGCCGTCCGAGTTCCGTCCCGGGGGCGTAGGTGATCCCGATCTCGTTCGAGGCGAAGACCACGTCCCACGTCGCGAGGGGGTTCGGACGCCGCTCGAGGGCGTCCCGGAGGAGTCTCGCGTCCGCGCTCACGACGACGTCGGGCGATTGCTGCCCGCTCGTCACCATCCGCATCACCGCGCCCGAGCCGTAGTACTCCCCGCGGAATCCGTAGGGCGTCGCCGCCTCGAAGGCGGGGCCGACCGTCTCGGTGAAGACCACCGCCAGGCTCCCGGCCGACAGCACCGACGTCTGGGCTCGCGCCCCCGACGCGGTGCACCCCGCCAGCGCGGCCGCACCGAGGGAGCCCGCCGCCGCGAGCACCGAGCGACGGGTCCGATGCGTCGTCGTCATACCTGTGTAACTGTTTCCGGTTTACTTAGCCCTTTTCAGTAACCATTTACAGTCACGTCGCACGCCCCTCGCTCCGGGACGTAACCGCCGCCGGGTACGGATCCACCATATCGAGGGGCCGACCGAACGGCTTAGGTGCCACGACCCCCTCCCGTCGAGTGGCAGCGGACGCCCGGCTCCCGTGCGCGTTGGCGCATGAGGAAAGTCCCCCCACCGTCGGGCGGGCGACCGGGGGCAACCCCGGGGCGGGAGACCGTGGGGCTCTGGAACAGAGACGACACGTCTCCGTCCGACCGATGCGGTGTGCGACCCCGGCCGGCAACGGACGGGAAGGACCCACCGAGGGACGACGACGGAGGATCGATGGAACGGCCACCCCTCGCCGGTGCAAGTTCGCGCGTGAGGTAGCCCGACGTCGCGCGAACGCTCAGCCCAATGCCGGGTCGAAACAGAAGGGGGCTTACGATCCGCAGCCACTTTCGAGACGCGCCAGCGCTGCCAGCATCCATTTGAGACGAAACCGGGACTTCACGTACCATGGCCGGACCACTCCGTCTCGATGCCGTGATCCATGGCCGCGGGCCGGGAGGCGATCGCCGCCGATCGAGGCGAGCGGTCGCTTCCCACGGGCGAGGCAGGAGTTCGGTGACCCACCCGCGATTCGACGCCACCGACTGTTCTCCTCCGCGGAGAGCGTCGAGATCCGCGCGTTCTCCGTGCGGTCGATGCCGTCGCCTCCGACGACGAACGGACGCGGGACACCTCCCGCACCCGGCGGTTCGGATGGAAGGCCCCGCCGGCCCGGACGGCGGGCCGAGTCTAGCCAGAACGGTCCCTCCGCCGCCGACGACGGCGACTCGTTGCACTCGAGGCGGTACTGGCCCGCGTCGCCCGAGTACCACCCCAGTCGTCCTCGGGATCTCGCCGTCGTGGCGCGAGGACCGTCGTCTCCGCCGCCTCCCACTCGTCGCCACCGAGGTCCACGCTGGCAGACGTCTCGACCTCCCGGACCGCCGAGAGCGTCGGGTCCAGCCCTCGTTCCCGGTCCGCGTGGGTTCGTGGACGATGCCCTCGGCCACGGTGAGACGATGCCCTCGGCCACGGTGGTGAGGTCGTGGCTCGAGGGGGAGCGCGTGTCCCCTCCCCTCTCAAGCCCGCGAACGCGGCCCCTCGATGGTCACCGCGGCGGTCCCCTCGAGGGCGTACCTCCCCAGGCGGCCGGTCGCGAGGGACGCCTCCGTCTCGATCCACAGTCCGATCGGCGGGTCCTCGTACGGTCTCAGGTACCACTCCAGGGTGACCGTCCCGGACCCGCCCTCGCCCAGGTCGGGAACGAAAAATCCCCGCGCTCGGTCCTCACCACGTCTGAAGTCCACCGACGGGAGATTTCCTGCGGGTGCCGCGAGGTAGATCGCCGGTGGGGGCGCGGTGGCATCGCGGTTCCAGAGCAGGAGACCGAGGTCGCTCACACGCGTTTCCCCGGCGTGCCAGAGCGAGAGCCGCATGCGGTAGGGTGGGCCGCCCGCGACCGGTCCGTACTGAACCGATATCGCCGCGATGCGATCGCCGTCGCGCCGATACAGCAGGTGGACCTCGTCTCCCTCGTGGCGCACCGTGGGATCGTCGAGGGTGGTGGTGCCGACGCCGGCGAAACCCGCCACGGCGGCCGCGCCGGCAGTCCCGAGGGACGCGAGGTACGTGCGTCGATCCATGTCGACCAGGGGACGGGCGGACGGAAACCGCCTCCGGAGACTTCGACGCGCGTTTGAGCTACGTCCCCTCGAAGCCGTCCTCCCACCGGAAGCGGCCGTTCCGCTGGACGACCTCCCCGTCGACGAGGAGTTCCGCGTCCTCGCTGGTGTCGGTGATCAGGTCGACGTGGACGGCGCTGTCGTTGCCCGACTCGCCCGCCGGGAGGGTCGCGTCGTAGGCCCGCCCGAGCGCCAGGTGGACCGTCTCCGCCATCTTCTCGTCGAAGAGGACGTTGTCGGTGACCCGATCGATGCCGCGGTTCATTCCGATGCCGAGTTCGCCCAGGCGACGGGCGCCATCGTCGGTCTCTACGGTCTCGGTGATGGCCTCCCCGCCCTGGGCGGCCGACCAGTCGACGACCTCGCCGTCCTCGAAGACCAGGTGTGCGTCCCGCACCCGGGTCCCGGCGATGGTCATCGGCACGTCGAAGGTGATCGCGCCCTCGGCGTCGGCCGGGGTGGTGAAGACCTCGCCGCTCGGGAGGTTGTGGGAGTCGTAGGCCACGGAGGCCGCGCTGTTGACCGCCGTTCGTCCCTCGATCGACAGCCAGAGATCGGTGTCCCCCTTCCGGAGGTGAACCTCGCTCCCGTCGTCGAGGATCGACGTCAACCGCCCCATCTCCTCGGCCAGCGCCTCCCAGTCGCGCAGGACGGCGTCGTAGACGAGGTCCCGATAGGCCCGGAAGGACATGCCGGCCTGCTGGGCGAGCGACCGCGTCGGGTGGACCGTCGACACCCAGTCGGTGCCCATCCGGGCCTCCCGGATCTCGGTGCGGGACCGCCGGTAGGACTGGCGCGTCTCCGCCGGGACGCCCGCCTTCTCGGTCGTGTTCCGGCCGCCGCCCAGGATCAGGACGACGTCGGCGGAGCGGTACAGCGCGAGTTCGTGGTCGGGATCCTCGTCGAAGGCGCCGTCGTGAGCCTCGAGGTAGGCGCTTTGCATCTCCGCGGACGCGTCGAGGACGACCGGATTGGCGCCACGGTCGCCCAGTAGCGACGCGACGGCGACGCCCAGGTCGTCGGCGCCGTCGGCGACGCTCACGACGACGTCGTCGCCCGCTTCGATCCTCGCGCTCCAGTCGACGAGCACGCGCGCGTGTTCGCGAACGCGATGGTCCATGGGAGTACGTTCTCGCCCGTCGAGAAAGACCTCCCGCTTGCCGGTCAGTCGAGTGCCGCCTCGGCGGCCGCGAGGTCCGCGGGCGTGTTGACGTTGAAGAGGGTGTCCGGCCCGTCGTCTCCCTCGGGGACGTCCCAGACGATCACGTGCTCGAGGGCCCTCGCCGGTTCGATCGGTCGGGAGATCCCCCGCGTCGCCGCGTCCTCGAGGGCCCGCGAGAGGGGATCGACGGCGTAGACCGCCTGGAGCGGTTGGAACCACCCGCCGGACTGCCGGGGGATCGCGGCCTCGACGCGGGAGGCCTGCTCGAAGAGGACCTCGACGAATGCGGGGTCGACGAAGGGCATGTCGCAGGCGACCGCCAGCGCGTACCGACCGTTCGCCGCCTCGAACCCTCGCTCGAGTCCAGCCAGTGGTCCCTCTCCGGGTCTGTCGTCGACGGCCAGTCGCGTGGCGGGCCGGTCGATCGCGTCCGCCATGCGGTCGTGCTGATCGGGATGGCAGTTCACGACGACCTCCTCGACCACCGGGGCGACCCGGTCGAGGACGTGGGTCACGAGCGGACGACCGGCGAGGTCGGCGAACACCTTGTCACGCTCGCCGAAGCGCTCGGAACGTCCCCCGCAGACGACCACCGCGCTCCGATCCGGACGCTCAGACATCGCTCGTCGAGCGTGCCTGGGGCCGGTCATCGGCCGTCCGTCCGACCGGGATCAGATCCCCGAGGCCGAGGTCCTCGAGCGTCTCGGCCTCGATGCCCTTCCCGGTCCAGCCGCGAATCTCGTAGTACCGCTCGCGCATCCGGGCCAACGCTTCGGCGTCGAAGGACAGCTCCGGGAGGTCCGTCCCGGCCGGCGATCCCTGGATCGGCTGTCGCAGCCGCTTCGGGAGTTCGTCGTGGTCGACGGTGAACCCCTCGCGGGCGGCGAAGACCTTCCCGAGCGTGAAGTTGCGCTCGCCCACGCGGAGGGACCCCTCGACGCCCAGGTCCAGGCCGGTCGCGGCCTCGAGGAGACTCACGACGTCGGTGTAGTTTCGATCGGGACCGACGGTCTCGACGAGGTGCGAGCAGAAGACGAGGGAGTTCACGAAGCTCTGGGCGTTCTCGAAGACCACGACCGCCTCCGGCTTGCCCGCGGTCTCGTCCATCGCGAGGGTGCCCTCCACGGGGAGGGCCGTCTCCGTCGCGGCGCGCTCGAGGAGGGCGTCGTCGAATCCCTCGGTGTGGGTGCCGCCCCGGGGGGAGACGGCGGCGGAGAGGCCGAGCCCCTTCTTTCCCCGCGGGTCGTGCATGCTCGCGGGTGCGCCCTTGATGTGGGCCATGCCCTCCTCCAGGTCCAGGGCCTCCTCGGTGGCCTCGGGCCCGTCGGCGAGGACGTCGCCGATGCCCTCCCGGTGGGCGATCTTCTCGATCAACTCGAGGATGGCCCCGGGATCGCCCCACTCGTATCGGTCGGTGCCCTCCATGGCCGCCGCGACCGCGTGCCCGACGCCGATGGTGTCGAGACCGTAGGCGTTACACCGCCGGTTGGCCTCCGTGATGACGCCCAGGTCGTCGTTCATCACGAGGCTCCCGAAGGAGACGATGGTCTCGTACTCCGGGCCGCCGGCGGTCACGGTTCGATCGTCGACCGTGGTCTCGACGGTGTTCTTGCACTCGATCGGACAGTTCACGCAGCCGTGTTGCTCGACGGTCAACTCCTCGAGGGCCGCACCGCCGATGTCCTCGGCCCCGGCGAAGGAGCCGTCGGCGAAGTTCTTCGTAGGGAGCAGCCCGCGCTCGTTCAGGATCTCGACGTTGGTCGTGGTCCCGAACTCGCCCCATCGCTGCAGGCGCTCGTTCTCGCGGAGCGACCGCATGAATGCGCGGCGCTCGCGCTGGAGCCGGTCCGCCTCGGCGACCGGCGGTTGTTCGGTGCCGCCGGCGACGATGCCCTTGAACCGCTTCGCTCCCAGGACGGCGGCCAGCCCCCGGCCCGCGGCCGCGCGTCCGTCGTCGGTGATGATGGCGGCGATGCGGGCCTCGCGTTCGCCGGCCGGTCCGATGCAGGCGGCGCTCGCGGTCCCCGGCGCGAGCGCGTCGGCGCAGTCGTCGACCGTCTCGCCCCAGTGGGCGCTCGCGTCCCGCAGGGTCGGCTCCGCGCCGGTGAGGTCGAGGACGACGGGGGTCTCCGCCTCCCCGCTCACGACGACGGCGTCGTACCCCGAGAGCGCGAGTTGCCTCCCGAATCGGCCGCCGGCGAACGACTCGCCGAGGCTCCCCGTGAGCGGCGACTTGCTCCCCACCCAGAGCCGGGAGGCGCCTGGGACGCCGGTGCCGGTGAGCGGTCCGGTGACGAACGCGACGGTGTTCTCCGGACCGAGCGGGCTCACCCCCGGCGGCTGCCGGTCGAGCAGGAGTCGAACGCCCAGCCCCCGCCCGCCGAGGTGGGCGCGGAGCCACTCCTCGGGGATGGGACGGGACGCCACCGTCCCGCTCGTGAGGTCGACCGCCAGGAGCTCACCGTGGAATCCGTACATCTCCTCTCGAGCCTCCGCTGGTCCGGCAGGACGGGCAGACCTCGAGGTCCACGGCCGCGAGTGCCTGCTCGTCGAGTTGGTCGCGCATCGCCTCGAGGCCCGCCCGCGAGGCGAACGGTTCGCCACAGACCGAACACTCGACCATCTCCTTCTCGACGACCGTGCCGCCGCCGTCGAGCGACCCGGCCTCGATCCGGATCGCCTCGTCGACGTCGATCGCGTCCTCGGGACAGGCGGCCTCGCAGAGCCCACAGCCGACGCAGGCGGCGGGATCGAGGTCGAGTCGCCCCTCTCCCTGGACGAGGGCGTCGGTGGGACAGAGGTTGTCGCAGGTGTTACAGAGGGTACAGGCGTCCGCGTCGACGGCGACCGCACCGCTCCCCGGGGCGGCGATCGCTCCCGCCCCGTCGCCGTGACCGTCGACGAGGGCGACCGCGGCGTCCCTCCCCATGGCGTGTCGGGAGTCGATCGAGACGCTGCCCGTCTCGACGGCGCCCAGGGCGTCCGCGGGCGTCATCCCGCGGAGGGCCTCGGCGATCTCGTCGGGGTCGGCCGTGTCCGTCAGGTGGACGCGCTCGCCGACGCCCGCGCTCGCGAGCGCACGGTTCGCCTTCCGGGCGGCGTCCGCGACCGGATCGACCGGCTTCTCCGGGTCGCTCGCGAGCAGGACGCCGTCGGCACCCAGGGCCACCGCGTAGACGGCCGCGGCGTCGGAGACCGACATGACGTTCGGGACCACGATCGGGACGACGGGCGGCGTCTCGCGACCGGCGAGGGCGGCCTCTGCGGCCGGTTCGATCGACTCGCTCACGAACGCGACCGCGACGGGCGTCGGCGCGGACCCCCGGGAGAGGAGGCCGCCGTTCCCCCCGCGCGTCTCCAGCAGGGGGCCCACGCCCGCCTGCACCATCTCGCCGAGCGCCTCGACGTCGAACGTGCGCGTCGGCTCGATCGAGGCGGTCGGACAGACGGAGACGCAGGTGCCACAGGCCACGCAGCGATCGGGGTTGACGTCGACGCCACCGTCGACGTCGGTCGTGATGGCGATGGCGTCGTTGGGACAGGCCTCCTCGCAGGCCGTACAGCCTGGCTGGCCGCTGGTCCCGACCGCACAGGTCGCCTCCTCCACCGTGACGGAGCGCCGGTCTCGCATGCGGGCGGCCCGTTCGACCGCCGCGGTCGCGCCCTCGGTGTCGGCGTGGACCCAGATCGTCTCGGCGTGGGGTCCGTCGTAGTCCGGCCAGACGACCTGATCAACGGCGAGGGTGCGTTGTACCGGATCGTCCGCCGGGCGGATCGCGTCGAGCGGACAGACGCCCTCGATCGGGTCGTCCGCGGTGACCTGGATCGGCACGCTCGTCGTCGCGTCCGGCGCCGAGCGCAGGCAGCGTCCGCAGCGCGTGCAGTCCTCGGTCACCCGTCCGGTGACGGTGAGAGCGTAGCCGTCCGGGGTGCGATCGAGGGCTGTCGCGCGCCCCGGGACGACGTCGACGGCGTCGGGGAGTGAGACACCCGAGAGGTCTCGCCCGTCGGCGATCAGGGTCACCGAGACCGACCCCGCCAGGTCGGCTGCGGTCCCCGGGTCGCCGACGACCACGACGGACTCCGTCGGGTCGAGGGACCCCGTCGCTGCGGTCCTCCGGGTCGCGAGGCCCGCGAGCCTCGCGTTCGCCGCACCCGCGACGACGGCGGTCGCCTCCTCGGCGTCGAGGCCCGCTCCCAGGTAGGGACTGAGCGTCGTCGTCCGGATGCCGGCGTCCTCGAGGACGTCCCGCAACTCCGCGCGGGCCGGATCCTCGCCGGCGACGAGGAGGACGCTGTCGCGGTCCGCGTCGGCGATCCGCTCGAGGATCGCGTCCGCCTGGGCGGACAGCGAGTGCGTCGCCAGGGTCGCCGCCGTGTCGAGGGCCGCCGCGACCCGCTCCGGGTCCGCGCTCGCGGTCCCTCGACAGTCGCTGACGACCGCGAACGCGTCGCTCATCGATCGACCCCCCGACGGTCGGCGTCGAAGGCGACCAGGCCGGCGACGACGTCGGCGATCGCCGGATAGAACGGTCCCGACGCGGTCTCCGCGACGTCGTCGGCCAGTTCGTCGAACCAGGCGCCGTGGTCGCGCAGGAAGGTCTCCTTCGCCGCGGGATCGTCCGGCTCGCGCCGCGAGAGTTCGCGGAGTGCGGCCAGTTCCACGGCCGCGTGATCCGGCTCCTCAGCGAGGTCGGCGGCCGGTTCGATCCCCAGGGTCTCGAAGGTGCGCGAGACCGCGGCGAGTGGCTCGCCGAGGAAGTCGCCCGCGTACCAGGACTCGTGGACCTGGAGTGCGGGGCGCGGTCCCACGAACAGCCGGGTGTGCTCGGCCGCGAGGCGGTCGGCCTCGGCGGCCGGGTCCTCGACGCCCTCGAGCCAGGTCTGGAGTCCCTCGAGGCCCGCGGACAGCCGATCGTTCGGCGCGACGGCGGGTGCCGGCAGCCCCTCCTCGAGGAACGTCCGCACCTGTGTTTCGTCCGGCGGATCCGCCAGCACGGTCGCGACCAGGTCGTAGAGTTGGGCGAGCGTCTCGGCGGCCTCGGGATCTGGATCAGTCGTGGGTGTCATGGTGTGGTGTCGGTGAATCGCAGCGAGAGACCGTACAGCAGTACGACGAGCGCGGACAGGAGCACCAGGGCGACGAGGTTGAAGCCGATCGTCCAGACGAACCCGAGCGGCCCGGTGAGGACCGCCTCGGGGGAGTACCGGAAGAACAGCGTCGCGTCGGTGGTCGGCAGCGGCGCCAGGACGCGGTCGATCAGGACGCCGCTGGTCACGACCACGAAGACGAAGAGGAGGGCGGCGACGCTCGCGAGGCGGAGCGACGGGCCGGCCCCATCGACCGGATTCTCCCCCGTCGGCGCGTCCCCGTCCACCCAGTCTGCCCACTCCTCGCGGGCCCGCTGAAGCGAGACGCGGCCGGTGAAGATGGAGTCGTCGAGCGGGAAGCGCTCCACGTGACGGTCGTAGAGGTGGAAGCTGACCCCCATGAGGAGCGTGTAGGCGACGACCGCGTGCACGTCGCTCACGGGGAGGTAGGCGGGCTTGTACAGGAGCAGGAGTCCGGGGAAGGTGAGCAACAACCCGGTCACGACCAGGACGGTGGTCTCAACGCTGATGATCAGCATCTCGGACTTCTGGATCCAGGTGTACTTCCCGGCGTCGGGCTTCGCGCCCCGGCCGAGGGCGAACTTCGCGTAGGCGAGGACCTCGTCGACGGTGTCGCGTCCCGGGAGCCACGCGGTGGGGAAGTCGCCCGTCAGCAGGCCGGTGAGGGCGTAGATGACGTAGTAGAGGAGCGTCGCGAACAGGACCACCCCGCTCGCGACGTGGACGAGGACGACGTTCCCGTAGCCGACGAGCGACGCGATCCACCACACGTGGTCCTCGAAGGTGATGCCCAGCCCCGTGAGGAGCAAGACGATGATCGAGAGCGCCATCAGGAAGTGGACGTACACCTGCACGCCCGAGAACCGCGAGACGGTCCCCTCCGTGCTCACGACGTCTCACCCCCGAGTCGGTGTTCGCGCAGCGAGAGCAGGGTCAGGACGGCGATCCCGCTCACGACGCCGACGATGTAGAGGCCGATCAGGGCTCGGACCGCGAGCCAGACGTCGCTGTACGCCTCGAACTGTGACCCCTCCGTCCCGACGAGGGCGACGGTGTCCCTGAGGACCGTCCCGGTCGTGAGTCCCGGGGCGAGGGCGTTGAGGACGTACAGCAGGGCCGCCGTGAGGGCGACCGCGGCGACGCCCGCGACGAGCTGTCTGCGTTGATCTGTGTTCATCGTTTGGGTGGTCCGGCGACTCAGTCGCTACTCGTTCCGAACACGATGGCGGACTCCTCGCCGCTGAACATCGGGTCGCTCCCGCGCCGGCGCATCTCGTCCGAGATCTCGCTCGGCGTGCCGAAGACGAGCGCGTCCGTGGGACACGTCTCGACGCAGGCGGGGTCTTTCCCCTCCTCGAGGCGCGGCTCGCAGGTGGTGCACTTGTCCATGATGCCGGCACCGCCGGTCGTCGTCTCCTCGTTGGGGTACTGGGGTGCGCCGAAGGGACAGGCCCACGAGCAGTACGAGCACCCGATGCACTTGTCCTTGTCCACCTGGACCAGGTTGTCCTCGTCGCGGTGGAGCGCGTCGGTGGGACAGACGTCGATACACGGCGCCTCCTCGCAGTTGTAACACTGCATCGGGGTGTTGGTCTCCCCGCCCGTGTACCGGGTGCCAACCGATCCCTCGTTGTGGGTGACGACCTCGATGCGCTCGCCCGAGTGCGGGACGTCCCACTCCTCCTTGCAGGCGACCTCACAGCCGCCGCAGTCGATGCAGCGCTCGACGTCGGGGACCACGCGGAGCGTCATCGCGTGTCACCTCCGAGGTTGCGGTCGACGATTCCCTTCTCCTCCTGGAAGGCGAGTTGCTCCTCCGGGAGGTCCGGGATCTGGTCCTGACTGGCCTTCTCGACCAGCGCGAGGTTGGCCTTGGTCTCTTGCATCATCGTGTGCGGGTCGTACCCGTCGGAGGTCCCGATGTTGGCCGAGTCCCCGATCGTGAGGGGCTCGAGGCCGTCGGGGTACCGGTCGGTGATCGATTCGCCCTCGAAGATGCCCGCCCAGTGGAACGGCATGAACAGTTCCTCGTCGTTGACCCGGTCGGTGACCCGGGCCTGGACGACCATCTTCCCGCGCTTGGTGCCGACGACGATCCAGTCGCCGGTCTCGACGCCGAGTTCGTTGGCGCGGGCCCGACTGATCTCGGCGTACATGTAGGGGGCGCGCTCCGCTGTGAAGCGGTTGTTGCGCGTCTCCGCCCCGCCGCCCGTGTGCTCGACCTGTCGTCCGGTCGTCATGATCACGGGGTGGGAGTCGACCAGGTCCGTCCTGGCCTGCTGCTTCGAGCGGTTGTTCAGGTTGACCCGGAAGAGGTCCTCCATGTTCTCGTAGGTGGGGTACTCCTCGATGAGGTCCGGGCGGGGCGTCTCGATGGGTTCGCGGTGGATGGGGACGGGATCGTAGAGGTTCCAGGCGTTCCCGCGTGCCCGCCCCCGTCCGGTCGGCGGGTCTGGCTGTCGGTGATCGTACTGTGCGTACTCCGTCGGATCGACGTCGTGGCCCGCGTCGCTCAGGGCCTTCGCGGCGTCGTAGACCGACTTGTCCTCGCGCTCTGCGTACTCGATCGGGATCGTCTTGGCCGCCGGGTTCGCCGGGTCGGGCAGGGCCGTGTGCCACATCGGGTACTGCGGGACGCCCTCGATGGTCTCGCCGTACCAGTCCGGTTCGTAGGGGTTCCGCAGCAGGTTCTCCCCGTCGGGACTCTCGGTGCCCCAGCGCGAGCGGAAGTCGAGGCCACCCTTCGCCGGATGCTTGTTGTCGTCGTAGAGGATCGGCGTCCCGGGGTGCTCGCCGTGCCAGGAGGGCCAGGGCAGGCCGAAGTAGTCGCCGGCGAGCGGGTGGTCGTCGGTGACCTCGGCCTTCAGGTCCTCGGTGTCGAAGACCCCGGAGTTGTCCATGTGGGCCTTGAGGCGCTCCGGCGTCTGTCCGATCATCCCGATGGTCCGCATGCCGAGGTTCCACTCCCGGGTGACGTCCTCGACGCTGTCGTAATCGAAGTGCTCGCCGACGCCGAGGCGCTCGGCGAGGTCCTGCATGATGTCGAAGTCCGTCCGGGAGTTGTGACGGGGCGTGACGGTCTGGCGGCGCCACTGGATCGAGCGGTGGGAGTTCGTGACGCTGCCCGCCGTCTCCATCTGGGTCGCCGCCGGCAGGAGGATGATGCCGTCGTCCCGGTCCGGCAGCGAGGACGTGAGCGCGGGGTACGGATCGATCCCCACGATGAGGTCGAGGTTCTCCATCGCCTCCTTCATCTTCTTCATCTGGGAGACGGAGTTGAGCGAGTGCCCCCAGATCATCACCGCCTTCAGCGGGTGGGGCTGGTGGAAGTCGACGCCGGCCTCGTTGTCGGGATAGGCCGCCTCGTACCACCGGGAGACGGTGAGCCCGTTTTTCTCCATGAGGTCCGTCGAGTGGAACCGCGAGCGCAGGTCCTCGTAGGACGTCGACCCGCTCGTCGAGGGGGTCTGGTCCCAGACGTCGGCCCAGTGCCGCCACGCGCCCTCGCCGAGGCCGTAGTAGCCGGGGAGCGTGTTCGAGAGGATGCCGATGTCGGTCGCGCCCTGGACGTTGTCGTGCCCGCGGACGACGTTCAGGCCACCGCCGGCCTGGGCGGCGTGGCCGAGCGCGAGGTTGAGGATCGCGAACGAGCGGATGTTCTGGGTGCCGTTGTTGTGCTGGGTCGAGCCCATCGCCCAGTCGACCGTCGAGACGTCCGCGTCAGCGAGGATCTCCGCGATCTCCTTCAGGCGGTCGACGTCGACCCAGGTGATGTCCGAGACCGTCTCGAGGTCGTACTCCCGGATCGTCTCCTTGACCTCGTCCCAACCGGCGACCCGGTCGCGGATGAACTCCTCGTCGTGGGCCCCGAGGTTGAAGACGATGTGGTGGGTGAGGCCGTTGATGAAGGCGGTGTCGCTGCCCGGCCGGATGCGGACCGCCTCGTCGGCCTGCGCCGACGTCTTCGTGAACCGCGGTTCGGCGGTGATGACCGTCCCGCCGTTGCGCTGCATCTTCTGGACGTACTGCATCATCACCGGGTGTGACTCCGCGGGATTGTGCCCGATGATGAGGTTGGCGTCCTGGTGCTGGTAGTCGTTGAGGGGGTTGGTCTGGGCGCCGAAGCCCCAGGTGTTCGCGAGGCCGGCCACCGTCGTGGAGTGACAGATCCGGGCCTGGTGATCCACGTTGTTGGTGCCGTAGAAGGCGGCCAGTTTGCGGAACATGTAGGCCTCCTCGTTGTTGACCTTCGCCGACCCCATCCACATCACGGAGTCGGGCCCGTACTCCTCGCGAATCCGCTCGAGTTCGGCGCTCACCTCGCTCATCGCCTCCTCCCAGGAGATCTTCTTCCAGGACCCTCCCTCCTTCTTCAGTGGCTCCTTGAGTCGGTTCTCCGAGTTCACCGTGTCGGTCAGGCTCGCGCCCTTCGCACAGAGTCCGCCCTGACTGATCGGGTGGTCGTCCCAGGTGGTCTGGCCGACGACGGCGTCGTCCTCGACCTCCATCTTCAGCCCGCAGCCCACCGCACAGTGCGAGCAGATGGTCTTGACCGTCTCGACGGACCCGCCGGCGTCGGTCCCGGTCGATCCGTCTTCGTCCGTCTGTGCCAGGACCCGCCCACTCCCCGCAGCGGCGGCGATCGCGGTGCCGCTCGCCGCCTTGAGGAAGTCCCGGCGCTCGATATCGAGACTCGACATACGCACTAGTGTTGGAGTCTGGGCCCAATAGTCGTGAGTCCACAAAACAATGGAGGTTTATATAGGGGTGGCGGAAGCGGACCGAAATCGAGGCACGGCGCGCCGATTCCGACGACGACGCCGATTCCGTATTTCGTGGAATTGTGGCAAATCTACAATACTATTCGATCTACCATGAACGAATGTCCTCACGTCTGGGGCGTCATCGTCGAATGGTAACGAACATCAGTTACCGTGGGCGATCCGGCGGGTCCCGATCTTGTCGGAGTCCCACTCTGCTCGGTCGTCGACGGTCCGCGCCGGCTCCGGTCGGAATCGCCCGCCACTCGAACGGCTTCCCGTCAGGGGAAGATCAGCACCGTGCCGAAGGAGACGTCGAGGACGTCGACCTCCTCGCCGCCACGGGCGCGGTACTCCTCCTCCACGTCGACCATCTCCCGGTCGATTTCGACCACCTCGCCGTCGACCGCGAGTTCGATCGGGCCGCCGCTGTCGAGGCTGGCCTGGATCGCCTCCGGGTCGGCGGCCTCCAGGGCCGAGAGGACCGCGCCCGCCTCGGAGCGGAACGCCGGGCCGATCTCCGACTCGTCGGGATCGACGCCGACCGGGACGAGTTCGACGTCGGGACGCCCCTCCATCGTGCGGATCGGCGCGTTGACGGTCTCGCTCAGGTCGTAGGTGTCGATCGCGCGCTCGGGCGCGTCCTCGACGTAGAGTTCCACCCGTTCGAGGTCGGCGTTGAGCGGGAGGCCCCTGTCCGACTTCCAGGCCCGGACCTCGCTCGCGGTCTCGGCGACGATCGCCCCCGCGACCTCGGCCTCCTCGTCCACCGCGTCCGGGGTCGGCCACGCTGCGGCGTGGACGCTCCCGCTCGTTCCCGGGAGGTGGTGGTAGAGCTCCTCGGTGATGTGGGGGCTGAACGGCGAGAGCATGCGAATCGCGGCCGAGAGGACCGCATAGAGGGCCCGGCGGGCCGCGTCTCGCTCGCCCGGCCGGCCGCCGTAGAGGCGCCCCTTCACCAGTTCGACGTAGTCGTCGGCGAGGTCGCTCCAGACGAACTCGCGGAGTTCGCGGAGCGCGGCGTCGAAGCGATAGTTCGCCATGGACTCCTCGACGGACGCGGCGACGCGCGTGGCCCGCGAGAGGATCCACCGATCGACGTCGCGATAGGCCGGATTCTGTATCGCGGGCGTCTCCTCGTCGAAGTGGTCCGTCGCGAAGCGGGCGATGTTCCAGAGCTTCGTGAGGAATCGCGAGGCGGCGGTGACCTCCTTCCACTGGAACTGCACGTCGGAGCCCGGCTGTCCGCCCAGGGCGAGTGCCTGTCGCACCGCGTCGGCCGAGTGCTCCTCGATGGCCTCCGCTGGCTCCACCACGTTGCCCCGCGACTTGCTCATCTTGTTCCCGTCCGGCCCGAAGACCATCCCGTTGATCAGGACGGACTCCCAGGGCTTCTCGCCCGTCAGGCCGCCCGTTCGCAGGAGCGTGTAGAACGCCCAGGTTCGGATGATGTCGTGGCCCTGCGGGCGGAGGGAAACCGGTTCGAACTCCGCCAAGTCGATCTCCTCCGGCCACCCCGAGACGTGAAGCGGCGTGATCGAGGAGTCCATCCAGGTGTCCATCACGTCGGTCTCGCCCTCCCAGTCGTCGGCGCCACACTCGGGACAGCCCTCGATCGCGGGGTCCGTCTCGGTCGGTTCCACCGGGAGGTCATCGATCTCGGCGACGTGCCAGTGGCCGCACTCGCCGCACTGCCAGGCGGGGATGGGCGTCGCGAACACGCGCTGGCGCGAGATCACCCAGTCCCAGTCCATCCCCTCGGTCCACTCCTCGAGGCGGGCGTACATGTGCTCGGGAATCCACTCGACCGCCCGGGCCTTCTCGAGGATCTCCTCCTTGCGGACCTCGACGAACCACTGGTCCTTCGAGAGGATCTCGATGGGGGTATCACACCGCCAGCACGTGCCGACCGACTGTTCGACCGGTTCGCTGTCCTCGAGGACGCCCAGGTCGGCCAGGTCCGCGGGAATCGTCTCCTTTGCCTCCTCGATGGTGAGGCCGGCGTACTCGCCCGCCTGGGCGGAGAGGGTGCCGTCCTCGGTGAGCACCGAGCGCAACTCGAGGTCGTACTCCGCCCACCACTCGACGTCCTGTTTGTCTCCGAAGGTCGAGACCATCACCGCACCGGACCCGAAGTCGGGATCGACCGCCTCGTCCGCGAGTATCTCGACCTCCTGGCCGAACAGCGGCACCTCGACGGTGTCGCCGACACGCCCCTCGTAGCGCTCGTCGTCGGGGTGGACCGCGACCGCACCCGTCGCCCCCAGCAACTCCGGCCGGGTCGTCGCGATGGTGACGTCCGCGCCGTCGACCCCGGGGAAGGAGATCTCGTAGAGGGTGCCCTCGCGCTCCTCGTTTTCGACCTCGGCGTCGGCGATGGCGGTCTGGCACCGCGGACACCAGTTGACCGGGTGGTCGTCCCGGTAGACGTAGTCCCGATCCGCCATCTCGACGAACGAGCGCTGGGTCTTCGCCCAGTACTCGTCGTCCATCGTCCGGAATTCGGCGGACCAGTCCTGTGAGAACCCCAGGCGCTGCATCGTCTCCTTCATCGAGTCGATCTGGGTCTCGGTCTGCTCGACGCACATCTCCCGGAACTCGTCCCGGGGGACGTCGGTGCGGTGGATGTCGTGGATCTCCTCCACCTTGACCTCCGTGGGGAGCCCGTGGCAGTCCCAGCCCTGCGGGAAGAGGACGTCGTCGCCGGCGAGCCGGTGGTACCGGGCGGCGAAGTCCATGTACGACCAGTTCAGGCCGTGACCGATGTGGAGGTCGCCGGTCGGGTACGGCGGCGGCGTGTCGATCACGTAGTCGGTCGCGCCGGTGTCGGTGTACTCGTAGACGTCCGAGTCCTGCCAGGAGCGCTGCCACTTCGGCTCGATCTCGTCGGGGTCGTAGTCCGCGGTGAGTTCGTCTGTCATGGATGGAAACCGGAGTCGTCGCTGTCGGGTGCGGTGCCGCTCGGAGGAATCGCGCGTCGAACTCGCGCGAGCCTACGCACGTACTACGACGGGGGCGACGACGCGCATACACCCACCACGCCGCCCGGTGGGTAAAAAGATTGCCGTCCCCGGGCGCTCGATCGCGCCCTCAGAGCACGTAGCGCTCGAGGAGTGCCCTGATGATCGTGCTGCTCCGCGAGCGGCGCTCGTGAGCAACGAGGACCGAGACGTCGACGCGCTCGACGAGGCGGTCCGGGATCGACCCGAAGAGGACGTCGAAGATTACGTGCTGGGCCTCCGTCCCGAGGATCGCGAGATCGGCGTCCTCGAAGCCGCGCGCGAGCGCCTCGACCGGGTCGTCCTCGGTGATGACGGTGGTCTCCGTCGGGGCGTCCACGAACGCGGCCAACTCGTCGAGGTAGCGCCGCGCGAGGTCGAAGTGGTCCTCGGTGGCGTCACCCACGGGAGCGACGAACTCGACGGTGGCCCCGTTCGCCCGCGCGAGCGCCGCCGCGACCACGGTCTCGAGGCTCCCGATCGGGCCCGAACCCGCGCCGATCACGATCCGATCGACGTCCCCGTAGCCGCGATTGCGGAGGAACAGCACGTCGCCGTCGAGGTGGTTCATGTACCAGTCGACGTCGGCCCCCAGGAGCTCTGCGTGCCACCGGCTGGCGTGCCACTCGCCGAGGACCACGTCGACGTCGTGGGTCTCGACGAAGGAGGCGATCGCCCGCTTCGCGTCGTGGGTGACCACCTCGCCGAACTCGACGTCGACGTCCAGGTCCGCCGCGATCGGATCGGTCGCCGTCTCCGTCGTGGCCGACCCCGCGCCCTCCGCCGCCGCGGCCAGGTCGAGTTGCTCGGGGACCTCCTCGAATCTCACCACCTGCACCCGCCCGTCGGTGGGACGGACGACGTCGGCGGCCATGTCGAGCATCTCCCGGAACCGATCGCGGTCCGCGACCCGGGGGGCTCGTCCGACCGGGACGAGCACCCGCGTCGGAGCGGCGTCGGCGAATCGGGCGCGCGTCCGTTCGATCGACAGATCGGCGGAACTCCCCCGGATCGCGTCGAGGGCCGCCCCCTCTCGCTCCGTCCGCTCTCGCCCGTAGACCGCGTACCAGGCGATCCCCGCCGACACGATGCCGACCGCCCCGAGGACGGAGACCCACCCCATCTGGGTCAACAGGACGCCGCCGCCGAGGATCCCGGCGATCTGGAGGGCCGGATAGGCCGGCGCACGGAAGTCCGGGTCGTACCACGACAGGTCCGCCTCCCGGAACGCGATCAGGGCGGCGTTGACGAGCGCGAACACGAGGATCTGGAAGGCGCTCGCCAACTTCGCGAGTTCGCGGACGGGGACCAGGACGATCAACCCGACCAGCAGGGCGCCCGTGAGCGCGATCGCGACGTAGGGGGTCCGAAACCGGTCGTGGACGCGGGCGAAGGCCGCCGGGGCGAGGGCGTCCCGACTCATCGCGAGGGGGAACCGCGAGGCCGAGAGGATGCCCGCGTTCGCCATGCTCGTCAGGGCCAGGACGGCGACGATCCCGATCCCGATGCGCCCCGCCCGACCGGCGATCGCCTCGCCCGCCATCGCCATCGGGGTCAACGAGGTCCCGAGGGCGTCGGCCGGCACGACGCCGACCATCACGAAGACCACGAGCGTGTAGAGGGCCATCATCACGAGAACGGAGACCAGGATTCCCGCGGGGATGTTCCGCCCCGGGTCCTCGACCTCCTCGGCCACGCTCGCGATCTTCGTCACGCCGGCGTAACTCACGAAGACGAAACCGGTGGCCGCGAGCAGGCCGCCGGTCCCGGACGGGAAGAAGGGGTGATAGCGCGCGCTCGCGACGTTGGTGAGTCCGTCGGCCGCGAACACGAACAGCGAGAGCACGACCAGCGAGACGATGGTCGCCTGGAGACGTCCGGTCTGTTCGACCCCGACGACGTTGACGATTGCGAGGAGGACCGCCAGGGTGAGCCCGACGGCGGTCAGGACCTCCGCCGACACCGGGACGAACAACAGCAGGTAGGCTCCGAGTCCCACCAGCGCGAAGGCGCTCTTGAACACGAGCGAGAACCAGGCCCCGATTCCCGCCACCGTCCCCGGAAGGGGCCCCATCGCGCGGTCGATGTAGAGGTAGGTGCCGCCCGCCTCGGGCATCGCCGTCCCCATCTCGGCCTTCGAGAGCGCCGCGGGGAGCACGAGGAGGCCCGCGAGGAAGTACGCCAGAATCACCGCGGGGCCGGCGATCTTCGTGGCGATGCCGGGGAGCACGAAGATGCCGCTCCCGATCATGGCACCCATGCTCACCGTGACGGTGGCGGCGAGGCCGAGGTCGCGCTCGAGTTCGGTCACACGTCTCGGTTTCGCACACCCCGTCCTATGCCTTTGCGTTCACGACGCATGGACCGCAACTCTGACGTGACGTCCGGCGGACCGAGTGGTATGGAAATCGGCGTCATCGGACTCGGACGCATGGGACAAATCGTCGTCGACCGCACGATCGCGGCCGGCCACGACGTCGTCGCCTACGACATCGACGAGGAGGCGGTCGCCGCCGCGGCCGAGGCCGGTGGGACCCCTGCAGACTCGATCGCGGACGTCGCCGCGCGACTCGACGACGATCGGCGCATCTGGCTCATGGTGCCGGCCGGCGACCCGGTCGACGCCGCCCTC
>JBDGUE010000006.1:0-45331 GCA_042216045.1 Halanaeroarchaeum sp. | reverse complement strand
GAGGGAGTTGACGACGGCGACGACGAATCGTCCGCAGATTCGACGGCGACCACCGAGACGGAGGACTGAAGCCGACCTCCGAGACGGAAGATTGAAGCCGACCGCCAGAGGCGGACCGAGACCGTCGACCGGGCGGTGACCGCGATCGATCGAGACAGATGCCGGCCGGCCCGATCGGGGAGCGGTGGGGATCGGTCCGATCCCTCGGTCGGTGTCATTGCGGTCGTAATATATGCTGTGACCATCGCGACCCCCATCTCACGAAACCGCAACCGGGCGTCGGGGTGGTTTCGCGCGCGGTGCGGACGGTCTCGCAACGCTTAAACGCCAGAAGCCGATACCATTCGTCCAAGATGGCGAGTGAGAAGATTCTCGGAATCGACCTCGGAACCACGAACAGCGCGTTCGCGGTGATGGAGGGGGGCGACCCCGAGATCATCGCGAACAGCGAGGGAGATCGAACCACGCCGTCCGTCGTCGCCTTCGACGACGGCGAGCGTCTCGTCGGGAAGGCGGCCAAGAACCAGGCCGTCCAGAATCCAGAGGAGACCGTCGAGTCCATCAAGCGCCACATGGGCGAGGACTACACGGTCGAGTTGAACGACGAGGAGTACACGCCAGAGCAGGTCTCGGCGATGATCCTCCAGAAGATCAAGCGCGACGCCGAGGAGTACCTCGACCAGGAGGTCGAGCGGGCCGTCATCACGGTCCCGGCGTACTTCAACGACAAACAGCGCCAGGCGACCAAGGACGCCGGCGAGATCGCGGGGCTCGAGGTCGAGCGTATCGTCAACGAGCCCACCGCGGCGAGCATGGCCTATGGTCTCGACGACGAGACCGAACAGACCGTCCTCGTCTACGACCTCGGTGGGGGCACCTTCGACGTCTCGCTCCTCGAACTCGGCGGTGGCGTCTACGAGGTCGTCGCGACGAACGGCGACAACGACCTCGGCGGGGACGACTGGGACCGGGCCATCGTCGACTGGCTCGCCGACGAGTTCGAGGACGAGCACGGCATCGACCTCCGGGAGGACCGACAGGCCCTCCAGCGCCTCACGGACGCTGCCGAGGAGGCCAAGATCGAGCTCTCGAACCGCAAGGAGACCACGATCAACCTCCCCTTCATCACGGCGACCGACGACGGGCCGGTCCACCTCGAGCGAGACCTGACCCGGGCGAAGTTCGAGTCGCTCACCGAGGACCTCATCGAGCGCACCGTCCAGCCGACCGAGCAGGCGCTTGCGGACGCCGACCTCTCGAAGGACGACGTCGACGAGGTGCTGCTGGTCGGCGGTTCGACCCGGATGCCCCAGGTTCAGGAGATGGTCGAGGACCTCGCCGGCCAGGAGCCGAAGAAGAACGTGAACCCGGACGAGGCCGTCGCGCTCGGCGCGGCCATCCAGGGCGGCGTGCTCGCGGGCGACGTCGACGACATCGTCCTCCTCGACGTCACGCCGCTGTCGCTCGGCCTCGAGGTCAAGGGCGGCATCTTCGAGCGCCTCATCGAGCGGAACACCACCATCCCGACCGAGGAGTCGAAGGTCTTCACCACCGCCGCCGACAATCAGACCTCCGTGCAGATCCGCGTCTTCCAGGGCGAGCGCGAGATCGCCGAGGAGAACGAGTTGCTCGGCGAGTTCATGCTCACCGGCATCCCGCCCGCGCCGGCGGGGACCCCCCAGATCGAGGTCACCTTCAGCATCGACGCCGACGGCATCGTGAACGTCGAGGCGGAGGACCAGGGCTCCGGCGAGAAGGAGGACATCACGATCGAGGGCGGCGTCGGTCTCGACGACGAGGAGATCGAGGAGATGAAACGGGAGGCCGAGGAGCACGCCGAGGAGGACGAGCGCCGACGCGAGCGCATCGAGGCGCGCAACGAGGCCGAGAGCACGATCCAGCGCGCCGAGCGTCTCCTGGAGGAGAACGAGGAGATGGTGGACGAGGACCTCCGGGAGGACATCGAGGTCGAGATCGAGACCGTCCAGGAGGTCCTCGACGACGATGACGCCGACCTGGAGACCATCAAGGAGGCGACCGAGGAACTCACCGAGAAGCTCCAGGAGATCGGCAAGCAGGCCTACCAGCAGCAGGCCGCCCAGGGGGCGGGTGCGGCCGGTGCGGCCGGCGCCGGTCCCGGCGCCGGTCCCGGCGCCGCCGGTGGTGGTCCCGGCGCTGGGGGTCCGGGTGCCGGCGCGGGTGCCGCCGACGAGGACTTCGTCGACGCCGACTTCGAGGACGTCGAGGAGCAGGGCTCGAGCACCGATCAGACCCGCTCCGAGGACGGAGACGACGAGGACGAGTAACTCCCACCGATGCCCGAGGACTTCTACGACGTACTCGGCGTGAGCCGCGACGCTGACGAGGAGGAGATAAAGCGCGCCTACCGGAAGAAGGCGAGCGAGTACCACCCGGACGTGAGCGACGATCCGAACGCCGAGGAGAAGTTCAAGAAGCTCCAGAAGGCGAAAGAAGTCCTCACCGACGAGGAGAAGCGCCAGATGTACGATCAACTCGGCCACGAGCGGTTCGTCGAGGCCGACAAGCAGGGCGCCACCGACCAGGGCGGCGGCGGTCGCCGGGGGCAGGCGCGTGGCAACCCCTTCGGCGGCGGTGGCGACGTGGGCGGCATCGGCGACATCTTCGATCAGTTCTTCGGCGGTGGCCAGGGGGGCGGCGGACGCTCCACCGGCCGCGACCTCCGGACCCAGGTCCGCATCGACCTCGAGGAGGCCTACGAGGGAGTGACCAAGGAGGTCACCATCAGGCGTCCCGAGACCTGCGAGGACTGTGGCGGGACCGGTCACCCGCCGGACGCAGACGCGCGCACCTGCCCCGAGTGCGACGGCCGCGGACAGGTCAGACAGGTCCAACAGACGCCCTTCGGCAGGATGCAGCAGACCACCACCTGTCGACGCTGTGGCGGCGACGGCGAACTCTACGAGGAGACCTGTTCGACCTGTCGCGGCCAGGGCACCGTTCGACGACAGTCGACCCTCTCGATCGACGTCCCCGCAGGCATTCGGAGCGGACAGACCCTCCGGATGGAGCGCGAGGGCGCACCCCCGGAGGAGGGCTCGGGGCCCCGTGGTGATCTCCTGATCGAGGTCGACGTCGCCGATCACCCGGACTTCGAGCGCGACGGCGCGGACCTCCACCTCCACGAACCGGTCTCGTTCCCGCAGGCCGTCTTCGGCGATTCCGTCGAGGTGCCCACCCTGGACGGCGGAGCCGAGTTCGATCTGCCCGCGGGCACCCAGAGCGGCGAGACGTTCCGATTGCGGGGCAAGGGCATGCCACGACTGCGCGGCCAGGGTCACGGGGACCTCTACGTCGAGGTGCAGGTGGTGACGCCCGAGTCCCTCAACGAGGAGCAACGCGAGGCCCTCGAGCGGTTCGCCGCCGCCGGCGGGGAGTCCGTCGAGGTCGAGGACGGGTTCTTCGACCGCATCCGGAACAGCCTGTAGGGACGGATAGCAAGCCTTTGTGTGATTCGCCCGGGAGGAGGAGACATGGACACGGTCGTCGAGTTGCTCGAACTCCCGCATCCAGACGAGGCGCCCGCCCTGGAGAGCGGCCGCCGCTCCTACGAGTACGCCCGATTTCGGGCGACCGCGTACAAGACGGCGAACTACCTCCGGTACAACGGAGTCGGCGATCACGCGACCGTGGCGATCGTCCCGGAGCGGACGCCCGAGACGGCGTTCGGCGTCCTGGGGGCCGCCCTCCTCGGGGGCACCGTCGAGATGGACCCACCAGACGAGGTCGACGCGACGGTCCTAATCGGTCCAACCGATGACCTCGACGCGTACGAGACGACGCCGGGGTGCAAGCGCATCGGCTACGGGAACCCTCCGGAGGACCCCTCCTGGGCGTACTTCGAGCGCGAGGTCTGGAGCGAGAATCCCTTCTTCCCCCAGGTGGACGTCGACGGCGCGACGCCCCTCCTCGACGGAGTGACCCAGGGGAGTGCCCTCACTCGGGCCCGCGAAATCGGGGCCGATCTGCGGCCCGCCGACGACGTCGCCGTCCGCGAATCGCTCGCGAACCCCGACGCGATCGTGGCCGGACTGCTCGCCCCCCTCGTCGTCGGGGCGACGGTCCTGTTCCCCTCGGAGGGACAGACCGGATCCGTCGCCGTCGGCGCGGACGGACCGGAAGAGCGGACCGTTCCGGCCACGCCGACCGGGGTCGAGGACTGAGCGACCGGCGGACGGCAGATTTATCGACGGCGCGGGCGGAGACCGGTCCGTGTTGCGCACCGCGATCGCCGAATCGGAGTGGTACTACGGGTGGGTGGTCGCCGTCGCCGGATTCCTCGCGGCGACCGTCCTGTTCGGGTTGAGCTACTCCTTCGGGGTCTTCCTGTCGCCGCTCCTCTCGGCGTTCGACGTGGGGAGCGGCGCCGTCTCGCTCACGTTCGGCCTGCAGACGTTCGTGGTCTACACGGGCGCCGTTCCCGGCGGGACCGTCGTCGACTCCCTCGGTGCCCGGCGCTCGTCCGGCCTCGCGACGGTGCTGGTCGTCGCGGGCCTCCTCGGTGCGAGCGTCGTCCGATCGTTCCCGGTCCTCCTGGGCTGGTACGGGATCGTCACGGGACTCGGGATGAGTCTGCTCTACGTCGTGGCCTACACCACGGTCCCCCGGTGGTTCGTGAGACGTCGCGGCCTCGCGACCGGATTCACCAGTTCGGGTCTGGGGATCGGGATCCTCGTGGTCGCACCGATCGCGGCCCGACTCGTCGATCGGTTCGGGTGGCGAGGGGCCTACCGGTGGCTGGCCGTCGGCGCGTTGGCGGTGCTCGCCGTCGCCACCTACCTGATCGCCGATCGACCGAGCGACGTCGGCGAAGCACAGACGCCAGGGTTTCGGGTCGCCGGATCGGCGACGCGACTCTCGATCCGGGAGCGGATCCGTGACGTGGGTCGCGTCGCGCTGACCCGGCCGTTTCAGGCCGTCTTCCTCGGGTGGCTGTTCGTCTGGACGCCACTCTACGTGCTGTTGAACCACGTCGTGCGGTTCGTGAGCGTGAGCGGCCTCCAGGCGGGTACCGGCGTCGCGGCGATCAGCCTCGTGGGCCTGTCGACCAGCCTCGCGAGGGTGGTCGTCGGTTCGATCGCCGACCGGGTGGGCCGCGTGCGGACCTTCGCCGTCTCCGGTGCGCTGGTCGCCGTCGCCGTGCCGGCGACGACCCTGGCGGACACGACCGTCTCGTTCCTCGCCGTCGCGGCGGTGTTCGGGATCGGGTACGGGGGCGCCGGGGCGCTGCTCTCGCCGCTGGTGGCCGAACTCTTCGGCGACGAGAACCTCGGAACCACGTTCGGGCTGGCGTCAGTCGCCTTCGCTCTCGGCGGACTCGCCGCCCCGACCGTTGCAGGGGTCCTGTTCGAGCGGATCGGGTCCTACGATCCCGTCTTCTGGGGCGCCGGCCTCATCGGACTGGTCGGCGTCGGACTCATCCGATTCGCCGGCGCGCGACGCGCCTCGGGGTCGGCCGGTGGCTGATCGGTGCGCAAACCCTTTTCATCCACCCGGCCCTGTCTTCGCCCATGTACGTCCGGGACGCGAAAAATCGCGAGGAGGTGTGGTTGCTCGACAGACTCGAGGACTTCGGGTTCGAGGATCCGGCGTTTCGCTCCCGTGACTACGTGATCGCACTCGACGAGGAGGCGGGGCGGAAGGTGGGATTCGGTCGCGTCAGGATCCACTCCGGCGACGACGGATTCTGTGAGATCACCTGCGTCGGCGTGCTGCCGGAGTGGCGTGGAGGCGGCGTCGGGAGTCGCATCGTCGAGCGCCTCGTGGAGCGGGCCCGCGACGAGGGGTGCGGGGCGGTCTACGCCTTCACCCCCGCGGCCGACTACCTCGAACAGTTCGGGTTCGCGGTCGTGGACGAGGACGCACTGGACGAGCGAAAGCGAGACCGACTCTCCGCGGTCCGCGAGACGACCGACGAGGCCGTCGCCCTCCGTGTCGACGTGTCCGCGTTCGACGTGCCGACCCGCCTCGAGCGTCGGTTCGCGGGGGAGGAGCGCGACGACCCCGAGGAATCGGCCGAGGACTTCGGCATCGACCCGGACACGGCGACCTACAAGTACGACACCGGACGGTGACGTCCCCGGGCGGACGGCAGTCACTCGAACAGTCGCGAGCAGTGCTGGGCCTCGCGGTCGTAACAGTCCGGACACTCGGGCGGGAGGTCGACGTATCGGTCGAGTCGATCCGCGATGTCGTCGCTCATGGCGTGCTCGAGCCGACAGGCCTCGTCGTGGTACCCCTCCTCGACGTCGAGGTGCTCCACGAGGAACCGCTCGATGCGACAGTGTTTCCGGAGGATGTCCCTGGCGGCCTCCCGCCCCTCGTCGGTCAGCATCGTGCCCCGGCGCTTCTCGTGGTCGACCAGGTCGCGGTCCTCGAGGTGGGCCAGGCGGTCGGTGACGCTGGGGGGCGACACCCCGAGCGCGTCGGCGATGGCGCCCGTCTTCGCGGGGTCCCCGTCTCGACAGAGCAGGTAGATCTCCTTGAGGTACATCTCGACGCTCTCCGTGTACTGCTTCTCGTGCTCGTGACTCATGGCAGGGTGGCCCGTCCACGGGGCATTCACGTCGAACTACGCACTCCAGGCCAAGAGGGTTGTCCCTCCGGCGAGGTGTCGGCGGTTTTCAGAGTCGTGGAATCGGGGTTGTTTTTATCCCCACGTCGCGGCCACCCTTAGGTAAGGCTAAATTAGGTGCGCCAAAATGGGAACGACGTTACACGACGTCTCGAAGGGAGAGACCTTTCACATCGACGAGGTCGGCGACGACGAGGTGCGCGCACAGCTTCAGCGGATGGGCTTCCTCGACGGAGCGGTCGAGTGCCGCCAGCACCTCGCCGACGGACCCGTCGTCATCTCCCGCCGGGGAACGGACCTGGCACTCGGTGCCCCCGTCGCCGAGTCCGTCGAAATCACGGTGACCGACTGACATGGACCAGGATCGACCGGACGACGAACCGCTGATCGGTCTCGTCGGCGCGCCGAACGTCGGCAAGAGCGTGGTCTTCAACGCCCTCTCTCACCGGACGGTGACCGTCTCGAACTACCCCGGGACGACCGTCGAGACGACGCTCGCTGCGGGCGACGGCTTCGCGCTCACCGACACCCCCGGCGTGTACGGGATCTCCTCGTTCAACGAGGAGGAGCGAGTGACGCGCCAGATCCTCTTCGAGTTGGACGCCGTCGTCAACGTCGTCGACGCGACCCACCTCGATCGCGACCTGTTCTTGACCCTCCAGTTGCTCGACATGGGCATTCCCACCGTCGTGTCGCTGAACATGATGGACGAGGCGCGGGACGACGGGGTCTCGATCGATCCAGACGCCCTCGAGGAGCGACTGGGCGTCCCGGTCGTGCCCACCGTCGCCACCGAGGGAACGGGCCTCGACGAACTCGAGGCCCGTCTCGACGAGGCCACCGCTCCCGAGGAGACGCCCATCGAGGAGTACTTCGGGGCCCTCCCCGACGACCTCGAGGCGTCGCGTCTGGAGAAGACACTCCTCGTCGAGGAGGACGAGCAGACCGCAGAGCGAGTGCGCGACGGCGACCGCGTCGTCGCGGACGGTGGGAACGCGACGCTCGAGACCGAGGGCCTTCGCGACGAGGTGTACGACCACCGTCGGTCGCGGGTTCGGGATCTGCTCGCGGGCGCTCGACACCGGACGACCGAGGAAAGATCGATCGCCGATCGCCTCGACGACCTCCTGTTGAATCCGCTGACGGGAACGCCCATCGTCCTCGCCATCCTCGGCGCGGTGTTCTACCTGATCGGGGTCCTCGTCGCCCAGCACCTCGTCGACTTCCTCGAGGTGACGGTCCTCGGCGGATACTACGTGCCGTTCGTCGAACGGACGATCGGATCGATCGTTCCGGCGTCGGGCGCACTCGAGGTCGTACGCTACGTCCTCCTGAACGACAACCTCGGACTCCTCACCGTCACGGTGCAGTACATCCTGGGCGTCCTCCTCCCACTCGTGGTCGCCTTCTACGTCGCGCTCTCCGTCCTCGAGGACACGGGCGTCCTCCCGCGGATCGCGGTCCTGACCGATCGGGGTATGTCACGCATCGGCCTCAACGGGCGGGCGGTGATTCCGGTCATCGTCGGAGTGGGATGTGTCACGATGGCGCTCATCTCAACCCGCATGATGGGCAGCAAGCGGCAGCGAACGATCGCGACCGCGCTGCTCGGGCTCTCGATTCCCTGTTCGGCGCAGCTCGGCGTGATCCTCGGCCTCCTCGCGGGGTTGGGCCTCGGCTGGTGGCTCGCGTACGTCGGCGTGATCCTCCTGGTCTTCGGGCTGGCGGGGACGGTCCTCGATTCGGTCCTCCCCGGATCGGGCCGCGGTCTGATCACGGAACTGCCCCGACTGCGCCTGCCCGATCCGGGAAGCGTCCTCTCGAAGACCTGGATGCGGACGAAGATGTTCATGCGGGAGGCGTTCCCCCTGTTCGCCGCGACCGCGGTGGTCGTCTCCCTGTTGGATTACGGCGGGGTCCTCGAGGGAATCGAGACGGCACTCGCGCCGATCGTGGGCGTCATCGGCATGCCGGCGAACTTCGCACAGGTCCTCATCCTCGGACTCATCCGGCGGGACTTCGCCGCCGCGGGCATGACCGACATGGCGCTCTCGACGCCACAGACGTTCGTGGGTCTCGTCGTGATCACCCTGTTCGTCCCGTGCATCCTCTCGATGATGATGATCGTCAAGGAGCGAGACCTCAAGAGCGGCCTCCTGATGTGGACCGGATCGTGGGTCGTCGCGTTCACGGTCGGCGGCCTCCTGGCCCTGGTGCTCCTATGAAGATCGACTGTCCGACCTGCGGGTACGGGTTCGAGACGACGACGGGGCTGCAGTGTCCCCGGTGTGGCGAGTCGATCAGCTGCTCGACCGTCGGGTGCGAGGAGTGCCAGGCCTGCTCGAATCCCCTCTCCCGACTCACGACCCGGATCGCCGATCGGGTCTCACTCGGCGACGAGACCGAGGACTGACGCGGAGACGTGAACCATTATGGTCGTCACGTCCCGAGTTGACCGTAATGTTCGACCAGGACGATCTTGAGGAGATCCGGGAGGCGAAGGCCGACTGGGAGGACGAGACCCTCCAGCCGACGCTCGACCGGTTCGGAGAGCGGGAGGACACCTTCACCACGGACACCGGGGGCCGCGAGGTGAAGCGACTCTACACGCCGGCGGACGTCGACGACCTCGACTACGAAGCGGACCTCGGCTTCCCGGGCGAGGAGCCCTACACGCGCGGGGTGTACTCGACGATGTATCGGGGACAGCTCTGGACGATGCGCCAGTACGCCGGTTTCGGCACCCCCGCGGAGACGAACGAGCGCTACCAGTACCTCCTCGATCAGGGCCAGACCGGGCTCTCGATGGCCTTCGACCTGCCCACCCAGATGGGCTACGACTCGGACGACGACATGGCGGCCGGCGAGGTCGGCAAACAGGGCGTGGCCATCGACACGCTGGCCGACATGGAGACCGTCTTCGAGGGGATCCCCCTCGACGAGGTCTCGACGAGCATGACGATCAACGCGCCGGCGAGCATCCTCCTCGCGATGTACGTCGCCGTCGGCGACCAGCAGGGCGTCCCCCGCGAGGAGTTGCGGGGGACCATCCAGAACGACATCCTCAAGGAGTACGTGGCGCGCAACACCTACATCTTCCCGCCGGACCCGTCGATGCGGATCATCACCGACATCTTCGAGTTCTCCGCAGCGGAACTCCCGAAGTTCAACACCATCTCCATCTCGGGATATCACATTCGCGAGGCGGGATCGACGGCCGCCCAGGAGATCGCGTTCACGCTCGGCAACGGCATCGAGTACGTCGAGGCCGCGATCGAGGCGGGCCTCGACGTCGACGACTTCGCCCCCCAACTCTCCTTCTTCTTCGGCGCCCACAACGACATCTTCGAGGAGGTCGCGAAGTTCCGCGCAGCGCGACGGCTCTGGGCGTCGATCATGGAGGAGCGCTTCGACGCGGAGAACCCCGCCTCGAAACAGCTCAAGTTCCACACCCAGACGGCGGGGTCGACGCTCACCGCCCAGCAGGTCAAGAACAACATCGTCAGGGTCGGTTACCAGGCGCTGGCGGCGGTTCTCGGGGGAACCCAGAGCCTCCACACCAACAGCTACGACGAGGCGCTCTCGCTCCCGTCCGAGGAGAGCGTGAGGACCGCGCTGCGCACGCAGCAGATCCTGGCCCACGAGTCGGGCGCACCCGACACCATCGACCCGCTGGCCGGGAGCTACTACGTCGAGTCGCTAACGGACGACGTCGAGGCGGAGGCCCGGGAGATCCTCGACGAAATTGCCGACCGCGGCGGGATGCAGACCGCCATCGAGAACCAGTGGGTCCAGCGCCAGATCCAGGACGTCGCGTACGAGCGCCAGCAGGAGATCGAGGAGGGCGAGCGGATCATCGTCGGCGTCAACGAGTTCACCGTCGACGAGGGGGAGCGCGAGGTCGATCTCGAGGAGGTCGACGAGGAGGACGAGCGCCGGAAGGTGGCCGGACTCGAGGAGACCCGCGCCGGCCGCGACGAGGAGGCGGTGGAGGCCGCGCTCGCGGCCCTCCGGACGGCGGCACGGGGCGACGACAACCTGATGCCCCACATCGTCGACGCGGTGAAGACGTACGCGACCGTCGGCGAGATCGCGGGCGTCATGCGCGACGAATTCGGCGAGTATCAGCCGTCTGCGTCGGTCTAGGGCGAACAGGCGATGCGGGCTGGTTCTCGGATCGCGGCGCATCGCTCACCCGCGGCACGCGATCCGGTCGGCGTCACGGCATCGGGCCACCGTGGTCCGGTCACGGTACTTGAAGGCTCGCCTGGCGCGGCGAACCCTTATGGGGGAGTCGTCCGGAGGGGCAGCCGTGCACCTGGATCACGTCGGCGTCGCTACCGACGACGTCGAAGGATTCGTGTCGCTCTACGAGGAGGTCTTCGAACTCGAGGTGGCCCACACGGAGACCGTCGACGGCATGGAGGTTGCCTTCCTCGACCTCGGGGAATCGTTCCTCGAGGTCCTCGAGCCGATCGAGGACGACGCCGCCATCGCGTCGTTCCTCGAGCGAAATGGCCCGGGAATGCACCACGTGGCCTTCGCCGTCGAGGACCTGGTGACCACGCTCGAGGCGGTCAGGGCGAGGGAGGTCGAGACGATCGACGACGAGCCCAGGGCGGGCGCCTGGGGGCACGACGTCGCCTTCCTCCACCCGTCGTCGACGGGCGGCGTCCTCGTCGAACTCCTCGAGCACTAGTCGTCGGGACCGGGACCGAAACTCTCGATCTTGGTCGCGTCTTCGGAGACGCCCGCGGCGTCGAGAGCCGCGATGGCCTCGGAGGCGAAGCCCTCGAATCCGTAGACGAACGCGGTCCCGTCGACCGCGTCGACGGCCTCCGCTACGGCACCCTCGAGGTCGCTCTCGAACTCGACCAGGACGACACCCGCCGACGCGAGCGTCGACAGACGGTCCTGGTGGACCGTCCGATCGGCGGGAATCACGAGAGCGACGGACGCGTCCTCTGCGATCGCCCGCTCCCCGATCCCCACCGCGGGACCGATTCCGGGGCCCGCTGCCACGACGACCAGCGAGGACTCGCCTTCGTAGTAGTGGTCGCCGTACGGACCGCTCACCGTCACCTCGTCGCCCGGCCCGCGGTCCGCGAGCCACGGACCGAACGAGCCCTCGGGATCGACCTCGACGGTCACCTCGAACGTCTCCGCCGTGTCGGGCGAGGAGAGCGTGTAAAATCGCTGGCGAACCTCGCCGTCGATCGTCGCCTGCAGTCGGACGAACTGGCCCGGTCTCCCGGCGAAGTCCGACGGCGACTCGAACTCGACCGTGACGGTGTCCGGACCGGCAGCCTCGACGGTCCGCACCAGCACCGAGACGTCTTCCATGGTGGGGGTTCGCCGGCCGGACACAAAGGCGGTTCCCCGGCGGCGAGACGGACCGCCAGTCGACCGCGGACAATCACACGAACAGGCGAAAGGGGTGACGTTCGGTGCCGGTCTCGTCCCCGTTGGCCGACTGGAGTGGACGCGCGTCCACGTCCCTGCGCTCGCGGCAACAATCGCCAAACCGCCAGAATCCGGGCGGGTCGTCGGTTTAGAAGGGTTTTTGCGACTCGCCACACAAGAGCGTGTCACATGCACGAGGACCTGAACTGGGCCATCGGCGGCGAGGCCGGCGATGGAATCGACTCCACCGGGAAGATCTTCGCCCGAGCGCTCTCGCGGGCCGGGCGACACGTCTTCACGTCGAAGGACTTCGCGTCGCGAATCCGCGGCGGGTACACCGCCTACAAGATTCGCACGAGCGTCGACGAGGTGCAGTCCGTCGTCGACCGCCTCGACATCCTCATCGCACTCACCGAGCGGACCGTCGAGGAGAACCTCGACGAACTCCACGAGGACAGCGTGGTCATCTACGACGGCGAGAAGACGGGGATGTCGGACTACGATCCCCCTGGCGAGGTGACGGGACTCCCCGTTCCGCTCTCGGACCTGGCCGAGGAGGCCGGCGGTGAGATCATGCGCAACATCGTCGCCCTCGGCGCGGTCTCCGCGGTCGTCGATTTCCCCGTCGAGTTCCTGGACGAATCCCTGGAGAAGCGCTTCGGCGACAAGGGCGAACGCATCGTCGAGAACAACAAGGAGGCCGCGCGACTGGGGGCGGAGTACGTAGCGGAGGAGTTCGAGGAGACGTTCCCCTACGCGCTCGAGACGACGGACGAGGACTACCTCCTCCTGAACGGCGACGAGGCCATCGGCCTCGGCGCCATCGCGGCGGGGTGTCGGTTCTACGCCGGCTACCCGATCACGCCCGCGACGAACGTCATGGAGTACCTCGTCGGACGGATCGAGGAGTTCGGCGGTCACGTCGTCCAGGCCGAGGACGAACTCTCGGCGATCAACATGGCGCTCGGCGCGGCACGCGCGGGCGCCCGTTCCATGACGGCCACGTCTGGCCCGGGCATCGACCTGATGTCCGAGACCTTCGGACTGGTCGCCCAGAGCGAGACGCCACTGGTCATCGCGAACGTCATGCGCTCGGGCCCCTCGACCGGGATGCCGACCAAACAGGAGCAGGGCGACCTCAACATGATGCTCTACGGGGGCCACGGCGAGGTCCCGCGGTTCGTCCTCACCCCGACGACCATCGCGGAGACGTTCCATAAGACCATCGAGGCGTTCAATCTGGCCGAGAAGTACCAGATCCCGGTCTTCCTCTCCATCGACCTCGCGATGTCGGTCACCGAACAGACGATCGAACCCGACGAGTTCGACGTCGACGAGTTGGAGATCGAGCGCGGAAAGCTAATCGACGAGGACGAGATCGAGGCCTACCAGGACGAGCAGGACCGGTTCCAGCCCCACCTCTCGACGGAGGACGGCATCAGCCCGCGTGCCATCCCCGGCACGGAGGGCGGCGTCCACATGAGCACGGGCCTCGAACACAACGAACTCGGTCGCCGCACCGAGGACGTCGACGAGCGCGTCGAGCAGGTCGACAAGCGCGAGCGCAAGGTCGACACGGCGCGTGATCGCGAGAACTTCGGCGTGCGGGAGTTCGGCGATCCCGACGCCGACACGCTGGTCGTCACCTGGGGATCGACGGAGGGCGCCATGGTCGAGGCCCTCGACTTCCTCGAGGACGAGGGGGTCACCGTCCGGTTCCTCTCCGTGCCCTACGTCTACCCACGCCCCGACCTGTCAGAGGCGGTCTCCTCGGCCGAGACGGTCATCGTCGCCGAGGCGAACGCGACCGGTCAGTTCGCAGACGTCCTCGAGCACGACGTCCTCGAGCGAGTCGAGCGCATCAACAAGTACGACGGCGTCCAGTTCAAGGCGGACGAACTGGCGGCCGAGATCGAATCCATTCTCGCGGAGACCACGGAGGCAACAGCATGAGTACCGAGGTACGCTTCACGGAGTTCAAATCGGACGAACAGCCGACCTGGTGTCCGGGCTGTGGCGACTTCGGCACGATGAACGGCATCATGAAGGCCCTCGCCAACCGGGGCAGCCGACCCGAGGAGACGTTCATCGCGGCCGGCATCGGGTGCTCGGGCAAGATCGGGACCTACATGCGCTCGTTCGCCCTACACGGGGTGCACGGTCGTGCCCTCCCGGTCGCCACCGGGGTCAAACTCGCGAACCCCGACGTCGAAGTCATCGCCGCCGGAGGCGACGGCGACGGGTACTCCATCGGCACGAACCACTTCATCCACGCGGTGCGACGGAACGTCAACGTCACCTACGTGGTCATGGACAACCGAATCTACGGGCTCACGAAGGGGCAGGCCTCGCCGACGTCTCACTCCGACTTCGAGACCGGGACCACGCCCGAGGGCCCGAAGCAACCGCCGGTCAACCCGCTCGCCCTCGCACTCGCCGCTGGCGGGACCTTCATCGCCCAGTCGTTCTCCTCCGACGCCCGCCGCCACGTAGAGATTCTGGAGCAGGCCATGGCACACGACGGGTTCTCGCTCGTCAACACCTTCAGTCCCTGCGTGACCTTCAACGACGTCGACACCTACGACTACTACAACGACGCCATCGTCGACGTCGCCGACGAAGAGGACTTCGATCGCACCGACTACGACGAGGCGAAGGAGAAGATCCTCGACCGGGACGCCGAGTACGTCGGCATCCTCTACGAGGACGAGGAGCGACCCTCCTACGCCGAGGCCCACGACGTCACCGCCAACATGGCGGACATCGACGAGACGCCCCCCGAGGGCGTTAAGGACCTCGTCGACGAGTTCTACTGAGACGCGGGTCTCGGCGAGGGCACCCGGGGTCGCCACGCCGACCGTAATCGCTTTTCCGCTCGATGGGATACCGGCGCACATGCAGAGTGCGACGCGAGTGGAGACGATTCCGCGGTTCGGCATCGGTACCTGGCAGAACACCGACCCGGCGGCCTGCGAGAACGCCGTCTCGACCGCCCTCGAGATGGGCTATCGGCACGTCGACACGGCCCAGGCCTACGGCAACGAGGAGGCGGTCGGCGACGGGATCGCGGCCGCCGACGTCGACCGCGAGGACGTCTTCCTGGCGACGAAGGTCTGGACGGACAGCCTGAACGCCGAGGACGTCCACGCGACGACCGAGGAGAGCCTCACGAAACTCGGCACCGAGTACCTCGACGTCCTGTACGTCCACTGGCCCACGGACACCTACGACCCGGAGGAGACCCTCCCCGCCTTCCAGGACCTCCTCGAGGCGGGGAAGATCGAGCGAATCGGCGTCAGCAACTTCGAGCCACGCCACCTCGACCGGGCCCGCGAGGTCCTGGACGAACCGATCGCGGCGAACCAGGTCGAGTTCCACCCCCTCCTCCAGCAGGAGGAACTCCGGGAGTACCTGGACGTGACGGGGATCGAGTTGGTCGCGTACTCGCCGTTGGCGCGAGGGGCTGTCTTCGACGTTCCCGAAATACGGGAGGTCGCGGACAAACACGACGTCAGCGAGGCCCAGGTCAGTCTCGCCTGGATTCGCGAGAAGGGCGCGATCCCCATTCCGAAGGCCACGAGCGAGGACCACGTCGTGGACAACTGGGCGAGCCGTGACCTCGAACTCGACCCAGAGGACGTCCAGAAGATCGACGCCATCAACCGCGAGGAGCGACAGGTCGACCCCGACTTCGGCCCCTGGAACTGATCGCCGGTCAGGGGTTGGGCGTCGGTGCCGCCTTCTGGAGGGCCGTCTCCGCGATGTTGCCCCCGTAGTCCGCACTCCGGGAGAGTGAGTCGACGACGAGGCCGATCTGCTGGGCCTGGTGTGGGTCCAGATCCCGGAGATGCTCGTCGATCGACCGCGTGACCTCGTCGACCTGGGCCACCCCGTCCCGTGCGTCGTTGGCCATGGCGGTCGCGGCGTCCGGGTCGTCGGCGAAGAGCGCCTCCATCGCCGTCTCGACGATCTCCCGGGCCTCGTCGTAAAGCGACTCGATCCCGACCTCGACCGGTTCGGGCAGCGGTGCGTCCATCTCGAGGGGAACGTGGGAGATCTTCGCCGCGTGGTCGGCGATCCGCTCGAGTTGTCGGGCGCTCGAGTGGTAGTCGAAGGAGGCCTCGCGCGAGAGGCCGATCTGCTGGGCGTCGCGGGGCGATCGGAGCGCGCCGCGGAAGATCCGTGAGACCACGTACCAGAGGCGGTCGACGTCGTCGTCCCGTTCGATCACGTCTCGGGCCAGTTGTTCGTCGTCGGTCCGGAGGGCCCTCGTCGCGTCCGCGAGCATCGAGAGCGCGATGCGGTGCATCCGTTCGACGGCGTTGTGGATCGAGAGTTCGGCGGAGTCGAGGAGGTCCCGGACCACGATCTCCTCGCCCGTCTCCTCGAGCACCTCGAGTCCGACAAGACCCTGGGTCGCGTTCCGGATCACCCGCCGTTGGCCCGGGGAGATCCCGTCCGCGGTCAGCCTGACGAGATCGAAGCCACTCACGTACATCGTCATGAGCGCCCGCCGGAGGTCCTCGCCCTCGAGGCCGTCGACGTCGAGTGTGCCCTCCGTGACCTCGTCCTCCGGGGAGGGCGTGAGCAACAGCGAGTCGCTGTCGGGGATGAATCCGATCTCGTCGCCCGCGTCGACCCCGTTCTCCCGGGCCCACCCCTTCGGAATGGAGACCGTGAAGGTCGACCCGCCGGTCACCTGCACCTTGCGTCGCTCCATGGCGGCCTCTCCGAGACGCGCACGGATATAGATATTGCTCGTGAACTCTATAGATCCCGCTGCTCCGACCGCGACGTCGATCGGTCGGTGTCGACTGACGTCCGCCACGCACGTGGGAGCGATCTCCGATTCGAGACGTCACTCGCCGTCTGTCACCCCGAGAGCCGACCGGCCGGGCCGAACGTGGCGACGCCGAGACCGAAAGACGACGACCGCTGCGTCGACGCGGTCGGCATCGGCTTACATATTGAGGCCTATATAGAGAAAATAGCAGGGTACTTATCTTCCATCGACTAGCCTTCGGTTGATGTCAGATCAGACCGGGTCAGGCGAGCGGATGTCGCGACGCAAACTGCTGGCGTCGGCGGGCGTGGCCGGGGCGGCCGCCGTTGCGGGCTGTTCTGGGGGCTCCGAATCGACGAAGCCGACGACGGAGTCGGGATCGGACCTCGAGTCGCCCGAAATCCTCAAGGGCGGCGGTTCCTCGACCGTCTTTCCCATCGCCAACGTCGCGAAGAACTACTGGAACCGGGATCCGGCGGCCGGCTCTCGGTACTGGAATCCCGCGGAGTACGGGATCGACACGGAGAAGAACCTCGCGGATTACTTCGGCAGCCTCTACGGGTTTCAGAGTGACGGGAGCGAGCGAAGCCCGCCCTTCGAGGTGACCGTCTCGCTCAGCCACTCCGGAACGGGCCTCGAGAAGCTCCGAAAGGGCCAACTCGACCTGGGGAACTCGAGTGCCCCCGTCGCAGCGGAGCTCTCGGACGCGAGCGAGTCGACGCTCGACAACTTCACCAACCACGTCGTCGGCGTGGACGCCCAGCCCCTGGTCGTCAGCCGGGAGATCTACGACGCGGGCGTCACCCAGGTGACCATCGAGAACCTCCGGGCGATCTACAAGGGCGAGATCGACAACTGGTCGGCCCTCGGCGGACCGGACGAGAAGATCCAGGTCGTCGGCCGCGCGAAGGGATCGGGGACGTCGACCGCGTTCCGACTGAACGTCTTCGGCGATCCGACGGCGGCGACCCCAGGGGTCGACGTCCGCAAGGGACAGAACCAGCAGGCCCAGTCGCTCGTCGCCCAATCCAGCAACGCCATCGCCTACCTGGCCCTGAAGTTCGTCAAGCCCGACGGCCAGGTCCCCCCGATCGACCTGAAGATCGGCGACACCGTCTACGCCTACGGCAAGAACCTCGACTCCAAGGAGTATCCGCTCTCCCGGGACCTCCACTCCTACACCTGGAAGGGGACGACCCGCGACGAGGCAGCCTTCCTCCACATGATCCTCACGCGGTACGGCCAGGACACCTTCGTCGCGTCGAACGACTACCTCACGCTCTCCGACGAGCGCCTGCAGGCTCAACGCGAGAAGTTGCCCGACGTCTGAACCCGGACGGAAGTGAGGGGTTCGACGGAAAGGAAACCATCTTAATGGTGCTGGCACTTCGTACGAACATCATGCTCCCGCGTTCGGCACGCCGCGGAGACAGGCCACAGACGGGGGCGCCCTGAAACGATGCCACGAGTACACCCAGCCGCCGCACTGACCACGATCCGGGAGATGCCTCGCGGGGCCCTGGCGACCGGTGCGGTCGGGGCGGTCGGCGTCCTGGGGGCGACGCTCGCCTTCCTCTTCGCGACGGCCTGGACGCTCGTCCCGATGGCGCTGTTCCTCCTGGCGGTCGTCTACGGGTGGGTTCGCCACCAGGACCGGACGGCGAAGGCGCTCAGCGCTCTCGCCACCCTCTCGAGCGTGGTGATCCTCGTTCTCATCATGGTCTACCTCTTCGCTCGCTCGGTGCCTGCATTCCGTCACATGGGCGTCCTCGACATGCTCACGCGCACGAAGCAGCCGATGTGGCGTCCGCCGGACGACGTCTTCTCTCTCGTGCCCGCGATGATCGGAACGGTGATCACGACGGTCATCGCCACCTTCATCGCCGCGCCCCTCGGCGTCGCCGGTGCGCTCTTCATCAGCGAGATCGCGCCGTCCTGGCTCCGGGAGGTCGTCAAGCCCGGCGTCGAGATGCTCGCCGGCATCCCCTCCATCGTCTACGGGTACCTGGGGTACCTGGTCATCAACGCCTACATGAGCGACGTCCTCGGGCTCCCGACCATCGGGAGCCTCTTCGCGGTCGGCCTGGTCATCGGTCTGATGGCGCTCCCGACCGTGGTCTCGGTCGCCGAGGACGCGGTCACGAGCGTCCCGGCGTCCGTCAAGGACGGCTCGATCGCCATGGGTGCGACGGAGTGGCAGACGATGAAGAGCATCACCGTGCCCGCGTCCTTCTCGGGGATCTCTGCGGCCGTCCTGCTCGGCATCGGACGGGCCGTCGGCGAGACGATGGCCGCGACGGTCATGCTCGGACACATCAAGGAGATCCCGATACCGTGGTACAACGTCTTCGCGAACACCGAGACGCTGACGGCGATGATCGCCTCGGAGTACGGCAACGCCTCCGGGCTTCACCTGAGCGCCCTCTTCGCGGCGGGCGTCGTCCTGTTCGTGACCGTGATGGCCCTGAGCGTCGTCTCCCAGTTCGTCGAGTATCGCATGAAACGGCAACTCCGAGGTGAAGAATGACGGCGGCGGAGCGCGACACCCTGGTGACGGAGAACGGGGGGTTCCTGCAGCGGACGGCCGCCTCGGTCGTCGCCGTGGGATTCCTCACGTTCCTCCTCGCCTGGGCGACGATCATGCGCGTCCTCTCCCTGGAGGCGACGATCGGCGGCCTCTCGCTGGCACTGGTCTTCGGCGGGGCGCTGTTCGCGATGGGGGCGGCGGTCCTCGTGCTGGGCGTCGCGTCCCGCGTCGGCGCCCTCGACACGACGCCCGATCGGACCGCGGGCCTCCTGACGGCCGTCGCATTCGGCGCCGTCGGCTTCGTCGCGGGGGGACTGCTCGCGTCCCAGACGCTCGCCCTCGGCGGCACCCGGGGGCTCTTCACCGTCGCCGACCTCGAGTGGTTCGCGGTGGCCCTGCTGGTGGGCCTCGTGTTCGCCGCCGCTGGCCTCCTTCCACGCGAGGACCTGGGATCGACCCTCCCGGCGGGCGCGGTCACCCTCGCCCTCGGAGGGCTCGTCGTCTCGGGGGCGATCGACCCGTCCTGGATCTGGCAACCGGCCCATCTCCCCGTCGAGTTCCCGGCCGGCATCGCGGTCCCGATCTTCGGGATCGTTGGCTCGATCCTCTCGGGGTGGGCCGCAGCCAAGGCACACGGCGGGTTCGGCGCTCGCGGGCGCCAGAACGGCGCGTTCATGTTCATCGGTCTGATCGCCTTCGCGATGATCGCCGTCCTCGTGCTCCTGGTGAGTTACGTCGCGAGCAAGGGGTTCGGTCCGGCGACCCAGGGGTTCAGTCTCGTTCCGTTCGAGTGGCCCTTCGTGATGAACGGCTACACCTTCAGCGATCGGGTCCCGGACGGGGTCAAGCCGGCCATCATCGGCACGGTCTACATCGTGGTGGGAACGATGGCGATCGCCGTCCCGCTGGGGGTCGGCTCGGCGGTGTTCCTCACCGAGTACGCCGAGCAGGGGCCGTTCACCCGGATCGTCGAGATCGCGACGAACGGGCTCTGGAGCACCCCGAGCATCGTCTTCGGCCTGTTCGGGTACGCGTTCATCGTCCCGCGACTGGGCAACTCCCTCTCGCTTCTGGCCGGGATCCTCGTGCTCTCCTTCATGCTGTTGCCCCTGGTGATGATCACGAGTCGCGAGGCGATCCTCGCGGTCCCCGACGAGTACCGGGACGCGAGCGCCTCCCTCGGCGTGGACGAGTGGGAGACGATCCGGAGCGTCGTCCTGCCCGCGGCGATGCCCGGCGTCATCACCGGGATCATCCTCGGCGTGGGCCGGATCGCCGGCGAGACCGCGCCGATCCTGCTGGTGATGGCCGGCGGCATCAATCGGGAGGCACCGAGCGTCCTCGCGGGCTTCGAGTTGCTCTCCCACCCGCCGTTCGTCGTGAACCCAGCGTTGCTGCGCTCGGCGACGGCGCTGCCATATCAGCTCTACGCGATCATCACGGCCGGCGTGAGCGGGAACCAGGCCTTCGGCTGGGGGACGGCGTTCGTCCTCCTCCTCGTCGTCATCGGGTTCTACGCGATCGGCATCGCCTCGAGGATCTACTTCCGACGGAAACTCCACCACGAATGACCACGACCACGAACGACACGGAGCGACCGGCCGACGAACAGTCGATGACGAGAGCCAAGGGGGAGATCCCCGAGGAGTGGACGTCCTACGAGTCCGAGAGAGACACGAAGCTCTCGGTCACCGACCTGAACGTGTACTACGGCGAAGAACACGCCCTCAAGGACGTCTCCATCGACATTCCGGAGCAGTCCGTGACGGCGCTCATCGGGCCATCGGGCTGTGGCAAGTCGACGTTCCTGCGCAGCCTCAACCGGATGAACGACCGGATCGACGCGGCCCGCGTCGAGGGGTCGGTGAAACTCGACGGCGAGGAGATCTACCGCGACGGCGTCGACCTGGTCGAACTTCGGCGCCGGGTCGGCATGGTGTTCCAGTCGCCGAACCCGTTCCCCAAGACCATCCGAGAGAACGTCTCCTACGGCCCCCGGAAGCACGGCGACATCGACACCTCGCTGTTCGCGCGTCTGACCGGCCGGGACGACCGCGAGGAGGAGGCCGAACTCGTCGAGCGCTCCCTGCGTCAGGCGGCCCTCTGGGAGGAGGTCGAAGACCGCCTCGCGGACAACGCGCTCGGGCTCTCGGGCGGCCAGCAGCAGCGACTCTGCATCGCCCGGTGTCTCGCCGTCGATCCGGAGGTCATTCTGATGGACGAACCCGCCTCCGCGCTGGATCCGATCGCCACCTCGAAGATCGAGGACCTCGTCGACGACCTCGCCGACGAGTACACCGTCGTCATCGTGACCCACAACATGCAACAGGCCGCGCGCATCTCGGATCAGACCGCCGTCTTCCTGACGGGCGGCGAACTGGTCGAGTTCGACGACACGGAGAAGATCTTCGAGAATCCGGAGAGTCAGCGAGTCGAAGACTACATTACCGGGAAGTTCGGGTGATACCCATGGCACGGAAGACCTATCAGGAGAAACTGGACGACCTCCGCGACGACGTCCTCTACATGAGCGAACTGGTGACCGATCGGTTCCGCATGGCCCTCAACGCGATGGGCCAGAAGGACGCCGAACGCGCCCGAGCAGTCATCGAGGGCGACGACGAGATCAACGAACTCTACCTCGACCTGGAGAGCGAGTGCGTGGACCTGCTCGCCCTCCAGCAGCCGGTGGCGAGCGACCTCCGGTTCATCGCGGCCACCTTCAAGATCATCACCGACCTCGAGCGCATCGGGGACCTGGCCGTCAACCTCGCGGACTACACCCTCGACGCCGACCGGGACATCTTCCCCGAGGTCGACGTCCAGTCGATCGGCCGGATGGTCCTCGAGATGGTCGAGGACGCGATGCTGGCCTACGACGAGTCCGATCCCGACCGCTGTCACGAGATCGCGACGCGGGACGACGACGTCGACGAGCAGTGTCGGCGGGCCTCGAACGCGGTCGTCCGGGACCTGATCGAGCGAGAGATCGAGGCGGACACGCCGGAGGAGGAGATCGAGCGCCTCATGGGCGACGTCTCGCGGCTCCTGCTCACGATCCGGGACATCGAGCGTGTGGGCGATCACGCCGTGAACGTCGCCGCTCGCACCCTCTACATGGTCGAGAACGACGACACGCTGATCTACTGAGCGGGCGATCGATCGCGGTCCCCGGTCGGTGGACTCGTCGCTCGTCCTCAGTCGTCGGCCGCGGCCGATTCGTCGAGGTCCCCACCAGCGTTCTCGATGCTCGGCGGATACTCGCCCCGGGTGATCGTGAGGTCGCTCTCCGGACGGGCCATGCACGTGAGCGCGTAGGACTCGGCCTGCTCGTCCGTGAATCCGCGGGCCGCGGGCTGTGTGACCGTGCCCGCCTCGATTTTGGCGCTGCAGGCGAGACACATCCCGACCCGACAGGAGTACTCCTGGGCGATCCCCTCTCGGATGGCCGCGGTGAGAATCGTCTCTGTCTCAGCGACCTGGATGGACTCGCCGGTCCCCGCGAACGTCACCGTGTGCTCGGTCATGCACCCCGATAGGACGACGGGTGCCAAAACTCTTGTTTCCCGACGCGTCGGGTCAGACGACGTGGACCGGGATGTCGAGGTGGCCGATGAGTCGGCCGGTCAGACTGCCGAACATGGGCTTGTCCGGGTCCGAGCGACCGCGCTTGCCGACGACGAGCAGGTCGATGTCGTGGTCGTCGATGTACTCCCTGATCTCGTCCTCCGGGATGCCGGATTTGACCGTCGTGGTCACGTCGACGTCGGCGTCGACGGCCATGAGCTTGATCTCGTCGGTGTACTCCGTGCCCTTCTCCTCCAGGCGATCCCGGGTCTCCTGAATGTCAGCGGGGGTCGCGACGAAGGCTGCATCGCCCATGTCCATCACGTAGAGCGCGTGGACTCTCCCGTCGTACTGTCCGGCGAGTTGAACCGCGTGCTCTCCAGCCCGGTTGGCCGCCTCGCTGCCGTCCGTCGCGACGAGGATGTTCTCGAAGGTGGGTTCTTCCATGGGCGTAATATGTTCGCATTGTAATAAATAGGTTGTCCCGATTCTCGGGAGAAGCGCCCCCAAACCCCGGGGACCACGGAGCGAGGGCGAAGGCCGAGAGACCCACCGGGCGAGAAGGCTTTTTGACCGTGGACGTACTGGCAGGCGTATGCCCACCCACGAGTACGACGTGGTAGTCGTCGGCGCGGGGACGGCCGGCAACTACGCCGGCGCGACGATCGCCGACGCAGGCTACGACGTCGTCGTTCTCGAGCGAAAGTCCGCCCAGGAGGCCGGCCACATCGCGTGCGGCGACGCGATCAAGGGGGCCGACGCCTTCCCCGACGCCATCCCCAAGTCGGCGATCGAACCGGCGATGACGAACACGTCCGTCGACCACGGTCGCTTCGAGATCCCACGGGAGGACGTCACGCTCGAGATCCCGGTGCCCGGTGAACTCGCCGTCGTCGATCGCTTCGAGTACGGTCGTCGACTGATCGAGGCCGCCGAGGAGGCCGGCGTCAGCTTCGAGTACGACCTGGTCGTCGAGGGCGTCCTCCAGGAGGAGGAGGGTCGGGTGATCGGCGTCGAGGGGAACCGCGGGTCCGGTCACCACCGCTTCGAGGCGGACGTGGTGATCGACGCCGCCGGGGCGCTCTCGATCCTCCAGGACGAGGCCGACCTCTCCGGGGCCACCTTCGACACCAACGTCACCTACAGTCAGTTCACCTCCGCCTATCGCGAGATCGTCGAGGTGCCCGAACCCGTCGAGTGGGACGACGCCCTGGTCTTCAAGCCGACCGATCGGGCCGCGGGATACCTCTGGTACTTCCCGCGCACGGAGACGACGATCAACGCGGGACTGGGCTTCCAGATGACCGAACCCCCGATGACGCTCGTCGAGGACCTCAAACGCGACCTGCTCTCGCGACCGGAGTTCGAGGGCGCGACCGTGACGGACAAACTGGGCTCCGCACTGCCCACGCGGCGCCCCTACGACTCCGCGGTCGCTCCCGGGTTCATGGCGGTCGGCGACGCGGCCGGTCACGTGAATCCCACCACCGGTGGCGGGATCGCGGGGGCCGCCTACGCCGGAGAGTACGCCGGAAAGCGAGCGATCGCCGCCATCGAGGAGGGGGACGTGAGCGAGGCCGCCCTCTGGGAGTACAACGAGGACGTCATGGACCACTTCGGCGCCCGGTACGCGGGCCTCGACGTCTACAACATCTTCACCACCGCGGTGGACGTCGACACGCTCATGGGGTTGCTCTCCTCGCTGCCCACGGCGAAACTCTCCGAGGCACTTTACTCCGGCTCCGCCGAGTTCGACCTCGCGCTGAAACTCCGGACCGCCCTCGACGCCCTCGGCTACTGGGACACCGTCCTCCAGCTGTATCGCACCAAGCGCCAGGCCGACGCCCTCATCGACCACTACGGCGAGTACCCCTCCTCGCCCGACGGATTCGCGTCCTGGCGCGCCGAGCGCGATTCGATCATGGAGGACGTCTACGCCGTCACCGGCGCGGACCCCAAGTACTGACCGCGACCCACCCGGCTCCGCCGTTCCGACCGCCCCTCACGGGCGAATCCGAAGTGCCCCCGTCAGACGGCGTCTCTCCCCCGATCAGAGCCCGTCAGAGACGCGGAGGACCGCCGACGACAGCACGTCGACGCCGATCGGAATCGAGTCCTCGTCCACGTCGAAGGTCGCCGTGTGGTGCCCGCCGGGGTGGTCGGTCCCCACGCCGACGTAGGTGGCGAGACCGCCCCGCTCCTGGACGGCCCGCATGAGGAAGGTGGCGTCCTCGCTCCCGCCCAGGGAATCGCGCTCGAGGACGCTCGTGACCGCGGAGTGCTCTCTGGCCCGTCCTGCGACGACGTCCGCCAGTTCGGGATCGCTCTCGGCACTCGGGGCCTCGCCGACGGTCTCGACCGTGACCTCGCACTCGTGCATCTCGGCGGCGCTCTCGAGCACGCGATCCGCCTTCCTGCGGACGTAGTTCATGAGGTCGGTCGTCTCGCCGCGCACCTCGCCCTCCACGAAGGCCGACTCCGGGATCACGTTGGTCGCAGATCCCCCACCGACCGGACCGACGTTGATCCGGGTCGCGCCGGCCTCGTTGCGCGGGATGGCGTAGAGGTTCTGAATCGCGGTGGCCATGGCCTGGACCGCGTTTCGCCCCGCCTCCGGATGGGCCCCGGCGTGCGCGGACTCCCCGTCGAAGGTCGCGTCGAAGTGGCTGACGGCGAGGAACCCGTCCACGCCCGCGACGACCTCGCCCGTGGGGTGATCGAGACCGACGTGGGTCGCGAACAGGTACTCCACGTCGTCCAGGTGGCCGCTCTCGGCCATCGCCTTCCCGCCGCCGATCTGCTCCTCGGCCGGTTGGAAGAGGAGTTTGAACGTCCCGGAGAACGCCGAGTTCGCCACCGCCTCGAGGACGCCGACGCCGATCGCGACGTGGGCGTCGTGACCGCAGGCGTGCATCGTCTCGCCGGTCTCCGAGCGGAACCCCGCAGCCGCCGGGGCGTGGTCGGGGTCGTCTGCCTCCTCGCGCAGGAGGCCGTCGATGTCGACGCGGAGTCCCACGGTCGGTCCCTCGCCACGGTTCAACACGGCGACGACGCCGGTGTTGCCCCCCTCGGTCGCCTCGAGGGCGTCCTCCCGTGCGCCTCGCTCTCGTGCGCGGTCGCGCCAGGTCTGAAGCGTCGCCGCGTCGGGGACCGCCATCCGGTCCGCCGAGGAGACGGCCTGCCGCCCGACGTAGCACTCGTCGACTCCGATGCGTTCGATCTCGTCCACGATGCGGCTGGTGGTGTAAAATTCGCACCACGCGGGTTCGGGGTGGCGGTGGAGGTCGCGACGCAGTTCGACCAGTCGGCTTCGCGTGCTGTCGTCCATGTGCTCCAGTCGGACCGGAGCAAAAAGAGGTGCCGGTCTCCGCGGAGCGCGAGGTGCCGGTCTCCGCGGAGCGCGAGTATATATTCGTGCGCGCCGAGAGGAGGGTAGGGATACAGAGCCATGTCGAGAAGAGCGGACGACCCGGATCCGGACGTGACCGCGGGATTCGCGAGGGGGAACGGCGGGAGCGAACCGGACATCGAGTTCCACGGGGGACGTGTGGCGAGCGCCGTCCCACTCGGCCTGTTCATCCTCTGGGCCGTGATCCAGAGCGGCCTGCTCCAGATCGGCGACACCACCGGACTCGTCGTCGGAATGTTGGTCTCGCTGATCGTGGGCATGTTCTTCGTGCGGGGGTCCTGGGCCACCTACGCGAACACGATCTTCGAGGGGATGACCCAACGCGTCGCGGCCACGGCGATCGTGGCCTGGCTCTGGGCGGGGATGTTCGCCCAACTGTTGCAGGACGGCAACTTCGTCGGGGGGCTGATCTGGGCGGCCGACGCCCTCGCCGTCTCGGCGTCGACGTTTCCCGCGGTGACGTTCGTCCTGGCCGCGCTCCTGGCGACGGGGATCGGGACGGGATACGGAACGGTCGTCGCGTTCGTGACCCTGTTCTTCCCCGCCGGCGTCCTGCTCGGGGCCAATCCCACGCTGCTGTTCGGTGCCATCCTCTCCGGGGCGGTCTTCGGGGACAACCTCGCACCGGTGAGCGATACGACCATCGTGAGCGCCGTCACCCAGGACGCGGACATCGGCGGCGTCGTCGCCTCCCGGGTCAAGTACGCGCTCATCGCGGCCGTCTTTGCCTTCGCGGCCTACGTGATCGCCGGCTTCGCGATGCGGACGGACTCGTTCACCGGGGCAGCACCCCTCGAGGGGACGCCACTCGGCCTCGTCCACCTGGCGTCCATCGGCGTCGTGATCGTGACGGCCGTCCGGGGGCGACACATCGTCGAGGCGATCTCGTGGGGGATCCTCGCGGCAGTCGTCTTCAACGTCGGACTGGGTCTGTCCGCCGTCTCCGACGTGCTCGTCTTCCGGGCCCCCGAGGGCCTCGCGATCGCCGAGACGCTCGCTGCGCTCCCGATCGTCACCACCGTTCCCCCGGCCGAGACCGGCGTCGGGGGGAGCCTCTACACCGGGGCGCTCGGATTCTTCCCGCTGATCGTCTTGACCCTGCTCATCGTCGCCGGTGCGCGGGTCATGATCCGCGGCGGCGGATTCGAGGCCCTCCAGGACTGGCTGCTCGAGTCGGTCGCGACGAACGTCACCCGAGCGGAGATCACCATGGTGGTCGGGACGGGCCTGATCAACGCGATGATCACGATCAACACGGCCGCGGAGATCGCCATCGCCCCCTACGTCGCCCGCATCGGCGAGCGATACAACGTCAACGGGTACCGGCGGGCCAACATCCTCGACGCGAACACGTCGGCGCTCGGGTACATCGTCCCCTGGGCCGGCGGCGTGCTGGTCGGGTACGCCGTGATGCGCGGCCTCGTGGACACGTACGGGGTGCAGGCGATGCTGGTCCAACCCGCCTCCGTGGTGCCCTTCGTCTTCCACGGGTGGTTCCTGGTGGCCGTGTTCCTGTTCGCGGCGATCACCGGCTTCGGGCGGGAGTACGTGAGCGATCGCAGGTCGGAGGGGGTGAGACGGGTATGAGCAACCCGTTCCTCGCGGGACTGGGCTTCCGCACGAGGACGCCCGCCTTCGAACCGGGCGAGCGGATCGAGTGCATGGTCACGGGCGAGACCGAGGACGGGTTCGTCGCGCGCATCGGCGACACCGTGCTCGAGATCGAGGGTGCCCCCGAGGACGCCGTGGACTCTCGGATCGTCGCCCGCGTGACCGGCTTCGCCCCGGAGCGCCACCGCGGGACGGCCGAGTACCGCGAGACGGTCGGCGAGAGCAGTTTCTGATCAGTCGACCGCCGCCTCGACCCTGACGCTGTGGGGGTAGGACCGCTCGAGGAACTCCCGGGCGAGGTCGTCGTGCCCGTGGAGTTCGATGCGACGCTTGAACACGGTGTACGTCCAGGTGGACGCTGCGCGCTCGCGGCCGTCGAGGTGGCGATACAGGGACACCTGGTGGTCCTCGGGGGGATCCTGGTGGGGTCCCTTGAGCGCTGCCCCCTTTCGACGACTCGTCTCCACGATGTCGTCGACGACGGCGTCGAGGGCCTCACGATCGCCGCTCTTGAACGAGATGCGGGTTACGACGGTCATCGTCGTTCGAGGGGAGGGGATCGGTGGTCAAAAGCGGTCTGCTCTGAGGGCGTCGGCCGTCTGTCGCGCACTCCGACATTCTCTTATCCCATGGCAAATTAGATCACGGCAAATGACGGTCGAAGCCACGAGCGCCGGCGCGATCCTCTATCGGGATACGCGAGGCCGGCGCGAGTACCTCCTTCTCAAGTCCAGACCGGGGGACTGGGAGTTCCCCAAGGGCGGCGTGGAGGGAGACGAAGAGCTACAGCAGACCGCCATCCGGGAGGTCACCGAGGAGGCCGGCATCGAGGACTTCCGTCTGATCGACGGCTTCCGCGAGGACTACGACTACGTCTTCGAGGCGAACGGCAACCGCATCCACAAGACGGTCCACCTGTTCGTCGCGAAGTCATTCGAGGCGAGCGCCGAACTCTCCTCCGAGCACAGAGACCTCCAGTGGCGGGACTACGAGCAGGCGATCAACACCATCACCCAGGACGGGCCGCGCGACATCCTTCGGGAGGCCCGCGACTTCCTGGAGGAGCGAGACGAGAGCGAGGAATGACGCCGCGCGCGAGCGGTCGCCGGCGGGGGTCGCCCCCCGTTCCATGACCCGCTCCCGTTCGGACCACGAGTTCGGCTTCGAGCTCCGCGTCTGCGACTGGGCCGAGCGGCACTGGCCGCCCGAGGGAGCCGATCGGCCAGTCCTCGTCGCCCGTCAGCTCGGAACGGCCCACCGACGCTGGGACACGGTGGTCCTCGAGGTCGACCCCGACGGACTGGAGGAGCGGGCGAGGTTCGGCGAGCGACGCCTGGACTCGGACCTCCTCCACGTCGTCCGCGACGCGCCGGCGGACTGGGCGTACTACCGCGACGTGCTCCCCGACCCCGGATACCCCTGGCGCTACGTCAGGGAGGCCGTCCACCGGGCGGCGGATCGGGGCGTCCTCGAGGAGCGAACCGCGGGCGGGCGCATCGAGATCCGCCGCGTCGCGCCCTACCCGGACTGGGTCGAGCGCGTCGTCGCCGTCGAGAACAAGCCCGACCTGGACGCGAGCGCCGCTCGCGCGCTTCGCTCGCAGATCGAGCGCGACGTGGCCGCCGGACTCGCCGACGAGGTGTGGATCGCGACGCGGCCGACCGGCGAGGGCGTCGAACCCGCCCTCCTCGAGGACGTGCCGGTCGAGGCGGGCATCCTCGCCATCGACGGCGAGACGGGAGACGTTCTCTGGCACCCGAGCGCGCTCGCCGTCGACGAACCCGGCACGGTGATCGAAGAGCGCGGCGAGGTGGGCGAGTACGACAGCACCGCCGGACGGTTCGACTACCGGTCGCCGGCGGAGAAGCGAACGAAACGACTGGAGATCGCCGAGCGCGCCTACGAGCGCGGGTGGCGGTCGTACCTCGACGCGATGCGCCCGGACTGTCGACACTTCGGTGTCGAGCGGGTGGATCGTCACGTCGCGCCGGTCTGTGGGGCGAAGGAACGTCGACAGACCGCCGCGGAGTGTCGTGGCGGGTGTCCTGCCTTCGAGCCAGAGCCGCCGGCCTGGCGGCAGCGGGGGTGGCCCCTGGACGGCGGACCGGGAAGTGCGATCCGTCGGGTCCTCGCAGAGAGACGGGCACGCCGTCGGTGACGTGGGCCGTGGCGGTCCCCCGCGTCCGTTCAGTCCTCGGCGAGCGCGAGATCCGATCGCTCGGAGGCGAGACGGAACGTGGGTACCGCCCGCATCACCTTCTCCGCGACGCCCTTCCGCGCCAGCGTCTGGAGGGCCCGTCGTACCTCCCCGACGTCGTGGTCCTCGCCCGTTTCGTCCTCCAGGGCGTGCAGCACGGAGACGACGCTCTGAGCCCGGTCCTCGGGCCCCGGAAGGACGGCGACGATCTCGCGCTCGAGGTCCGAGACGTGAACGGAGATCGCCCCCGCTGAGTCCTCGCCCTCGATCAGCGCGACGGCCTCCGCCGTGGCCCGGATGAGGGAGTCCTCGTCGCGGTAGTAGTACTCGCGGAGTTCGTCCTCGAGGTACCGATGGACCTCGCTCCCGCTCTCCATCCCCCACCGATCCTGGAGCTCGCCGTTCTTCGTCGGCTGGAGCGAGACGATGTCGGCCAGGCGATCGCGGGCCTCCTCGGAGAGGGACATACGATCGTGTCCGCGGTCTTCGTATTTCGGTGTTCTGTATCCCGGACGCTTATGCGACCGTCGGCCGCACTCCTCGACATGGCAGAGACGATCCGCTACGAGATGGACGACCGGGACGTCGCGACCGTCACCGTCGACCGCCCGGACCGACTGAACGCGCTCAACGTCGAGACCCTCCACGCCCTGCACGACGCCCTCGACCGCGCCGAACGCGAGGACGCACGCGTCCTCGTGATCACCGGCGCGGGCGATGAGGCGTTCGTCGCCGGAGCGGACATCTCCCACATGCAAGACCTGGGTCCGGAGGCGGCCCACGAGTACGCCCGACTGGGACACGACCTCGTCGACGTGATCGAGGCGTTTCCGGCCCCGGTCATCGCGGCGATCAACGGGTACGCCTTCGGCGGAGGGTCGGAGATCGCTCTCGGGTGCGATCTGCGGGTCGCGAGCGAGCGCGCGATCATCGGCCAGACCGAGATCGACCTCGGAATCATCCCGGGTTGGGGGGGCACCCAGCGGTTGCCACGCCTCGTGGGCGAGGAGACCGCGCGTCGCCTCATCTACTTCGGCGATCGGGTCGACGCGAACGACGCCAACGAGATCGGTCTCGTCGGCGAGGTCGTCGCCCACGACGAACTCGCCGACCACGTCGACGACCTCGCCGGCGACCTGGCCGAGAAGCCACGGTTCGCCCTGCAGGCCGCAAAGGAGGCCATCAACCAGTCCTACGAGGGCCCACGGAGCGCCGGTCTCGCCTTCGAGCGCCGGACCTGGACGAGCCTGTTCGGCAGCCACGACCAGCGCGAGGGGATGGCGGCCTTCCTCGAGGACCGCGACCCCGACTTCGAGTGATCAATCGGGGCGGAACGGGAGCGAGCGAGGGTCCTCGAGGGTCTCGTTCACCTGCGTGTAGACCACCACGAGCGCGACGACCGCGAGTGCGCCACCGACGACGAAGGGGACGGCGAACCCGAACCGCAACAGTGCCCCGGAGGTCAGGGGGCCGATGGCGGTCCCGAGTCCGAAGGCCATCGTGAGCACGGAGAGCGTGGTCCCCGAGGCCCCGCGCTTCGCGAGGTCGCCAGCGACCGCGAGCGACGGCGCGAAGACCAGCGCGACGGCGACGCCCTGGAGGAGTCTGACCGCCATCATCCCGACGGGAGTCAACACGTACCCCTGGGCCACGGTGGCCGGGATCATGACCGCGAATCCCGCCAGGATGAACGGTCGGCGACCGTACCGGTCGCTCGCCCGCCCGACCGGGATCTGGGAGACCACGTTCGCGATGGTGACGGCCCCGAACTGGAGGCCGAAGAGGTAGGTCGGCTGTGAGAGACGGGCGTTGATCTGGGTCTCGAGGGTCGAGAACATCGCGATCGCGATGCCCATCGCGACCGTCCCGACGCCGAGTGCGAACACCGGATCGAGGAGGCGGCCGTCGCGGCCGAGAACGGCGATCGAGAGGTCCTCTCCCGCCTCCGAGCCGGTGTCCTCGGGGTCGGAGACGAGCGTCGAGACCAGCACGAAACTCACGAACGCGCCCGCGACCGCGACGCCGAACGCGGCGTCGTACCCCCAGACCTCGATCACCGCCCCGGCGATCACGGGGCCGAAGCCGAACCCGAGCAGCCGAAACGTGTTGAAGACCCCGAAGTTTCCCCCGCGATCCGCCGAGGACGTCGCGAGTTCGTTCACGAGGGCGACGGTGCTCGGGATCGTCAGGGCGGCACCGAGCCCCTGGAGCGCACGCAGGAGGAAGATCATCCAGTACTCCGTGACGACGATCATCGCCGCGCTCGCCGACCCCAGCAGGGCGAGTCCGAGGAGGATGAACGCGCGACGCTTCCCCACCCGGTCGGAGAGGCGACCGGTCACTGGCTGTGAGAAACTGTTGAGAAAGCCGAACAGCGAGAGCGCGAAGCCGACGAGCAGCGACTCCGTGATGGTGACGCCGACGAGCGGCACCCGGGCGCCCACGAGCGCCTCGATGGAGATCTGGCCCGAGGCGATGTACAGCGGGAGGACGACGATCAGAAAGGAGTTGCCGAGTGCGTCGGCCATCCGCGCGAAGGCCAACACGAGGACGCGTCTGTCCGTGCCCAGAAGTCCCATCGGCGCGGAGTTGGGAGGTGCCCCATATCAGTGTTGTGAAGACGGCGTGGCCGCCGGTCGGGGAGAACGCAAGGCGTTTATCGGCCGGCCGACAGGGTGGGCCCAAATGGAGTTCTGTGACGAATGCGGGTCGATGATGCGCGCGGAGGACGGCGTCTGGGTGTGTACGAGCTGTAACAACACCCAGGTCAAAGACGAGGACGCGGACTTCGTCGTCTCGGAGGAACAGGAGGCGAGCGAGATCATCGAGACCGGGGAGGGCGACTCGGGACTCCCGACGACGGAGACCACGTGTCCGGAGTGTGGCAACGATCGCGCCTACTGGTACATGCAACAGATCCGGGCGGCCGACGAGTCCGAGACGCGCTTTTTCGTCTGCACCGAGTGCGAACACAAGTGGCGCGAGGACGACCACTAGGCCCCTGGGGGAACGCGACCGGGGCGGGAGGGCACCCGGGGAACGCGACGAGAGTTCAAGTGCGAAGACACTGCCACCCGCTCGCGTGTGCTGAGCGTCCCCACGGGAGGACCGCGATAGTGCGGTGGATCTCCCGTGGCCTGCGCGGCCGGTCCGCGAACTGCCCGTGACGATCCGCGTCGGCGCTCGGATCATCGCGAGCGAGTCCACCGCCCGTTCGCCCCCGGAACGTCAGTGAGTGGTCAGCGGACCCGACCGAAGGTCAGGTAGCCGGTGTGGCCGACGCCCCGAGTCGACGGCCGGGAGCCACGGTCGTCGAAGTCCATCTCCCGCTGGATCGTCTCGACGGTCTCCACCGAGGCGATGTCGACGTCGCGAGCGGTACGCTCGACCGCGCGCGCGGACTCCACGAACGGCGAGTAGACGGCGAGGTATCCCCCCGAGACCAGGAGGTCCGGCGCGTACTCGACGACGGTCGGCGCGTCCTCGGTGTCCAGGGTGAGGAGGTCGAACGCGGGGTCGGCCACCTCGGGCGCGCGATCGGCGATGTCTCCCGTCACGACGGTGACGCGATCTTCGACCTCCGCGAGCGCCATGTTGTCCCGGGCCACGTCCGCGAAGTCCGCGTCGCGCTCGTAGGTGGTCACCTCGGCACCGAGTCGGCCGAGGTACGCGGCCAGGACCCCCGTTCCCGTGCCTGCGTCGAGGACGCGATCGCCTGCGGCCGCGCCGGTGTGACCGACGATCAGGCCCACGTCCTTCGGCATCATCGGCGCCCCGGTTCGCTCGAAGTGTGAGAAGAGGTCCGGACCGCGAAGCGCCCGCACCGAGAACGGTTCGCCCAGGTGTGATTCCACGGTGTCACCGGGCGCTACGTCCGCCGGCACCTCGACGACGCCGAGGTCCGTGTGGACCTCCTCGCCGGGCGCAGAGAGGAACTCCCGGTCCTCCCGGACGAGGAGGATCACTCGAGGCGGTCGATGGCGGCGGCCAGGTCGCCGTCGGTCGCCTCCAGGGCCTCGCGAGCGGCGGCCTCGTCGGTGCCGGTGCGCTCCGCGACGAGGTCGACGTCGTCCTGGGGAATCGCGCCCTCGGGCGAGTCCTCGTCCCCCTCGTCCGTGGACGCGGCCTCGCGTTCGCTCGGGTCGCCGATGACCTGGTAGGTCTGCTGTCCGCGGGCGTCCATGCGGGTCACGTCGGGGTCCTCGAAGACGAGGTCGGTCCCGTCCTCCTGGGTGATGACGACCCGTGTCGCGTCGAGTTCCTCGACGTCGATCCCCATCTGTTCCATCATCTGTTCCATCTTTCGCGGGTTCATGCCGCCGCCTCCGAGCATACCCGGAGCCTCGACGCGCGGGGAAAAAAGGGTGGCGAACCGGATCAGCCGTCTGCTTGGGCGCCCTCGCGCACCATGACCGCCATCCCGGTCTCGAAATCCCCCATCGATCCGGCGTCGAGTTCGGCGCGTCCGACCGCGAGGACCGCCCCCCGCCCGTGGACGACTGCGACCTCGTCGCCGGCGCGGACCGCGGGATCGACGTCACTCACGAACTTCGCGAAGACGTTCTTCCCGTCCCGGACGTACGGTTCGCTCTCGTCGCCGACCACGACTCTCGCCGCCGGGGCCGCGAGTCCATCGACGAGACGGCGGCCGCCCGCGAGACCGAGAGTGAACCGGCCGTCGAGACCCAGGGAGACGAGTCGTCCCGGGTCGCCGAACACCTGCCTCGGCCGCCCCGACCGCGAGCGCTCCACGTCGAGGTCCTCGTGGACGGGAAAGAGGGCGTCTCCGGCGCCGCGGCCGAACTGATAGTCGGCGAGCGTCCTGAGGGCCGCGGCGTCCGCGTCGTTCATCGGGCGATCGTCGGGACGACGGCGGTATAGCCCCTTCGATGCACCGACGGCGTCGCTCACAGGAGGAAGGTGTCCGGCCGTTCGCCCATGTCGACGAACGAGTCAGCCGCCCCGATCAGTTCCTCGGCGGTCGAACTCCCGAAGCCCATCACCTCGACGCGGACCCCCTCGTGGCGAAGGTGCGAGCAGAGGCGCGAGAAGTCCCCGTCGCCGGTCACGAGCACGAGCGTGTCGACGTGGTCGGCGAGGGTGACCGCGTCGAGGCTCATGCCCACGTCCCAGTCCGCCTTCTTCGTGCCGTCGGCGAAGGTCTTGATCTCCTTTTCCTTCGTCTCGAAGCCGATGTCCACGAGGGCCTCGAAGAAGCTGTCCTCCTCGGGGGAGTCGGCCTGGATGACGTACGCGATCGCCCGTGTCAACACGCGGTCCTGGACGGCCTTCTCGAGGAGGGCCGCGTAATCGACGTTGCGCGAGAACCGACTCTGTGCGGAGTGATAGAGGTTCTGCGCGTCGGCCAGGACGGCGACGCGCTGTCCCGGGTGAATCGAGACCATACCGAGACGAGGGGCCGATCCCACGTACCAGTGTTGGTCCCCGGCCGCCGTCTCAGGCGGCGGGAGTCTGGTGCCGTTCGAGGGAGAGCGTCGCCGGATCCAGGGTGTAATAGGACTGCCACGCGGGCGCGAGCGTCACGACGCGGGTCTCCCCGAACGTGCTCTCCGTGTGCTGGTGGTGGTGCCCGGCGAGACAGAGGTCGGGTTCGAGGGCGCGCAATATCTCGTCGATCGCGGTGCACCCGACGGCGTAGTCCTCCTCGACCGGCGTGCCGTGGGGCACCTCGTGGGCGAGGAACACGTCGACGTCCGTGAGGTCCGCCGCCCGCTCTACGTCCTCGCGGACGAAGTGGCGACGCCGCTCCCCGTAGAGTTGCTCGCGGGACTTCTCGTACTGGGTCGGGGCGAAGTTTCCCGAGAGACCGGCCACCCGGACGCCGCGGAGATCGACGACCTCGCTCGCGATCAGGACGGCGTTGTTCACCGACGCACTCGAGACCCGCCCGTGCCGGAGGGACTCGATCACGTCGAAGTCCTCGTTGTTCCCCGCGATGAAGTACGTCTCGACCGGCAGGTCGTAGTAGAAGAGGTCCCCCGCCTGGAGGGCGAGGTCCTCGTCCGCCGCGCGATAGGACGCGAACAGGGCCCGGCGGCGGTCCGGGTCGTTCGCGTGGGCGTCGCCCAGGACGAGCATCGCCGAGAGGTGGCACCCGAATCGAGAAAAAACCCCCGGCGGCAGTGCTTGCGATCGGCGGAAGGCCTTTACCGACGGGTCCCAACCCATGGAACATGATCGCGACTCCCACCAGCGCACCGTCGCAGACGGGGAGTCGCGACGCCTTCTACGGGAAACGCCGGAAACGCATCCGTCGCTCGTCGCGGACGTAGCGCCTCCGTTTCGGGCGGTTCCGACGCATCGGGTCCCCAGACACGTCGACACCGATCCCGGGCGGTTCCCGGGCCCTACACCATGACACCAGACGACCTCACGACCGGCGTCTTCCCGGCAATGACGACGCCATTCGACGACGGACGCATCGACCACGAACAGCTCGCAGCCGACGTCAGACGCCTCGAGGCCGCCGGCGTCGACGGACTCGTACCGGTGGGATCGACGGGCGAGAGCGCGACGCTGTCCCACGACGAGCACGTCGCCGTCGTGGAGACGGTCGTCGAGGCTCGCGAATCGGTCCCCGTGATCGCCGGAGCGGGATCGAACGCGACTCACGAGGCCGTCTCGCTCTCCCGGCGGTCCGCAGCGGCGGGAGCAGACGCCCTCTTGCTCATCTCGCCGTACTACAACAAGCCCGAACCCGCCGGCATGGAGGCTCACTACCGGCAGATAGCGGACGCCGTCGACGTCCCCCAGATCGTCTACAACGTCCCCTCCCGCACCGGCCGCACCATCGCCGTCGAGACCGCCGTCTCGCTCGCCAGTCACGAGAACGTGATCGGCTACAAGGCCGCGAGCGGCGACCTGGGCCGCATCAGCGAGGTGATCGAGCGGACAGAAGACGAGACCTTCGACGTGCTGTCCGGCGACGACGCAATGACCGTCCCGATACTCGCGGCGGGCGGGACCGGCACCATCAGCGTCGCGGCCAACGTCGAACCCGAGCGAGTCTCGCGGATGACGTGGGCGGCCCTCGAGGGCGACCTGGAGACGGCCCGGGGACTCCACCGGGAGTTGAACCCGCTGTTCCGGGCGCTCTTCCTCGAGACGAACCCCATTCCGGTCAAGGAGGCCATGGCGATGCGCGACGACGGACCGGCGGAGCTTCGGTTGCCACTCACGCGACTGCGAGCGGACCACCGCGAGGAACTGGCGGCGGTGCTTGCGGACCTGGAGGACGAGGACGAATGAGGGTCGCCGTCACCGGAGCGACCGGCCGAATGGGGCGCACGGTCCTGGAGGAGGTCCGTGACGGGAGCGACGACGTCGCGCTCGCCGTCTCCGAGAGTGCGCCGGGCGCCGAGGTCGCCGGCACGACCGTCTCGGACGCCGCGGACCTCGAGACGGGACTCGAGGAGAGCGCGCCGGACGTCCTCGTGGACTTCACGGTCCCCACGGCGAGCGTCGAGTACGCCCGCACCGCAGCAGCGGTGGGGGTGCCCGTCGTGATCGGCACGACGGGGTTCGACGACGGGCAGGAGGCGACCCTCGATCGGGTCGGGGAATCGGTTCCCGTCCTGACCGCGGCGAACTTCGCCCGGGGGATCCAGGCACTCCTCGACGCCGTCGAGTCCGTGATCGCGGACCTCCCGGGCTACGACGTCGAGGTGACGGAGACCCACCACGACGGAAAGCGGGACGCACCGAGTGGCACCGCCGGCCTCGTCCTCGATCGAATCGACGAGGTCAGGGGTCAGGAGGCGGAGCGCGTCTTCGGCCGCGGTGGGGACGCGCCACGGTCCGACGGAGAGATCGGCGTCCACGCCCGCCGAGCGGGCGACGTGACGGGAGCACACGAGGTGCTCGCGGCCGGCAACGGGGAGTCGATCGCGCTCACGCACCGTGCGGGCTCGCGCTCGGTCTTCGCCGCGGGAGCGCTGGACGCGGCGCGCTGGCTCGTCTCGCGCTCGCCAGGACGGTATCGATTCGCCGACGTCGCAGATCGCCTGGGGGAGACGAATGAGCCTTGAGGACGAGGTCCGCGACCTGCACGAGCGCCACGCGCACGGCGACCTCGACGCGGGGAGCGCGGACGCCGCGGTTCTGGAGACCCTCGACGACTTCCTCGACGCCCTCGAGGCCGGCGAGATCCGCGCCGCTGAGAGGCGTGACGGCGACTGGGAGGCCGTCCCCTGGGTCAAACAGGGCATCCTGCTCAACTTCGCCCTCCGCGAGACGGCCGCCAGGACGTACGGCGACGTGACCTACCACGACGTCCTCCCCCTGCGTGACACCGACGACCTGCTCGCGAAGGGGACGAGGAACACGCCCGACGGGACCGTGGTGCGCCGGGGGGCGTACGTGGGGGAGGAGGCGATCCTGATGAGTCCAAGCTTCGTCAACGTCGGCGCGCACGTCGGGGACGGCACCCTCGTCGACTCCGCGAACACGGTCGGATCGGCGGCCCAGATCGGCGACGACGTCAAGCTGGGCGCGAACACGGTCGTCGGCGGCGTCCTCGAGCCGGTCGAGGAGGCACCGGTCGTCGTCGAGGACGGCGTGTCCCTCGGCGCGGGGACCCGCGTCACCTCCGGGTTCGTCGTGGGCGAGGGGAGCGTCGTGGGCGAGAACACGCTGTTGACTCCCCGCATCCCGATCTACGACCTGGTCACCGAGGAGATCCGCTACGGACGCCTGCCCCCGGACCGTCGGGCGTTCGCGCGCTTCGTCGAGTCGAGTCTCGGCGATCACGACCTCTTCGAGGGCGGTGCGTACAAGCCAGCGGTCGTCGCGACCGACCTCGAGGCGGAGACCCTCGAGGGGGCCCAGCGCGAGGAGGTCCTCCGATCGTGACCACCGATCCGACCGTCCGCCGACTGTCGGAGTGGGACGCCGGGCGCCTCCGCACGCTGGCCGCGGACCACGGCACCCCACTCTACGTGATCGACCTGGAGCGCGTGGCGTCGAACGCTCGACGGGTCGCGGAGGCCTTCCCGGACGCGCGCGTCCACTACGCGGCCAAGGCCAACGCCGGCGGTGCGGTCCTCGACCGCGTCCGCAGGGAGGGCCTGGGCGTCGAGTGTGCGTCGGCCGGCGAGGTCGTCCGGGCCCTCGACGCGGGATTCGACCCGGCAGACGTCCTCTACACCCCGGTGAACCCGCCGGATCGCGACCTCGAGACGGTCCTCTCCGCCACGCGCGAACTCACGATCACGGCCGGTGCCACCGACACGATCGATCGGCTCGCTGACAGGGGCTACCGGGGCCGGCTCGCGGTCCGCGTGCACCCGAGCGTCGGCGCCGGCCACGACGAGTCCGTGGCGACCGGGGGCGACGCCTCGTTCGGCGTGCCGGTCGATCGGGCAGCCTCCGTCGTGGAGGACGCCGCAGCGCGGGGGTTCGACGTGGTCGGCGTCCACGCACACGTCGGCAGCGGACTTACGAACGAGGACGTGGACGCCCATCGGGCGGTCGTCGAGACCCTCTCCACCCTCGTCGGGCGCGTCGAGGTGGACCTCGAATACGTCGACGTCGGCGGCGGGTTCGGTGTGCCGTACCGTCCCGACGATCCACCGCTCGACCTGGACGCGATCGCCGCGGCGACACGCGAGGCGCTGGCCGACCGCGACGTCGACCTCGCGATCGAGCCAGGGCGGTACCTCGTCGCGGACGCGGGGACGCTGCTCGCCCGCGTGAACACCGTGAAGTCAGCGCCGGAGGGCGTCTTCGCCGGGGTCGACGCCGGCATGTCGACCCTCCTCCGGCCGGCCCTGTACGACGCATACCATCACGTGCGGTCGCTCGCACCGGACGCCGACGCTCGCGAGGGAGCGACCGTCACGCTCGTCGGACCGGTCTGTGAGGGAAGCGACGTCCTCGCCCGCGACCGCAGGCTGCCGGCACCGGAGCGCGAGGACCTCCTCGCGATCGGGAACGCCGGCGCCTACGGCATCGAGATGGCGAATCACTACACCTCGCGTCCGCGCCCGGTGGTCGTGGCCCTCGAGGACGACGCGGCCCGCGTGGTTCGACGACGGGAGGACGTAAGCGATTTGACCGCGATGGAGGAGCCATGAGCGTCGACTACGAGAAGTACCACGGCACGGGCAACGACTTCGCGGTGGTCGCGGGGGACGCGTCGGTCCCCGACCGATCCGCGTTCGCCCGCGCCCTCTGTGCCGATCTGGACGCCGACGGCGTCCTCTTCCTGAACCGGGACGGGGCGGGGACCGTCGCTCCAGACGGGGATCCGCCGACGGTCCGCATGCGCCTCTATCAACCCGACGGGAGCACGGCCGCCATGTGCGGCAACGGTGCCCGCGTGGCCGCGCGCTGGGGGTCAGAGCGGACCGGTGCCAGCGAGATCCGTCTCGAGACCGACGCCGGACCGCGCCTCGCGTCGGTTCACGAGGACTGGAGCGTCACCGTCGAGATGGGAGAGCCCACCGTCGCTCCGGACGAAGTTCCCGTCACCGCCGACGAGCCCCTGATCGATCGGCCGGTGGCGGGCCACGACGTCACCGCCGTGAACACGGGCGTCCCCCACGCCGTGAGTTTCGTCGACGACGTCGCGGAGGTGGACCTCGAGCGCGAGGCGCCCCCGATTCGCCACGCGGACCGCTTCCCCGAGGGGGCGAACGCCACGTTCGCGTCCCCGGCACCGGCGGGGTTCGACCAGCGGACCTACGAGCGCGGCGTCGAGGGAGAGACCAGGTCCTGTGGGACCGGCGCCGTCGCGATCGCCGCGGCGGCGACCCGACTCGGGATGCGTCCCCGGGGCGAATCGATGGTCGTGAGCCCTCCTGGGGGCGACCTCGGGGTGACCATTCGCGAGGACGGCACGGCGACCCTCCGGGGGCCGACGGCTTACGAGTTCTCCGGGTCCGCACCGCGCGATCCCGGGCCCGGGGAGGGCGAGCGATGAGCGACGTCGACCCGATCGCGTTCCTCGAGCGCGCCGTCGAGACACCGTCGCACGAGGACGTCGGGGAGATGCGAGCGCTCCTCGTCGAGACGCTCGAAGCGGCGGGGCTCGATCCGACGGTCGACGACGGGGGGAACGTCCTCGCGACGCGGGGCGAGGGCCGGCCACGCGTCGTTCTCAATACGCACCTCGACACCGTCGCGCCCCACGTGCCCCTCGATCGAGACGGCGAGCGCGTCCGAGGCCGCGGGGCCTGCGACGCGAAGGGGCCCCTCGCGGCCATGCTCGACGCCTTCGTGACCGTCGATCCGCCGGGCCGACTGACGATCGCGGTCACTCCGGACGAGGAGACGGACTCGCGCGGGGTGGGCCACCTCGACCTCGACCCGGACGCCGTCGTGGTCGGGGAACCGACCGACCTCGACGCCTGCGTCGCGGCCCGGGGGCGCTACCAGGGGACGGTGACCATCGAGGGGGTCGGCGCGCACGCGGCCGATCCCGCGGCCGGCGTGAACGCGATCACCAGCGCGGCACCGATCCTCGCCGCGATGGACGGCTTCGACAGCGAGCGCGGACCGGCGCCGCACCCTCGACTGGGGCCTCCCTCCCTCGTCCCCACGCGCATCGAGGGCGGCGAGGCGACCAATCGGGTCCCCGCAGAGACCCGGATCACCTTCGATCGACGCTCGGTCCCGCCGGAGACGGCCGATCGGTTCTTCTCCTCGCTCCAGACCCACCTTCGGGAGGTCGTGGGATCCTCGGCGACCGTCACGGTCTCTGGTGCAACGCGGGAGACGCCGTTCCTGGAGGCCTTCGAGACCGACCCCGAGGCCGCCGTCGTCCGGGCGCTCGAATCCGCCGGTGCCGGCGATCCCCGCGCCTTCGGCGCCGCGACGGAGGCCTCCATCTTCGCCGAGCGCGCGCCCACCGTCGTCTTCGGCCCGGGACACCTCGTCGACGAGGAGGGACCGGTCGCGCACGCCGAGCGTGAGTACGTCGAGATCGAGTCGGTGCGGCGGGCGGGGGCGATCCTCACCGAGGCGATCGAGACGCTCGGAGACTGATCACTCGACGTCGCGGGCCAGGTCGGCGGCGACGCCGGTGTAGGTCGCCGGCGTGAGTGCCCCGAGTTCCTCCCGGACCGCGGGCGAGACGTCGAGATCCTCGAAGAGGTCCCGGAAGTCCTCGAGGTCGACGCGCCGTCCCCTGCTGAGTTCCTTGACCCGCTCGTAGGCGTCCGCGCGACCCTCACGTCGAAGGATCGTCTGGACGGCCTCGCCGACGACCTCCGGGTTCTCCTCGAGGTCGCGTCGCATGACCGCCGCGGCGGGGACGATCGTCTCGAGTCCCGCCGCGAGTTTCTGGTAGCCGACCAGGCAGTACCCCAGGGCGGCGCCGACGTTGCGCTTGACCGTCGAGTCAGAGAGGTCGCGCTGGAGGCGAGAGGTGGTGAGTGAGTCCGCGAGGAAGCCGAGGTCGCTGTTGGCCTTCGAGAGGTTGCCCTCGCTGTTCTCGAAGTCGATCGGGTTCACCTTGTGGGGCATCGTCGAGGACCCGGTCTCCCCGGCGTCGGCCGACTGACCCAGGTACCCGTCGCTCACGTACCGCCAGACGTCCCGATCGAGGTCGAGGAGGATCCGATTCGTCCCCTGGAGGGCGGAGAACAGTGTCGCGAGGTCGTCGCTGGGGTTGATCTGCGTCGTGGGGGAGACGAAATCGAGGCCCAGGTCCGCGACGAACTCGCGGGCGAACGCGCGCCAGTCCACGTCGGGGACGGCCGCCACGTGGGCCGCGAGGGTGCCCGAGGCACCGCCGAGCTTGCCCTGGAGACCGTCCACCGCCTCCTCGACGCGGACGATGGCGCGGCCCAACCGCGAGGCGAAGACCGCCATCTCCTTGCCGAACGTGGTCGGCGTGGCTGGCTGACCGTGGGTCCGTGCGAGCATCGGGAGGTCCGCGTGGTCGTGGGCCATGCCGACGAGTTCGTCGCGAATCGCCCGCAGTTCCGGAAGCAGGACCTCCCGCATCGCCGGTCGCACCAGGAGCCGGTAGGCGAGGTTGTTGACGTCCTCGCTGGTCAGCCCGAAGTGGATCCAGGGGTGGATCCGCTCCGGCGTCGCCTCGCGCACGAAGTACTCGACGGCCTTCACGTCGTGGTTGGTGGCGTCGTACCCGCGGGCGCCCTCCGTCTCGATGCGCTTGATCAGGGCCGCGTCCCCGTCGTCGAAGTCCTCGTGGAGCGCTCGCAGCGTCTCGCGGTCACTCGCGTCGAGGGCGAGGGGGATCGCCTCCAAATCGGCGAGCGAGAGCAGGTACTCGACCTCGACGCGGACGCGGGCGCGGAGGAGCGCACCCTCGCTCGCGTACGGCACGAGCGGTGCCGTCCGATCGGCGTACCGACCGTCGAGGGGGGTGACTGCGTCGAGGGAATCTCTCGAAGGGGGCATACCTCCGACAGACGGCGGTCGGGGGTTAAGCGTGTCGGTTCTCCACAGACGTGCTCATCTGAGGGGGATCGAGCGGCCGATATCGGACAATTTGATCCGCGATCGTGTACAACTCTCGCGATGGAACCGCAATCCATTTGCCCCTCGCCCGCGGACCCTCGACCATGACAACGATCGCCGGCATGGCGAGCAATCGCGGGCGCAACCTCCTCCACGTCCACGACAGACGGCCTGGCGGTGCCGAACTGGGCGTCGTCCTCACGAACGAGGCAGACGCACCGGTCCTCGAGGCGGCCCGAAAGCGGGGCGTTCCCACCGAGGTCGTCGAGCGCACGGACGACATGGATCGCTTCGATCACGAGGAGGCGATCGTCGCGACCCTCGCGGACTACGACGTCGACCTGGTCGCCCTGGACGGCTACATGCGGGTCCTCTCGGACACCTTCCTCGACGCGATGCCGACCACGATCAACGTCCACCCGTCGCTTCTGCCGACCTTTCCCGGGATGGACGCCCACGAACAGGTCCTCGCGGCCGGCGTCTCGGTCACCGGCTGTACGGTCCACGTCGTGACCGACGCGGTCGCCGAGGACGGCTCGCTCCGCGAGGAGGACGTCGACGCCGGTCCAATCGTGACCCAGGAGCCCGTTCCCGTCTACGAGGGCGACGACGCCAGCGACCTCAAGGAGCGCGTGCTCTACGAGGGCGAATTCGCCGCCTACCCCCGGGCCATCCGATGGTTCGCCGAGGGCCGCGTCATGGTCGAGGACGGCGAGGTCGTCGTCGAGGGCGACGAGGACGGCCCACTCCCCGAACGACGGCTGGTCACGGCGGACAGGGTCCGCTCGCTGCGCTACGGCGAGAACCCCCACCAGGACGCCGCCCTCTACGGGGACGCCACCGCCGAGGAGGCGAACGTGGTCGACGCCACCCAGCGCAACCCGGGCGCGAAGGCCCTCTCGTACAACAACTACAACGACGCCGACGGCGCGTTGAACCTCGTCAAGGAGTTCGACGACCCGGCGGCCGCGGTGATCAAACACACCAATCCCGCGGGCGCGGCGACCGCAGACTCGCTCTCCGAGGCCTACGAGGACGCCCTCGCGACCGATCCGATGAGCGCCTTCGGCGGCATCGTCGCGCTCAACCGCGAGTGCGACGCGGAGACCGCAGCGCAGATCGTCGACTCCTTCAAGGAGGTCGTGGTCGCCCCCGGCTACACCGAGGCCGCCCTCGACGTCCTCCGGGAGAAGGACAACCTCCGCGTCCTCGACGTCGGCCCCCTGGGCGAGACGACCGAGCGGTACACCGAGAAGCCCATCGTGGGCGGCCGACTCGTCCAGGAGCGAAACCTGCTGGACCTCGCCCGGGAGGACCTCGAGGTCGTGACCGAGCGCGAGCCAACCGAGGAGGAGATCGAGACGATGCTGTTCGCCTGGAAGACCATGAAACACGTCAAGTCGAACGGCATCCTCTTCGCCTCGGGAACGGAGACGGTCGGCCTCGGCGTCGGCCAGGTCAGCCGCGTCGACGCGGTGAAGATCGCCGCGATGAAGGCCGAGAAGGACGCGGAGGGCAAGACCGCGGAGGGCGCGGTCATGGCCTCGGACGCCTTCTTCCCCTTCCCGGACGGGATCGAGGAGGCCGCGGCGGCCGGCATCGAGGCCGTCGTCCAGCCCGGCGGTTCGGTCAACGACGACGACGTGATCGAGGCGGCAGACGCCCACGGAATGGCGATGGCGTTCACCGGTCGCCGAGCGTTCCGTCACGACTGAGGCGCTCACGACTGAGGCCCCTCCTCCACCCGTGCGGGGCTGTCCTGGTGGAATCTC
>JBDGUE010000018.1:0-48641 GCA_042216045.1 Halanaeroarchaeum sp. | reverse complement strand
ATCGAAGATTCGCCGACCATTGGAGAGCGTTGCTCTCCAAGAGGCTGCACGAGAGGTCCGCTCTCGTGAACGCTCGGTCGCCGGATGCTCGAACGTCAGGTGTTTCATTTCCACCGAGGCTACTAGTAGAAACTCACTCTATGGCATCGGAACCCGTCGCGGTCGACTACCTCTTCCTCACCCACGCCCAATCCGTGTTCGCTCGCGGATACCAGGTCCGTTGACCTCGGTGACCATCCTCCGCAGGTCCAACCGAAGGTACTTACGTGCTACGAGCGTATCACAGTATATGAGTACTGGCAGTGACGCCGGCGGTGACGGAGAGATGGATAAAATCAACGTTCGAGTACCGAAGTCGCTGCTGTCACAGATCGACGAGGTGTGGGAGGAACGTGGCTACGCGAACAAGTCCGAGTTCATCCGAGACGCCCTTCGAGATGCTGTCAATCCCCCCACGCAACTCTCCGAGGAAGCGCTGGAGCATCTGGCCGAGAGCCGCGAACAGCGAGAACAGGGCGAGACGGTGTCCCAGGACGATGTGAAGGATCGGCTGGGCATCGATGACTGAGGTCGAGTGGACGCCGAAAGCCCTCGATTTGCTGGACGGACTCGAATCAACCGCTCAGGAGCGACTGGTGAACAAGCTCGACGAGGCGAAAGACTGGACCTCCCATCGCCTCGAAAAGCTCACCGGGTATCCGTACTACAAGCTTCGTGCCGGCGACTACCGGGCAATCATCACGTGGGACCGAGAGGATGATGTCCTCGTTGTCGAGGCAGTCGGACACCGGCGGAATATCTACGACCGTCACCTCCCTCCCTGATCACCCACGACTGAAGTCCGGGGTTTTCTAATCGAATCACGGTGACGGTACACGGTAGATCCGCTGTATCGTTCACGGCAGTGTTGTCAGAAGTCGGGTAATTGGTGCGGACGCTGCTGAATACAACGCACAAAATTCAGATCTAATGCTCTCGGGAGAAGGCATATATTGTTGTCAAAATGATGTATGATCGGCGATGGTATCAAATATCAGGTTAGCCGTAATGGCACTACTTTCGGCGATTATCGGATTTGTAGGAGCAACTGGCATCGGACCCGGAGCAGATGGCACACTTATGATTATAATTGCGATTATAGTATTTGCGGTGATGATGTTTGTCGATGGATATCTGGGCTCGGCGTTACGTAATTCATTGCCGTATATCCCATTTTTGCACTGCATCAATCCCCTATACTCAGCAGGGATCTTCTGACGACGTTCCGACCGGATATCAATATCCAGGGCTCGTCAACCATTGATCCACACCATCTATATATTTAAAATATACTATAAATTGTGACGGATTCTCAGCTTTTAGCATTCAGAAGGCTTGATTACTGTTCCACCGAGCTTACTAGTAGAACCTCGCCCGGTAGTGTTCCGGGCGTACACTTCGACCTTTTGCAGCGCTCGCTGCGTTGTACGGACGACCCGCGAGTCGCCCGTACGGCCAGCGGGACGCTTCGCGTCCCGCGCTGCTCGCTTGCAAAAGCTCGGCCAAAAGTCTGCGTCGGGTGCTTCGCACCCTCCTTGACCTCGCCTTCGGCGAGTGAACCGACTCCCTTCCGGGTCCGTCGGACCGCTCGGTCGCCGGACGCCTGACTGCGATACGTTCGCCGATTCGACGGGGAGAGACGCTCCCGCAGCGGTTCGGGCGAGCCGTTCGAATCACGATCGCGACGACGGCTCGGGGTTCTGGACCGACTTCGGATGCGAGGCGTACCGCGGTCGGCGACCCCCCGATGTACTCGATCGTCACGCATCGGTCACGGAATCTCCACCATCTCACCCGACCGCCGCCCGGGTACTCCGGGTCCGTCACCCGGGGAGGAGGACGTTGAGACCGGCAGCGACGAGTCCGGCGAGTGCCATCCGCAGTCCGGCGACGTACCAGGTGAAGTCCCCAACCGATCCCATGTACGCACCGAACGCGAACAGGAGGGTGACGCCGACGCCCACCGAGAGGACCGTTGCGGCGAGCATCGACAGCAGCAGTGGTTCCAGCAGGAACGGGGCCATGGAGAGCACGACCGCGAGGACCGGGCCCAGTCCGCTCGTGATCGCGTTGATCACCCGTCCCCCTCGCTTCCGTCTCATGAGTCGGGTGTCGTCCAGGTCCGTGAGCATCTTCGCCTCGAGGTCGTGAATCTCGGCCCGCTTCTCGGCCCGCTCGATCTCCCAGACGCTCCACACCCCGGACGTGCCGAGGCCGACCGCTGCCCCCATCCCGATCATGAACACGGTCCCTCCATCGGAGACGCCCGTCAGATACGACCCCGTCGCGACGCCGACACTGGTCAGCGTTCCATCGAACCCGTTCGAGACGAAGTACCGCCGGGAAATCGATCGCACGTCCTCGTCCCCGAGCAACTCCCGGAGCGAGTAATCGTCGAGCATCTAATCCTGTGGCGTCTCGATTTCTTCCACCAGTCGGTCGCCACACGCCACCAGATCGGTCGAGTGAAGCGTTCCGCCGAGGGTTTTCGCGGTCTCCTCGACGGCGTCGAAGTCGACGTCTTCGCCCTCGATGGTGAGTTTGACGTTCTCGACCTCCTCGTCGACCTCCACGAGTGCGGCATTCACGCCGGAGATCCCGTCCAGATCGGCCATCTCCTGGGCGAAGACGAGCGTTGACGGGTCGCGGGGCTTCAACAGGTCGAGGACGAGTCGACGGATTGGAGCCATACCGGAGACCACGACGCCCCCATCGGTAAAGGGATCGGTCCGGCCGGTCCCCCACCGGCCCGACCTGGCGGTCGGCCCCCGCGACTCGGCCTCCCAGGGGGTCTGCCCGCGTCGGGGAATCGCCGGTCCTGGTTCGGCGGACGGTTTGCTTTCCCGATTCGGCCGCCGCTCCCCCGCCATCCCGTCGTGGACCGCCGCTTTCGACCCGAAGACTGATCTCACGTCCTCCGCACGGGGCTCTCTCCCGTCGATTCGGGTGAATGGGGCCCCGTGGCGTCACCGGGGCCCCTGTCACCGACCGGCGCGGTGGATCACTCCACCCTGTCGCCGGCGTAGGAGAGGGTCAACTCCTCGGTATCGTAGATGTTGATGAGTTCGGTGACGATCGTGTCGTAGCTCTCGTCCTCGATGCGGAGGGCGTCGAGACGCGCCACCGTCTCCTCGTCGAGGTGTATCTCTGGCATGGTCGATACCAGGTCACCTTCGGGTTTCAGTCTGACGGCCCGTGGCGTCGCCGCCCTGGCGACGAGGTCGTCGCCCGGGCAACGTATTTGGATCGGCCGCCCCAGGGACCTCACATGTCGGACGATCGCCTCGGTGTGACGGAGGCGCTGTCGTTCGCGCTGGGCGGGATCATCGGTGGCGGCATCTTCGCCGTCCTGGGCGTCGTCGCGGAACTGGCGGGCCCGACCGCCTGGATCGCGTACCTGATCGCCGGCGTCGTCGTGCTGGCGACCGGGTACTCCTACGTCGCACTCAACGAGCGCGTCCGCGACGTGGGGACCACGAGCGCGGGCGGTGCCGTGTCCTTCCTCGAGGCGTTCCTCGATCGCCCCACCGCGGCCGGGATGGTCGGGTGGACGCTCCTCGTCGGGTACGTGGGGACCGTGGCGATGTACGCCTACGCGTTCGGGGCGTACTTCGGGGCGATATTCGGCCTCGAGCGACTCCTGGGGCTGCCGTCCCGGCCGGTGCTCTCCGTGCTCGTGGTCGTGGCCTTCGTCGGCGTCAACGTCCTGGGGGTTCGCGAGTCCGGCCTCGTCGAGGACCTGCTCGTCGCGGTGAAACTCCTGATCGTTGCGGGATTCGGCGTCGGCGGGATCTGGTTCGGTGCGCGCCACGGAGTGCTCGAGTACGGCGTCGGCGTGGCCCTGGCGGATCCGGTCGGTCCGCTGATCGCCGCGGGCGTGGCCTTCGTCTCCTTCGAGGGCTGGCAGTTGCTCTTCTACGACCAGGCCCGGATCGACGATCCGGTCCGGACCCTTCGCCGATCGGTGTTCGCGTCCATCCCGATCGCCACCCTGGCGTACGTGCTCGTCGCCTTCGTGACGCTCAGTCTGGTCGGGCATCGGGCCATCGTCGCTCACCCCGACCTCGCGCTGGCGCTGGCGGCCAGGCGCTTCGCGGGCCAGGTGGGCTACCTGCTCGTCGGGGTCGCCGCCGTGGCCTCGACCGCGAGCGCGATCAACGCGACGCTGTTCAGCACGGCGCTCTTCGCCCAGGGAATGAGCGCCGACGACCTCCTGCCCGATCGGGTCGCGCCGACGCGGGCGGCGGGCGTCCCGACGCGCGCGCTCCTCGTCATCGGGGCCCTCACGATCGTCTTCACCGCGTTCGGGAGCCTGACGGCCATCACGGAGTTCGCCTCCCTCTCCTTTCTCGTGGTCTTCGGCATCGTCAACCTCCTCGCGCTCTCCAGGCGCGGGGACCTCTGGACCCCGATTCCACTGGTCGGCCTGGCGGGGACGGCGGCGTTCCTGCCGCTGTTCGTGTGGCACCTCTACAGCAGCCAGTTTGCCGTCTTCGTCCTGGTCGTGGCGATCGCCGTCGTCGTCCTCGCCGTGGAGGGCCTCTACTTCGAGCGCGAGCGTCTCGAGGCCGGTCTGCGATCGGTGCGTCGGCGGGGGTGATCCGCCCGAAGCAACGCCTACATGCCCCTCCCGATCGAAGGGCGCCCATGACCGTCACCCCCCAGTCGCTGGCCGACCTGGGCCCCGATCGCCGCCGAGCGCTCTTCGAGCGTGACGCCGGCGTGGAGGCCGTCCGCTCGCAGGTTCGCGACATCGTCGAGCGCGTCCGAGCGGAGGGAGACGCCGCACTCCGCCACTACTCGGCGGCGTTCGACGACGTCCAGGTGGGAAACGTCGACGTGACCGACGAGGTCGAACGGGCCCGGGACGGCGTCGACGCGGACGTGCTCGCGGCGATCGAGACGGCCGCAGAGAACGTCAGGGCGTTTCACGAAAGACAGGTGCCCACGGACTGGCGTGCGGACTTCGACGGTCGCGAACTCGGGCGTCGGTTCCGGCCGCTCGATCGGGTCGGCGTCTACGCCCCCGGCGGGACGGCGGCCTATCCGTCGAGCGCGCTGATGGGCGTGATCCCCGCGAAGGTGGCGGGCGTCGATCACGTCGCGGTCGCCACGCCGCCGGCCGAGGAGATCCACCCGGCGACCCTCGCCGCGATCGACGTGGCGGGTGCCGACGCCGTCTACAGCGTCGGCGGGGCCCAGGCCGTCGCCGCCCTGGCCTACGGCACCGAGACGGTGACACGGGTCCAGCAGGTCGTGGGGCCGGGAAATCGGTACGTGACCGCGGCCAAGTCGATCGTGAGGGGAGACGTCGAGATCGACTTCCTCGCCGGGCCGAGCGAACTCCTCGTCGTCGCCGACGAGACGGCTGAGCCGGCCTACGTGGCGGCGGACGTCCTCGCCCAGGCCGAACACGATCCCAACGCGAGCGTCGTCGTCGTGACCGACGACGCGGCGACGGCGGACGCGATCGCCGACGCGGTCGAGGAGCGGATCGCGGATCGCGACAGGGCGGACGTGATTCGCGAGGCCCTCGCGTCCGCGGCCTCGGGAATCTTCGTGGCCAGGTCGATGAGCGAGGCGGTCCTCTTCGCCGAGGAGTACGCAGCGGAGCACCTCTCGATACAGGCCGCGGACGACGAGGCCCTCCTGGACCGCATCGACAGCGCTGGGAGCGTCTTCCTCGGTCCGCGGACGCCCGTCGCCGCCGGGGACTACGCGACGGGGACGAATCACGTGCTCCCGACCGGCGGAACGGCGAAGGTGACCGGCGGACTCTCCGTGGACACCTTCCTCCGGGAGACCACCGTCCAGCGACTGGACGAGGACGCCCTCTCGGCGCTCCGTGAGACGATCACGACGCTCGCGGACGCCGAGGGCCTCGAGGCCCACGCCGACAGCGTCGAGGCTCGCTTCGAGTGACTACGCCTGTGGCGACTCGAGTTCGAAGGCGACCTCGAGTTCGACCTGGTACTCGCGGCCCTCGCCAGCGAGTTCGACGCCCTGCTCTTTGACCTCGGCCCACTTCACCCGATCGAGGGTCTCCTCGGCGCGGTCGAGCGCGTCGTCGGTGGCTGCCTCGAAGCTATCGGTCGACGTGCCTCGCAGGACGATCTTCTTGTACACCATGTCCGTGGATTGACCGCGATGACTGATAAAGGTACGCACGCACTCGCCACGCGGGATCACGGCCGGTCGAGTTCGCGTTCCTGGGCCGGGCGAGGTCGCGTTCCTGACCCGGGCGAAGTCGGAGTCCTGGCCCGGCCGAGATCGGGGTCCCCGCTTGCGCTCACACGCGCTCGAGGCGCTCGCGGAGCGTCTCCGAGACGTCGCCCCACGTGGTGGTCCCGGCGACCGCGACGACGACGCCCCCCATCGCGTCGAAGACGAGGTCCAGCATGGTGTCGCCGACGCCGTACTGGGTCAGGACCGGTGCCAACCCGAGCGCGACGGTCCCCTCCATCAGCAGGAACTCGAGGACCTCCCAGAGCACCCCGAAGGCGACGGTCAGGAGCAGGATGAACGCCACGGTGAACCGCGGGGGAAAGGAGAGGTCCTCGCGGTGGTCCGCGAGTGCGCGCGCGGTCGCGTATCCCGCCCCAGCGACGACCGACGAGGAGAGGGCGTGGGTGAGGTGGTCCCACCACCAGATCGTGACGTAGAAGTTGCGCTCCATGCCGGGGAGTCCCAGCGTGCCGAGGGCGTGGAGGAAGACGGCGCCCGTGACCCACATGGTGAGTCCCGGATCGAGGGCGATGTCGAAGTCGCGGCGAAGCACGGCGGGCAACTGGGTCACGAGCAGGGCGATGAGGGCGTTGAGCGCGACGCCGGCGTTCAACTCGTAGATGCCGACGAAGACGAATCCCACCAGCGCGAGTTGCATCGCGCGGTTGGCCACGCGCTGCTGGCGATCGGAGAGGCCGAGACGCTTGCGCAGTCGCATCAGCGACTTTCCCTCCCCTGCTCGTCGGCGGGGAGGGGAACCCGCGTGTCGGCCCGTTCGCGGAAGTACAGGGCGAAGACGATCCCACCGAGGAGGCCCGCCGCGGTCGCCGAGACGAAGTCCCACATCAGGGTCTCCAGGGCCGCGGCCTCGACGGCCTCGCTCACCGGCGGTGGCGTGGGGTAGATGAGGGTCGTGCCGAGGTAGACGTCCGAGAGCCACTGGACGACGGCCCAGACGCCCGCGGTGGCCATCGTCGCGATCACCACGAACACGACCGCGAACCCGGTCGTCATGCGAACCGGCGTGAACACGTCGAGTTGGACCGCGATGATGAGGGCGACCGCGGCCACGGCCACGTAGGTGGCGAGTTGGCTCAACACCCCCTGGGTCGCGAGACTGCGAGCGATCGTCGGCAGCGCGACGAGCAGGAGCACCTCCCAGGGGACCATGACGCGGACGTTTCGATACACGATCGCGGGCAGGGCGGCAAGCCCCACCGCGAACGCCGAGAGGACGACCCACACCAGGTCCCCCCGGCGGAGGCTCTCGACGGTGGCGCCCGCCACGATCAGGACCAAGACCCAGCCGAGGGCGGCGTTGACGCGCGTGTTTTCGAGCAGGGCGTCGAGTTGCCTGCTCCGTGCCATGGCCGCCCTTCGTCCCGGCACGCTTAGAACCCTTGGGTCGCGCTCAGAGGAAAACGGTCGGGAGCACGCCACGGAGGAGGTAGGCGAGGGCGTAAGCCGCCCCCGCGACGGTGACGCCGGCCAGCCCCGTCGTCACCACCGTGAGTCCGTCGGGCAGGCGGCGTCTGAGCGGGAGTGCCCCGACGACTCCGACCGCGAGGACGCTCCCCACGAAGCGGTAGGCGGCGTCGACGGTCGGTGGGGGAAATGCGACGATCGCCGTCGCGTAGGCCCCACCGAAGGCCGCCCGCGGTCGGAGGTGGGCGGCGAGGTCGCGACCCCGGAGGCGAGCGAACACGAGCAGTCCGGCCCAGATCGCCGCCAGTTCCACCCCGAAGGCGCCGATCAGGTGCAGCGTCGGGTCCGCCGCGATCGCGACGCGGCCCCCGAAGAGACCGGCGTCGAGGGGGAACAGCAAGGCCGGGGGTTGCCCGGTGAACAGGTCGCCGAAGGGGTGACTGACGAATCCGACGAGTGCGGCGACGCCGACCCGGGTGGCGTCGAGTTCCAGGCGGGCGGCGACGATCCCCAGGACGCCGGCGGCACCGACGAAGAGCGCCCCGATCGCGGCCATCAGGGGGGACGCCACGAGCGCGACGGCCACGACCGCGATGCCCAGCGTGGCGCCGGCGACCGCTCGCGGCCACCCCCGCCCCACCAGGGCCACGAGACCCGCCGTCGGGACGGCCACGATGAGCGAGTGCGTCACCGACCGGTGGACGGCCGTCGAGGCGGCGAAGAACGCGTGTGCGACCTCGATCGGTGTGGGGCCCCCCACGGCGAGGAGGCCGGTGAGTGCGTACACCATGTCGACGTCGGGGAGGGTCGCCGCGACCGCCGCGAGCGTCGCGAGCGCGAGCGATCGCCTCCGAGTGACCCCCAGCGCCCTGCCGCCCAGGCCCGCGATGGCGAACGCGAGGGCGGCGTGCCCGACGAACATGACCGATCTTCGGGACGAGTGCCGATAAGTCACTCGGCGCGTGGGGCGATCCCCGGGGTCCCCCGGGACCGTTCGATGGATGGACCCCTTCTTCGGCTCCTGACCGGTCGTCCGCGGCATATCTGAAGATATTTGTGCGGCCCATCGGTAGGGTCGAGCATGGAGTCACCAGCCGTCGGCGAGTTGACGCCACCGGATCGAACGCTGATGGGACCGGGTCCGAGCGACGTCCACCCCCGGGTGCTCAAGGCGATGAGCACCCCCCTGGTCGGGCACCTCGACCCCTCGTTCATCGACGTCATGGACGAGACACAGGAGCTCCTGCGGTACACGTTCCGCACCGACAACCAGTGGACGATCCCCGTGAGCGGGACCGGCTCGGCCGCGATGGAGGCCGCGTTCGGCAACCTGGTGGAGCCCGGTGACACCGTCCTCGTCCCGACGAACGGCTACTTCGGTGGGCGGATGGCCGAGATGGCGGACCGCGCCGGCGGCGAGGTCGTCACCGTCGACGCCCCCTGGGGCGAGCCCCTCCGTCCCGCGGACGTGGAGGCCGCCTTCGACGAACACCAGCCCGACGTCTTCGGGTTCGTCCACGCGGAGACGAGCACGGGAACGCTCCAGCCGGACGTCCCCGAACTGACGTCGATCGCCCACGGGCACGACGCCTACGTGATCGCGGACGCCGTCACCTCCCTGGGCGGCGTCGAGTTCCGCGTCGACGAGTGGGACGTCGACGTTGCCTACTCGGGTGGCCAGAAGTGTCTGTCCACCCCGCCGGGCGCGAGCCCCCTCACCCTCAACGATCGGGCGATGGGGAAGGTCCTCGACCGCGAGACCGACCCGCGATCGTGGTACCTCGACCTCTCGCTGCTCGAGGGATACTGGGGGGACGATCGCTCCTATCACCACACCGCGCCCATCACCAACGTCTACGCGATCCGCGAGGGACTGCGACTCGTCGCCGAGGAGGGCATCGAGGAGCGCTGGACACGCCACCGCGAGACGGCGGGGGCGCTCAAGGCCGGCGTCGAGGCGATGGGCCTCTCGTTGAACCCGGAGGACGAGTACTGGCTCCCGAGCCTCAACGCGGTCCGCGTGCCGGAGGGCGTCACGGACGAGGCGGTCATCGAGTACCTCCTCGAGGAGTACGACGTGGAGATCGCCGGTGGCCTCGGCGACCTCTCGGGCGACGTCTTCCGGATCGGCTGCATGGGACACAGCTGTCGGCCCGGCAACGTCGCCTACCTGATGACCGCCTTCGGCGACGCGCTCGACACGCTCGGTGCCGACGTCGACGTCGCCGCCGGTCTCGAGGCGACTCGAAACGCCCTCTGAACCGCAGGCTCACGGCAGTCGACACGCGGGACGGCGCTCGCAGCGGACGCCTTTCTCCGACCCCCAGGCACGCTTTCCGCGTGTGACCGGGAGCCATCGCGCTCGTCGATGCGCCGCGATCGACTCAGGAGACCGGCGGGGCGCGGGCCACCTCGTAGTCCACGTCCTCCCCCGCCGCCACGCCGATGACGGCCCACTCGAAGTTCGGGTCCGCGCGTCGAAGGCGCTCGGTGACGGCCTCGACCCGCTCGTCCCACGTCACGAAGCACCGATAGCGGTCCCCCTCGGTCGATACGCCGCCGTCCGCGACGACGGACACGTCGATCCGCTTCCAGTCGCGGGTGGCGGAGAACTCGGTGCCGGAGCCGGTGACCTCGTAGCCGAGGCCGTCGAAGATCGACCGCGCTCGCTCGTCGGGTGGGGAGGTAGTGGGCCCCATTTCCGTGTGAATGAGTCGCATAGAACATAAGTGTTCGCACCGACCCCACGGCGGCGGGGCACGGGGCCAAGCGGGTGTCGCGAGCCCGATCGGATGGCGGGTGCCCGGCTCGAACGCCGACTGCTCGCGTCACTGGGAGACCTCACTCGTGGGCCGCGTCCCACCGATCGGGCTTGCGGAGGTTGCCACACTCGTTGCACCGGATGCGTCCCATCGTGTCCATCGCGTTGTCCAGGGACTCGCAGTTGGTGCAGTACCAGCCGTAGAGTGCGTCCCGCTGGTCGCCGCGGTAGGCCGCGACGAAGTCGCCCGCCTGTCCCCGCAGTCGCTCATCCGCTTCGAGATAGAGCGTCGTGTCGTCGACGGCGACGGTCTCCATGGTCGAAGGGAGCGCCCGGCCGTTGAAGTAGCTGTCCGATGTGGGGGGATCTGCCCCGTTCGTGACGGTCCGGCCCCGGGTCGACGCCGATAAGTGACGGGGCCTCCGAGGGGCGGGCAGTGACCCTCCGTCTCCTCCACTACTCGGACCTGGAGAACGCCTACGACGACCCCACGCACGCCGGGCGGATCGCCGGTCTCATCCGGGCCGTCCGGGCGGACGACGGTCCGGACCCGATCGTGCTCGGGTCGGGCGACGACACCGCCCCGGGGGTCCTCTCGCTGGTCACGGAGGGAGGACAGGCCCTCGACCTCTACGAGGCGATCGCCCCGGACGCGGAGACGTTCGGCAACCACGACTTCGACTACGGACTCGATCGGACCCGCGAGATCGTGGCCGCGTCGCCACAGACCTGGGTGGCCGCGAACGTCTATCGCAACGGCGAGTGCTTCGGACGCGACGCCGGGGTCGAGCCCTGGACGATCGTCGAGCGTGGGGACTCGCGCCTCGGCGTCTTCGGCGTCCTCGACGACGCGACCCCGGCGCTCAGTCCGGCCGCTGAGTCGCTCTCCGTGGTCGATCCGATCGCCGCTGCCCGGGAGGCCACCGCCGCCCTCCGCGACCGTGGCGTGGACGCCGTCGTCGCGCTCTCCCACCTTGGGATGGGCGACGAGGAACTCGCCACCGCCGTCGACGTCGACGCGGTCCTGGGCGGTCACGTCCCGAGCGAACGCGTCGAGCGCATCGACGACACCGTGCTCACCCGTCCGGGGTCGGGTGGACGGGTGCTCATAGAGGTCGATCCCGAGGACGGGACCGTCGATCGGCACCCGGTGGCCGAGGCGCCGGTGGACTCGGCTCTCCGGGACCGTCTCGCCGATCGCCTCTCCGGTGCGGGTCTCGACGAGGTCGTCGGACACGTCGCGGACCCGATCGAACGGACCGAGCGCGCCGTCTTCCGGGGCGAGAGCCGCATCGGCAACTTCGTGGCGGACGCCTACCGGTGGGCGGCCGGGACCGATGTCGGCCTCCAGAACAGCGGCGGCGTCCGCGACGGTCCGCCCCTCGTCGGGGACGTGACCGTGGCCGACCTCGTGAGCGTGGTCCCCTTCCAGGAACCCGTGAGCGTCGCGGAACTCACCGGGCGGGAACTCCGCTCGGTCCTCGCCGGCGCCGCGGAGGACGACCTGCAGTTCGCCGAACCGAACTGGTGGCACGCCCACGTCAGCGGTGCGACCCTGGTCTGGGACCGCGAGAACCACGAACTCGCGTCGGTCACCGTCGACGGCGACCCGATCGACCCCGCGGCCACGTACACGCTCGCGACGACGGACTACCTCTTCTACTCGACGGACGAGTTCCCGGCCCTCGAGGAGCGCCACCGCGTCGGAAGCCTCGACACCCAGTACGAGGTCCTCGCGGACTACGCGCGGGAGCGAGGAATCGATCCGTCTGAGGACGGGCGCATCGTCCGAACCGATGGCGGCGAGTCGGGCCGGCGCCCCGAGTGATCGCTCACCACCGCGCATCGTCACACGAGCGGTCACGCTGCCAGCCGCGAGGCCCCGCTCGGCGACGGGCGGTCACTGCCACTCGACCCGTCCCCCACAGTCGGGACAGGACCCCTCCACGGCGGGGACGGCCCGCTCGCAGGACGGACAGAACGCCACGTAACAGGTGCGATCGCCCATGCCCGCTCTCCGGGATCGAGGTCCTTCATCCCGTCGGTGAGTCCGGTGCCGTTGGCCCGACCCGCGTCGGCAAGCCTCCGGGCGTCCCGACGATCGGCACTTCCGGGCGCCCCGTCGATCGGCACTCCCGGCCGCCCCGTCGATCAACACTCCCTGACGCCCTCGTCGGTCACGATCCTCGCGAGGAGGTCCGTCGGCGTCGCGTCGTAGGCGGGATTCGCCACGTCGAAGCCCTCCGGTGGCTCCCGGATGACCTCGGCGGCCGGCCGAAAGTCGTTCTCGAACTGGAAGGCGCCGTCGACGATCTTCGCGCTCGACCCCGCCACCGTCACGGGCACCCCTGCGTCCGCCGCGACGGCCGCGATCGGGTACGTCCCGACCCGGTTGTAGAGGGTGTCATCGACGACGCAGTCCATGCCCACCAGGACCTCGTCGATGTCGTCCATGACGTGTCCCGCGGCGCTGTCGACGATGAGCGTCGCGTCGACCCCGTCCATCTCCCCGAGGGTCCGGGCCGTCTTCCGCCCGAGGTGGCGCGGCCGGGCCTCCGTGACGTAGGCCTCGACCGTCGCTCCGCGTTCGAGGGCCACCTCGAGTCCCCGGATGACCGTCGTGGAGTAATCGTGCAGGAGGAGCGTCGAGTCGTCCTCGAGCACGTCGGCGAGGGCCCTCGCGGCCCCCTCCTTGCCCGCCTCGACGGCCTCGATCACGTCCTCGACCACCGCTCTGGTGTGCTCTTTGGCGTCGGCGACGCTCTCGAGGTCGGCCGTCTCGATCGCCTCGACGATCTCGCGCTGTGTCGTGACGAGCGAGGCGTGCGAGGGGTTGGCCCGTCGGAGTGCGCGGCTGTTGCGCTCGAGTGACCGTCGGTACCCCTCGACGGTGTGATGGGGCTCCTCGGTGACCGCGAGGAGGGCCCGGGCCGCCTTCACCGCGACGACCGAGGAGCTGTGAGTGCGCATCTCCCTGATCTCCTCGGCGGTCTCGTCGATCATGGCCGAACACTCTTCGGCGGCCCGCAAATGTCTTCCGGCGCGGGGATCACCCCTTGATGTTCACGACGGGGACGGTGCGGGCCACGGAGTCCCCGATGCCCAGTTCCTCGGAGACCCGCACCACCTGGTCGACGTCCTTGTAGACCCCCGGGGCCTCCTCCGCGATGGTCGCGCCGCTCTGGGCCTTGACGTAGATCTGTTGGTCCTCGCGGAGGTCGTCCTGGACGTCCCCGCCCCAGAACTCCCGCTTCGCCTGCGTCCGACTCATCAGTCGCCCCGCACCGTGGGCGGTCGACCCGAAGGTCAGCTCCATCGAGCGCTCCCCGCCGCGCAACACGTAGCTCCCGGCCCCCATGCTCCCGGGGATGATGACCGGCTGGCCCACGTCGCGGTAGGCCGGGGGGACCTCCGGGTGGCCCGGCGGGAACGCCCGCGTCGCGCCCTTCCGGTGGACGTAGAGTTCGCGCTCCTCCCCGTCGACGACGTGGGTCTCCTTCTTCGCGATGTTGTGGGCCACGTCGTACAGCAGGTCCATGTCGAGGTCGCGCCAGTCGGCGTCGAAGACGTCGGCGAAGACCTGCCTGGTCTGATGGGTGACGAGTTGGCGGTTGACCCACGCGAAGTTGATGGCCGCGTTCATCGCCCCGTAGTAGTCCTCCGCGAGGTCGCTCCCGGCCGGGGCGGCCGCGAGTTCCCTGTCCGGCAGGCGCTCGAGGAGGTCGGCGTGCTCGCCCTCGATGCGCCGGAGGTAGTCGGTGCAGACCTGGTGGCCCAGCCCCCGCGACCCGCAGTGGATCAACACGACGATCTGGTCCTCGAAGAGGCCGAACGCCTCCGCGACCTCCTCGCGGAAGACGTCGGTGACCCGCTGGACCTCGAGGAAGTGGTTGCCGCTGCCCAGGCTCCCTATCTGGTTCTTCCCGCGGTCTTTGGCCTCCGTCGAGACCATCGCGGGATCGGCCTCCTCCCGATACCCGTTGTCCTCGCAGTGCTCGAGGTCGTCCTCGACGGCGTAGCCCTCCTCGAGCGCCCAGCGCATCCCCCGCTCGAGAATGTCGTCGACGGTGGCGGTCGTGCCCTGGACGACGCCGCCACCGCCCAGACCGGAGGGGACCGCCTCGAAGAGCGCGTTGACGAGTTCCTGCTCGCGCCCTTTTACATCACTGTACGTTAGACTCGTTTTAACCATTCGAACTCCACAATTTATGTCGTACCCGACGCCTCCGGGACTGATGACGCCGCTCTCGGCGTCCGTCGCGGCGACCCCACCGACCGGGAACCCGTAGCCCTGGTGACCGTCCGGCATGCAGACCGCGGGGGACTGGATGCCGGGGAGGTGGGTCACGTTCGTGATCTGCTCGAGGGTCTTGTCGTCGGCGATCTCCGAGAGGAGGTCCTCGCTCGCGAGCACCCGGGCGGGCACGCGCATGTCGCCCTCGGCCTCGATCTCCCAGACGTAGTCCTCGACCTGGGTGAGTTCGATCCCGTCGGCGTCGAAGGTGGTCATGTCTCCCCGTTCGGGCGACGGCGGGGAGTAGGTTTCGGCGTGATCCGCCGGTCACCGGTCTGGGTCCCGAGCGGGGACGTCCTGCCCCCGTCGAGGACCCCGTCACGACGGCGGGACCGGCCCGCGACTCAGACGTCGAAGACGACGTAGGCGTGCCACCCGCCGTCACGCTCCGAGAGGTCCATCTCGGAGTAGGTCACGGCCTTCAGGTCCCGGGCCACGACGTCCTCGAAGGGGACGCCACGCGCCGAGGCCTCGACGGTCCAGGTCCCGTCCGCCCCGGTGACGGTCGCCTCGTGGGCCACCGGGAGGACACAGCGGACGTCGCGCTCGTAGATGAGCCGATCGAGGTAATCGAAGAGCAGGGCCTCTCGACCCTCCGCCGTCACGGAGAGCGAGAATCGCTCGCCGGTCTCGGGAATCTCCTCGGCCATCGCCTCGGTCATCCCGTCGGCGACGGCGGCGAAGACGGCCCCGAGGGTCGGACCGGTCGCCTCGACCGCGACGTCTGCCGTGTGCTCGCGCAACGCGTACGTGCCCTCGCCCGCCCCGTCCGATCCCATGACCGGGACGTCGGCCCCGAGGGTATTGAAACCGGCCGTTTCCCGCTCCGGATTCGCCCGGCTCGACCACCTGGGCGGTACAATTATATACGCTCGCGCAATACGGCCGGTCAGTGAGTGTCACGCTCGACGAGACGGTGGTTCCGCCGGGAGACGACGAGCACCTCTCGGCGGCGTGGGAACTCAAGGAGCGAATCCGGAGTGAGGACGACCTCCTCAAGCAGCGGTGGGGCTTCTTCGCCGACGCCTACCGTCGATCGACGGTCTACGCCTTCCTCGACGGGGACCGGGTGATCGGGTTCGCCGCGGCCCGCCGGGACGGCTACCTCCTCTTTCTCGCGGTCGACCCCGAGCACCGCGGCGAGGGGTTCGGCCAGCGCCTCGTGGGCCGCGTCGCGGCGGACCAGGGCGACGTGACCTGTCACGCCCGCACCTCGAATCGGAACGCCCTCTCGTTCTACCAGCACATCGGCTTCTCCATCGTCCGTCGCATCGACGACTACTACGAGGACGGCGAGGCGGCCTTCTACCTCCGCCTCGGCGACGGGGACGATCTCGTCGACCGCATCTCGGGGTTCTTCGGCCGCTAGACAAACAGTAGGACTAAACGACGGGCATTCGTACTCCGGTCCGTCATGGAGGACCGTACGCGGGCGTACCTGCGTGGCCGGTTTCGGGACTTCTACCGGCGACACGCCCCGTCGCTGCCGCCCAGGCCGGACGAGCGGGAGTGGGGGTACGTCCCCTTCACCGAGGGACCGGACTCCACGATGATCCGTCACCGCTCCCAACTGGACCTCGGCGACCTCGAGACCTTCCTCGCGCGGGAGCGCCCGCGGCACGTCTACTACTCGGCCGGGTACTACGACGACCCGAGCGCCCGGACGATGGGGGAGAAGGGATGGCGGGGCTCCGATCTGGTCTTCGACATCGACGCCGACCACCTCCCCGACCTCGACCCCGCCGCGGCCACCTACCGGGAGATGCTGGTCGCCGGCAAGGACTCCCTCGAACGCCTCCTCGACCTGCTGACCCGGGACTTCGGCTTCAGCGACCTCGAACTCGCCTTCTCCGGCGGTCGTGGGTATCACGTTCACGTCAGAGACGACGCCGTGCGGTCCCTCGAGCGCGAGCAACGACGCGAGATCGTGGAGTACGTCCGGGGCCACGGCGTGGACCTCGAGTCGCTCCTCGAGGAGGAGACGGTCGGTGGGCGGGGCCGGAAGACGCCCACCTCCCGGCGAACCCTCTCGACGACCGGGGGGTGGGGACGGCGCGTCGTCGACCGGATCGATGCCCTCGTGGACGACCTCCTCGAGATGGACGAGGAGGCGGCCGTCGCCCACCTCACGGAACTCGAGGGAGTGGGCGAGAAGAGCGCGAACGCCGTCCTCCAGGTCGTCCGGAACAACACCGACCAGGTGCGGGCCGGGAACGTCGACGTCCACCCCGCCTTCCTCCCCGTCGCCCGGGGGCTCGTCGAGCGGACCGTGGAGGACGAGGCGGCGTACATCGACGAACCGGTCACCACGGACACCCATCGCCTCATCCGTCTACCCGGGACCCTCCACGGCGGGACCGGTCTCGTCGTGACGCCACTGGAACCGGCCGACCTGGCGGACTTCGATCCCCTCTCGGACGCGATTCCGGAGACCTTCCGCGGCCACGAGATCGCCGTCGAGGTGGGTGAGGAGACCGCGCTCTACCTCGACGGCGAAACACGTATCGTCTCCCCGGGCCGAAAGACACTTCCGGAGTACGCGGGCGTATTCCTCATGGCCCGCGGCCAGGCCGAGAAGGCGAGAGAGTGACATGGACCTCGAAGAGCTCCGTGCGGTACAGACCCGCGAGCGAGCCACGGACGGGCTCCAGGACCTGCGGGACTCCTTTTACACCGACGTCGCCACCTACATCCAGGACCTCCGCGAGGAGCGAGATCGCGTGGCGAGCGAGGCCGAGGACCCCTTTCGCGACGACGAGGTCCAGTCGCTCACCGACGAGATCGAGGTCGCAGAGCAGGTCGCAGAGGCGATCTACGAGCGCCGCATCGGAAAGCTGGTCAAGCAGGCCAGCCTCGCCGCCGCCGGGATGCCCGACGACCAGGAGGGACTCACCACCGAGGAGCAGGCCCTCTACGACGACCTGGTCGATCGCATTCGGGAGAACAAACGGGGCGTCCTCGACGTGATCGCGGGCGATGCCCCCGCTCGAGACCCGGAGGACGTCGACCCGGTCGACGACGCCTTCGGGGGACCGGAGGACGGGGAGCCGACGCCGTCGGGTGGGTCCACGTCGACGGACGTTCCCTCCTCCGGGGTCGAGTCGAAGGGATCCCCCGACGCGTCGGCCGCGGAGGCGATGGGCGGCACGGAGACGGAGGAGACCGACGCGATCGACGAGGAGAGCGCCGACGACCGGGACGATCACGTGGCGGACGACGTCGACCGGACGACGGTCCGGATCACGAGCGACGTCGGCGAGATCTACGGGGTCGACGAACGGGAGTACTCCCTGGAGGAGGACGACGTGGTCAGGCTCCCCGAGGCGAACGCCGGGCCGCTCCTCGATCGAGACGCCGCGGAGCGACTGGAGTGACCGGGCGCCGTCACGGCGTGGCCGGCCGCCGTACCCGAGAGGTGACCCTCACTGGAAGGTCCGACCGAACGTCTCGTCCTCCTCTTCGGGAGCCGTTCGGGCCTTCTGGAAGCGCTCTTCCATCTCCTCGTAGCGCTGGGTCACCTCGTCGTCGACGCTCGGCGAGACCTCCTCCAGGGCCTGCTCGAAGTGGTCCATCGTCACGCGGACGTTGCCCACGCTGTCCGCGGCCTCATCGGGATCGACGCTGTTGATGAACTCACGCGTCGCGGCCATCGTCGCCTCGCGACAGACGGCCTGGATGTCCGCGCCGACGTAGTTCTCGGTGCGCCGAGCCAACTCGCCCAGGTCGACGTCGTCGGCGAGTGGCTTCTCCGCGGTGTGGACCCGGAAGATCGCCTCGCGGGCCGCCCGATCGGGCACGGGGACGTGGATGTGCCTGTCGAGACGGCCCGGCCGGAGGAGCGCGGAGTCGATGAGGTCGGGCCGGTTCGTCGTGGCGACGACGACCACGTCCTCGAGTTCCTCGATGCCGTCGAGTTCGGTCAACAGCTGGGAGACGACGCGCTCGCCGACGCCGGAGTCGCCCTGTCGGCGGCCCCGCTCGCTCGCGACCGAGTCGATCTCGTCGAAGAAGATCACGGTCGGCGCGTTCTCGCGGGCCTTCTGGAAGATCTCGCGGACCCCCTTCTCCGACTCGCCGACGTACTTGTTGAGCAACTCGGGACCCTTCACCGAGATGAAGTTGCTCACCGACTCGTTTGCCACCGCCTTCGCGAGCATCGTCTTGCCGGTCCCGGGCGGTCCGTAGAGCAAGATCCCCTTCGCCGACTCGAGGTCCATTCGGTCGAAGACCTCGCCGTACTCGAGGGGCCACTGGACGGTCTCGCGCAGGCGCTCTTTGGTGTCCTCGAGGGCGCCGATCGAGTCCCAGGTCACGTCCGGGACCTCGAGGAAGACCTCGCGCAGTCCGGCGGGCTCGATGCCCTTCATGGCCTGCTTGAAGTCCTCCTCGGTGACCGTGATCTCCTCCAGTATCTCGGCGTCGATCTCGTCGGACTCGAGGTCGATCTGCGGTCGGACCCGTCGGAGGGCGTTCATCGCGGCCTCCTTCGCCAACTGTTCGATGTCGGCCCCGACGTAGCCGTGGGTGTTCTCTGCGAAGTTCTCGATGTCGACGTCCTCGGCGAGGGGCATCCCGCGCGTGTGGACCTGGAAGATCTCCGTGCGGCCCTGCTTGTCGGGGACGCCGATCTCGATCTCCCGGTCGAACCGACCGCCACGGCGGAGCGCGGGGTCGATCGCGTCGACCCGGTTGGTGGCGGCGATCACGACGACGTCACCGCGCTCCTCGAGGCCGTCCATCAGCGAGAGCAACTGCGCGACGACGCGGCGCTCGACGTCGCCCGAGGTCTCGCCGCGCTTCGGCGCGATGGAGTCGATCTCGTCGATGAAGATGACCGCCGGGGCCTCCTCCTCTGCCTCCTCGAAGACCTCCCGGAGTTGCTCCTCGGACTCGCCGTAGTACTTCGACATGATCTCCGGGCCGGAGATGGTCTGGAAGGAGGCGTCGATCTCGCTCGCCACCGCCTTCGCGATCAGCGTCTTGCCGGTCCCGGGCGGGCCGTGGAGCAGGACGCCCTTCGGCGGCTCGATCCCGAGCTGCTGGAAGAGCTCCGGGTGGCGCATCGGCAACTCGATCATCTCTCGCACCTGTTCGAGCTCCTCGTCGAGGCCACCGATGTCCTCGTAGGTGACACTCGGGGTCTCCGCGCTCGCGGACTCCCGCTCTGCGATCTCCTCGGCCGGTCGCTCGCTGACCTGGATCTCCGTGGAGTCGGTCACGACGACCGTGCCCGAGGGGTCGGTGTCGGCGATCCGGAGGGGGATTCGCTGTCCGGAGGCCATCGCGACCCCGCCGAAGCCGAGCGAGACCGGGACCGTCTGGCCGGTCGTCACCGGACGCCCGCTCAACTTGTCGCGGATCATCGGCTCCACGTTGCCCCGGATGCGCAGGTTCTGGGGGAGCGCCACGGTGACGCCGGCCGCCGGCTTGATGTCGGCCTTCTCGACGGTGACGGTGTCGTCGATGCCGACGTCCGCCTCCTGTCGCAGGCGGCCGTCGATCCGGACGACGCCCTGGCCCTCGTCCTCGGGATACCCCGGCCAGACGCGGGCGACGGCCCGTCCCTGGTCGCTGCCCTCGATGACGATGTAGTCGCCGTTCTCGAGGTCCAGGGTACGCATGGAGGCGCGGTCGATCGCGGCCAGTCCGCGGCCCGCGTCCTTCTGTTTGAGGGGCTTGACGGTGAGTCTCGGCCCGTCGCTCATTCGGGGCTCACCTCCAGCGTGAGCACGCCGTTGTTGATCGTCGGCGCGGCGGCGTCGGCAGGGAGATCGATCTCGTGCTGACGGGGACCGTCGGGGGTCTCGAAGACGACGATCGCCGTGTCGTCGACCACCTCGACCGTGGCGTCCGCGGCCACGGGCCCGAGGTCCACGGCGAGGAGGCTTCGATCGCCGTAGTCGTACCGTCGGGCGGCCACCTCGTCGCTCGTCTGTTGGGGTGCAGGCACCATTTTGCTAACTGGACGTTATCCGTTCTCGTACATAAACCTTGTGGCCAAGAAGCGCAAGACGGCGACGTGATTACGAGAAATAATGGAAATGCGGTTCGAACGCAGGCTCCGTCCGAACCTTCATGCCCGCCCCGCTCGATCACCGATCCATGCAGACGGTGGCACACCACGGACGGGAGACCGCCTTTCGGGTCGCCGACGCGCCCGGTGGGCCGACGCTAGTGTTCGTCCACGGGAGCGGTGGAACCCACGAGATCTGGAAGTCCCAGCTATCGCGTCTCGGCCGCGAGGTGCGGGTCGTCGCCGTGGACCTGAGCGGGCACGGCGACTCGACGGACGTCGCCACGGCGGACGGGGCGGCGGCCCGGGCCCGCTACGTCGAGGACCTGCTCGCGGTGGTCGATGCCACCGGTGGCGACGTGCTGGTGGGGAACTCCCTCGGTGGCGCGGTGGTGCTCCAGGCCCTCCTCGAGACAGACGTCTCGCCCTCGGCCGCCGTCCTCGCCGGATCGGGGGCGAAACTGGCGGTTCGCGAGGACGTCCGCGAGTGGCTCGCCAGCGACTTCGATCGCGCGGTCGACTTCCTCCACGGCGAGGACGTGCTCTTTCACGATCCGGACCCCCGACTCGAGGCGCTCTCGCGGGAGGGGATGCGCGCCGTCGGGCGACGGGTCACCGAGCGGGACTTCCTCGCCAGTCACACCTTCGACGTGCGCGATCGCCTCGGCGACGTCGACGTACCGACGCTCGCCCTGACCGGCGAGCACGATCGATTGACCCCGCCCGACTACCACGAGTACCTGGCCGCACGGATCCCCGAGGGCACCTGGACCACGCTCCCGGAGGCGGCCCACCTCTCGATGCTCGAGGTTCCGGAGGCCTTCGACGACGCGATCCTGTCCTTCCTCCGCGGTCTCGACTGACCGCGACGACCCGACCGCCGCCCCGGGGATCGCGGTCCGACGGCCCTCCTAGAGGTCGTACTGCTCGCGGGCGAGGTGATCGAGGCCGGCCGCTGCCAGTCGGTCCATCGAGACCAGGAGACTCAACTGGACCACTCCGGGGAGGCGACCGACCTCGACGCCGCCCGTGAACGTCGCGCGGGCGCGTATCTCGCCCTCGCTCATGTCGAGGAGCGTCTCCGCGCGATCGTAGGCGTTCTCGGTGGCCGCGTTGATCGTCGCCCCCGATCCGATGACCTGGATCGGCGCCGCGTCCGTCTGTACGTCGACGCCGTACTCCTCGCCCAGCGCGCGACCCCGCTCTTTCTCGTCCTCGCTGTAGGGGACCGCGATGTGCGAGAGGTCCTCCTCGTTCGGAAACAGGAGCGGGCCGTCGATGGTCAGTCCCTCGATGACCTCCACCTCGAACTCGGTCCACCCGCTCACGTCGGTGGTGTGCAACGCGAGTTCGCCGTCGCCCTGGTTCGCGTGCACGTCGCCGACGTAGATGCCCCCGCCCTCGACCGCGACCGGCACGACGAGGACGGCCCCCGGCCTGACCGCGTTGACGTCCATGTGGCCGTCGGTGCGCTTCCCGAGTTCGTCCGTCCCCGCGAGCCCCCACTCGTGGTCCGCCCCGATCAGGCTCTGACCGAAGTCGCCGGCGTTGTGCGAGTCGGGCATCTCGATGGGCGGCGTCGAGCCGATGTTCCCCACGAAGGGCCGCAGGTGGGCGAGCGTCCCCGGCATCTCCGATGGCTCGTACAGGAGGATCGGGTGCTGCTCGGCGTTCTCGGGGAGTGCGGCGGCGGTGTCGGCGTCGAGCGCCAGGTCGTGGGCGGCCTCGTCGTCGACGGTGATCCCCACCTCCCGGTCCTCGTCGAAGACGGTCGTGATGCCGTACTCGAAGGCGAACGAGGACGCGTTGGCACCGCACTCCGCACACCGGATCGCGTCCTCGCCGGTGCCCTCGACCACCGACTCGGGCCAGGACGCCCCGCACTCCGGACACCGGTGGTCGACGAACGGATCCTCACCGAAGGCGTCCTCGCGGGGGTCCATCGTGCCGGTGCTGGTGGCGACGCTCGTGACCTCGATGTCCCGGATGCGAATCGCGATCGCGTCGCCCACCGTCGCGCCCTCGACGGCGACGGGCCTGGTCACCTCGTGGCCGCCCCTGAACGAGGGCGTGATCATCGGCCCCCAGCAGGCCGGCGGCGTGTGTGTCCGCACCGTTCCACCGTCGGCGACCGTTCCCGCCCACTCGAGGTCGGGCCCGACGAGTCCCTTCGTGTACTCGTCGACCGTGAGCTCCTCGTGGATTTCTTCGTGTGACATGTCCTCTCGTACCCACGCAGCCGACGACGAAAAGTGTACGGGAGCCAATCGGTCTCGGAGCGGGCGATTCGCTCAGTAGAGGTCCCCGAGGTCCTCCTCCTCGTGGGAGTGCTCGGACGACGGGAACTCCCCGGCTTCGACCGCGTCGCGGTAGTCGGCGATCGCCGACTCCATCTCCGCTCTGACGTCGCCGAACTGCTTCGCGAATGGCGGCGAGCGATCGGAGAGGCCGAGGACGTCGGTGACCACGAGGACCTGACCGTCCGTCTCGGGACCGGCGCCGATTCCGATCGTCGGGACGTCGATGGCCGCCGTGATCTCCGCGGCGACGTTCGCCGGCACGTGTTCGAGGACGAGGGCGAACGCCCCCGCCGCGGCGTGGTCCCGGGCGAGGTCGAGCATCTCCTCTGCGGCCTCGGTGGTGGTCCCCTGGCGCGCGTAGCCCCCGAGCTGTTTCACCCGCTGGGGGGTCAACCCGAGGTGGGCCATCACGGGAACGCCCAGGTCGGTGAGTCGATCGGTGAGCGAGACCGTGTGGGGGCCGCTCTCGATCTTGACCGCGTCGGCGTCTGCCTCCTTGAGCATCCGACCGGCGTTCTCGACGCTCTGGGATCGCTCGACGCCCACGGACAGGAAGGGCATGTCCGCGACCACGAGGGCGTCCTCGACCCCGCGGGCGACGGCGGCGGTGTGGCTCTCGATCTCCTCGAGGGTCACCGGGATGGTCGTCTCGTACCCGAGCGACGCGTTCCCCACGCTGTCGCCGACGAGGACGACGTCGATTCCGGCCTCGTCGACGATGGCCGCCGTCGGCGCGTCGTAGGCGGTGAGCATCGTGATGGGCTCCGAGCCGGCCTTCTGCTGCAGGTCCGTCACGGTCGGCATGGGAGTCACTCACGGACCGTCCGGGGTAAACGTTTCCGAACCGGTCGACCGGGACGGTTTAAGGGCGGCTCCGCCCTCGGTACGCACGTGCCAGAACGCGTCTCCACGACCGACCCCGACGGGGTCGACTACGGCTGGGTCGTCCAGGTGACCTTCGTGCTGTCGATGGCGATCGGCGTGCCGACCATCGCGGCGCTCTCGCTCGCGAGGTCGCTTCCGACCTGGAGCGCCCGCCTCCAGTTCGCACTCCGCACGGGGGCGGTCGTGTGGCTCGTCGTCGGCGTCCTCGTCTTCCTCTACGCGCGGACCGTCGCCACCTGAGCGTCGGCCGTTCGTCCCCCACCGATCGGTCGCGACGGTCGGACGCCGACCGATTCGACCGTCGGTCAGTTCGCCCCGAGGAACGCCACGACGTCGGTCGGCTCTGCGTCAAGGCCGCCGCCCTGGGCGAACGCCGGGGCGCCACCGCCCCCGCCGCCGAACTCGTCGGTCACGTCCTCGACGATCGCGCTCGCGTCCACCTGGCCGTCGCTCGCCACCACGACGAAGGGACGCCCGTCGCCCCCCGTCACGGCGACGACGTCGCCCTCGTCCGCGACTGCCGACTGGGCCGCCTCGCCGACCGCGTTGGCGTCGAAGCCCTCGATCGCGCCGATCCGCCAGATCGTCCCGTCGCGGTCGATCCGGTCGAGGGAGCGGAGTCGCTGCTCGAGGATCTCCTCGGTGAGGTCCCTGACTTCGTCCTCCAGGGCCTCGTTCTCCGCGAGCAGGTCTCCGACGGCCTCGGGAAGCGCATCGACGCTCGTCCCGACGGCGCGGGACGCCTCGAGGGCCGCCGCGTGCTCGGTGGCGCGGTGCTGGTTCGCGGTCGGACCGACCGCGAACTCCACGCGGGTCAACCCCTCGCCCGGGTTGGACCGCTCGAGCACCGACACCTGACCGATCTCCCGCGTGTTCGGGACGTGGGTCCCCCCGCAGGCGGCGACGTCCCAGTCCTCGACGGTCACGAGGCGTATCGCGTCCGCGTCGGCCATCACGCCCTCCTCGGTGGCGGAATTGAAGGCGACGTCGTCGCGGTCGAGCGCCTCCGCCCTGGGGACCTGCTCCCACGAGACGTCCCGTGACTCCCAGACGGCGCGGTTGGTCAGGCGCTCGAGGTCCACCAGGACCTCGTCGGTGACGTCGGTCGAGGTCTCGAGGTCGACGCGCACCTTCTCCTCGGTGATCCCGAACCCGCCGTAGCCCAGGTCATCGAGGAGTCGGCGCCCGGCCCCGTAGAGCACGTGGCTGGCGGTGTGTGCCCGCATCGCGTAGCGCCTGAACGCGTCGTCGACGCTCCCGACGACCTCGTCGCCGGCGTCGAAGGTCGGACGCTCGGTCAGTCGGTGGACGGTCTCGCCCTCGACGTCGGCCACGTGGTCGACCGGCGTCCCGCCGAGGGTGCCCCGGTCGGCGGGCTGGCCGCCGCCTTCGGGATAGAAGTAGGTCTCCTCGAGTACCACGTCGGTGCCGTCGACCGAGGCGACCGTGGCCGCGAAGTCGGTGACGGTCGGGTCGGCGGCCGCGAGCGAACGCGTCATCGTGGGTGTCGACGGCGCGACGCCCCAAAAGCGAGACGGTCCCCCGACGTCTTGCCGGACTACTCGTCGGCGAGTTCCACGTCCAGGCGCTCCTCGAGGGCGGCGATCACCGACCCGCCCACGCCAGCCTGGGTTGCACGGCCCTGTTCGACCGCGAGCAGGTCGTTCTCGTCGATCCCGATCTCCTCGGCGAGTTCCTCCCGCTGAAGCCCCGCCTCCTGACGGGCCCTGACCACGCGTTCGCCGTAGTCGCGAACGAGGTAGGGGAGGCGGTCGCTCTCGTAGTTCGTCCCCTCCTCCTCCCAGTGTTGGGAGTCCCCTCGCGTCGCGTCGAGGGCTCGCGCCGCGTGCTGGGCCGCCCGCTTGCCGGAGGGGTCCCGTCCCTCGCCACCGTCGCGTCCGGACCCCTCGCTCTGTGTCCCGCCCTCGTCGTGGGACGCACAGTCCGGGCAGACCTGGAGGGTCGCCCCGGCGACCGTGGCGGTGCGCAGGTCCTCCGTTCGCTCACCGCAGAGCTCGCAGGCCCCGCCGCCGTCGCTGCCGCCGGACCCGCCCGTCGAATACTTGGCCATACCGGCCGCTATGGGTGTGCCACCATTTGAATACCCCGCTTGCGGTCGTACTGGCGATCAGTCCCCGTCGCCGCCGTCGGTGGCGACGGACTCCCACTCCATCGTGTCCGCGTCGCTCGGATCGACGCTCGCCGTCGGCTCGGTCGATTGCGTCCCGGCCTCCCCGCCCCCGTCGCGGCCGCCCGTCGCGTCGAATCCCTCTGCGGACACGGCCGCGTCCTCGAGCGTGAACGACGAGAGGCGGTCTTCCAGGCGGCGGGCGTTCGTCGCGAGCCGATCGGTGTTCTGGGCCACCTCGTTGATCGTCGCCGCCTGCTCCTGGGCCGCCGCCGCGACGTTCTGGGCCTCGGCCGACGTCTGGGCGCTGATGGAGGAGACGTCCTCCACCATGGCCACGACGTCCTGGGTCGAGTCCGCCTGTTCGGCCGTCGCCTGGTTGACCTCCTGGATGCTGGTGTTGATGTCGGCGACGTTCTCGGCCATCCGCTCGAAGGCGGTCGTCGCCGATTCGACCGTCTCGACGCCGCTCTCGACCCGCTCCGTCATGGCGTCGATCTCCGCGACCGTCTCCGTCGACTGGGACTGGACCTCGTCGATGAGCGAGCCGATGTTCTCCGCCGAGGTCTTCGTCTCTTCTGCCAACGCCTTGACCTCGTCGGCCACCACCGCGAACCCTTCGCCGCCCTCCGAGGCGCGCGCGGCCTCGATGCCCGCGTTCAACGCGAGGATGTTGGTCTGGTCGGCGATGTCGAGGATGACGTCCGTGATGTCGGCGATCTCGTCGATCGTCTCCGAGAGTTCGGTCACCGCCGTCACGGTCGCCTCGGTGCGCTCCTCGATGGCGTGCATCTCCTCGATGGCGTCCTCTGCGGCCTCGCGTCCGTCCTCGCCGATCGCCGCCGTCTCGTCGGTCAGACTGGCCACGTCGTCAGCGGAGGCCGTGATCTCCTCGATCGTCGCGGAGAGGTTCTCGGCCTCGTCCGCCGTCTCGTCGAGGCGGCCCGCCTCCTCGTCGACCCCCGCCGAGATCTCCTGGATGGACTCGCTTATGTCCTCGCTCGCGTCGCGCACCTGATCGGCGCTCGTCTTCACCTCCTCGCTCTCGGTCGCGACCTCCTCGGCGAAGGCGATCAGCGACCCGAGCATCTCCTCCCACTCGTCGAGCATCTCGTTGAGGGACCGCCCGATGGCGGCCATCGCCTCGTCGTCCGCGTCGGCGTCGAGCCGTCGGGTCAGGTCTCCCTCGGCGACTGCCTCGATGGTGCCCTGATAGCGGCGCGCGGTTCGCTCGAGTGCCTCGTTGCGCTCGCGCATCTCCTCCCGCTGGGACTCGAGGTCGGCCATCCGCTCGCGGAGGTTCTCCTCCATCCGGGAGAGCGACTCGCCGAAGCTCCCCGGGACGTCCTCGGAGAGGACGTCCGCGTCGAACTCCTCGGCGCCGATGGCGTCGGCCTGTGCGGCCGCCGTCTGCAGGTAGTCGTTCATCGCCGCGAAGGACGCCGAGAGGTCGCCGATCTCGTCGTCCTGTTCGACGACCGCCACCTCCTGGTCGAGGTCGCCCGCCGCCACGCGCTCGGTCGAGGCCCGCATCGCCGCGATCGGCCGCACCAGGTCGTCCCGCACGATGAAGACCGTGTTGATCATGGCGAGCAGCGAGAGCAGCATGATCGCGCCGAACAGGGCGAACTCGACGGTGCCGAACATCGCGAGGATCCGGGTCGGGCCCACGATGGCCACCCCAACGGCGAAGATGGCCACCGTGGAGGCGAACTGGAGGAGGACCGCCGTCAGGATCTTCCGCTCGATGCTCTCGTCGACGCCGATCGCGTCCATCGTGCCCCAGAGTGCGCGCGCGTACCACCCGAGCGGGCCACTCGATTCCGCGAGCGATGAGGTGTCCTTGGTTGGCATGGGAGTCACCGGGTCAGATAGATCGAGGTTCCCCCAACTCGCTAATAAATGTGCGGGGCCAATGATCAGGGCTGGTAATCGGAGCCGGCCTGAGCCCCCGACACCCGTCGCTGGGGGACGTCGGGTCGGAGAGTGGTGCGTGGGTGATGTCCCGGAGGACCTCACCCGCATCGCGATCCCGGTCACCCGGGCGTGGCGATGCGTGGGACCGGATTTGAACCGGCGAACCTCTACAGGACAGCGCCCTCAACGCTGCGCCTTTGACCTAGCTTGGCTACCCACGCTCGCCGTTGCGTTCGCATCACGAGGTAGTCCTGGCCCGATTATAAGGGCTTTCATTTGGACGCCGTCTGGGAGTCGGGGCCGCAATCGGGGGACGGGCGATCGTCGAGTCCGCGGGCCCGCGCGATCACTCCCCGTCACCGACGACGGGCCGCGTCACCGCGCGATCGGTCTCCTCGCCCTCGATGTCGTAGGGATACGCCCCCGTCACACAGCCCATGCAGAGGTCCTCGCTCCCGGTCCCGATGGCGTCGGCGACCGCCTCCGTCGAGAGGTAGGAGAGACTGTCGGCCGCGATCTCCGCTCTGATCTCCTCGGTGTCGGCGTCCGCCGCGATGAGTTCGTCCCGCGTCGCCATGTCGATGCCCATGTAACAGGGGGCGCCGATCGGTGGGGCTCCGATCCTGACGTGGACCTCCTCCGCGCCCGCCTCCCGCACGAGCGAGACGAGCTGTTTCGAGGTCGTCCCCCGCACGATGCTGTCGTCGATGATCGTGACGGTCCTGCCCTCGACCGTGCTCCTGATGGGGTTGAGCTTGAGTCGGACCGCCCGCTCGCGCGCCTCCTGGGTCGGCATGATGAAGGTCCGGCCCACGTAGCGGTTCTTCATCAGCCCCTCGGCGAAATCGACGTCGTCGGCGGCCTCCGCGTACCCGGAGGCGAACGCCCGCCCGGAGTCCGGAACCGGCATGACGACGTCCGTGTCGACGCCGCTCTCCTCCCAGAGCTTCCGGCCGAGGTTCCGCCTGACCTCGTAGACCAGGGTGTCGTCGATGACGGAGTCCGGACGGGCGAAGTAGACGTACTCGAAGAAGCAATGCGCCCTGCGATCGCGCTCGACCAACTGGTAGGCGTCGAAGCCCTCGCCGCCCTCGCGCAACACGATCAACTCGCCGGGCGCGACGTCGCGGACGACGGTGCCGTCGAGCGTGTCGATGGCCGCGCTCTCGCTCGCGAGGACGTACCCGTCGTCGAGTTCCCCCAGCACCAGCGGCCGGTTGCCCTCCGGATCGCGCAGCCCCAACACGGTGTCGTCGTGCATGATCGTCAGGGCGTAGGAGCCGTGGATGCGGTCCATCGTCCGCTTGACCGCCCGCACCAGGTCGGCCTCGAGGAGGTTTCGCGCCAGGTCGTGGGCGATCACCTCCGTGTCCCCGTCGGAGGTGAAGGCGTGGCCGATCCCGCCGAGTTCGTCGCGGAGTTCGCCGGCGTTCACCAGGTTCCCGTTGTGCGAGAGCGCGAGCGATCCCCCCTTGAACGAGACGGTGAAGGGCTGTGCGTTGTTCGTGTCCACGCTCCCCGCGGTGGGGTACCGGACGTGGCCGATGCCGGCGGATCCCGTGAGCGCCTCGACGTCCGCGGTGTCGAAGGCCTCGCCCACGAGGCCCATGGCGACGTGCTCGTGTTGCTGGAACCCGTCGTGGGTGACGATCCCTGCCGACTCCTGTCCCCGATGCTGGAGGGCGTAGAGTCCGTAGTAACTCGGAAGCGCGGCGTCGCGATCGGCGAGGCTGAGACCGACGACGCCACACTTCTCCGTCGGCCCCTCGCCAGCCGACTGGGCGTGCTCGGGCCCGGATTGCATGGACGATCGTACCGCGGCCCTGCCTAAAAGTCCCCCGGCATCGTGGTGAAATCGCCGGTTTCGACGCCGACAGTTGAGCACGTGCGTGGATAGACGCGGGCACGCTGCGGCCCCGCCGACGACCCGAGTGTTCGCCGCTGTCGGTCGTTGGTCGACACCCCTCGTCGATACGGACCGCTGGTCGATACCACTCGCCGATGCAGACTGCTGGTCGATCCCGCTGGACACGAACTCCGACACCCCTCCATAGGAACCCCACCGAGACGAACCAGCGTGCCGAGACGGTCTCCCCACCCAGCCGGACTGTCGAGCCGAGACGGACGTCCCCCTCGGGAGGGTGTCACAATCCGGAGGGTGTCACGATCGGAACGCTGTCCCACTCGGGACGGACCGGTCTCGTCGATAACGCGTAGATTGCGGAGAACGACGTGCTCGATCGGTCGGACCGAATCGAACGGGCAACCGACGACCACCGGTCCCGTCCGCCGTCGATCCCGGCCGCAGTCGGCACCGACCGCGTCCTCAGTTGTCGCCGGCCTTGTCCTGCCAGGCGTAGTCGCGGCGCTTCGCCGACTCGCCGAACCCGCAACTGGCGCAGACGCCCTTCTTCACGTGGTAGGACTTCTCACCGCAGCGACGACACTTCACGTGGGTCGTCGTGTTCTTCTTTCCCTGAGTCGGCGTACCGGCTCCAGTCATGGCTGTATGGTCACGACGTTGTCGCCGCGTATAACGGTTGTGTTGTCTCCCGCCTCGTCCTCGATGACCAGGTTCATGTGCTGGTCGTACCCCGCGAGGACGCCCTCGAACTCCCCGCCGTCCTTGAGCGAGACGGTCACCGGATCTCCCAGCACGTCCTCCAGCACGTCGAGTGGTCGGCCGCTCATGTCCCAGGAAGTCGTCGACAGTCGCTTAAACGTACCGAAGCGCGCCGCCTACAGCCTGACGCCGAAGGACTCCCTGTCCGCCTCTCGGTCGAGCGTGGCCGCGAGCACCTCGGCTGCGGCCTCCAGGTCCGCGGTGTCCACGACCTCTGCTGGGGTGTGCATGTAGCGATTGGGGATGCCGACGTTGAGGGTGGGGATGCCGCCCCGTTGCGTGTAGAAGGCGTCCGCGTCGGTCCCGGTGCGTCGGCCGGTCGCCTGCAACTGGACGGCGACGTCGGTCGCCGCTGCTGCCTCCCGGACCGCCCGCACCAGGGTCGGGTGGTTCGCCGTCCCCCGGGCGACGACCGGCCCCTCGCCGAGCGAGACGTCGTTGGCCCAGTCCTCGGGGAATCCCGGATTGTCCGAGGCGTGGGTCACGTCGACGGCGATCGCCGCGTCCGGGTCGAGGGAGAACCCGACCATCTCGGCCCCCTTGAGACCGAGTTCCTCCTGTACCGTGCTCACCGCACTGATCCGCGCGTCGACGTCCCGCTCCCGCGCCCGGCGCAGCGTCTCGGCGGCGATCCAGGTTCCCACGCGGTTGTCGAGGCCCCGCGCCGCCAGCCGGGTCCCCGCCAGATCGTGGACGCCGCTCGCGGGGGTCGCCGGGTCGCCGATCTCGACCAGCTCGCGGGCCTCCTCGCCGTCTGCGGCCCCGACGTCGACGTGCTGGGCGCGGATCTCCTGGCCCTCGTCCCCCTCGTCGCGCAGGTGGATCGCGGTCTGTCCGATGACCCCGTTCACCGTTCCCTCCGCGGTGTGAACGTGGATCTGGGTCCCGCGGGAGACCACCGGGTCGGTCCCGCCGATCGGAATGATCCGCACGAACCCCTCCTCGGTGACGTCGGCGACCGCGTAGCCGATCTCGTCTGCGTGTCCGCTCACGACGACGTGGGGGCCCTCGCCGCCGTCGTAGGTCGCGACCGCGTTTCCGTAGGCGTCGGTTCTCGTCTCGTCGGCCACGTCTTCGACGTACTCGAGCCAGACGCGCTGCCCCTCGGTCTCGTGGCCCGAGGGACTCGGCGTCTCGAGGAGTTCCTCGAGGAACGCTCGTCGTTGGTCGTCCATGGCCCCGATGCGCGGCCGGTCATCATCAACGTGGTGTTCCCGCCTCGACGGGGTCGCTCGGCGGTCCCGCGGGAAGGGCCATGGTCGTCCCCCGGGTAGTGGGACCGATGGCCGTCTCGCAGGCCACGCGTTCGGCGCTGACCCGAGGGACGCAGCACCCGTCGACCCGACCGAGGCGGCCAGCGTGGCGAAGGCGATCACGGCACCTGGGGGTCTCGACCTCGATCGAGCGACGAGGCGTACCGACGCGGACGACGGCGGGGCTCACTGGAATCCGCGATCGATCTGCGCGGATTCGACGACGTCCTCGAACTCGGCGTCGACGATCTCCTCTGCCTCCTCGAAGGTGGTCGCGAGGCCGTCGAGTTCGTCGGGCCGGTCGTACTCGTCGTAGGCCATCGGCCCGTAGGCCGGGCTCTCGAGGGTCTCCATGACGTCGTCGAAGAGATCGCTCGGGCTCGTGGGGGCCTCGGCGTGGGCCTCGAGGACCTCCTCCAGGTCCCGTGCGCGCCGTTCGGCCTCCCCCTCGTCGTCTGACCCCTGCTGGACGGCGAAGCGTCCCCGGTCGTCGGTCGGGAGGAAGTCGTCGAGGTCCTCGTCGATCCGGCGGGCGACGCGGGTGCCGACCCCCTGTACCTCGAAGGGATTCTTGGCGTAGGTCTTGAGCAAGAAGACCCCCGCGTTCGGGTGGCCCACGTAGAGGTCCTCCCCCACGCCCCCGGCGCGGTCGCCGCCGACGGCCCGCCAGCCGGACGGGTCGGCGTCCGACTCGACGACGTCCTGGACGATGTCCTGCCAGTCGCGGACCTTCATCGGCCGATCGTAGGGGACGGCATCGAGGTAAGCGTGGCGCTCCCCGACCGAGCGGAAGGTCTTTCGGCGCCCGCTCCCTCCACGAACCCGTGAACGTACGGGGGACGGTCGAGGCGGTCGGCGAGCAGACGACGGTCCCGACAGAGCACGGCGATCGGGAGCGGTGTGACGTCTCGCTCTCCACGGGTGCGGGGGCCCGGACCGTCACCCTCTGGGGTCGCTGGACAGAGACCGCCGCGGTGCTCGACCCCGGCATGGAGGTGTCGGTGACGGCCGCCACGGCGTCGGGAGACGGTCTCGCGACGACGGGTGACTCCCTCGTCGTCGTCGAGCCCGACTTCCTCGTCGACGTGACGGACATCCGCTCCTGGGTGCAGTGTCCGCGCCTCTACTACCTGAACAAGCTCGGCGGTCTACCGCTCGAGTACCCCGTCACGAAGGGGACCATCGTCCACGAGGTCTTCGGCGACCTGCTCCGCGGCCGGGACCTGGAGGAGGCGGTCGCGGACCGGGTCGAGGAGGCGGCCCTCGAGATCGGCCTGCTCGGGCGCGACCGCGAGCAGGTCGAGGCGGACGTCCGCGCCAACGCGGCGGCGATCGAGGGGTGGCTCTCCCAGGGCACCCTCGACGGCGACGACGCCTGGCGCTCGGAGGTGACCCTCATCTCCGAGACCGTCGGCATCAAGGGACGGGCCGACGCGATCCGGCGGGGGATGCCGGTCGAACTCAAGACCGGGAAGAACACGAACCGCGAGCCGCGGTTCCAGGACAAGATCCAGGCGGCCGCCTACGCCCTCCTCCTGCGCGACCGCGGGGTCGCACCGAACACGGGGACGCTCCTGTACACGAAGAACACGGCCATCGACCGCGCCGAGGAGTCGGGGGACCTCTCGCCCGCAAAGGAGTTCTCGATCGGGTCGGGGCTCCTCGACTTCGTCGTGCGGACGCGCAACGAGATCGCCGCCATGGAACACGATTCGTCGGTCCCGACCGGGTACGAGGCCGACGCCACCTGTGCGTACTGCTTCGAGCAGGACACCTGCAAGGTGGTCTCCGGGCGCCTCGACCAGGAGTCGAAGGCGGGGGCGGTCGGGAGTGCGCTGCCGGAAGACGAACTCGAGTACTTCGAGGAACTCTACGCGGCGATCGAGACCGAGCGTCGGGAGATCCACGCCGAGTACCGCAAGCTCTGGTCCCAGTCGCCGACGGAACGGGCCGAGGCCGACCGGGCCGTCCTCGACCTCGAACCGACGGACCGGACCCGACTCCCGGACGGCCGCTACCGCCTCGAAGCGCGTCGCCCGACGGCCGCGGCGTCGAAGATCCGCGAGGGCGACCGCGTCATGGTGAGCGACGGCGATCCCGTCGAGGGCCGGGCCGAACTCGGTCGCGTCGAGCGCCTGGACGCGGAGCGCGTCGTCGTCACGACGGACGAGCCGGTCCCCCTCAGACGACTCGACGTCTACCCCTCGGAGTTCTCGGCGGACCGCATGCTCACCGCCCTCCACGACGGCCTCCTCCGCTCCGAGGAGCGCCGCAAGGACGTGCTCTTCGACAGGGTCGATCCCTCGTTCCGCTCGGAGACCGTGTCCGCGGTCCCCAACAACGAAGCCCAGAACCGCGCCGTCGAGCGAGCCGTCACGGCGGAGGACCTGGCCCTCGTCCACGGCCCACCGGGGACGGGAAAGACCCACACGATCGCGGCCATCGTCGAGGAACTCGTCGATCGCGGCGAGCGCGTGCTCCTCTCGGCCTTCACGAACCGCGCCGTGGACAACGCCCTCGAGGCCGTCCGGGACCGCGGCGTCGCGGACCCCGTCCGCGTCGGGACGGAGAACGGCGTCCGCGAGGACATGCAGGACGTCCGCCTCTCCCGCTCGGGCGACCCCGCGGAGCAGGCCGCGGCCCTCGAGTCCGCCTCGGTGGTCGCGGCGACGACCGCGACCTGTGGCTCCCGCGTGATGCGCTCTCAGGCCTTCGACGTGGTCGTCGTCGACGAGGCCAGCCAGCTGACCGAACCGGACGCCCTCGCCGCGATCAACCGCGGGGACCGGTTCGTCCTCGTCGGCGATCACCGACAGCTCCCACCGGTGGTGCAGTCGGGTGGCCGTCTCGCCACCTCTCTCTTCGAGCGGCTGATCGACGCCCATCCCGATGCCGCGGTCATGCTCGACCGGCAGTACCGGATGTCCCAGCGCATCCAGGCGTTCTCCTCGCGAGAGTTCTACGACGGCGCGCTGCGACCGGCGAGCGCGGCCGTCGCCGGGCAGTCGCTCGCGGACGTCGGCGTCGACGTCGCGTCGGTGCCCGACGGCGTCTCCTTCCACCACGTCGCTGGCACCCCCGGAGAACACACCGACGCGGCGGAGGCCGAACGGGTCGCGACCCTGGTCGAGGACTATCTCGCGGCCGGCGTGGATCCCGCTGACGTGGGCGTCATCGCGCCGTTCCGCGCCCAGGTCGCCGAGATCGGCACCCGGGTCCCCGAGACGGTCGCCGTCGACACGGTCGATCGGTTCCAGGGGTCGAGCAAGGAGGTCGTGATCGTCTCGTTCGTCGCGACCGGGTCCCTCGAGGGCCCCATCTTCGAGGACCCGCGGCGGATGAACGTGGCGCTCACGCGGGCGAAGAGGGCCCTCGCGCTGGTCGGCGACCGGGAGGCCCTCGAGAGCGACGAGCGATACGCCCGGATGGTGGCCTGGGCCGACCGGTGACCCGCCCCGTCTCGCCGGCCCTCTCAGTCCCCCAAGTGCTCCAGCACGCGATCGTGGAAGTCGCGCACGGCGGCGTCCTGGTCCTCCGTCAGGACGACGTCGCTCGCGGCGAGCGTCGCCAGGCCGAAGGCCCGGGGCGTCGGCGTCGGCGGGCGGTGGCGGGTCACCGCGATCTCGCCGGCCTGGACGTCTTCGAGGACCGATCGAATCCCCGAGAGGTTGAGGGTGTCCTCGACGATCTCGCGGTAGGTCTCCTCGAGGACGGCGAAGTCCTCGAGGTCGGAGGCGAACCCCAGGAGCATCTCGGCGGAGACCTGCTGGCGACGCGCGGACTTCTCGTGGCCCTTGTATCGCTTCAAGATCATGAGCGCGCGCGTCGCGTTGATCCTGAAGTACCGCTTGAGGCGATCGGTGCCCTCGAGGCTCTCCCGGAGGAGGTCACGGACGGCCGCGGGATCGGTGTCGCGGAGGAGGCCGACGACGTCGACCTTCCGGTTCAGGGGCATCGAGAGGCTGAACCCGTTGTCCGCGACCGCGATCGAGACGTTGGCGCTCGTCTCTTGGGCGCAGCGGTAGGCCAACACTCGGGAGAGACCGTCGTTGAAGCGCCGCCCGTACTGGGAGTGCACGTAGTACCGTCGCCGGTACTCCTCGCGGTCCCGGACCTCCTCGACGACCAGGCGCTCGTCCGAGCTCACGCTCTCCGGGCCGGCGAACCGGATCTGCTCGTCGAAGAGTCGCGCGAGCGCCCTGACGGCGTCGTCGCCGATGGGAAACTCCCTGAGCCACGCCCGGACCGCCGGTCGTCCGCCCGTCGCGTACCGATCGAGGAGCGTGCCCTGGAAGGCGAGGATCTCCCGCCCGAGGTCGAAGGACAGCGGGAGGCGTTCGGAGTACCAGGAGGGCACCGTCGGGCGCTCGTCCGTCCGGTCGACGTAGACCTTCGAACCGCGTCGATACCGGTAGGCGTATCGATCGCCGCCGAGGACGAAGACGTCGCCGGGGTCGAGGGTGTCGAGGTACTCCTCGTCGAGGTCGCCGACCCACTGCCCGTCGTCGGTCGTGAAGACCTCACAGGTGAAGGAGTCGGGGATCGTCCCGACGTTGGTCATGTAGATGACGCGGGCGAGGCGGCCCCGCTTGCCGATCAGGCGCCTGCCCACCGCGTACTCCGGGTGGTGGTGCTCGCCCGAGGGCGGGTCGTTCTCGTCCCGCCAGATCTTCGCGTAGACGTTCCGGTCCTCCATGCCCTCGTAGTCGGCCGTCAGGTACGAGATCAGGGACTCCCACTCGTCGTCGGTGTACTCGCGATAGGGGTGGGCGCGCTCGAGGATCGTCCGGACCTCTGCCTCCGGTCGGGGGCCGTTGATCGCCATGCCGTAGACGTGCTGGGCCGCGACGTCCTGTGCGCGCTCCGGGACGAAGACCCGGTCGACGAACCCCTCGGCCGCCGTCGCGAGCATCACCGCGGTCTCGACGAGTTCGTCGCGGTCGAGGGCGATCACCCGACCCGTCACCGTCTGGCCCACCCGGTGGCCGGCACGGCCCACGCGCTGGAGGAGAGAGGCCACCGACTTCGGCGACCCCACCTGGACCACGAGGTCGACGTGGGGCATGTCGATCCCGAGTTCGAGGCTGGTCGAGGTCGTCACCACGTCGAGGGAGCCGTCCTTGAGCGCCTCCTCGACGCCCTGGCGGGTCTCCTTCGAGAGCGACCCGTGGTGGGCCCCGGAGTTCGACTCGTCGTAGGGCCCCTCCTCGCGGAGTCTGTGCAACACGCGCTCGGCCCCCGATCGCGTGTTCGTGAACACGAGGGTGGTGTCGTGGGCCCCGATCAACTCCCGGAGGTCCTCGTAGAAGGCGTCCTGGATCGTGGACCGCGAGGCGTTCACGAGGTCGGCGACCGGCGCGCGCAGTTCCAGGTCGTACTCGCGCAGGAAGCGCGCGTCGACGATCTCCACGTCTCGTGGGACCAGGTCCCCGCCCTCCTCCTCGCGGCCCGCGAGGAACGACCCGATCTCCTCGAGTGGCTCGACGGTGGCCGAACACCCGATTCGGGTCAGGTCGCCGGCCATGGCCTGCAGGCGCTCCAGGCTCACGGCGAGGTGGGTCCCGCGCTTGGAGTCCGCGATGGAGTGGATCTCGTCGACGACGACGTACTCCACCGTCTCGAGTTTCTCCTTGAACTTGGGGGAGTCGAGCAGGATGGCGAGCGTCTCCGGCGTCGTGTTGAGGATGTGGGGAGTCTCCTCGAGCATGGCCGCTCGCTCCCGGTCGCTCGTGTCGCCGTGGCGGATCGCGTGCCTGACGCGGTCCCCCTCGGCGTCCATGCGCTCGTGAATCCCGTCGAGGGGGACCTCCAAATTGCGATGAATGTCGTTCGCGAGGGACTTGAGGGGGGAGACGTACAGGCAGTAGACGGTGTTCTCGAGCCCGTCGGTTCGCTCCCGGCGGTAGAGTTCGTCGATGATCGCGATGAAGGACGCGAGGGTCTTGCCCGACCCGGTCGGTGCGGCGATGAGGGCGTTTCGTCCCTCGTGGACGTGCGGGATGGCCTCGCGCTGGGGCGGCGTGAAGTACCCCCCGTTCTCGGGGACGTACTCGCCGAATCGATCGACCCACCACTCCCTGACGGCCGGCTCCAGGGACGCGAGGACGTCCGCGTCCGCGACGTCGTCCGGTGCGTGCTCCTCCCCCTCGGGCGGGACGTCGGCACCCATTCGCTCTCCGGTTGGTCGTCACCCTGGTTGTACCTGTTGGCTGGCCCTCCCCGTGATCGCGTCCCGGGACGGAACGACTTTCAGCCCGCGAACCCGTCCTGTGACCATGCGTCTCACGTTTCTCGGTACGGGGAGTGCCATGCCGGACGGCGAACGGATGCAGTCGGGCCTCCTATTGGAGGACGGCGAACGGACGCTCCTCGTCGACGCCGGCAGCGGCGTCCTGCACCGCCTCGCTCGGACCCGTGCCGGCTACGAGGGCGTCGACGCGGTCCTCTTGACCCACCACCACGCCGATCACGTCTCCGATCTGCTGCCCCTGATCAAGGCCCGGTGGCTGGCCGGCGAGGAAGCGATCGAGGTGGTCGGTCCGCCGGGAACGGACGCGCTCCTCCAGGACTTCTTCGCGGTCTACGAGTACCTGGAGGGCCGCGTCGACGTCTCCGTCCGAGAGGTCGAGGCCGGATCGTTCTCGGTGGCCGGCTTCGGGGTGGACGCCATCGAGACGCGACACTCCCTCCCCGGTCTCGCCTATCGCTTCGACGATCGCCTGACGGTGAGCGGCGACACGGAGGCGTTCTCCGCGATGGGGGACTTCGCCGCGGTCGGCGACGTCCTCGTCCACGACTGCTCGTTTCCCGACGGCGTCGACGTCTCGAACCACCCGACACCGAGCGCGCTGGGGGAGGCCCTCGCGGGGTCGGACGTCGCGGAACTCTACCTCACCCACCTCTATCCGCACACGAACGGCGAACACGAGGCGATGATCGCGTCGATAACGGCCCACTTCGACGGCGAGGTCGAGGTCGCGGCCGACGGACGCACGATTTCGGTCTGATCATCGGCGTCCGATCACGGTCCGATCACTCGATCCGATACCGCAGGAGGGCGGCGATGCCGCCCAGATTGTGCAACTGCTGGCCGGGGGCGAACTCGTGCGAGAAGACGGTGATCTCCCCGCCCTGCTGGTCGACCGCCTCGACGATCTCGTCGACGTCGACGTCCCAGTCGCCCTCGTCGGCGCGCTCCCGGCGGAGTCGCTCGTCGAGGATCAGGAGGTCCGCTACGGCCCCGTAGTCCGCGGCTCTTTTTACCTCGTCGATCCCGTAGGCGGCCGCTCCGTCGGTCGCGATGCGATCGGTGAGGTCGTCGATCTTCTCCGCCTCCGCCGCGATCCGCGTCTGCTCCTGGATCTCGTCGACGGCCCCGCGCTTGAGCACCTCGTGGACGCCGCGCCCGCCGACCGCGCTCGTGTCGACGACCCTGATCGCGTCCGTCAACTCGGGGTAGTTCTCCTCGACGTAGTCCAGGGCGTCCCGCTTCGTGAACCCCGGTCCCGCGAGGATCACGGCGTCCGCGTCGAGGTGGACCAGCGCGTTTGCGAGGTCCTCGAAGAGGGCGTCCCTGTCCCGGGCGTACTCCCCCTTCCCGGTGGTGTTCGTAAACGACGCGTACTCGTCGACCCCGTACTGGGCCACGGTGTGGACGTGGGCCTCTCCCTCCTCGACGGTGGCGACGGCCACGTCCGGTTGGTCCGTGGCCGCCGCTGCCTCCTCGATGCGCTCGAGTTGGTCGGGTTGCCAGACCTTCTCGATGGTGATCTTCTCGCGCTCCTCGACGTTCAGGGTGTGATGGAGGCCCAACTGGTCCTCTCGGGAGCACTCCTCGATCACGCCGGCGACCCGGAGGCGGTTCGCGAACTTGTGGAACTCGACGTCATCGACCGCGAGCGTCACGTGCATGTGCTCGCGCTCCCCGCCAGTGTCCCGGAGCCGCTCGTCGTCGCGCTGGATGCGACGGTGGGTGTCTCCCGAGACGCGGTCCCCGGGCTCGAGCACGTAGGACAGGTGCCAGAGGTCGTCGAGGCTCTCGGGGACCAGCGTGATCGCGAGTCCGCCCCCCTCGCGGCGCTCCCGGTCGGAGACGTGCATCGGGGTGTGCTTTCCGGCACGCGGTCAAGAGTCCTTCCGTTTCGCGCCCCGAACCGTCTCGACTCACTCCACCATCCGACTGCCGCCCGGCGGCATGAACTTCTGTATCTCGTCCGGGGAGGCGACCTTGCGGACGAACGACGTGTCGGCGAACCGCTCGCGGAACTCGCGGTAGATCCGCTTCGCCGCGTCCCCCTGGGCGTAGCGACCGGGTTCGAGTCGGATCGCGGTCTCGGCCCGCCCCTCGATCGCCGATGGCGGCCCGCCGATCACGCGCGTCTCGGACTCGCAGGTGATGCCCACCGCACAGCCCACCGGCGTGTCCTCGAAGTAGCGTCGGTCGCCGCGGATGGCGAATCCCCCCTTCTCGAGGAACTCCCCGCTCTCCGGCGTCTTGCTCACCTGGTCCGGCGCCACCATGTAGGCGTCCCCCGAGAACTTCCCGTCCTTCCAGACCGAGGAGTACGTGACGGCGAACCGCGCGGCCTCCTCCAGGCTGCGCTCGGGAATCTCGACGTCCCGTGCCGACTCGCTCGGGTCCGTCGCCTTGAGGACGGTCACCGGGCCCCCGTGGGCCTGTGCGTGGAAGAATCGATCGCTCGGCTCCATGTACTTCTTCACGATCTCCTCGTTCTGCTCGGCGTCCCGACCCCCGATCACCAGGAAGCCGTCGCTCGTCCGGAACCAGCGGAACCGGTCGTACCAGCGCTCTGGCTTGCGAACCGGGATCGACGAGCGCGAGAGCCAGTCGACTTCTCCGCCCTCGCGCTCCGGGGGTTCCGACGGCTCGCTCTCCGTCGCTTCCGTCTCTCGCTCGCGGAGGGTCGCGAGTTCCTCTCGCGTGTCCTCGACGGCCTCGAGGGCCCCCTCGCGTTTCTCCTCGATGCGCTTTGCCTCCCCGTAGAGGCGATCGGCGTTCTTCTCGACCCCGTTCCGCGGGTCCAGTTCGACCTCTCGATCGCCGAGGGCCACCGTCACCGTTCCCGAGGCGGCGTCGACGTCCGTGACGGCCTCTGCCGCCTCCACGCCGTCCTCGGCCCCCGCTTCGATCGTCTCCGCGATCTCCTCCCAGCTCCGATCTGCCTCCCGGGCCTCGCGGACGGTCGTGAGGATCTCGTCGACGAGGTCGTAGTTGGCGTAGACGAGTTCGGCCCGCTCTCGCTCCGCCGCCGCCTCCGCCTCGAAGTCCTCGATCGCGGCCTCCTGCTGTTCGATGATTCGCTCTCGCCGCTCGATCTCCTCGTCGAGCGACGCGCCCGTCTCCCCGCCGTCGTCGGTCGGCTCCGATTCCCTGGAGACGTTCGTGAAGTAGTCGTCCAGGGCCGCGTTGAAGTCCTCGAATGCCTCGCTCTCGAGGTGCGCGTACTCCTCGAGGGGAATGGGCGTGACGTCGATTCGCCGGTCGTCCTCGTAGTAGACGCGGGGGTCGGTCTCGCCGGCGCGGAGCGGATCGAGCAGGCGCTGTATCGCGTCGTAGAGCGCCTCGTAGTCCCCCTCGGTCGCCTCCTCTATGTCCATCGCCTTCTCCACCCCCGCGCGCGTGCAGAGTTCCTCCCCGTAGAGGCCGCCGAAGTTGATCTGCGTGGCGAGGGTCCTGACCACGTCCGTGTCCGAGTCCTCCATCTCCGCGACGAACCCCGCGAAGGAGAGGTCGAGGGGATTCACCCGGGCCTGGGGGAAGCCGTACTGACTCCCCGGCGCGACGGTACGTGACTGGAGACGGACGGTCTCCAGGGCATCGACGACCGCTCCCGTCTCGTCGAGGACGGCCAGGTTCCCCTCGCCGAAGAGTTCGGCGACCAGGGTGGTGTCGGCGTCCTCGCGACGGAACTCGAACTCGACGATGCGGTCGAATCCGTGCTGTCGGACCGCCGCGAGGTCCGCGCCGGCGATCCGGTTGCGCAACATCTTCGCGAAGTTCGGCGGTCGGCCGGGCGCGTCCGCGACGTGCTCGGGCCGGGCGACGTGTGCGCGTTTCGTCTCCCCGACCTCGATGAGGAGTTCGACCCGACCGCGGTCGTACCCCCGCATCTTCAGGCGGACGAGGTCGTCCCCGTAGAGGTAGGCCTTGTCGACCTTCGTGCCCGCGTACCCCGAGAGTTCCCGGGTGAGCGCCACGAGGTCGACGCTCGTCACCTCCCGCTTGGGTTCCATGACACCGAATTCGGCGCGCGCACCCTTTTGCCCTGCGGAACGCGCCAGCGAACGTTCATGTGCGATGCCGGGGCCAGGCTCCCCCGTGACCTGACCACGGGTCCGGGTCGGGGGACGAGAAATCCGCGGTGGCCCCGACCCGGCCGATCGATCCATCGCGTGTTCGCCCCTAGAGCCGCTTGCTCACGTACGGCCCGTCGTCCCGGTACTCGAGTTGCTCCCGATAGTACTCCCTGGCACCGATCCCCGAGATCACGCTCAGCTTCTCGAAGCCGTCGGCACGCGCGCGCTCCTCCGCACGGCGCACGAGCCGCTTCCCGTAGCCGCGGTGCTGGAAGTCACCGCCACCCTCGCCGACGCCCACCTCGCTCCCGTAGACGTGCAGTTCCCTGACCAGCGCGGCGCCCTCGAGTTCGCGACGCACGACCGAACCCGGGTAGCGAAGCCTGAGGAATCCCACGAGCAGATCCCGCTCGCGATCCTCGAAGGAGAGGAAGTGCTCGGTGCCGCCGGCGGCCTCGTAGGTCTCACCCTCGAAGGTGACGTCGTCGGGGTCGTCCTCGTTCATCCCCACCTCTCGACAGCGGATGCAATCGCAGCGATCGTCGTGGTCCTCCATTCGCTTCCGCGCGAGTTGCCGGAGGTTGGACTTCCAGACGCCGGCGTCGATGAAGTCGGCGGGGATGTCGCGCTGGACCCGCTGGAGGCGCACGTAGCGGGGGAGGTCGGCTTTCACGTCGGCGACGAGTTCGGCCGCCTCCTCGTTCGTGAGCGGTTCGAACTCGTCGCGGCGCCACTGGTCGTACAGCCTGGTTCCCCGGACGACGAGCGTCGGGTAGATCTTCAGGTAGTCCGGTCGCCACGCCGACCGCTCGAAGATGCGGCGGAAGTCCTCGCGGCTCATCTCCCGGGACATTCCGGGCTGGCCCGGCATCATGTGGAAGCCGACCTTGAACCCGGCGTCGCGGAGCCGCCGGTTCGCCTCGATCGCGTCCTCGACCCCGTGCCCGCGGTGCATCCGTCGGTTGATCCGCTCGAACGTGGTCTGGACGCCGAGTTCGACCTTCGTGCCGCCGAGTCGGAGCATTCGGTCGACGGCCTCGGGGCCCGCCCAGTCCGGCTTCGTCTCGAAGGTCGTCCCGACGTTGCGCACCGATCCCGTCTCGTTCTCGGCGATCACGTCCTCGAGGTAGGCGAACTCGCGCTCGGCCGGTGACTGCGCGAAGCTCTCGCCCTCCGTCGGGGACGGCGGATCCTCCGGATCGAAGTCGTTCATCGCCTGGAGTGCGCGCTTGACGAACCAGGTCTGGTAGTCCGCCGATCGGGCGGTGAGCGTGCCGCCCATCAGGATCAACTCGACCTTGTCGACGGGGTGGCCGATCTCCCTGAGCTGTGCCAATCGGAGCGTGACCTGACCGTAGGGATCGTAGTCGTTCTGCTCCGCGCGGGCGGCGGCGGGTTCGTGACCGGTGTAGCTCTGAGCCGAGGAGAACGCCGAGGCCGGGCCCCCCGGACAGTACAGACACTTCCCGTGCGGGCAGGGTTCGGGACTCGTCATGATGGCGACGGGGGTGACCCCGGACGCGGTTCGGACGGGCTTGCGCTGGAGGACGCTCTCCACGCGATCGCGCGCCCGCTCCGGAGCGGCGTCGATGACGTCCGAATGGGTGGGGACCGTCGAGGCGCCGTGCTCGCTGCACGCGTCGAGTTTGGCCTGCTCCACGTCGTCCGTCTCGATCTCGCCGGCGAGGATCCCCTCGACGAGGTCGCGACAGACCGCCTCGACTGGGTCGTCGACGCCCGAACTCATTGACTGGGGAAAGCCCGGTCCGGCGGAAAAGGATGTCGCTCAGGAGAGCTGGTCGGCGATCTCCTCGATCGTGGCGTCGACGACGGCAGCGCGCTCGCCCGAGAGGAATTCGATTCTGCCGTCCCGCCCGCCGCGCGCGGTCACGCCGGCCTCGGGGAGGCGGGACGCGACGGTCTCCGCGACGGTCCTGACGTTCACCGGCTCGCTCCCCGGGACGCGCAACTCGTCTCGCTTCACGGCGAGGGTCACGCGCTCGCCGGCCTGCTCTTCGCGACGGCGGTGGAGCGCGTCGAGGAGGAGGCCGACCGGCGGGAAGTCGTAGCGGTGGGTGTAGTCGTCGACCGACAGCACGTCGAAGACCACGCCGGACTCGCCACGCGCCTCGAGGTGCGGGATGGCCGTCTCCAGTTGGGTCTCGAGTTTCTCCTCGAACTGTTCGCTGATCGGCTCTGCCAGCGAGGCGTTGCGATCGTCCCAGAAGAGGTCGGCGATCAACTCGCGTTTGTCCTCGTAGGACTGGTAGAACGCCTCGAGCGTGACCGCGTTCCGGATGTCCTCGATGGTCTCCTCGTCGTACCCCGCAGCGGCCGCGAGGTCCTCGTATCGGGCGGGTCGATCGCCCCAGTAACTCGTGGCCGGGAGGTGCCTGAGGTCCTCCCGGACGTCGGCGTTGACGAGCGCGGCGAGGTGCGCGCCCAGGGTGCCCGTCGTCACCGGGTCGCCGCCGGCGGCGGTCGGACTGACGAGCACGTTCGCCGTCGTCGCCGCGGCGGCGTCGGCGTACCCGCCGTCGACGACGACGCTCCCGGCGTCGTAGATGTCGAGCAGTTCGAGTCCGTCCGTCGACTCTCGCGTGCTCCCAGCGTCGACCAGGACGAACAGCGGATGCTTCTCGTCGTGCCGATCGGCCGCCTCGAGCATGTCCGTGACGTCGCTGGTCGCGGCCTCGACGTCGTAGAACTCGTCGTCGAGTGGGCGTCGGTCGACGTAGTGGTACTCCGCGTCGCTCTGGGCGTGTTCGGCGTTGACCAGGGGGATGAGGGCGCGCTCGATCGCGGTTCCCGCCACGTATCCGTCGAGCGTGGCCGTGTGCCGGATGATGACCGGTCGCGCCTCCACGACGGCTCGTCGGATCTCGGTCGCTGCCTCGCGGATCGCGTCCTCGACCACCGAGATCGTGGGGTCGTCCACGAGCAGCGTCTCGTCCGCGGGCGTGGCTCGCTCGTCCATCGCCCGGTCGAGCCGAGCGGCGACCGCGTTCGCCGCCTCGCCCTCGAGGATCGAGAGCGACTCCGTCTCGATCTGGAGTTCGCCGCGGCGACGCTCGACCTCGCCGACGATCCGAATCACGTCGTCGACCGCCACCGCGGGGTAGGCCCTGACGCCCGCCTCCTCGAAGGCGGCGCAGTCGATCGTCCCCGTCTCGTCCGTCAGGTCGAAGATCGTCGGGCCCCCCGTCTGTCGGATGCCAGCCACGCGTCCCTCCACGGCGACGACGTCCCCGACCCGGTCGTCGAGGGACCCGATCTCGACGCGTTCCATCGCGGTGGCCTCCGCGTCGGTCGTGTCCGCTGCGGTCGACTGGTCGTGTGCACTCGCGGGGTCGTCCTCCCCCGCCGTGCCGGTTGCATCAGTCCGGTCGACGGCGTCCGTGGCCGCCTCGTCCACCGTCTCCTCGGCACCGGTCGCGTCGGTGGTTCGCTCCTCGGCCGTCGCCTCCGGGCCGGTCGAGGACGCTTCCGCGGCCGAGTCCACGGCCTGCGACCCGTCCGTGACCCGCTCGTCGGTATCGTCGCGTTCGCTCCCGCCGTGGTCGAGGCCGTCGGCGTCGTGCGCTCGACTCGGGGCGGTCTCCGCCTTCTCCTCGGTGGGGGCGTCGTCCTCCGGAGCGGCCTCCTCCTCGGGAACGGCCCCTCCATCCTCGGGGGCGGCCTCGGGCGGATCGTGGAGGTGTCCCCGGAACGACCGCTCGCGCTGGCGGATCGACCAGCCCAGGTCGATGTTGCCGTTGTCGTGGACCTCCAGGACCTGGACGAAGACCGAATCGCCGGGATCCCAGTCCAGGGACTCGAGGCGCTGGGGTATCTCGCTCCGGTGCAGGAGTCCGGTCACTGGGCCGATGTCCACGAAGACGCCGAACTCCGCGAAGCCGTCGACGGTCCCGCGGTAGTACCGGCCGGGGGTGAGGTCGTCCGGGACGTCGCCGTGAAACTCGAAGTAGACGTCCTCTTCGTGAGTCTCGCAGATGGGGCCCTCTGTGGGCGCCCCACAGATAATACACGTACCCATGAGTACCTGAACACAGTCAACCCGACCGTAAACGATTGTCGAAAGTCCCCCGCGATCCACTCACTCGAAGACGTCGCTCCCCTCGGCCAGCGACTCCACGTCGGCGGCCAGGTCGCGGACGTCCTCGGGGGCGAGTGCGATCTCGACCGTGTTGTCGTCCTCGTCGGTGAACGCCAGTTTGACCCGGTCGTCGCCGAACTCGGAGACGGTCGCCGTCTCGACGTCGTACTGTGCCACCGTGGCGGTCGTGGGCATCGCACCGACGTTCTCGATCGCGCCGTCGTCGATCTCGATGGAGAACCGGGAGATGTCGAGGGTGAGCACGTCCGTGGATCGGCGGCGGGGAAGGTAAGCCTTCTCCAGTCAGTCGTGACGGACCGCGTGGCAGTCCCGACAGCGCGCCTCGTAGGACTCCTCTGCGCCCACCATCGTCGTCGGCTCGTCGACGTGGGCCGGTTCGCCGTCGACGAGTCGCTGGGTGCGCGTCGCGGGCTCCCCACAGACCGCACAGATGGCCTGGAGTTTCTCCACGTATTCGGCGGTCGCGATGAGCTGTGGCACCGGCTCGTAGGGCTCCCCGCGGTAGGTCAGGTCCAGTCCGCTCGCGATCACGCGGCGACCGTCGGCCGCGAGGTCGTCGGCGACGGCGACCAGTTCCCGGCCGAAGAAGTTCGCCTCGTCGACGGCGACGACCTCCTCCCCGTCGAGGTGGTCGACGATCCCCCAGACGTCCTCGCCCTCCGTGCCGACGACCGTCGCCTCCCAGGTGCGCCCGGCGTGCGAACCGAGGGTCTCCTCGCCGTACCGCTCGTCGATGGCCGGCGTGAAGGCCGCGACGGACTGTCCGGCGATCTCCGCGCGTCTGAGTCGCCGGAGAAGTTCCTCGGTCTTCCCGGAGAACATAGAGCCCGTGATGACCTCCACCCAGCCGCTGTTCGTGATGGCGTGCATACTCCGAGGGGGGTGAGTGGCCGCCAAAAGTCGGTCGCTTCGGGCCGATCAGTCGTCGGCGCCGACGTTGTGCTCGCCCTCGAACGACAGCGGATCGGGCTGGATGGAGGCGTACTCGACGACCCGGACGCCGAGGGTCCGCACTCGCTCGGCGACGTCGTCCTCGACGATGCGGTCACCGTCGATCGCGTCGCTCGCGTTCGGGACCGCGGCCTGGTGAGGGACCACCCAGGCACCGAGCGAGCGCATCACCGACCGCAGGTGATCGAGGGCGGTGATCGGGAAGCTCCCCCCGGCGACGGCGACCAGTCCGACCGTGGTGTTCTCGAACTCGTCGAAGCCCGAGTAATCGAGGGCCGTCTTGAGCGGCGAGGAGTACGACCCGTGATACACCGGCGTCCCGAGCACCACGGAATCGGCCCGCTCGAGACGCTGCGTGAGCCGATCGGCGTCGCCGGCAGCGCCGCGATCGCCGTCGTAGACGGGCAGCGACAGCGATCGGAGGTCGATCAGGTCGGTCTCGGCACCGTGATCGGCCGCGGTCTCGAGGGCGGTCGCCACGGCGACTCTGGTGGTGCTCTCCGCCCGCAGACTGCCGGGGAGTCCAGCGACGCGGGTGGTCATGCTCGACTCCTCGACGCCCACCCCACTATACCCATCGATGTCGTCACTCCGCGAGCGTGGCCACGCGCTCCCCGTCCCGTTCCTCGACGTCGACCAGGCCGTCGTCGGCCAAATCGGCGAGCAGGTCCTCGAGCCAGTCCCGCCCGGCCGCACCGTCGGGGTCGTAATCGACGCGGACGCGGTGACCGAGTTCGTCGAGGGGCAGGGCGTCGGCGTCCCCGAGCGTCCGCACGATTCGGCCGCGGAACTGCCGACGACTCCCCTCGAAGGACGGCTGGGTCGGGACGTCCGGCGCGGTGAAGTCACCGGTCTGGTAGGCGTGACACCACTCGCGCCAGGGACACCCCTCCTCGTCGCATCGGGGCCGCTGCTGGCACGCCACGCCCCCCAGTTCCATGATGGCGTTGTTCCAGACGCGCGATTGCCCCGCCGGCAGCAGGGCGTTCGCCGCCTCCTCGTACGGCGGGTCAGCAGCGTCGCGGATCCCCTCGAACGCGCGGTAGAGCACTCGCTTCACGTTCGTGTCCACGACGGCGTCGCCCTCGTTGTACGCGAAACTCGCGACGGCGTTCGCGGTGTAGGGACCGACCCCCTGGAGTTCCTGGAGCCGTTCGGGATCCGCCGGAATCTCGCCGTCGAAGTCCGCGACCACCTGCTCGGCCGCCTCGCTGAGGTAGCGCGCCCGGTTGTTGTACCCCAGGGCGTACCCGGACCAGAGGGCGACGACCGCGCTCCGGTCGGCCTCGGCGAGCGCCTCGACGGTGGGCCACCGATCGACGAACGCCTTGGAGGCCGGGACCACCCGGTCGAGTTGGGTCTGCTGGCTCATCACCTCGGAGACCAGGATCCG
>JBDGUE010000008.1:0-54111 GCA_042216045.1 Halanaeroarchaeum sp. | reverse complement strand
CGCGGCCGAGCACACCGTCGGGCTGGCGCTCGCCGCCGCGAACGAACTGCCCCAGCACCACCAGGCGCTGAAGCGGGGCGAGTACGACGTCGACGCGGACGCCCTCTCCCAGACGGTCCTCGAGGGCGGCACTCACGCGATCATCGGGCTCGGACGCGTCGGCCAGCGCGTCGCCCGTCGGTTCGAGTCCCTGGGCATGGACATCGTCGCCTACGACCCGTACATCGGACGCGACCGCGCGGCCGAGTTGGGGGTGACCCTCGTCGACGACCTCGATCGCTGTCTCGCCCGCGCGGACAGCGCGAGCATCCACGTCCCGCTCACCGCGGAGACCGAGAACCTGATCGGCGAGGCGGAGCTCGCCCACCTCGAGGGGGGCTACTTCGTGCACACCGCGCGGGGCGGCGTCGTCGACGAGTCCGCCCTGGCGGACGCCTGTGCGAGCGGCCACCTGGCGGGCGCGGCCGTCGACGTCTTCGTGCGCGAACCCGTCCCGAGGGACAATCCCCTCCTCCAGGTCGACTCGATCGTCGTCACGCCACACCTCGGGGGCACGACGTACACGGCCCAGGAACGGGTCGCCCGGACGGCCGCAGAGCAGGTCATCGCGGCCTTCGAGAACGAGCCCGTCTCGAACGCGCTCAACCTCCCGTGGAGCACGCCGGAGAGCGCACACCGCGTTCGCAGGTACATCGACCTCGCGGAGACGGCGAGTCAGATCGCCTTCCACCTCTTCGATTCCCGCGTCGAGTGGATGGAGGCCACGTACGCTGGCGACATCGCCGAGGAGCGGGACATCGAACTGGTGACGGCACGCGCGTTCGAGCCGTTCGGCTGGCAGATCCCGGTCGTCAACGCCCCCTCCCGGATCGCAGACCGCCGGGGGGTCGACGTCTCGATCACGCGCGAGTGGCGCGCCTCCGAGTTCCAGAGTCTCGTCTCGGTGGCGATCGGTGACGACGACGGCCGGGTCTCGGTCGGTGGCACGCTCCTCGGCGACGACACCCCGCACATCGTCTCGATCGACGACTACCGTCTCGACGCGGTTCCCCACACGCACATGCTCGTCGTCAGGAACGAGGACACGCCCGGCGTCATCGGCTCTCTCGGGACGATCCTCGGCGACCACGACGTCAACATCGCCAGCATGGCCAACAGTCGGCGACCGATCGACGGACGGGCGCTCACGATCTACAACCTGGACGATCCGCTGCCCAGGACGGCTCACCGGGCGATCGCCGACGACGAACGCGTCTCCGCGGTCGAGTACATCGAACTCGAGTAGTGTCTCCACGCTGGCTCCGCAGACCGATTCGCATCGGCCGACGACAGTTGGACCGCCCACGACGGGAGATCGCGGCGTCCGACACCGACGCGGCGGGGATGGGCCGTATGGGGCACCATACGTGGATGGCGAAGCCGTGAGAAGGGCGTCGAATCGGCGCATCTGAGGGGTCCCCGCTGAGCGTCTGGCTCGGTTCGGTGGGTCAATTCCTCACAGGAGGCCCAGTTTCGGGATCGGAGCGGAGAAGACGCCGGATTAGCTGGTGAGTCCCCGGTAGAACGACACGGAGTACATCGCGAAAACGCCCCCGAACACCACGCCGACGACGAGGGCGAGGAGGCCGACGCCAGCCAGAAGCGGGAGGGAGATGGCTGGCAGAGAGAACGCCCTGGCCGACTCCGGTGACAGGAGAATCGAGAACGTCCCAACGATGGCGCCGAACGTTCCACCGAGAACGCCGACGAGGAGCGAGTAGCCAAGCGTGCCGAGGATGTTCCGTCGCACGACCGAGACGCTGTGTTTGAGTCCGTCGACGGCCCCCATATCGTCGAGCACGATGGCCTTACCGTAGAACTGGAGGAAAAAGAGGAGGACGAGGTACAGGAGAACGGCGATGCCGATCACCAGCCCGATGACGGCGAGCACGGCGATACCGGCCGATCCGACCCCGCCACTGCCGAGGACGACCACGCCGCCGAACAGGGCGACGAAGAATCCGATTATCCCGAGGCCGAAGTTGACCGCTATCAGAGCGAGGTACGCCACGAGAATCGAGACGTAGTTGGCTTTCCCGGCCGTCACGAACGTCTGCAAACGCGTCTGTCCGTCGAGTGCCTCGTCGGCCATCGCGATCACTCCGCCCTGGAAGAAGGGCATGACGACGATGAACACGAGCGATAGGCCCAGCGAGAGCACACTGCTGAGCAGCGGATTCGACCCTCACTCGCGAGTCGAAGATCAGTCCCCCGCTTCGAATCCGCTCACCGTTGTATCGCAGGTCGCTCGAAACGTGGGTTCGGGCGGATTCGAACCGCCGACCTCGTCCTTGTAAGGGACGCGTCATAACCACCTAGACCACGAACCCGCACTCGAACCGAACCGGCGACTCGCAAAAACGTTTGCCCTTCCAGTTCGTAGCCGGGTCCGATGCCGACGCGATCCGCCTGGATCGTCCTCGCCGTCCTCGTCGTGGCCCTCGCGCTCGCCGTCCCGATCGGCGGCCCCGAGCCCCGCACGGGCCTCTCGCCGACAGCCACGGTCGCGGTGATCGACGAGGACGGGGAGACCCTGGGGACGGTCGCCGTGGCGGTCGCGGACACGCCCGGCGAGCGATACACCGGCCTCAGCGACACCGCGGCCCTCGAACCGGACGAGGGGATGCTGTTCATCTTCCCCGAGGAGGCGCGGCGGACGTTCGTCATGCGCGACATGGCCGTCCCGATCGACATGATCTTCGTCGGCGCGAACCGGACGATCACCGCCATCTACCACGCGCCCGTGGAGGGCGACCGACCGCTCACGGAGTACACGGGCGAGGCGAAGTGGGTCGTCGAGGTGCCCTACGGCTGGACGACCCGCCACGACGTGACGGTCGGGGACCGGGTCCGGATCGCCGACCCTCGCTGACCCGTCCAGTTCGCCGGCGCGCCAACCCTTTTCCCCGTCAGCGTCGGACTGGGTGGTATGGCCCTCCCCGGCGACGAGGACGACCCGTTCGAGGAACAGAGAGAGCGGGCGTCGAACCCGATGCGACGGCTCTTCGTCGAGTACGGCGGCGACCACGCGGGCTACTTCCTCGTCGGCCTGATCGCGAGCGTCTTCGCGCGAGTCCTCGACTTGCTCCCGCCGGTGCTGTTGGGCGTCGCCATCGACGCGGTGTTCCGCGACACGGTCCCCTACGGCAGTCGGTTCCCGCTCTCCCTGCTGCCGGCGAATTGGCTCCCCACGGAGCCTCGCGCCCAACTGTGGTTCACGGTGGCCGCGATCGCGGGCGCGTTCTTCGGCGGGGCCGGGTTTCACTACGCCCGCAACTGGGGCTGGAACGCCTTCGCCCAGAAGGTCCAGCACGGCGTCCGGACCGACACCTACGACGAGATGCAGCGCCTGAACATGACCTTCTTCGCCGACAAGCAGACCGGGGAGATGATGTCGATCCTCTCGAACGACGTCAACCGCCTCGAGCGCTTCCTCAACGAGGGGATGAACGGTGCCCTCCGACTGGGGGTGATGGTGATCGCCATCGCCGGGATCCTCTTCGCGACGAACTGGCAACTCGCGCTCATCGCGCTGGTTCCGGTTCCACTGATCTGGGCGTTCACCTACCTGTTCGTCAGGCGAATCCAGCCCAAGTACGCCGAGGTGCGCTCCTCGGTCGGGAACCTCAACTCCCGCCTCGAGAACAACCTTGGCGGCATCTCGGTCATCAAGGCCGCGAACACCGAGCCCTACGAGTCCGACCGCGTCGAGGACGCCTCGATGGAGTACTACGACGCCAACTGGGACGCCATCGAGACCCGGATCACCTTCTTTCCCGGACTGCGCGTGCTCGCGGGAATCGGGTTCGTCGTCACCTTCGCCGTCGGCGGCGTGTGGGTCTTCACCGGGACGGCCCCGGGGCCGTTCACCGGCACCCTGCAGACCGGCGCGTTCGTGACCTTCATCCTCCTCACCCAGCGGTTCATCTGGCCGATGGCCCAGTTCGGACAGATCGTCAACATGTACCAGCGGGCTCGCGCCTCGAGCGCGCGCATCTTCGGCCTGATGGACGAACCAAGCCGGATCGACGACGCCGCGGACGCCCCGGCGCTCACCGTCGAGGGGGGCGCAGTCGAGTACGACGACGTCACCTTCGGATACGACGACGAGACGATACTCGAGGACGTCTCCATCGAGGCCGCGGGCGGCGAGACGGTCGCGCTCGTGGGGCCGACGGGGGCGGGGAAGTCAACGGCGCTCAAACTCCTCCTGCGGATGTACGACGTGGACGGGGGCGCCGTGCGCATCGACGGCCAGGACGTACGGGACATCCGCCTCGCGAGTCTCCGCGAGCACCTCGGGTACGTGAGCCAGGACACGTTCCTGTTCTACGGGAGCGTCCGGGAGAACATCGCCTACGGGCAGGACGACGTCGAAGAGGAGGCACTCCGAGAGGCCGCCCGCGTCGCCGAGGCCCACGAGTTCGTCACCAACCTCCCGGACGGCTACGACACGATGGTCGGCGAGCGAGGCGTCAAACTCTCGGGCGGCCAGCGACAGCGGATCGCCATCGCGCGGGCCGTCCTCGCCGATCCGGACGTGTTGATCCTCGACGAGGCAACCTCGGACGTCGACACCGAGACCGAGATGTTGATCCAGCGGAGCCTCGACGAACTGACCGCCGATCGAACCACCTTCGTGGTCGCCCACCGTCTCTCGACCGTGAAGGACGCCGACCAGATCGTCGTCCTCGAGGACGGTGCCGTCGTGGAGCGGGGAACGCACGGGGAACTCCTCGAGGCCGACGGGCTCTACGCAAATCTCTGGGGGGTCCAGGCCGGCGAGATCGACGAACTCCCCGAGGAATTCGTCGACCGGGCGGTCGAGCGTCACGCCGAACACCAGAGCGCGGACGACTGATCGATCCGAGCCCCTCGGGCTACGTCGACTGATCGGGCAATCGTTTATGTGATCGCCCGATCACCCTTCGCCATGCGCCTCGCGGAGGAGACCTGGACCGACGTACACGAGGGGGACGGGACCGTCGCCTTCCTGCCCGTCGGGAGCACTGAACAGCACGGACCACACGACCCGCTCGGAACGGATCACCTGACCGCGACGGCGATCGCGGAGGGCGCCGCGGCGGCCGCCGAGGAATCGATCGTCGTCGCGCCCCCGATTCCGGTCGGCATCTCGGAGGAGCACCGGCAGTTCACGGGGACGCTGTGGGTCTCGCCCGACACCTTCCGGTCGTACGTGCGCGAGACCATCGAATCCATGCTCGAGCACGGGTGGGACCGGGTCGTCGTGGTGAACGGTCACGGCGGGAACGCGGCGGCCATCGAGGAGGTGACGGCCACGCTCACCCGGCGGACCGACGCCGTCGTCGTCCCCTTCACCTGGTTCGACGCGGTCGAGACCGACCTTTCGTTGGGTCACGCCGGCCCCGTCGAGACGTCGCTTTTGTTGCGCGTCGCCCCGGAGCTCGTCCACGAGGACCGATTCGAGGAGGCGGCGGACGGCGGCGCGGAGCGCTGGGGGGAGTGGACGAGCGGCGTGAACCTCGCCCCCGACAGCGCGTCGTTCACGGAGAACGGAACGGTCGGCGATCCCGGCGAGGCGAGCGCGGCGACCGGCGAAGCCCTCGAACGGCGGGCGATCGAGGCCCTCCTCGGTCTCGTCGAGGCCGTCCGCGATCGCGATCCGACCCCGCCACCCCACCGGTGATCGCGCTCAGTCCTCGGTCGCGAGCCGGTCCCTGAGGTCGGGAATCGAGGCGGTGAGATCGCCGACGGTCTCCCCCGCCTCCTCGACGTCGGCGATCAGCGCCTCGACCGACGCGAGACGCGATTCGAGGTCGGCAGCGTCCTGGAAGGCGTCGGCCCGTTCGCCCATCGTGTACCACTTCTTCGCGTCGCGCAGGTGCTCGCGGGCCTCGCCGACGTCGAGTGCCGACCGGAGGCCGTTGAGAACGCCGAGCGCGTTGTCGCCGTCGACCTCCCAGATCTCGTCGGCCGACGGCAGCGACGCCTCGGCCCGCTCGAGGTGGGCTTCGACGTCCTCTCGAACCTCCTCCGTGGCCTCCGCGAAGAGCTCGTCGTCGTCGAGGGTCGTCTGGTCCATACCGGGTCGTTCTTCGCCGTCGAAGATAAACGCACGGCCTAGGGCTCCTCGATGGAGACCAGCCGCATCAGCGGGTACCCCTCATCTACGGCCATTCGGGCGGTCGCGCGGAGGCCCTCGTAGGCGACGACGACCTCCACGGTGAGGTACTCGCCGGTCAACTCGACGTAGCCGTGGTCGTCGGCGTCGGCGGCGATGGCGGCATCGTCGACCTCGACGGTCACCGACTCGGCGTGTGGCTGATTCTCGATCGCCTCCTCCATGGCGCGCGCGAGACTCTCGGCGCTCCCCTCGCTCACTGGCGTTCCCGCGAACTGGTGGTACAGCGAGCCGAACTTGATGCCGGTCTCGAAGGCCGCGGTCTCGGCGTCGGTCGGCATACGCTGTCCTCGGCCCGGGGGACGAAATCGGTTTCGCCCCGCTGGGGGACCGACTCCGACTACTGATCGAGTCCCAATTCCGCGGCGCGCTCGTCGATGTGCGCCTGGATCTCCTCGATGACCTCCTCGCCGCCCTCCTGCTCGAAGAGGTGATCGAACCGGCCCTGCTTGCGCAGGTACTCCTCTACGGGCTCGCGATCGGAGAGGCTCATCACGTCCGCGAGTTCGCCGTCCTCCAGCTCGAACAGCGGGTGCATGCCGGTCTGGACCGCGAGTCGGGCCACGTTCACCGTCTCCGCGGAGTCGAACTCCCAGCCGAGCATACAGGGCGCGGACACCTGGATGTACTTCGGGCCGTCGTGCTCGAGGGCCCGTTCGATCTTCTGCTTGAAGTCCGTCGGGTAGGCCACCGAGGCCGTCGCGACGTACGAGCAGCCGTGATCGGCCGCGATGGCCGGCATGTTCTTCTTCGTGGTGTCGTTCCCGAAGGACTCCTCGCCGGGCGGCGAGGTGGTCGTCGAGGCCCCGAGGGGCGTCGAACTCGAGCGCTGGATGCCCGTGTTCATGTAGGCCTCGTTGTCGTAGGCGATGTAGAGGACGTCGTGGCCGCGCTCCATCATGCCGCTGAGGCTCCGCATCCCGATGTCGAAGGTCGCCCCGTCGCCGCCGATGACGACGAAGTTCACGTCGTCGTGGTCCTCGTACTCCTCGAAGCCCTCCTTCTCGTCGAAGGCCCGGTAGGCGGCCTCGACGCCGGAGGCGACGCCGGGCGCGTTCGCGAAGACGTCGTGGATCCAGCTCACGTCCCAGGAGCTCTCCGGGTAGGGACTGGAGACGACCTCCATGCACCCGGTCGCCTGGGAGATGATGGTGTTCTCGCCGGTCGCCTCGGTGACGTAGCGCATCGCGAGGGCCGGACCGCACCCGGCACAGGCGCGATGACCTGGCTTGAACAGGTCGTCGTCGTGGTCGATCCGTGGCTCGGGCACGCTCGTCTCGTCCTTCGAGCTCATCAGTGGGTCACCTCCTCGGGCAGCATGTCGCGATCGAGTTGCGGCCAGTCCTCCTCGTCGACGAACCGCCCGCCCGGGCCGGACTGGGTCGCGTCCACGACCTCTTCGACGATCGCGGCGATCTCGTCTTTCGTCACGTCCCGGCCCGCCAGACCGAGGACGTAGCTCTCGATCGACGGGGTGTTCCCGGAGCCGTACATCGCGGACTTGAGTTCGGAGGCGAGTGTCCCCTGGTGTCCCGGCGAGACCTCCTTCGAGAGGACGCCGACTGCCTCGACGCCGGCGAGCGCCTCGCGGAGCGCCTCGGCAGGGTACGGGCGGATGACGCGGGGCTTCACGATCTTCACGCTGGCCGGGTGATCGGCCATGACGTCCCGCATCGTTCCCACGATGGACCCGATGCCGAGGACGGCGACGTCTGCGTCCTCGGGACCGTAGGTCTGCAGGAGCCCGCCGTACTCCAGGCCGTACTCCCGGCCGAACTGGTCGGCGAACTCGGCGACGGCGTCGCCGATGGTGTCCTTCGCGCGGAGCATCGCCTCGTGGACCGCGTAACGGGTCTCCGTCCAGTGTTCGGGACGGGCGAACGCCCCCATCGTCTTGGGATTCTTGGGGTCGAGGGTCGCGTGGGGGTCCCGCTCGGGAAGGAACTGCTTCGTCTCCTCCTCGGTCGGGATCTCGACGGGCTCTTTGACGTGAGTGAGGATGTACCCGTCGAGGTTGGCGAGGGCCGGCAACGAGATCTCGGGATCCTCGGCGACGCGGTAGGCCATCAGCACGTTGTCGACGGCCTCCTGGACGTCCTCGGCGAAGAACTGGATCATCCCGCCGTCGCGCTCGGCGAAGGCGTCGGTGTGGTCGTTCCAGATCGAGAGCGGACCGGAGAGACTCCGGTTGGCCACCGCCAGCACGAGGGGCAGGCGCATCCCCGAGGCGGTGAACAGCGGCTCGGACATGAGCTTGAGCCCCTGTGAACTCGTCGCGCTGAAGACGCGGGCGCCCGCCCCGCTGGCACCGATGCAGGAGGAGGCCGCGTTGAACTCGGAGTCGACCTTGAGGTACTCGCCCCGCAGGTCGCCGTCCGCCTTCATCTGGGAGAGCTTCTCGACGATCCCCGTCTGGGGGGTGATGGGATAGGCCGAGACGACGTCCGGCTGTGCCGAGAGCACGGCGTGGGCCACCGCACGGTCGCCTTTCAGCATCGTCTGTTCGCCCATCTCAGTTCACCTCCGGGAGCATCTCGATGGCGTCGACCGGACACTCCTCCGCACAGATCCCACACCCCTTGCAGTAGTCGTAGTCGATCTCGTGACGACGGTCCTCGTTGACCTGTTTCGCTGCGGCGTCCGGACAGAACGTCGCACAGAGACCACACCCGGTGCAGGCGTCGTGGTCGATCTCGGGTGCGAACTCGCGCCACGTGCCCGTCTCGTTGACCGTACTCGTCCCCGGTTCCGCCACTGCCCCCTTCGAGATGGTGAGGTCGGCGTACGGGTCGCTCGTCTCGCTCATACCGAGGCCACCTCCGCGTACGCGTCCGCGGTGGCTCTCACGTTCTGTTCGCCGATCTCGCCGGGGAACTCGGACGTGATCACCGACTCCATGCTCTCCATCTCGAGGACGCCGGTGACGCTCGCGAACGCGCCCATGAGTGCCGTGTTCATGATGGGTTTGCCCAGGTGCTCGAGGGCGATGTTCGTCGCGTCGACGGTCACCACGTCGACGTCCGTCTCGACGTCGAGGTCCGCGGGATCCTCCGCGGAGTTGACGATGATGGCGCCGTTCTCGCTCGCGCCCCGCGCCACGTCCACGAACTCGATGAGCGAGGGATCCTGGACGATGACGAAGTCCGGCTCCTCGACCTGACTCCGATCGGTGATCCGCTCCCCGTCGATGCGCGCGAAGGCCTCGACGGGAGCGCCGCGTCGTTCGACGCCGAACGACGGGAATGCCTGTGCCCACTTGTCCTCCTCGTAGGCCGCCTCGGCGATCAGGTGGGCCAGCGTGACCGACCCCTGACCACCGCGGCCGTGAATTCGAATCTGATGCACGTTGTGTCACCTCGTGTGCGAACCGTCTGGCGTGCCGCCGGTGGCGGCAGATCCACACAACCGAGTACCCGCCATCCGGGGAAAGGCCCACGTCCCGTATTTTAAGGGTGGTTAAGTGTATGGACGTCCTTAATGTTCGTTAATTTTCATTGTTTATCACGGCCGAACGTCGGGACGAAATTGGCTCAGGGCAGAAATTCTTCCCGTCTCGACGTCTCTCGCGGGGGCGAGATGGAGTGTATGGGGTCGGAACTACCATTCGTCTTATAACTACACGTCGGCGCGAAATTCCGGACGACCCGGAAACGGGGAACGCAGTTCTTGGCCCGCCAAAAGCGGCGAGATTCGCCACCGAGAGGCCGCCACTCGTCAGTTCCCGTCGTCGACGAGAACAACGCTTTTCCCCCTTCGCGCCCAACCGCAGGGTACATGGTCGACACAGAGGAGATACGGGACGCCCTCCGGGACGTCTACGACCCCGAGATACCGGTCAACATCGTCGACCTCGGGCTCGTCTACGACATCTCCGAGAAGGAGGACGCGGAGAACCAGATCCACATCGAGATGACGCTCACCAGCATGGGGTGTCCGATCGCCGACGAGATCAAGCGCAACGTCACCGTCGCCGCCACCTCCGTGGACGGCGTCGAGGACGCCACCGTCGAACTCGTCTGGGAGCCCCCGTGGTCGCCCGAGGACGCCTCCGAGGACGGGAAGGCCCAGCTCCAGTCCCTCGGCATTCGCATCCCGAACTACGACGACGAGGACGACGCCGCCAAGAACGAGGCCCCCTTCTGATCGACCGCCAGCGCGGGTCCCCACCGGTGTGAGTTCCTCGCTCCCCGGGGGTGTCGCGTCGTGCCGGTCCGTGTTCCGTCTCTTTGACACGTCGTTCGTCCACGCCCACCGATATCGCTCCCGTCCCCTCACGTCGCTCCCGCCCCTCACGCGGTCTCCGGCCCGAAAGAGCTCGGAATTTTCTCGCAGAATTCGCCCCAGCGATACGCCTCTCGTCTCGAAACACGCCTCTCGCCCCCGGGACGCCACCCCACCGGGAGCGTCGGATCGAACCCGGCGGCCCCGATCCGGCGTCTCTCGGCTTCCCCTCCGTCAGTGATCGTGTCCGTGATCGTGGTCGTGTCCGTGACCGTGGTCGTGTCCGTGGGCGTCCTCGGCGGTGATCGTCTCCGCGTCGTCGCTCTCGAACTGCGCCACCACGTCGGCGACGGTGCCGCTCTCGGTCTGGTAGACCTCGACGCCGTGCTCGTCGAACAACGCGAGGCCCCGCTTCCCGACGTGGTCGACGAGCACCGCGTCCGCTCCGCGCTCTGCGACGAACGTCGGCGGCATCGCAGAGCCACCCCGGTGACGGCTCTGGTTCTCGACGACCTCGATCTCGTCGGTCTCGAGGTCGACGAACGTGTAGTAGGGCGCCCGGCCGAAGTGGTCCGACCGCGGTGCGTCACGTCCGCTCTCGTCGGTGGTGGGAATGCAAACGCGCATGGCCCCCGTAGGGTCGATCCTGCAGTCAACCTTTCCCTCTCGGGCGAACTCGCGGGAGCCCCGCCGTCGCCACCCGAAGGCGTATGCCGATGGTGGTCCCAGGTGGGCATATGACGAACGTCCCCGGTGCCGGCCTCGTCGTCGTCCTCGCGGCCGGCGTCACCGCCCTCCTCCTCGTCGCCGTCGGTATCGTCGCCGTCGTCGTGGGCCGTCTCCGCCCGGACGTCGGGTTCCAGTACGTCCTCGCGGGGTCCTTCGTCGGCGTCGGCGTCCTCGGCGCCGCGGGCGTGACGGTCTCGTTTTGGCCCGACGCGTCACTGATCGGGGGCACCCTGCTCCTCGGAGCCATCGTCTACCTGGCGGGCGGGATCGCCGCGGGGATCGTCCTCCTCGGTGCCGCCCTCGCGATCCGCGCGGTGGTCCAGACCCCCCTCGAGGGGGCGCTCTTCGACGCGACGGTCGGGTGGCTGATCGGCAGTGCGGTGCCGATCCCGCTCGCATTCGCGACGGGATTTCTCCTCCTGTTGGTGAGCCCGATCGCCGGCCTGCTGGGCGCCCTCGTCGGTGGCCTCGTCGTCGCGCTGGTGCGGGGGTCGTCCCTCGAGGGCGTCTCGATCCGGTGACCCGCCTCGCACCCTCGTCGCGTCGCTGTTCGGTCGCGATGAATCGGAAGAACGCCCGGAGCGGGATTTGAACCACGGTCGGACGTGCTCGCGTCGCTGCGCGCGTCCTCCCTGATTCACATCCGCCGGTCGTTTTCTCGACACTCGCTCACGACTCGCTTCGCTCGTCGTTCGTCGAGTGCTGGAAAAGCGCCCGGAGCGGGATTTGAACCACGGTCGGACGTGCTCGCGTCGCTGCGCGCGTCCTCCCTGATTCACATCCGCCGGTCGTTTTCTCGACACTCGCTCACGACTCGCTTCGCTCGTCGTTCGTCGAGTGCTGGAAAAGCGCCCGGAGCGGGATTTGAACCCGCGTCACGACCGTGACAGGGTCGTATGATGGGCCACTACACCATCCGGGCTCGCCGCACTCTTCCGTATCCGGGTGATAGGTATAAGGCTTTCCAAACGGTGGGACCGTGGCTCCGTGTGCCATCCGGCGCGGGGGCGGCCCCGCTCGCGGGAGTGCCCGATACAGTTGACAAGACTTAACTACGTTCCATCGCTACCTAACTGTAGTATCTCGTGAGACGCGCTTCTGTCCCCTCCCAGGTCCATCCATGGTAGACGTAAGCCAACACGAACTCGTTCCGGAGCACACCGTCCTCGACGACGAGGACGTCGAGGCGGTCCTCGACGAGTACGACATCGAGCCGACCGACCTCCCGAAGATCAAGCGCGCCGACCCGGCCCTCCCGGAGGACGCGGGGCCCGGCGACGTCGTGAAGATCGAACGGGACTCCAGAACGACAGACACAGCGATTGTGTACCGACTGGTAATCGAATGATGCAAACGGAAGACCGACGCGCTCTGTCGCGCTCGTACTTTTCGAAGGAACGACTCGCCGAACATCACTTCCGCTCGTTCAACGCGTTCCTCAACCGAGGAATGCAGGAGGTCGTCACCGAGAAGGAGACCATCGACACCGACATCGGTGACAAGGAGGACGAGGAACCCGTCTGGGTGGAACTCGGGGACGTCCGCGTCGTGACGCCCCGGGTACGCGAGGCCGACGGCTCCGAGGAACTGCTCTACCCCCAGGAGGCCCGGCTTCGCAACATCACCTACGCCGCCCCCGTCTTCATGGAGATGTCCATCATGCGCGGGGGCGAAGAGGAGGAGGTTCAGGAACTCGACACCACCGAGACCAAGGTCGGACGGATGCCGATCATGGTGGGGTCGGAGAAGTGCAACATCGACGGCTTCTCCGAGGAGGAACTGATCGAGATCGGCGAGGACCCCGCCGATCCCGGCGGCTACTTCATCATCAACGGGTCCGAGCGGGTCCTGATGACGAGCGAGGACCTCGCACCCAACAAGATCCTCGCCGAGTACGACGAGAAGTACGGCGACGAGATCCAGGTCGCAAAGACCTTCTCCCAGCGGCGGGGGTACCGGGCGCTGGTGCTGGTCGAGCGCAACCGCGAGGGGATCCTCGAGGTCTCGTTCCCCTCGATCTCGGGGTCCATCGACTTCGTCACGCTGGTGCGCGCCCTCGGTCTCGAGTCCGACGAGGAGATCGTCCACCGCGTCTCCGAGGACCCGGAGATCGTGAAGTTCATGCTCGAGAACCTGGAGGAGGCCGAGGTCCAGACCCAGGAGGAGGCCATCGAGGAACTCGGCCGCCGGGTCGCCTCGGGGCAGGGCAAGAACTACCAGCTCAAGCGGGCCAACTACGTCATCGATCGCTATCTCCTGCCACACCTCCACCAGGAGGGAGTCGAGGAGGAAGAGGTCCGGACCAACAAGGCCTACTACCTCTGTCGGATGGCGGAGGCGGCCTTCGAGTTGGCCCTCGATCGCCGCCAGGCCGACGACAAGGACCACTACGCCAACAAGCGCCTGAAGGTCTCCGGCGACCTCATGAAGGACCTGTTCCGGACCGCGCTCAACAAGCTGGCACGCGACGTGAAGTACCAGCTCGAGCGCGCGAACATGCGCAACCGCGAGCTCACGGTCAACACGGTCGTCCGCTCCGACGTGCTGACCGAACGCCTCGAGCACCCCATCGCCACGGGGAACTGGGTCGGGGGCCGATCTGGGGTCTCACAGCTCGTCGATCGGACCGACCACATGGGCGTGCTCAGCCACCTTCGGCGCCTGCGAAGCCCCCTCTCGCGGAGCCAGCCCCACTTCGAGGCACGGGACCTGCACGCCACGCAGTGGGGACGGATCTGCCCCTCGGAGACGCCGGAGGGACCGAACTGTGGCCTGGTGAAGAACTTCGCGCAAGCCATGGAGCTCTCACAGAACGTCGAGGACGAACGGGAGCTGAAGGCCGAACTCGCCTCCATGGGCGTCGAGGGCATTCCGGGAATCACGACGGAAACCGCATCCGCAGACGACTAACATGAGTCAGGGAAGAGACGCCAAAGTGTACGTCAACGGGAGCCTCGTCGGGACCCACCAGGACCCGGAGGGGCTCGCAGAACAGATTCGAGAAGCACGCCGACGCGGCGACGTCTCCGAGATGGTCAACGTCTCGGTGAACGAGCGCACGGACGAGGTCATCGTCAACGCGGACGCGGGACGGGCGAGACGACCGCTCCTGGTCGTCGAGGACGGTGACCTTCTGGTCACCGACGAGGAGATCGAGGCCCTCGAGGAGGGGGCCATCGACTTCCAGGACCTGGTCGACGCGGGCAAGATCGAGTTCATCGACGCCGAGGAGGAAGAGGACATCCTCGTCGCCGTCGACGAGGGGGAGATCACGGACGATCACACCCACATGGAACTCGATCCCTCGCTGATCTTCGGGATCGGTGCCGGGATGGTCCCCTACCCCGAGCACAACGCGTCCCCGCGCATCACGATGGGGGCGGGCATGATGAAGCAGTCACTCGGGCTGCCGGCCGCGAACTACCGCATCCGGCCGGACACCCGACAGCACCTCATGCACTACCCCGAGAAGGCGATGGTCAAGACCCAGACCACCGACCAGATCGGCTACGACGAGCGACCCGCCGGGCAGAACTTCGTCGTCGCCGTCATGTCCTACGAGGGGTTCAACATCGAGGACGCCCTCGTGATGAACAAGGGGTCCGTCGAGCGCGCGCTCGCGCGGTCGCACTTCTTCCGCACCTACGAGGGCGAGGAGCGCCGGTATCCCGGCGGGCAGGAGGACCGCTTCGAGATCCCGGACAACGACGTCAGGGGCTCGCGCGGCGAGGACGCGTACACCCACCTCGACGACGACGGCCTCGTCAATCCCGAGACCGAGGTGGACGAGTCCTCGGTCCTGCTCGGGAAGACCTCGCCCCCGCGATTCCTCGAGGAGCCCGACGACATGGGCGGTCTCTCTCCCCAGAAGCGCCGCGAGACCTCGGTCACGATGCGCTCCGGTGAGGACGGCGTGGTCGACACCGTCACGCTCATGGAGGGCGAGGACGGCTCGAAGCTCGCGAAGGTCTCGGTGCGCGACGAGCGCATCCCCGAACTCGGCGACAAGTTCGCCTCGCGACACGGCCAGAAGGGCGTCGTTGGCCACCTCGCGCCCCACGAGGACATGCCGTTCACCCAGGACGGGGTCGTCCCCGACCTGGTGTTGAATCCCCACGCCCTGCCGTCGCGGATGACGGTCGGTCACGTCCTGGAGATGCTCGGCGGCAAGGTCGGCTCGCTCGACGGTCGCCGCGTCGACGGGACCGCGTTCACGGGCGAGGACGAGGACGAACTCCGGGAGTCCCTCGAGGAGCACGGGTTCGAGTCGAGCGGGAAGGAGGTCATGTACTCGGGGGTCTCCGGCGAGAAGATCGAGGCGGAGATCTTCGTCGGCACCATCTTCTACCACAAGCTCTACCACATGGTGTCGAACAAGATCCACGCCCGCTCGAAGGGGCCGGTGCAGGTCCTCACGCGCCAGCCCACCGAGGGGCGTGCCCGCGAGGGTGGCCTGCGCCTCGGGGAGATGGAACGCGACACCGTCATCGGTCACGGCGCGGCGATGGTGCTCAAAGAGCGCCTCGTCGAGTCCTCCGACAAGGAGTACGTCCACGTCTGTGGCAACTGTGGGATGACCGCGGTCGAGAACGTGGACCAGAATCGCGTGTACTGTCCGAACTGCGGCGAGGAGACGGACGTGCACCGCCTCGAGATGAGCTACGCGTTCAAGCTCCTCCTCGACGAGATGAAGGCGCTCGGAATCGCCCCCCGCCTCGAACTGGAGGACGCAGTCTAAGATGTCAACAGGACAAAGCCCAAAGGAGATCGGCGAAATCAGCTTCGGGCTGATGGACCCGGAGGAGTACCGCGAGATGTCCGCCACGAAGGTGATCACGGCGGACACCTACGACGACGACGGGTTCCCCATCGACATGGGGCTGATGGACCCCCGGCTTGGGGTCATCGACCCGGGGCTAGAGTGCAAGACCTGTGGCAAGCGATCGGGGTCCTGCAACGGCCACTTCGGCCACATCGAACTCGCCGCTCCGGTCATCCACGTCGGGTTCTCGAAGCTCATCCGACGGCTGCTCCGCGGGACCTGCCGGGAGTGCAACAGGCTGTTGCTCACCGAGGACGAACAGCAGACCTACCGCGACGAACTCGACACGACCCAGAGCCTGAACCAGGACGTCTCCGACGTCACGAAGTCAGCGATCCGGGAGGCCCGGAAGAAGAACGCCTGCCCGCACTGCGGAGAGCCCCAGTACGACGTCAAACACGAGAAGCCGACCACGTACTACGAGGTCCAGGAGGTCCTCGCCGGCGATTACTCCGAGCGGATCGCCCAGGCCATGCAGCCCGATCCGGACGACCCCGACGACGAGGGCGTCGCCCCCCAGGACCTCGCCGAGGAGACGGACATCGCTCTCGACCGAGTCAACGACATCCTCTCGGGCGACTTCCGGCCGCGCAAGGAGGACCGGGAGGCCCTCGAATCGGCCCTGAGTACGGACCTCTCGACGGAGGACATGAACAAGCTCATGCCCTCGGACATCCGGGACTGGTTCGAGAACATCCCCGACGAGGACATCGAGACGCTGGGGATCGATCCCGAGCGTTCGCGCCCGGAGTGGATCATCCTCACCGTGCTCCCGGTGCCGCCGGTCACGGCCCGTCCCTCGATCACCCTCGACAACGGGCAGCGCTCCGAGGACGACCTCACTCACAAGCTGGTCGACATCATCCGCATCAACCAGCGGTTCATGGAGAACCGCGAGGCGGGTGCCCCACAGCTCATCATCGAGGACCTCTGGGAGCTGTTGCAGTACCACGTCACGACGTTCATGGACAACGAGATCAGCGGGACGCCGCCGGCGCGCCACCGCTCCGGCCGTCCGCTCAAGACCCTCTCCCAGCGGCTGAAGGGCAAGGAGGGACGGTTCCGCGGCTCGCTGTCCGGCAAGCGCGTGAACTTCTCCTCGCGGACCGTCATCAGTCCCGACCCGACGCTCTCGCTCAACGAGGTCGGCGTCCCGGACCGGGTCGCCACCGAGATGACCCAGACGATGGTCGTCAACGAGAAGAACGTCGAGCGGGCGCGCCGCTACGTCCGCAACGGGCCAGAGACCCACCCCGGCGCGAACTACGTCAAGCGGCCCGACGGCCGCCGCGTCCGCGTCACGGAGAAGGTCGCCGAGGAACTCGCCGAGCGGGTCGAACCCGGCTGGGAGGTCCAGCGCCACCTCATCGACGGGGACATCGTGATCTTCAACCGACAGCCCTCGCTGCACCGGATGTCCATCATGGCGCACGAGGTGGTCGTGATGCCCTACAAGACCTTCCGGCTCAACACGACGGTCTGTCCCCCGTACAACGCCGACTTCGACGGCGACGAGATGAACATGCACGCCCTCCAGAACGAGGAGGCGCGGGCGGAGGCGCGCGTGCTCATGCGGGTCCAAGAGCAGATGCTCAGCCCGCGATTCGGGGAGAACATCGTCGGCTCCATCCAGGACCACATCACGGGGACCTATCTCCTGACCCACGACAATCCGACCTTCAACGAGTCACAGGCCTCCGACCTCCTCCGGCAGACGAGCATCGACGAACTGCCCGACCCCGCCGGCGAGGAGGACGGCGAGGCCTACTGGACCGGCAGACAGCTCTTCTCGGAGCTGTTGCCCGCCGGCCTCGACCTGGAGTTCCAGAGTTCGGCCGGCGACACGGTCGTCGTCGAGGACGGCCAACTCCTCGACGGCACCATCGACGAGGACGCGATCGGTGCCTTCGGCGGCGAGATCGTCGACACGGTGACCAAGCAGTACGGGCGGACCCGGGCCCGCGAACTCATCAACGAGATCTCGGCGATCGCGGTCCGGTCGATCATGCACTTCGGGTTCTCGATCGCCATCGACGACGAGACCATCCCGTCCGAGGCCCAGGCCCAGATCGACGAGGCCATCGAGAACGCCTACGATCGGGTCCAGGAGCTCATCGACACGTACGAGCGCGGCGAACTCGAGAGCCTCCCGGGACGGACCGTCGACGAGACGCTCGAGATGAAGATCATGCAGACCCTCGGCAAGGCACGCGACTCGGCCGGCGACATCGCCGAGGACCACTTCTCCGACGACAACCCGGCCGTCGTGATGGCCCGTTCCGGCGCCCGCGGGTCGATGCTGAACCTGACCCAGATGGCGGGCGCGGTGGGACAACAGGCGGTCCGGGGCGAACGCATCAACCGCGGGTACGAGGACCGCACGCTCAGTCACTTCAAGCCGAACGACCTCTCCTCGGAGGCCCACGGCTTCGTCGAGAACTCCTACGCGGCCGGTCTCGAGCCCAAGGAGTTCTTCTTCCACGCCATGGGCGGTCGCGAGGGGCTGGTCGACACCGCCGTCCGGACCTCGAAGTCGGGGTACCTCCAGCGGCGGCTCATCAACGCGCTCTCCGAACTCGAGACCCAGTACGACGGGACGGTGCGGGACACCTCCGACACCATCGTCCAGTTCGAGTTCGGCGAGGACGGCACGAGCCCGGTCGAGGTCTCCTCGGCGGAGGACCACGCGATCGACGTCGACGAGGTCGCCGACCGCGTCCTCGAGGCCGAGTTCGACACCGAGGCCGACCGCGAGGAGTTCTTGAGCGGTCCCTCGCTGCCGACGAACCTCTCCGAACACGGCGCGAGCTGGGAGGTGGAGTCGGATGACTGAGATCACCGACGCCGTCGAGGCGGTCGTCGAGGACGCCGACCTCCCGCGACGGCTCAAGGACGAGGTCTACGAGACCGTCGAGGACCGCGAGGACCTCTCGCTCGACGACGTGGAGGAGGTCGTCCAGGCAGTCGAGAGCCAGTACCAGGACACCCGCGTTCCGCCGCTCGACCCGGTCGGGACCGTCTCCGCCCAGTCCATCGGTGAGCCCGGAACGCAGATGAGCGTACCAGCCGACGAACGGGTCCTCGTTCGACGGAACGGCGAAACGGACGTCACGGAGATTGGCCCGCTCGTCGACGAGATCATCGAGGACGGGGACGCTCGGTCCATCGACGATCACGAGGTCGCACTCGCCCCGGACGGACTCGAGACGTTGAGCCTGAACGACGACGAACGGGTTGGATGGACATCGGTCGAGGAAGTGAGTCGGCACGGGGCGCCGGAGGAACTCCTCCGATTCGAACTCGAGTCGGGCCGGTCGATCCGGGCGACGAAAGCCCACTCGTTCGTGACGCGACGGGACAACGAGGTCGTTCCCGTCGCCGGCTCGGACCTCGAGGAAGGTGACTGGCTCCCTGTCGTTCGTTCCTTCGAGGGCGCCGGCACGGAGACGCTCGACCTCCGCGAGTACCTGCCGGCAACCGAGTACTGGCACACGTCGACGCTGACCGACGGTGGCGTCCAGGCGGTTCCCGGTGAAGGCGACCAGCTCCGAAACGAACGCGCTGCCCTCGAGGAGGGACGCCTCGACGACGAGGCAGTCTCTCCGGTCGGTGGCACGGTCGCCCTTCCGGAACGCTTCCCGCTCGATGCAGGGACCGGGTTCTTCCTGGGTGCCTGGCTCGCGGAGGGATCCCTGACGGATCACTCCGTGTCGATATCGAACGTCGATTCGGACTTCCAGGAGGCGATCCGCCAATTCGGTGCCAGGTTCGACCTCTCGGTGAACGAGTACGAGAACGAAAGCGGGTTCGCGGACGGCTCCGACATTCGGGTCAACGGGACGATACTCGCCGACCTTCTCGGGGAGACGTGCCTCCACGACGGCGAGAAAGTCGTCCCCGCGTTCGCGTTCGGCGCCGATCGCGAGTTCGTCCGGGGTCTCCTCCGAGGGTACTTCAGCGGCGACGGCAGCGTCGGTCGGAATTCCGTGCGATCCGGTTCGCGAAGCGAACGACTGACGGAGGGAATCGCTCTCCTGCTGGCCAGGTTCGACGTGTACGCGACGCTCGCGGACCGGGACGGCTCGCGGACGCTTCGCGTCCCGAAGAAGTTCGTCCCCCGATTCGCCGACCGGATCGGCATGGTCGGCGAGCGGGGCGAGACGCTTGCCTCGGTCGCGGCGGACGTCGACGCCGACGGTCCCGATTCGACCGATCAGATTCCCAACTTCGGAGACGCGCTCCGGGAGATTGCCGCCGACGCCGGCATCCCGAGCCGTCAGGTCAAGGCGGCTTCGAACCGACAGCGGATCGGACGAAACCGTCTCGAGGCGATCCTTCGGGAGGTGGCCGGCGAGGCCGAGGGACCGGCACTCGAGTCGCTCCGTCAGGCCGTGGAGAGCGACGTCGTCTGGGAACGTATCGAGTCGATCGAGACGGAGACGACCGAATACGACCACGTCTACGATCTCTCCGTGGCGGGTCTTGAAACCTTCACGACTGCCGCCGGCGTCGTGACGCACAACACGATGAACACCTTCCACTACGCGGGCGTCGCCGAGATCGACGTCACGCAGGGGCTGCCGCGCCTCATCGAACTCGTGGACGCGCGCAAGACGCCGGACACGCCGATGATGACGGTTCACCTCGAGGACGAGTACGCGACCAACCGTGAGCGCGCCCACGAGGTCGTCTGGCAGATCGAGGCGACGAAGATCCTCGCGCTGGGCGACATCTCGACCAACGTAGCGGACATGATCGTCCGGGTCGACCTGAACGAGGAGACGCTCATGGAGCGGTGGCCAACGGTGGAGAACCCGACGATGGTCGCCGGCGAGATCAAAGAGACCATGGAGGACGCACTCGGCGTCCAGGTCACCCAGCAGGACACGATCCTCGAGTTCGGGCCCGAAGAGCCCAGCTACCGGGAGCTCCTCCAGCTCGTCGAGCAGCTCCGCGACGTCGTCTTCAAGGGGATCGAGGACATCTCCCGCGTCGTCGTCCGCAAGGAACAGACCGAGCAGGGCGAGGAGTTCGTCCTCTACACCGAGGGATCCGCGTTCAAGGAGGCCCTAGAGATCGAGGGCGTGGACGCCTCCCGGACCACCTGTAACAACATCCACGAGATCCACCAGACGCTCGGGATCGAGGCCGCCCGGGAGACCATCATCGAGGAGACCCGCGACACCCTCGAGGAGCAGGGGCTCGGCGACGTGAACATCCGCCACCTGATGCTCGTCGCGGACATCATGACCAACGACGGGACCATCCAGTCCATCGGCCGCCACGGCATCTCCGGCAGCAAGGAGAGCGTGCTGGCGCGCGCGGCCTTCGAGGTGACGGTCAACCACCTCCTCGACGCCGCGATCTACGGCGAGGAGGACGACCTCGACGGCGTCATCGAGAACGTCATCGCCGGCAAGGCCGTGAAACTCGGCACCGGCGACGTCGACCTCCGCATGTCCGCCGGCCGGTCCGACTAGGGATGACCGTCCCGTGCGAGGGGGCGGACGAGGCCGTTCGGGTCTTCGAGGCGATCACGAGTGTCACCCCGGAGGACTGCGTCGTCGACGAGCGCTTCGACCGTCTCATCTTCCTCGTCCCGGCCGCGGAGGTGTCCCGGGCGATCGGACCCGACGGCGCGACCGTGGAGCGCGTCGAGGCCCGTCTGGAGACGGGAGTCGAGGTCGTCGCGGACGCACCGACGCCCGCCGAGTTCGTCGCGGAGGCACTCTCGCCCGCGACGGTTCGAAACGTCACGGTGAGCGAGAACGGCGACGTGGTCGCGTACGTCGAGGTCGACCACGAGGAACTGGGGCTCGCCATCGGGAGGGAGGGTCGCAACGTGCACGCGGCGAAACGCCTCGCGGCACGCCGCTTCGGCGTCGACGACGTGCAGTTCACGTGAGTTCCCCTCGCGAGGCGGACCCGGATCACGGTCGGCCCGCGGTCGCGCGCCGTGCGGTCCGGACGCCCGACTGACCGAGTCCGGACGCCCGTGGATGACCGAGTTTAAGTACGAGCGGCGGATAACCGAGGTATATGCCGAACGGTAAGTACGCCGCCCGCAAGCTCAAGAAGGACCGCCAGAACCACCGGTGGTCCGACTCCGAGTACGCGCGGCGCGAGCGGGGGCTCCGCGAGAAGTCCGATCCTCTCGAGGGTGCCCCTCAGGCCCGAGGTATCGTGCTGGAGAAGGTCGGGATCGAGGCGAAACAGCCCAACTCGGCCATCCGGAAGTGCGTACGCGTCCAGCTCATCAAGAACGGAAAGCAGGTGACCGCCTTCGCCCCCGGCGACGGCGCCATCTCGTTCATCGACGAGCACGACGAGGTCACCATCGCCGGCATCGGTGGCGCGAAGGGTCGCGCGATGGGCGACCTCTCGGGCGTGAACTACAAGGTCGAGAAGGTCAACGGCGTCGCCCTGCTCGAACTCGTTCGCGGCAACGCGGAGAAACCAGTCCGATAACATGTCAGAGGAAGCACCCGAACCCGAGAAGCCGGCCGGAGCCGAGGACGAGGAGGTCGCCGCCGAACTGTTCGGTCGGTGGAGCGTCTCGGAGATCCAGTACTCCGACCCGAGCACTCGCCGCTACATCTCCGTGACGCCCGTGGCCCACACAATGGGTCGTCACGCCTCGAAGCAGTTCAAGAAGTCGGAGATCTCGGTGGTCGAGCGCCTGGCCAACCGGCTGATGCAACACGCCGACAACACGGGGAAAAAGCAGAAGGCCCTCAAGATCGTCCGCGAGGCCTTCGAGATCGTCGACGAGCGCGTCGAGGAGAGCCCCGTCCAGATCCTCGTCGAGGCGATCGAGAACGCGGCTCCCCGCGAGGAGACCGTCCGGCTGAAGTACGGCGGGATCTCGGTCCCGAAGGCCGTCGACGTGGCCCCTCAGCGCCGCGTCGATCAGGCACTCAAGTTCATCGCCGACGGCACCTACAGCGCCTCCTTCAAGACGCCGACCGACGTCGAGGAGGCCCTCGCCCAGCAGCTGCTGGGGAGTGCCGACTACGACGTCCAGACGTACGCAGTCGGCCAGAAAGAAGAGAAAGAACGGGTCGCTGCGGCGGCGCGCTAACCGATCGCTCCTCTCTTTCGTGACCGAACGGGCCCGGACAGCGGCCGCGCTGTGAGGGGAGACGAGAGGGCTACGAACCGTTGTGTGTGGCTCTCATGCGGGTGATCGACCGATTCGAAACAGCACCCTTTTGTCCCTGCTATTGATAGACGAACCATAATGGGCCGACGTAAGAAAATCGTCGAACAGTGCGAACGGCTGATGGATCGACCCGAGCAGATTCGGAATATCGCCATCGCCGCCCACGTCGATCACGGGAAGACGACCCTGACGGACAACCTGCTCGCCGGTGCGGGCATGATCTCCGAGGACACCGCCGGCGAACAGCTCGCCATGGACACCGAGGAGGACGAACAGGAGCGCGGGATCACGATCGACGCCGCGAACGTCTCGATGACCCACGAGTATCGGGGGGATGGCCACCTCATCAACCTCATCGACACGCCGGGCCACGTCGACTTCGGCGGCGACGTCACCCGGGCGATGCGCGCCGTCGACGGCGCCCTCGTCGTGGTCGACGCGGTCGAGGGAGCGATGCCCCAGACGGAGACGGTCGTGCGCCAGGCGCTCCGGGAGGGCGTCAAGCCGACCCTGTTCATCAACAAGGTCGACCGCCTCATCTCCGAACTCCAGGAGGGCCCCGAGGAGATGCAAGAGCGTCTCCTGGCGGTCATCCAGGACGTGAACGAGCTCATCCGCGGAATGACCGAGGACGACGACCGCGACTGGACGGTCTCCGTCGAGGACGGGACGGTCGCCTTCGGCTCGGCCCTCTACAAGTGGGGCGTCTCGATGCCCTCGATGCAGGAGACCGGCATGGACTTCGGGGACATCATCGAACTCGAGCGCGCGGGCGAGCGACAGGAGCTCCACGAGCGCACCCCGCTCTCGGACGTCGTCCTCGACATGGTCGTCGAGCACTTCCCCAATCCGGTCGAGGCCCAGCCCCGCCGCATCCCGAGCGTGTGGCGCGGCGACGCCGACTCGAAGATCGCAGAGCAGATGGCGGCCGTCGACCCCGACGGCGAGGTCGTCCTGATGGTCACCGACATCTCCATGGACCCCCACGCCGGCGAGATCGCCACCGGACGGGTCTTCTCGGGGACCCTCGAGAAGGGCCAGGAGCTCTACGTCTCCGGGACGGCGGGCACGAACCGCCTCCAGAGCGTCGGTCTCTTCATGGGGGGCGAGCGCGAGGAGGTCGATCGCGTGCCCGCCGGCAACATCGCCGCCGTGACGGGCCTGCGTGACGCCATCGCGGGCTCGACCGTCTCCTCGGTGGAGATGACGCCGTTCGAGTCGATCGAACACATCTCCGAGCCGGTCATCACGAAGTCCATCGAGGCCGAGCGCATGGACGACCTGCCCAAGCTGATCGAGACGCTCCAGCAGGTCGCAAAGGAGGACCCCACGATCCAGATCGAGATCAACGAGGACACGGGCGAACACCTCGTCTCCGGGCAGGGCGAACTCCACCTCGAGGTCATCACCCAGCGCATCGAACGCAACCAGGGGATTCCGGTCCGGACGGGCGAACCGATCGTGGTCTACCGCGAGACGCCCACACAGTCCTCCGAGGAGGTCGAGGGCATCTCGCCGAACCGTCACAATCGCTTCTACGTGACCGTCGAGCCCCTCTCGGAGGACATCGTCGAGGCGCTCAAGCTCGGCGAGGCCTCGATGGACATGCCCGAACAGGAGCGCCGCGAGGGGCTCCAGGAGGCGGGCATGGACAAGGACACGTCCCAGAACGTCGAGGACATCATCGGGTCCAACATCTTCGTCGACGACACGAAGGGCATCCAGCACCTCAACGAGACGATGGAACTCGTCGTCGAGGGGCTCGAGGAGGCCCTCGAGGACGGCCCGCTCGCCGCCGAACCCGTGCAGGGCGCCCTCGTCCGACTGCACGACGCCCGCCTCCACGAGGACGCCATCCACCGCGGTCCGGCCCAGGTCATCCCGGCCGTCCGCGAGGCCGTCCACCGGGGCCTGATCGACGCCGAGATTCGCCTGCTCGAACCGATCCAGGACGTCCGGATCGACGTCCCCTCCGAGCACATGGGCGCCGCCTCCGGCGAGATCCAGGGCCGCCGCGGTCGCGTGGACGACATGTACCAGGAGGGCGACCTGATGGTCGTCGAGGGGGTCGCGCCGGTCGAGGAGATGATCGGGTTCTCCTCGGACATCCGGTCGGCAACCGAGGGCCGCGCCTCCTGGAACACCGAGAACGCCGGCTTCCGGGTCCTCGCCGACAACCTCCAGCCAGAGAAGATCACCGAGATCCGCGAGCGCAAGGGCATGAAGACCGAACTGCCCGAGAGCATCAACTACTTCTAGGCTACCGAGTCCGGCAGGCCTTTACCCTGCCCGGTGTAACGTCTCGCCAACGATCATGCAGGGTCAACAGCAGCAGGCCTACGACCGGGGGATCACCATCTTCTCCCCGGACGGTCGCCTCTACCAGGTCGAGTACGCTCGCGAAGCGGTCAAGCGCGGCACCACGAGCATCGGCGTCAGGACGGCGGAGGGCGTCGTCCTCGTCGTCGACAAGCGCTCGCGATCGCCACTCATGGAGCCGGAGTCGATCGAGAAGCTCCACAAGGTCGCAGACCACGTCGGCATCGCGAGCGCGGGCCACGTCGCCGACGCACGCCAGCTCATCGACTTCGCCCGGCGGCGCGCACAGGTCGAGGAGCTGCGGTACGAGGAGCCCATGGACGTCGAGGCCCTCACCAAGGCGGTCACCGACAACATCCAGCAGTACACCCAGGTCGGGGGCGCTCGCCCATTCGGTGCCGCCCTCCTCATCGCCGGGGTCTCGGACGGTCAACCCCGTCTCTTCGAGACCGACCCGAGTGGAACCTCGAACGAGTGGAAGGCAGTCGCCATCGGATCCGACCGCGCGGACACCCAGTCGTTCCTCGAGGACGAGTGGCACGACGACCTCACGCTCGAGGAGGGCATCGAGCTCGGCATCCGCGCGCTCGCGAAGCTCCGCGATGACGACGACCTCGAGGCCACCGGCGTCGGCGTGGGCACGGTCCCCACCGAGACGCCGGTCTACACGGAACTCACGACCGAGGAGGTAACGGAGTTCCTCGACGACCTCGAGGTCGAGACGAGCGATCAGGACGAGGAATGACGCCCGAGAATCCCTACGAGCCCGAGCTCGGGTCCATCCCCGAGGAGCCCGAGGCCGCCGACGTCGACACCGCCGAGACGGGCACGACGTCCATCGGGATCGCCGTGGAGGACGGCGTCGTCATCGCCACGGACCGGCGAGCGAGCCTGGGGGGCCGCGTCGTCTCGAACAAGGCCGTCACGAAGGTCGAGCAGATCCATCCCCGCGCGGCGCTCACGCTGGTCGGGAGCGTCGGCGGTGCCCAGTCATTCGTCCGCTCCCTGCGGGCCGAGGCAGACCTCTACGAGGCCCGGCGGGGCGAGGACATGTCCATTCACGCCCTCGCGACCCTGGCGAGCAACTTCGCCCGGGGCGGTCCCTTCCTCCGGATCAATCCGGTCCTCGGTGGGGTGGACGACGAGGGCTCTCACGTCTACACCATCGACCCGCTCGGCGGTCTCTCCGAGGACGACTACGTGGTCACCGGGAGCGGCATGCAGTTCGCGCTCGGGGTCCTGGAACAGGACTACGATCGCGAGGCCTCCGTCGACGAGGCCGTCGACGTGGCGGTCCGCGCGGTCGAGAGCGCGAGCGAGCGCGACACCGCGTCGGGCAACGGCGTGACGATCGCCGAGATCACTGCCGACGGGGTCTCGATCCACGAGCACGAGGACCTCGACGCCCTTCTCTGACGGTCGCTCTCTCGTCTTCGAGCCATCGCCGACGAGCGTCGGCGCTCACCGGTCCTCCGGGTCGAGCGTCGTGTCGAGGAGCTTTCGCTGGGCGGTGCGGAGGTGCTGGGTGAACGTGGCCTGGGAGATCCCCATCACCGAGGCGATCTCCTCGCCCGAGCGCTCGCGCGGCCACTCGAAGAATCCACCGATGTAGGCGGTCTGGAGGGCCTCGCGCTGTCGGTCGGTCAGGCGCTCGTCGATGGCGGCCTGCACCTCCTGGACGCTTCGCTGGGTGCGCTCGCGCTGCCGACGTGCGGTGAGTTCGACGTCTGCGTGTGCGCTCTGGAGCGCCTCGAGGAGCGTCCGGACGTCGCCGCTCTCGGCGAGGTGGGCCGTGACCGTCGCCCGGCCGTCCTCGACGTGGATCGCCGAGAGGTCGGCGCCGAACTCCCCGAGCGTCCGGGCCACACAGGAGTCCGTGACGTCGAATCGGACCGTGGCCTGCGACTCGGTGTCGGTCACGACCTGGACCTCGTCGATCGCCGGGTGTGCCCCAGCGCGGTCGGCGACGGCGTCGGGATCGGCCCCCGTGACGGAGAAGTACTCGACGAGTGCGTCCGTGTCCGACGGCGACACCCACTGGAGGTCGAGGCTGCAGTCGAGGGCGCGGGACAGGTCCACGTTGAAGCAGTCGGCATCGCGCGTCTGGAACTCGATCTCGGTGACGCTGTCGGTCATCAGCGTCTCCTTGCTCTCGATTGCGTTGACCGCGTACCCGATCGTCGCTCCGAGTTCGGAGAAGACGCCGGTCTCGATCGACTCGAAGGCCTCGGGGTCGGTGGTGGCGACGCAGAGGGCACCGTAGGTGGTTCCCCCGTAGGTGATCGGGACCGCGGCGACCGACCGGGAGGACGTCTCCCCGACGGCGGAGACGGACGCTATCTCGACCGTCCCCTCGTCGAGGGCGGTGGAGATCGGGTCCACGCGGTCGGTGTCGAGGCGGTCCATCAGGTCCCGCAGGTCTCCCTCCTCGATGCCGGCCCACTCCCGGGGGCGCAGCGAATCGCTGGTCACGCTCCGGGTTGCGATCCAGGCGAACTCGTACGGGCTGGCGCCCGCGAACTCCGCACAGACCCCCGCCTCGATCTCCTCCCGGGCGCTCGCCTGAACGAGCCGCCTGTTGACGTCCCGGAGCACCTCGTTCGTGTGGTTGAGGACGGCGAGGCGCTGGTTCTGTCGGGTGATCCGCTCCTTGCGCTTCCGTCGCTCCGTGACGTCCGTGTCGACGGCCACGAACTGCTCCACCTCGCCGTCGTCGACGATGGGGGCGATGGTCATGTCGACCCAGGTCATCGTGCCGTCCTTGCGCTCGTTTACGATCTGGCCCTCCCAGACGTCTCCGGAGAGAATCGTCTCCCACATCTCGTCGTAGAACTCTTCGTCGTGCTCTCCGGACTTCCACAGCGAGGGGTCCTCGCCGAGGACCTCGCCCCGCGAGTAGCCGGTCACGGACTCCACGGCCTGATTGGCGTAGGTGATCGTTCCGTCGGTGTCGGTGAGGAAGATGGCGTGGCCCGCGTGTTCGATCGCCTTCTTGAAGGTCCGCAGGCGTTCGTTCTTCGTCCGGATCGTCTCGGTGACGCGGGCCTCTTCGGCGACGTACCGGGACACCCCGACGATCGCGAGGAGGGCCACGACGCCACTCGACAGTCCCGCGACTCCCTCGAGCGTCGACGTGGAGGTCCGGAGGGCGAGTGCCTGTCGGCCTCCCATGACGAGGAGGGCGATCGTGAGGAGTCCGAACCGTGCGTCCTCGACCCGGTAGAGCAACCCGATCGAGCGTGTCACTCCCAGGAGGAGCACACCGATCGAGGCGACGACGAGGAGTTCCATGTCGTTCGCTCGCGCTAGTCGACGGGCGGGGATGAGGTGCCTGAACGTTCCCAGAATTTGGGAATAGGTATTGAGAGGGCCTCAATGGCAAATATTCGGACGATTGGGGGAAATCTTCGACCGATTCTGGGACGTGGACTCGCACTCGACCAATCAGTATTGGCCCCACTCTTTTATGGCAAATTCGGTCGTCGCGGGCCACCAAACAGTATTGGTACCACGCTCAGGGGGGTGGCTCCCCAAGGATAACACGTGATGTCGAGCACACACGGCCGACGGTCGCGGACGCACGGGTGGGTGATCGCATGAGCACGAGCGACCCGTCGCCCGGGGTACCGGCAGTCACCGCGGACGACCTCGACGCGATGGTCGAGGAGGAGCGGCCGGACCCCGAGGCGGAACTCGAAGAGACGGAGTACGACACGGACCTCGGCCTGGAGATGGCCGAGGACGCACAGCGCGTCTCGAGGGGCGAGATCTCGAGTGAGACCTTCTGGGCGAAGTATGACGACCGGGCAGAACGGGAGTTCGGCGACGACTATCGCGCGACGCCGAACCCGGCCGTCGACAAGGGCGGAAGCTGTCAGACGATCGACGAGCCCACCGCCGATCAACTCGCCTGTGAGACCGGCTCGATGGACAGCGTCGCACAGAACCTCGCCCAGGTGGAGGAGGGCGAGGAGGTCACCTGGGGGATGGTGATCGACCTCCAGAAGTGCGTGGGCTGTGACTCCTGTACGGTCGCCTGCAAGTCGGAGAACCGGACGCCGCCGGGGGTCACCTACAACGTCGTGATGGAAGAAGAACACGGCGAGTTCCCCGAGACGACCCGCACCAACGTGCCCCGTCCCTGCATGCAGTGCGAGAACCCCTCCTGCGTGCAGGTCTGTCCGGTCAGCGCGACGTACAAGATGGAGAACGGCATCGTCAACATCGACTACGACCGCTGTATCGGGTGTCGGTACTGCATGATCGCGTGCCCGTACGGGGCGCGGTACCTCGACTTCGGGGAGTCCTACGAGGAGGAGATGCAGGGCGCAGGCGAGATCACGAGCCCGGAGTACGGCGTCGACCGCGGGGAACGCGAGGAGGGCAAGTCACCGATGTACAACGCCCGCAAGTGTAGCTTCTGCTATCACCGGCTCGGCCGCGACGAGGAACCCGCCTGCGTCGAGACCTGCATCGGCGACGCGCGCAACTTCGGCAACCTCGACGACCCCGAGAGCGAGGTCTCCCAGATGGCGGACTCCACGCGCGCGATGCAACTGAAAGAGCACACGGGCAACGACCCGAACGTCTACTACCTCAAGTAAATGGCGACCAACGACCTGTCCGGGTTCAACCCCGGATTCGACGACGAGACGGTACGGATCGCCTGGTACGCCCTGCTTGCGGTGGGCCTGGTGGTGGGCGTCTACGCCACCTACCTCCGCGTGAAGCGGGGCATGGCGAGCACGAACATGTCCTCGATCACGCCGTGGGGCGCCTGGGTGGCCTTCTACATCTACTTCGTCGGGCTCTCCGCGGGGGCCTTTCTCGTGAGCACGCTCTCCAACGTCTTCGGGATGGAGGGACTCCACAAGGTCGACCGGGACGCCCTGTTCGCCGCGATCATCGCGATGGTGGCGGCGATGCTGTTCGTCTGGATCGACCTGGGCCGCATGGAGCGGCTGTTCAACCCCTTCTTGCACCGCAACCTCACCTCGCCGCTCTCCTGGGAGGTCCACGCGTACCTCGCCTACATCGGCGTGCTCTCCGCCGAACTGTACTTCTCGATGCGGGCGGACCTCGTGCGCGTCGCGGAGAAGACCGAGGGCATCCGGGCGTCGATCGCATCCGTCCTCTCCCTCGGCCGGACGGACCTGAGCGAGGAGGCCATTCGAGCCGACCGCAAGTGGCTCAAGCGAGTCGGGATCCTCGGCATCCCGCTCGCGATCTTCTTCGTCCACGGCGGGACGGGCGTGCTGTTCGCCGTCGCGAAGGCACGGCCGTACTGGAACAGCGGCCTCTTCCCCATCATCTTCGTCATCTCCGCGGTGGTCTCGGGGACGGCGCTGGTGATGGCCGTCTACGTGCTGCGGCGGACGTTCTTCGACGATCGGCCGGTCGATCGCGACCTGTTGAACCGCCTCGGGCAGTTGCTGTTGGCGTTCATCCTGACGGACATGGCCTTCACGGCGATCGACGCCCTGATCGCGTTGACCACCCTCGAGCGCCTCCACGTCGGCACGTGGCTGCTCATCGCCTTCGGCAAGATGGCGTGGTCGTTCTGGGGGATCATGGTCGGCCTGGGCTGGATCGTCCCCCTCGTCCTCACGAGCCGATCGGCCTGGCGTCGCACCCCCTGGCTGATGGTGCTGGCTGGACTCTCGGTCGTGGTCGGCATCGTCGGCGTGCGGTTCAACATCGTGGTCCCGCCGCTCGTGTTGCCCGTGATGGAACAGCTTCCAGCTGGCGATTACTTCCCCACGCTCGTCGAGTGGGGCACCAGCTTCGGCATCATCGCCTTCGGGCTGCTCCTGTACACGCTCGGAGCCGAACTCCTCCCGCTTACGCCCATCGAAGAGGGTGATCACTGATGAGTACTGACTCCACCGACACCACGGACGCATCGACCGGCGACGACGGTCTCAGCCGCCGGGACTTCATGAAGGCCGCCGGCGGCATCGCCGGCATCTCGGCCACCGGCGGCGTCCACGAGCTGGACCTCTCCTCCCTCTGGGAGGACGACCCGAACCACTACGTCGGCACCGACTACGGCGAGTACGACGCCGACGACGTGATCCACACGACCTGTGGACAGTGCAACACCTTCTGTCCGATCAAGGTCAAGTTGCCCGACGACGACGTCTCCACCGCGGGCAACTACACCTCTCTCGTGCGAAAGCTCGCGGGCAACCCGTACTCGTTTTTGAACACACAGCCGTTCGCTCAGGTCCCCTACGACAGCGACTTCACGAAGGTGGCCACGGGCGACCTGGAGGGGACCGGCGAGGTCGACGCCGACCGGTGGTCGCTCAACGGTGGCCGGATGTGCCTGAAGGGGCAGGCCGGCATCCAGACCGCCTTCGACACCTTCCGCGTGCGCAAACCGATGAAGCGGGTCGGCGAACGCGGGAGCGGCCAGTGGAAGACGATCGACTGGGACCAGGCGATCGAGGAGATCGTCCACGGTGCCGAGGACCTGGACCACCGCGGACTGAAGGAGATGTGGGCGTACGCCCCCAAGAAACAGGTCATGCGGGATCGGGAGGAGATGAGCGAGTCGGCCTTCGAGGAGAAGTACGAGGACACGCTCGTCGACCCGAAGATCCCGGAACTCGGGCCCAAGTCCAACCAGATCGTCGACATCGGCGGCTACCGCCGGCCGCTCATCCGCTCGCGGATGTTCAACGCCTCCCTTGGAACGATCAACAGCCACCACCACGCGGGCGTGTGTGGATTCTCCTCGGTCCTCGGGAACGTCCGCTCGCACAGCAACACGAAAAAGCGACAGTATCCGGACTTCGAGAACACCGAGTACCTCCTCGTCTGGGGGACGAATCCGCTGGTCTCGAACAAGGGCCCGACCTGGCTCGCGCCGAAGATCACGAACGCACAGGCCGACGGCATGCGGATGGACGTCGTCGATCCGCGTCTGTCCAAGACCGCCGAGAAGGCAGAGAAGTGGGTTCCGGTCGAACCCGGGGCGGACGCGGCCTTCGCGCTGGGAATGGCCCGCTGGATCGTCGAGAACGGGCGCTACGATCGGACCTACCTCACCAATCCCGGCGACGCGGCGGCGGCCGAGGACGACGAGACGACGCACAGCGATGCGACCCACCTCGTCGCCGTCGAGGGCGACCCGAAGACCACCCCGAAGGCGAAGACGAAGACCGCCGGGAAACTCGGCGTCGACGGCGATCGAGCGGTCGTCGACGCGACCACCGGCGAGGTCGTCGCGGCCGAGAAGGCCGACGCCGGCACCCTCGAGGTGGACACGACCATCGACGGGACGCCGGTCAAGAGCGTCTTCACCCTCTACAAGGAGCGCCTGTTCGAGTACTCCCTCGAGGAGTACGCCGACATGGCGGGGGTCGAGGTCGACGACGTGGTCGAGGTGGCCGACGAGTTCACGAGTCACGGCAAGCGGGCGGCCATCATGTCCTACCGCGGCGCCACCAAGCACACGAACGGTTTCCACAACGAACGGGCGATCGCGACCCTCCAGCACCTCATCGGCAACTACGACTGGAAGGGCGGCCAGATCACCCCCTACGCCGGCTACGGTACGATGTCGGGGCGGTACCAACTCGGGAACGTCCCCGACGCTCGCTCGCCCTGGGGGCTACCGATCACCAGGGCGTTCCACAACGCCGAGGACTTCGAGGGGACGCGGCTGTTCCCCGATTCCGACGGGGACGACGATCCCTACCCCGCCGATCGACCCTGGTTCCGCCTGGCCCCACAACACCAGGTCCAGGAGATCTACGCCAGCGCCAAGGAGGAGTACCCCTACGACATCAACGCGCTGTTCCACCGGCCGTACTCGGAGAACCACGTGATGTCGGCCGCCGGCGGCGATCAGATCGTCGACGTGCTCAAAGACCCCGACAGCATCGAGTTGTTCGTCGCCTTCGATACGGTCATCGGCGAGACCAGCAAGTACGCCGATTACATCCTCCCCGAACCGACCTACCTCGAGCGCTGGGAGAACTTCGGCACGTACCCGAACAAGCGACTGGCCGACGACAAGATCAGCCACCCCGCCGTGCGGGTCGTCCCCGACTCGCGGATCTCGGAGAACGTCCTCATCGAGATCCTCCAGGAACTCGAGTCCGCGACCGGCGAGTCGATGCCGGGCGTGGGGACGGACGCGATCGTCGACGCCGAGGGCGAGACCTGGGACCTGACGGAGGCGAAGGACTTCTACCTCAAGATGGTCGCCAACCTGGGCTTCAAGACGAAGACCCTCTCGCCGGACGGTCTCGACGAGGAGGGCGAGGCGTTGAACCTCCCGCCCGGTCTCGACCGCGAGGACTTCCCCCACGAGGAGGGTCCGGTCCCCGACGCCAGCGACGAGGAACTCGCGGCCTTCCGGCGGGCTCACGAGAAGGGCCTCAAGGAGTTCTTCGACTACCAGGAGTGGAAGTCCGCCGTCAAAGACGAGGAGTGGCGCAAGGTCGTGACCGTCCTCAACCGCGGGGGTCGCTTCGAGGAGCCCATCCCGAACTACGCGGAGGCCTTCGAGGAGCACGGCCACGACTACGACTACGCCGGCACCTACAACCCCTCGAACGCCTACGTGGGCGACAAGATGCGGTACCAGCTCGGCGGTGAGGCCACCTTCTGGAACGAGATCATGCCGGTGGGCAAGGACGCTTTCGACGGCGAACCCTTCGATCCGCTGCCGAAACTGGAGGACGTGACCCACTTCAACGGGGACGTGCTCACGCCGGTCGTGAGCGACGAGGAGCCCGAACGTCCCCTCCAGTTGATCAACTGGAAGTCCAGGAACGTCGGAACCACCCGGACCACCAATGCGGCCTGGCTGCGCGAGGTGCGTCCCGAGAACCCGGTCTGGATGCACCCCCAGGACGCGGAGCCGCGGGGCATCGAGACCGGCGACCGGATCGAGATCGACGCGGGCCGGGCCACGGTCGAGGGCATGGCCTACGTCACGCAGGGCATTCGCCCCGGCGTCGTGGGCACGATGTACGGCTGGGGCCGCGAGGGCGACGGCGCCGTCGCCCAGGACGTCGACGGCGACGGGACGAAGCGCGACGCGATCGACGACATCTACGGGCACGTGCCCTACGACTTCGACCGGCCCATGCAGGACGAGGCCGGCTACGCGAAGGGTCGCGGTGCCGGGTTCGCCGTCAACCACATCGCGCCGCTCGACGCCTACACCCAGGACATCGGTCCGACCGATCAGCGCGGTGGCAGCCAGGCGCAGTTCGACACGCACGTCGAAATCGAAAAGAAACAGGGTGAGTGAGTGTGCCCATGTCCCTCCAGGACGACCCGGCCTTCGCGCGGGCCCGAAAACGGCTGTACGAACTCCTCGCCGCGGTCTTCGACGGCGACGTCGAGGTCCTCGCGCGGGCGATCCGCGAGGGCGCCTTCGTCGACGTCGCAGAGACCCTCCCGGTCGACCTCGACACCGAGGCACTCGCCAGGACCGACCTGGACGAGGAGGCCCTGGAGATCGGGTACGACAACCTCTTCGAGGTCCCCGGTCCCCACTACGTCCCGCCGTTCGCCTCGGCGCACGCGGACGAACCGTCGACGGACTACGAATCGGACTCGGCCTATCACGAGGCGGGCGAGGCCGGGGAACTGTTCGGGGACCCGGCGGAGTCGATGTCCGAGTTGCACGTCCGCGCCGACTTCGAGCCGGAGCGTGGAGAGGGCATCCCGGACCACCTGGCGGCCGAGTTCGAGTTCATGGCCGCGCTCGCGACCACCGAGGCCCACGCCCTGGAGGACGAGGCCGACGTCACCGTGGCGGACGTCCGCGACCTCGAGCGCGAGGTGCTCGAGCACCTCGACTGGGTCGAGAACTTCGCCGACGCCGTGCGCGAGAACGACTCCGCGGAGGGTCTCTTCGCCGAACTCGCGTCGTTCTCGCGTGGGTTCGTCGCCTGGGATCGAGCCCAAATTCGGGACTGATCCGGACCCGAGCGGGCCCCTCGCCGGATCGAAGTGAGGCCGCCGCGGGTCCAACGCGAGTGCGACTGGGGCCAGAGCACTCCCGATACTGCGGGATACCACGAGCGACGCGAGGAACGGGATCGGGGAGCGGGACGATCACCGCGACGCGAGTGCGCCCCCGACGTGGTACGTGAGAGAACGGGGAACACCGCGGCGAAGGGGCGGCGGTGCGACCATGACCCAGTCGTGCCGTCCGCGGTGACGCTTCGCCGTGGGTGACGCCCCGAGTCACACTCGGGACCGATCGCACTTAAGATTGTATGTTCTCTCCAATAGCGATCGTCGACGGCGCGAGCCCTCGATCGCTCGACGTCCACAGACCGGTCCAGAGGCCAGCGTGTGGCGGGTAGCGACGCCTCCCGCGACCACTCGCCTGAGGTAGTCGCCGAGCGATTCCCTGGTCTTGTGCCGTTGAGGAACATCTCGCTCCCGCGGATCCGCGGACGACTTATGGATCCGTGGAGCGTACGGTGATCGATGGGGCCACCCTCCGTCGACGCGATCGTGGTCTTCGCCGTCGTCGCCGTCACGATGGTGCTCTTGCTTTCGGAGACGGTCGAGCCGGTGGTCGTCGGTCTCTCCGTTCTCGTCTCGCTCGTCCTCCTCGGCGACCACACGGGGATCGGGCCCACGGAGGCGCTCGCCGGGTTCGGGACCGGTGCGACCGTCACCGTGGCGGCGATGTACGTCCTGAGCGAGGCGGTCCGTCGGACCGGTGCGGTCGATCGCGTCGGGGCGGCGTTGGCGTCGATCGGGGACGGTGGGGAGTATCGACTGCTCGCAGCGGTGACTGGTGCGGCCGGTCTCTCGGCGGCACTCCTCAATAACACGCCCGTCGTCGCCGTCCTCGTTCCGACCGTCCAGGAGGTCGCGGGCCGCGTGAACGTCTCTCCCTCGAAGCTCTTCTTGCCCCTGTCCTATGCCGCCATGCTCGGGGGACGCTCACCCTGCTCGGCACGGCCACGAACCTCGTCGTCAGCGACGTGCTGGCCGCTCGGGTCGGGGTCGTGCCCGGACTGCACCCGCTCGGTCTGCTCGAGGTGACGCCGGTGTCGATCCCGGTCTTCCTGGCCGGCATCCTCTATCTCCTCACGCTGGGCCGTCGCCTCACGCCCGCCCGCGTCGACCCCGAGGCGACCCTCACGCAGCGATACGGGGTCGAGCGGCACCTCTCGCAGGTGGTCGTTCGCGAGACGTCCCCGCTCGTGGGCGTGCGCCCCGCGGACGTGCGCGATCTCATCGCCGCCGAGCCCTGGGACCGGCCGATCCCCGAGGTGGGGGTCCTCCAGGTGGTCCGCGAGGGCGAACCCGTCCACGCGCTCTCCTCCGATCGACCCCTCGAGGCCGGCGACGTGCTCACGGTTCGGGCGAGTCCGCGGGATCTCAACGCCGTCGCAGACCGATACGGCCTCCGACAGTTGCCCCACGAACGCGTGTCAGCGGGGGATCTCGACGTTCGAGAGGGACGCGGTCGCCTCGTCGAGGCCGTCGTCCCGGAGGGGTCACGACTCGCCGGAGAGACGGTCAGAGAGGCGAACCTCGCGGCCTACCACGGGGCACAGGTTCTCGCCGTGCGACGTGGAGACGCGATCGAGCACGGTACGATCGGCGATCACGACATCGCGATCGGCGACACGCTCTTAGTCCAGGTTCGCGAGCGCGATCTCAGGTACCTCGTCGAGAACACGGACCTCGTCGTGACGAGCGGCGTCGGCATCGACGAACCGGAGGTCCCATCGCTCTCCTCGGACACGCCGCTGGTCCTCGGGACCCTTGCTGCCGTCGTTCTGCTCGCGGCGACCGGTGCCCTGCCGATCCCGATCGCCGCGATCGGTGGCGTCGTCGTCCTCACCGCGAGTGGAGCGATCTCGCCGACCGACGCCTTCTCTGTGGTCGACTGGAACGTCGTCGTCCTCCTCGGGGCGCTCTTCCCCCTCGGGAGTGCCCTCTCCGCGTCGGGCGCCGCGGCCTTCCTGGCGGCCGGCATCGCGGTACCCTCGGGGACGCTTCCGCCGATCGCGATGCTGGGCGTGGTCTTCTCGTCACGGGCCTGCTCGCGTCGGTCATCACCCCCGTCGCGGCGGTCGTTCTGTTCGCGCCGGTCGCGATTCGGGTGGCCCTCCAGATCGAGGCCAACCCCCTCTCCTTCGCCGTGGCGGTCCTCTTCGCCGGGAGTTCGGCCTTCCTCACTCCGGTCGGGTATCAGACGAACCTCATGGTCTACGGGCCGGGGGGATACCGATCGACCGACTACCTCCGGGTCGGCGCGCCGCTCTTCGCGATCGTCGGCGTCGTGAGCACGATCGGCATCGCGCTCCGCTGGGGGCTGTGATCACTCGCGGAGTCGGGCGAGCCAGGGGCGGGCCAGACGCACCGTGATCGCCGCGTCCTCGGCGACGGAGACCTCGCCGCCCCACTTCGAGACGAGCGTCTCCACGAAGACCAGTTCCGCCAGTTCCGGACGGGACTCCACCTCGGCCGACTCGAGGACGGCGCACACGTCCTCGGGGAGGCCAGACCCGTTGTGTTCGAACCGCACGTCGACGTGCCCCTCCGCCGCCTCCACGGTCGCCGTCACGACCGGGTCGCTCGTGTCGTTGTACAGCACGAGTTGCTCGAGGACGATCTCGAAGATCTCCTGGAGGTAGGTGGTCTCGGCGACCACGTCCGCCGCGGTTCGGATCTCGAGGTCGAAGGTGGCGATGGGAAAGGTGACCCTGGCGTCGTCGACCGCTCGCCCGAGGGTCGCGTCGACTCGACTCCGGTGGCCGAAGAGCGCCGGGAGGGACGCCAGACCGTCGAGACCCGACGCCTCGGTTTTCCCGCCCTCGACGGTCGCGTTCTCCGCGCCGTCGTCGCGCGGGGGGCCAGTCCGCTCGCCGACCATCCGCCGCTGGACCGTCGCGAGCGATTCCGTGAGCCGGCGCTCCCCCCCGAGGCTCCCCACGAGGTAGACGATGGCGGTCACGGTGAGGAGGTTCACGGCGCTCTCGAACAGCTCGCCGAGGACGTTCTGGTGGGGGGTGCCGCCGGCGAGGAAACTCGTGACCTCCGTGACCTGGTGGGAGGCCATGAGCGCGAAGAGGAGCCCTCCGAGGAGGATCCGACGGTCGCGCAGCGCGACGCTCGCCGCGATCGCGAAGCCCACGCCCAGGACGAGCACCGCGAGGGGGACGATGGTGAACGCGAGCAGTGCGGCGAGGGACTCGACCATCTCTCTTTGGGGTCTCGCCGCCAGGCCCTTATTCCGTCGGTTTCAGTCTCCCCGACTGGCGTCGACGTCGATCGCGTCGACCGGACAGACGTCGACGCAGAGCATGCAGTCGATGCAGTCCGGCTGTCGGGCCGGATCGGCCTTTCGGGTGCTCTGGGGGTGGTCCGGCGTCTCGACCCAGTCGAAGACGTCGACGGGGCAGTCCTCGACGCACGCCCCGTCGGCGATGCACTCGTCGAAGTCGACCGCGACGTGAGAGCCGTGGATGCCGAGCGTCTCGGGCTCGTCCACCGGTCCCCAGACGTCGTGTCCGTCGTGCTGGTCGACGACCTTCCGGGCGCGATCGAAGTTCGGATCGATCCCCATTTGTCGTCCGTCTCGAGGGGTTCCGTCCCTATATACCTGCCAGTCGTCGAACCGCCCGATCAGGCCCGTTCGATCGTCACGTGGGCCTCGGTGACCGCCGTGACCTGTCCGTCGATGGAGGCGTGCTGGGGGTTTCCGATTCCCTCCTCGGGGGCCGCCGCGATGCGATCGCCCCGCTCGACGACGTCCCCCGGTGCGACCGTCGGCTCGCTTCGGGCGACGGTGCCCTCGAGGGCCTCGTTGGTCAGGAGCGGGATCCTGACGTAGGGCGGTTCGATCCGGGTCGGGTCGGTTTCGAACTCCCGCCCCTTCCAGGCCTGGGGGCCGAGGATGTTGATTCGGCCCCCGCCCAGTGTGTTCTCCGCGGCGAGTTCCGCGTCGACGATCAGCAGGCAGTTCGTCCGTTTGCGCACGCCGAACCGGTCTGGCCGGGCCTCGATCTCGAAGCTCCACCCCGGCCCGCCGTCGGCGAGCGTCTCGGACTCGGCCGGGCCCCCGGGCCGTCCGGCCTCCGCGAGCAGCGTCGTCGCCGGCGTGCCGATCGGCACGTCGAGGAACTTGTGGCGTGGCGTGTCGCCGTCCACGTGGACGAGTTTTCGCGTCACGGGGTCCTCGCTCGCGAGTGCCCGGTGGATGTTGTAAAGCGATTCGGTGTTCTGGACGATCCAGCCGTGCTCCAGCGGGAGGTCGCTCCCGACGACCACGTCGGCGACCGACCGGAGCAGGACGCTCTCCATTCCGTACTCGTAGCGGTCCTCGGTGCAGGCGATCACGACCCCCGATTGCTCGTCCTCCGAGAGCGGGAGGTCCTCGGGACCGTACACGGTCGCGTCAGTCTGGGACTCGAGGCCCCCGAGCCAGACCCCGCGGTAGGACTCCTTGGTCCCCACGACGACGGTGTCGAGGTGTTCCTCCAGGAGCCAGTCGAACAGGTCGGCGAGCGCCTCGGCGTACGCTCGCCCCAGATACCGGTCCTTCAGGAAGTTCGGTTCGCTCTCCTGGTGGTTGACGAGGAGGGCGTCTGCCTCCTCGAGTCGGTCCCACTTCGCGTGTGCAGGAAAGCCCGCCCCGCCCGCCCCGGCGACCCCGGCGCGCTGGATCGCCCGTGCGATCGTCTCCCTGTCGACGTCCGTGCCTGGCTCGTCGAGGAGCGCCATGGCCAATATATGATGGTCGTTGGTGATAAATGTGTCCGGACGACCGACACCGACGGCTCCACGGCGGAGAACTCGGGAGGAGTGGGCTCCCGCGGTCAGTCGCGTTTGCGTCCGGCGTTGACGCTCGGCCGGGTGTGCTCGGTCCCCGTCCCGCGCTTGCGCAGGCCGCGTCCCCGGTCGCCCGCCGCGGTCAGTCCGCGGAGCGCCCGGTTCTCGTGGACGTCGTCGCAGATCCAGTCGAGGTCGTCGTCGCTCTCGATGGCGCCGTGGTTCGGATCGAGGAGGATCACCTCGAACCACTTCTGGCTGCCGTCCTCGCCGACCCAGTAGGAGTTGAGCACGCGGAGGTTGCGGTACTTCCGCGTCGCCCGCTCCTCTGCGATCCGACGGAGGTTCTTCTGGCGACCGATGCGGTTGACGCCCTGTCGCTTGGTCCGACGACCGGCCTTGTGGCGACTCTGGCGCGCGGTGCCCTTGCGGACGCTGACGCGCGCGAGGACGACGCCCTGTTTGGCCTTGTAGCCCAGGTCGCGGGCCTTATCGAGGCGGGTCGGGCGCTCGGTCCGTTCGATGGCGCCCTGCTCGCGCCACTCCTGTTTTCGCTGCCACTGCAACTCGGCGAGTTTCCCCTCCTCGGGGTCCCGCCAGGCGTCCTTGATGTGGGAGTAGAAGCTCCGTGCCATGGTTTGCTCGCGGGCGTTGCCTGGTTCAATCCGCGCGGCGGATCACATCCCGTCCCGATGTGGATCGGGAGCCCGCTGGAGCCCGCTCGCCAGCGAGGTACCGACACTCGTCGCCATCGGAGTAAAAGCACTTCGGATCGGCGCGGTCAGGAGGCGAACGCGCCCGCGAGGCGCGGTCGGTGCTCGAAGCGGACGGGGACCGATCCCCCGTTCGGCAGTGCCAGAAGGGTCCCCCGCTCCGCCTCGGCGTCCACGGTGAACGCCACCCAGGTCGTGTTCGTCCTCCCGGGATCGAGGGTCACGGGCAACTGACCGCTCGCTCCGGCGAGCCGGTGCGGTCCGTGGACGGTTCCGTTGGCGGCGAAGGCGAACGTCGATGCCTGGAGTCGCGTGGTCGCCCCGCGATCGTTGCTGACGGCCATCGTCACGACGACGAACGTATCGCCCGCTGGCGGTCTGTAGGTCGTCCCGTTCGGTCCCGGAAGCGTGGATCGTCGATTCGCCGTCCAGGCGACGTGGACGCCCTCGCCCTCGCCCCCGGTGAGCGATACCGCCGTGGCGGTGAGTCCGTCGTCGCTCTCGAGACCGACGGGGAGGTCGAGTGCCCCGGCCCCGAGGACCCCAGCCGTCTGGAGTCCCACGACCGCCGCGGCTGCGACCCCCACGATCACGAGCAGCGCCGCGATCCCTCGAGTCGGGATGGTCGGCGGCGAGACGGACGGGGTCGGGAACGGGAGGTCGCTCGGGAGCACCGCGCCGATCCCGCCGCCGTCCTCGACGGTCTCGAGGAGGTCTTCGAGGCCCTCTGACTCGACGGTCGCCTCGAGCGTCTCCGTGTCGAGGACGTGCAGGTCGTCGTCTGCCGCCCGGCGTTCGGCGTCCTCCGTGACGTCGCCCCGCGTCGCGACGACGCCCAGGTCCACGTTCTTCGCGTCGCAGATCCTGGCCAGTTCGCCCACCCGATCGACGTCCACCGTCGCCTCGGTGCTCGGATCGACCAGCATGAGCGCCCGTCCCCCGTCCGGTCGATCGCCGGCGATCATGAACGTCGAGTCCTCCTCGGGTTGCACCTCCGTCTCCCACCCCCGGTGCTCCCAGACGGCGGCGAGGAACTCCACGTAGTCCCGTTCGTCCAAGGTCTCGAACACGATTTCCTCCTCGCGGCGGACCGCGCCGCCGTGTTCGTTGTAGGTGTGCGTGCTACCCGTAATAAACCATGGTGTCTCCCCGTCGCGGGAGTTTACTGTCTCCCCCCACATCTCCGAGTATGGACACGTGGAAGCGCCGCACGCTCGCCTATTCCCTCTCGCTCGCCGCCGTCATGCTCGTCTTCGCTGCGGTCTACCACGTCGGGATGGTGACGGCGGAGGGCGAGTCCGTCACCTTCCTGCACTCCCTGCAGATCGTCGTCGAGACGTTCACCACGACGGGATTCGGTTCCGATGCCCCCTGGACGTCTCCGGCGATGAACGTCCTCGTGATCGTGATGCAACTGGCCGGCGTGGCGCTCATCTTCCTCGCCTTCCCGGTCCTCGTGTTTCCCCTGCTGGAGGACGTCTTCTCGACGACCGTCCCGACGACCGTCTCGGAGGACCTCGCCGATCACGTCGTCATCTGCACGTACTCGCCCAGGGTGTCGGCGCTCGTCGACGAACTGTCCGCGCGAGACGTCCCCTTCGTGATCGTCGAACCGGACCGTGACCGTGCCGTCGACCTCTACGAGGACGGATTCCGGGTCATTCGTGGGGCCCCGGACTCGATCGAGACGCTCGAGCGTGCCAACCTCGTCGACGCGCGGGCCCTCGTTGCCGACGTCTCGGACGAGATGGACGCGAGCATCGTGCTCACCGCTCGCGAGATCGACGAGGACGTGACCGTGGTGAGCGTCGTGGAGGACCCGGAGCGCACGACGTACCACGACCTGGCGGGCGCCGACGCGGTCCTCTCGCCCCGCCCACTCCTCGGCACGAGTCTGGCGTCGACGGTGGCCACGTCCGCGACCGCGATTCCCGGGGACGACGTCGAGATCGGGGACGCCTTCGAGATCGCCGAGGTGCCGATCCACCGCGGGAGCCCCCTCGTCGGGACGACGATCGCGAACAGCGGCATTCGCGAGCGTGCCGGCGTGAACGTCGTCGGCGCCTGGTTCCGCGGCGACTTCGAGACGCCGCCCTCGCCGAACGCCACCATCACGAACGGGACGGTGCTCCTCGTCGCGGGTCGGGACGACCAACTCGAGCGCCTCCGCGAGATGACCCGATCGAGCGTCAGACGGACCGGGACGGGCGAGACGATCGTGGTGGGGTACGGGCAGGTCGGCCGCGCGGTGGTCGAGGAACTCGACGCGATGGACCTCCCTCACACGGTCGTCGATCGCGAGTCCGGTCCCGGGGTCGACGTCGTCGGTGACGCGACCGACCCCGAGGCCTTTCGCGAGGCGGGCCTCGCGGCCGCCCGGTCGGTGATCCTCGCCATCCCAGACGACACGACCACCGAGTTCGCGACCCTCGTGATCCGAGAGGAGAGCCCGGAGACGGAGGTCGTCGCACGCGTCGACGAGACCCGGAACCTCCAGAAGATGTACCGCGCCGGCGCCGACTACGTCCTCTCGCTGGGGACGGTCACGGGGCGGATGGTCGCCTCCGCGGTCCTCGAGAGCGAGGAGGTCCTCTCCTTCGAGAACCAGGTCGAGATCGTCCGCACCCGCGCGCCGGGCCTCGCCGGTCGAACCATGGAGGACGCGGCGGTCCGCTCCCGGACCAACTGCACCGTCCTCGGGGTCGAACGCGACGACGACCTCCTGACGGACCTCGGTCCGGACTTCCGGTTCGAGGACGGTGACGCCCTCGTGATCGCCGGGCCGGACGCCTCCGTTCGGCGATTCAACGACCTCTTCGGCTGACGCTCGCCCGAACCGTCGACATTTTCAGTCGCGACGCCCTTCCGCCGGACATGCGACACCTGGGTCTCACGGCTCGGATGGCCGTCGTCGGCTCGATCCTCTTCGCGTTCTACGCGGTCGCGGCGGTCGTCGCGATGGGGGTGTTCGGCCTGTCGCTCCCGCTCGTCCTCCTCGGGAGCGTGGCCCTCGTCGGCGTCCAGTACACTATCGGCAAGTGGGCGGCCCTCCGCAGCGTCGGCGCGGAGGACCTCCCCGAGAGTCGCGCACCGGAGATCCACCGGCGGGTCGAGGACCTGGCCGCGGACATGGGCATCGAGAAGCCCCGACTCATGATCGCCCGGATGGGCGTCCCCAACGCGTTCGCGGTCGGGCGGAAGGGGAACGGCACGGTCGTCGTCTCCGAGGAACTCCTCTCCACCCTCGAGACCGACGAGGCGGCGGGCGTCCTGGCGCACGAACTCGCCCACATCCGCAATCGCGACGTGGTCGCGATGGTCCTCGGGCAGGGCGTCGCCTCGATCGTGGCGATCGTCGCCCAGTGGGCGGTCCTGTTCACCGGCGAGGACGACATCGCCGACTTCTTCCTCGCGATCGTCGTCGGCCAACTCACCCAGATGATCGTCATGCTGTTCGTCTTTGCGATCTCTCGGTACCGGGAGTACGTGGCGGACGGCGACGCGGCCGAGGCGATCGGCAGCGGTGAACCCCTCGCACGCGCGCTCGAGAAGATCAGTCAGAGCGCCACGAGGAGCGACGACTCGGCCATCGACGGCCGGGTGAACGCGCTCTGCATCTTCGGTGACGGCGACGGACTGGCAACGCTCCTCGCGACCCATCCGCCCGTCGAGAAACGCATCGAGCGCCTCCGGGCGTGATCGATGGCCGACCTTCGAACCCTGCTCGCCGCGGTTCTGGGCGTCGTCCTCGGTGTGGTGTTTCTCGTCTTTCCCGAGGCGATCGTCCGGGTTCACCTCGCCGGTCGACTCCCGCGTGATCGCGGGGGAAGCTATGGCTCTGCCCCGCCGGTCCGGGATCGATGGCGACGGGTCGTCCAGGCAGTCGGCCTCGCCGCTCTCCTCCTGGGTGCGTCTCTCGGGGCCGGCATCGTTCTCGGTGGCTGAGTCCGCGCCGTCCACGGACCGGTCCCCGTCGGCTCTCTCGCCGACCGTCGCGTGGGGCGGTCGGGATCCAGTGCCGTTTCGTTTTCGACGACGAGCACTCGCCGCGGCGGGGATCCCGATCGGCGGTCGATGGATGGCCCACCGTTCGTCTCACCGCGATCACCGAGTACGAATCGGAGCCGTGCCGATCGGACCGTCGACGTGCCCGCCCCGATCACGCAGCCCCCGTTTGCTATCGCCACATGTGGTTTATACCGACCGCCGACACCGGCCCGGACCACCCTAACCACCGACGAGAGGAGAAATCCGGTCAGTCGCGCGCGACGGCCGCGAAGCCCCGATCGAGGTCCTCGAGGAGGTCGTCGACGTCCTCGATTCCGACCGAGACCCGGATCAGCGTGTCCGTGATCCCGATGTCGAGGCGCTCCTCCCTCGGAATCGGCTCGTGGGTCATTCCCGCGGGCAACTCGATGAGGCTCTCGACGCCCCCGAGGCTCACCGCGAGGGTGAAGTGGTCGAGTTCCTCCAGGAACCGCGCCGCGTCGTCCATGTCGCCAGCGAGTTCGAAGGAGAGGATCCCGCCCGGCCCCGCCATCTGTCGCTGTGCGAGGTCGTACTGGGGGTGGCTCTCGAGGCCCGGGTAGTGGACCGCCTCGACCTGCGGGTGATCGTCGAGGTGGGCGGCGACGGTGCGCGCGTTCGACTGGTGGCGCTCCATCCGGAGCGGGAGGGTCTTCAGACCGCGAAGCAGGAGGTAACTGTCGAACGGCGAGAGCACGTTGCCGAGTGCGATCTGCTGGGTGAACTCCACGGCCTCTGCGAGGGCCGGATCGTCGGTGATCAGGGCCCCGCCGACCGAATCGCTGTGACCGTTGAGGTACTTCGTCGTGCTGTGGACGACGAAATCCGCGCCCATCTCGAGTGGGCGCTGGAGGACGGGGCTCGCGAAGGTGTTGTCGACGCCGAACGTCGCGCCGTGGCGGGCGGCGATCGCGCCGATGGCCTCGACGTCGCACAGTCCCATCAGCGGATTCGTCGGGGTCTCCATGTAGACCAGGGCCGTCTCGTCCGTGACGGCCGATTTCACGTTCGCCGTGTCCGTGGCGTCCACGAACTCGACGTCGACGTTCAGGCGGTCCCGGATCAGTCCCTCGAACAGTCGCCGGGTTCCCGCGTAGAGGTCGTCGAAGGCCACCACGTGATCGCCGGGTTCGACCGTCGAGAGCACTGCACTCGCGATGGCCGCGGTGCCAGACGAGAAGGCGTACGCGGTCTCGCCGCCCTCCAGGGCGGCGAGGCGCTTCTCGACGGCGTGGCGGGTGGGGTTGGACAACCGCGAGTAGACGAATTCGCCCGCGTCCGGGTCGATGGCGTCGAGGCTGAGGTCCGTGTCCAGTCCCGGCAGCGAGAACGTAGAGGAGAGGTGGATCGGCGAGACGACGTCGCCCGGTCCGTCTGCCGATTCGGCCTCCCCGTAGGTCACGGCCAGGGTGTCGAAGCGAGTGTCTTCGTGGTCGGCCATGACCGGAGTGTTAACCCGAATCCGGCTTACGCCTTGGGATTTTCCAGTAATATCCGGAGAACGAAGTATGTGTGTTCGATTATAACGACGTCCGGAAGTCGTCCAGGTCGTCGAACTCGTCGGCCGCGACGGCCTCCGCGAGCGCGGCCGAATCGAGATCCGGGACGTCGCCCGGGTACTTCCGCTCGAAGTATCCGACGACGTTGTCCACGTCGCGGGCGAGCAGTTCGCGTGCGTTCTCGTGGTCGGTCGGGACGGCCTGCGGCCAGTCGAAGAGGGTGACGCCCGACTCGGAGACGAAGACGTTGTACTCGCTCACGTCGGCGTGCACGTACCCCTCTCGGTAGGCCGTGGCGAGTTCGTCGAGGATCAGCGAGAGGACCCCGCTCACCTGCGCCGGCTCGAGTTCCGCCCGCGAGAGTTCGACGCCGTCGATCTTCTCCATGACGATCGCGTGTCGATTCTGGTCGATCGGCCGGGGAACGCTCGCGGTCGGATAGAGCGCCTCGAGTGCCTCGTGCTCCCGTTCCGCTGCCTTTCGGGCCGTGTACTGCCAGGAGACGTGCTCCTTCTCCGAGGCGTAATCGCGCTCGCGATGGACCTCCCGGAAGTTCGTGTGTCCCTCGCGGTGGAACTTCAGGGCCAGTGGCCGGTACGAGCGGACCTCGTACACGTCGCTCTCCTTGCCGACGCCCAGCGGGGCACCGAACCCCTCGATCGAGTCCCGCTCCGCGAAGGCCCCGAGGGCCAGTGCGTCGTACCCGTCGAACGTGAGACGCACGCCGACGTACTGGATGGTCTTGCGCTCGAGGAACTCCCGATCGAGCATTCGATTCGTTCGGTACTCGACCTCCTCTTCGGTCAGCCCGGAGAAGGAGGGCAACTCCTCGACGTTCACCCACTTCGAGAATCGCATGCCGTGCTCGACTCCCGAGAGCAGGTGGAAGTCCGCCGGATCGAGGTCGGCCATCTCCTGGGCCACGTTCGACGCCATCCACGAAGGATAGCGGTCCGGCGAACAAAAGGCCCGCGGCGGTCGGCACACGCGTTGGGTATATGTGATAAACCACATGCAACGATATCAATTGTCGTCGACCGCGGAACTCCGATACAGCAAATACCTTTCGGTCGAAACCGCAAGCAGGCGTCGAGGGATCGACGGTACAGGTACGTAAACGATCGGTCTCCGGGAGCGCAATCCGTTTCCCCGCGGCCCCTGTACGCCCCCCATGGATCCGACGGACCGGGACGTTCGGCTGGTGCGTGAGGAGCGCCGATCGGGCCCGATGCAGATGGCACTGGACGAGATCGCGGCCAGAACGGTCGCGGACGGCGGGCCCTGGACGGTTCGGGTCTACTCCTGGGAGCCGAGCACGCTGTCCCTCGGCTACCACCAGGACCCCGAGACCGTCGACTGGGCGGCGTTGGAACGGGCGGACGTGGAGGTCACCCGTCGACAGACGGGCGGCGGGGGAATCTATCACGACGCCGTCGGTGACATCTCCTACTCGATCGCTCTGCCGACCGCGGCGGTGCCGGGCGACCTCCTCGAGAGCTACGACCGCCTGATGACCCCGATCTTCGAGGCGTTCGACCGCATGGGGATCGACGCGTCCTACGTGGACGAGGAGCGCCCGGCCCGCTACGAACCGGCCTGTTACCTCCGCGAACTCCACCCCGCTCACGACGTCGTCGTCGACGGGCGAAAGATCAGCGGGAACGCCCAGTATCGGACCCGCGAGGCGATCATCCAGCACGGGTCACTGTCCTTTGCGTCCGACCCCGAGCGCCACCTGGGGGCGTTCGTGGATCCCGCCGTGGACGCGGCCGGGTTCCGCGACCGCGTGACGTCGATTCGGGAGACGGGCGACGTCGATCGGGATGGGGCCGTGGCGGCCCTCGAGTCTGCGCTCGCGAACTGGGCAGACGCCGAGGAGGCGGCCTGGACGGCGGCGGAACTGGAGTCCGCCCGTTCGCTGGCGCGCGAGAAGTACGCCGCGGCGGCCTGGAATCGTCGCCGCGAGGACCCGACCGAGTGACCGTCCGGGTCGCCGGAATCGACACCCACATTTCACCAGGTGTCCTCCGAATTCCCATGCGGATCGGGGCCCACGTCTCCGTCGCCGGTGGAATCGACAACGCCGTCGAGCGTCAACGCGACGTCGGGGGCACCTGCGGCCAGATATTCACGCACTCGCCGCAGGTCTGGCGGGAGCCACACGTCGACGACGGGGTGGCAGAGCGGTTCAGGACGGAAACGGAGGCGGCGGGGATCGGTCCGTGGGTGATTCACGCGTCGTATCTCGTCAACCTCGCGACCCCGAACTCGGACCTCCGTGAACGGTCGATCGAGAGCCTGCAGGCAGAGGTCGACGCGGCCGCGAGACTCGGCGTCGAGTACGTAAACGTCCACCTCGGGGCTCACACCGGCGCAGGCGTCGACGCTGGTCTCGACAATGCGGCCAGCGCGCTCGAGGAACTCTCGATCCCGCCGTCGGTGTCCGTCCTCGTCGAGACCGACGCGGGCAGCGGCACCAAGTTGGGGGACGACTTCGCGGATCTCGCCGCCGTCCTCGAACGGGCGGAGACGGACCTCGGCGTGTGCCTGGACACCGCACACGCCTTCGCGGCGGGATACGACCTCGAGACCGAGGCGGGCGTCCGGGAGACGATCGAGGCGTTCGACGCGACGATCGGCCTCGATGCCCTCGCCTGCGTCCACCTGAACGACTCCAAGCACGGCCGTGGAACCACTCGGGACGAACACGCACACCTGGGCGACGGGGAGATCGGCGCTCGAGGGGTGCAGGCGGTCCTGAACCACCCGGCCCTGCGAGACCTGCCCTTCGTGCTCGAGACTCCGACGGAGGACGGTCGCGGATTCGCCTGGAACGTCGAGCGGGCCCAGTCGTTGCGCGAGTCCTGACCGGATCGCTTTTCACTCCGACCGCGGTAGACCGTGGCGTGCGCCGCTTCTCACCGGAGTACCTCCGCGATACGCGACGGGGGTTCTGGGACGACCGATCGGCACTCGACGCACTGGACCTGGCCGATCGGTCGCTGACCGTCGACGTCGGGTCGGGGATCGGGTCGTTGACGAGCGTCTTACGCGAGGAGTCCCCCGGTTCGGTGATCGGCGTCGACGTCGATCGGACCCTCCTCGAGGCCGACGGAGCGGGCCCGCTCGTCCAGGGGGACGCCACGCGGCTCCCGTTCCGCGACGGCGTCGCCGATCTCGTGCTCTGTCAGGCGCTGTTGATCAACCTTCCCGATCCGGCGGCCGCCGTCGCGGAGTTCGCCCGGGTGTCGAGTGATCTGGTTGCCGCCATCGAACCCGACAACGCGGCCGTCTCCGTCGAGTCGACGGTCGAGGAGGAGGCGAGTCTCGCGGCCCGTCTCCGGCGTCACTACATCGCCGGCGTCGAGACGGACGTGACGCTCGGATCGAGCGCGTCGGACCTCTTCACCGCGGCCGGTCTTCACTCCGTCCGGACGGTCCGACACACCGTGCGACGGACCGTCGGACCGCCGTACACGGAGGAGGATCTCGAATCTGCGAAACGAAAGGCCCGAGGCACCCGAATCGAGGAACAGCGCGAGACGCTCGAGGCGGGGGGCCTCACGGGGTCGGCCGTCGACCGCCTTCGGGACCGCTGGCAGACGATGGGGCGGGCGGTCGTCGATCAGATGGCCGAGGAGCGCTACGAACGCGAGGCCACGATCCCCTTCTTCGTGACGGCGGGCCGCGTGACGCCGGGGACGAAACGGTGAAACGCGCCCGTCCGCTACCCCACGGCGATGGAGTGCTCGAAGTGCGACCGCGAGGCCGTCATGCACGCGGCCTACTCCGGCGCGCACCTCTGTGAGACGCACTTCCGGGAGTCGGTGGAGCGACGGGTTCGCAACCGGATCCGGGAGGACGACCTCCTCCCGGCGTCGGCGACGCCCGCGGACCCGGTGACCTGGGTCGTTGGACTCTCCGGGGGGAAGGACAGCACGGTGTTGACCCGGATCCTGGCCGAGACCTTCGACGCGGACCCGCGCGTGGAGCTGATCGCGCTCTCGATCCACGAGGGGATCGAGGACTACCGCGACGAGAGCCTGGAGGCCGCCCGCGAGGTGGCCACGACGCACGACGTCGAGCACGTGACGGTCACCTACGAGGACGAGTACGGGGTTCGCATGGACGAGGTCGCAGCCGAGGACCCCCTCGACATGGCTCCGTGTGCGTACTGCGGCGTCTTCCGTCGCGACGCTCTCTCCCAGTACGCCTCCGACCTCGACGCCGACGTCCTGCTCACCGGGCACAACCTGGACGACGAAGCCGAGACGGCCCTGATGAACGTCCTGGAGGGTGACGTCGCCCAGATGGCCAAGCACTTCGACGCGAGTCTCGGTCCGCTCCCCGAGCGCACCGAACAGCCGTCCTTCGTCCCCCGAGCCAAGCCGCTCCGGGACGTCCCGGAGAAGGAGGTCGCCCTCTACGCCCACCTCTTCTCGGTCCCCTCGCACGTCGAGGAGTGTCCCCACGCCGCGGCGTCCTTCCGCGGCGAGATCCAGGACCTCCTGCTCTCCCTCGAGGAGTCTCACCCGGGGACGCGTCACTCGATCATCGCCGGCTACGAGGACCTCGCCCGGATGGCCGCCGAGCGGTACCGCGGGGAGGGGTCTCCCGAACTCGAGCCCTGCACGTCCTGTGGTTCGCCGACGACGGGCGATCGGTGTAGAAAGTGCCAGCTCCTCGACGCGATGGGGTCGGTCTCGGCTACCTGATCACGTCGAGGCCGTTGTGCTTCTCGACCTCGTCCCGTCCCCCGTCCGAGGAGGCGGACCAGCCGTCTTCGTTGCCCCCGCCGGTCGAAGTGGAGGACGTCGGCGGATCGGCTGGACCCTCGACGTCCTGGAGTTCGCGACGTGACTTGTCCGCCTGTTTCTGGGTGGACGGACCGAGCACCTGTGCGCTCTGCACGCCGGTCATGATGGCCATGACCCGCACCTTGCCCTTGTAGTTGTCCTGGATGCGCGCGCCCCAGATCACGTTCGCCGAGGCGTCGAGGCGCTCCGTGATGTTGTCGGCGATGCCCTCGGCCTCCTTGAGCGTAAGGTCCGGGCCACCGGTGATGTGGACGAGACCGCCCGAGGCGCCCCGGTAGTCCACGTCGAGCAGCGGGTGGTTCATCGCGTCCTTGACCACCTCGTCGGTCTTGTTCTTGTCCTGGGTCTCGCCGACGAGCATCACCGCGACGCCGCCCTGGTTCATGATGGCGGTCATGTCGGCGTAGTCCAGGTTGATGAGCGAGGGCTGGGTGATCGTCTCGGAGATGCCCTTGACCGTCTCGGCGATGATCTGGTCCATCACCGAGAAGGCCTTGCCGATCGGGAGGTTCGGCACGTAGTCGAGCAGGCGGTTGTTGTCGAGGACGATGATCGAGTCGGCCTCCTCGCGCAGCTTCTCTAAGCCCTCCTCGGCCTTGACGGTTCGCGCGCGCTCGACGTTGAAGGGGGTGGAGACCATGCCGACCACGATCGCCCCCTGCTCCTTTGCGATCTGGGAGACGACGGGTGCGGCCCCGGTGCCGGTCCCGCCACCCATTCCGGCGGTCACGAAGACGAGGTCCGCGTCACCGAGGACCTCCTTGATGGTCCCCTGGGCCATCTCGGTCGCACGTTCGCCCATGCTCGGGTCGCCACCTGCTCCGAGGCCGTTGGTCAGCGACTTGCCGACCAGGATCTTCGTGTCGGCCTCGATCATCTTGAGGTGTTGCTTGTCGGTGTTGATGGCGATCGTGTCCGCGCCCTCGACGCCGATGTTGTACAGGCGGTTCACGGTGTTGTTTCCGGCGCCTCCGGCGCCGACGATGACGATGCGTGGATCCCCGAACTCGTCCGCGTCCGACGATTCTGCTCTACTCTTCTTCTCCTCCTCTGCGTTGTCGAGTGCGTCCTGAACGATATCTTGCATGGGTTACACCTTGGCCCAGTTCCGGTTGTTCGTGGTCTGCTCTTGCTGTTCGTCGAGCATCTCTCTCACCGCGGACCGGATGGCCTCGCTCCGGTTCGGGAACTTTCCCCGTTCAACCATCTGTTCGACCTCCTCTATCTGCTGCGCCGGGATGCGGAGTGTGACTCGCTCCATGTTGTATTCCCCTGATCCCGTAAGACGGCGGTCTGTCTCTCCCAGTCGTCTTACACGCTGGCGAGAGCGCCTGTGCGCCCCTTCTGCGCGGGCCTCGCTGTAAGACGACCGTCTTACGTACGCTAACCATTACCTCCCTGGTCTAAAAAACTTCCGCCGGTGTAAACGCGACCTACCGATCGAGCGCGTCCGCAGCCGGTGTCCGTCTCCCGCAACTCGGACAGAACGCCCACCCGTCCTCGAGGCTCGTCCCGCACTCGCAGTACGTCTCGGTCGGCGCCCGTTCGCCACACGACGGACAGAACTCGTGGGACGGATCGAGCGTCGTCCCGCAGGACCGACAGGTCGGGTCCTCGGACGCTCCCGGTGACGTCTCGCCTGCGGACTCCGACGCTCGGCTGCTCTCCGTCCGTTCCGTTTCGACGCGATCCACCGAGAGCGTGATGGCCACGTCGCCCTCGGCGACGCCAGTCCCATCGATGCGGTCCTCGAGGACGTCGTTTACGCGGCGATCGATGAGTTCGTCCAACGACTCCTCGACGTGCCGGTGGCCGACCTGCTCCGGCTCCCGGGTCCCCTCCAGGTAGGTCCGGAGGGCGTCGCGCATGACCTCGCTCTTCGAGGCGTCGAGGGATTCGACGGCCTCGACGAGGTCGTCGTCGGCGCGAAACGTGATCTTGCTCATGCGCCTTCGGTTCTCTCTACGGGTCTCCTCCTATTTCAAGGCTCGCCCGATGTATGACGTCCGTCAGTCACGAGAGACCCCGCGAGCGCCCGTCTTCGGACCGCGTGGCTGGAGACCCGTCACGGAGACCCACGGCCGGGGACTCGACTGCGGCGATCACGCCAAACTGTTCGTCTCTCGTCCGGTGCCCTCCGTGTACAGCCCTGCGGAACGGACCGCCGTGGATCGGTGTCCGGCACCACCGGGGAGACCCTCCCGATACTCGTCGCCCGCCAGCGAAAGGCAACCCTTAAATTCGACCGACTGGCTACGTTATCGTGACCGCCCTTAGCTCAGACTGGTAGAGCAGTCGACTGTAGATCGACTTGTCCCCCGTTCAAATCGGGGAGGGCGGATTTGTGAAACACATCCGACCGAGCCGATTTGAGCTTGTGAGTCGCAGCGCGCGAACGAAGTGAGCGCGACCGTCTCACAGCGTTCAAATCGGGGAGGGCGGACTGGTTTTCCAGCCGATCCGAAGCCGACTGTAGATCGGCTTTCCCCCGTCCCCGCGAGCGGAGCGAGCGGGGAACAGTGAGACGAGCGAAGCGAGTCTCACGCGTTTCAAATCGGGGAGGGCGGATTTGTGAAACACATCCGACCGAGCCGATTTGAGCTTGTGAGTCGCAGCGCGCGAACGAAGTGAGCGCGACCGTCTCACAGCGTTCAAATCGGGGAGGACGGATTGTTACTGCGAGCGAAGCGAGCAGTCGACATCCAATCGCTCCGATCCCGACGGATCGTCGACTCAGGCAGGGGCCACGTGTCCCGTCGGTGTATTACGCTCCGTCGAGCCGATCGAACTCGCGGCTCGCGAGCCACACCGCGACGAAGGTGAGAGCCA
>JBDGUE010000017.1:0-61165 GCA_042216045.1 Halanaeroarchaeum sp. | reverse complement strand
TCGACGTGCCGGAGGACCAGATGAAACGCGTCTTCTCGAAGAACGCCGCGCGGGTCGTCCCGGCCCTGGATCGCGACGGCTGAGACGCGGGGCGTTCCGGACTCGCGGCGACGGACGGGCGCTACAGCGAGTACGTCGAGATGGGCGACTGCGAGCGCGCCGTCACCCCGTGTGGGTTCCGACGGGGCGGTTCGTCCGCGGCACGGGCCGCGAGCCCCTCTCGAAGCCCCCGCGTCGCGTTCTCGGCGAACGACCGGCCCGTCGAGAGCCAGGTGGAGACGTCGGCCTCTCCCCGCAGGACGTCCCAGCCCTCGCTCGCGGCCTCGAGGACCGCGTGGCGGATCAGTCGATATCCCGGTCGCACGGCCAGGCCGTAGTTCTTCGCCAGACGGTAGGCCATCGAGCGGTACTTGAGCCCCAGGACGGTCTGGGGGTCGTCCTCCCCGACGCGGTGGACCACGTCGTCTTCTTCCTCCCGGAGCACCACCATCTCCGGGCGCCAGGCGACCGCTGCCCCGATGGCCGCCAGTCTGTGTGCGAGGTCCCGTGCCGCCCCGGTGTGGAGGTACTGGTCGAATCCGTCGAGGGTCTCGAGGACGTCCGCCGTGAAGGCGACGTTCCCCCCGTCGAAGTAGGTGACCGACCGGGAGCCGATCGTCGCGGTCTCGGGTTCCTCGGTGGTGACCCCACCGGAGACCCGCCGGTGGACCGGCCCGGTCGCGACGGCGACGTCCGAGGCCATCGCGTCGGCGATCGCCGCGGTCCAGCCCTCGCGAATCCGTGAGTCCTGGCCGACCAGCGCGATCACGTCGCCGTCCGCGGCCGCGATTCCGGCGTTCCGCGCGCTGTTGAGGTTGCGCTCCGAGAGTTCGAGCAGGGCGTCGGCCGCCGGGTGGTCCCGCACGGCCCCCGTGGTGCCGTCCGAGGACGGGCCGTTGACGACAACGACCTCGGCGTCGGGGGCGTGCTCCGCGAGGGCGTCGAGCGACGCCACGACCCGATCGCGGGCGTTGAGGGTCGGAACCACCACGGAGAGGTCCATGACGACGTGGAGGGCGCCCGGCCGTAAAAAGCGCTCGGGACCGTCCGCGGCGGGGCCGCTCGGAGCCACACGCGACGGGGCCGGTCGGGGCCGAACTCGCCGGCGACTGGCCCGGTCAGGCGTCGACGGTCGCGCGCCAGTAGGCGACGGAGGCGAGCCGCTCGCCGACCGCTCGCTCGATGACCGCTCGGTCGACCTCTCGCAGCGGATCGGCGAGCCAGTCCGGGATCTTCCGGTAGAGTCCGTAGGGGAGGGCGAAGTCGTGAGAGACGGATTCGAGGTCGAGGTCGGCCGACGCGAGGAGGTCGCGGACGGCCTCGTCCTCGTAGAGCCGCGAGCCCATCGGGAGGAGCCAGTTGTAGGCGCTGCGCGAGGAGCGGGCCATGAACGTGTCGAAGAAGACCACGTCCCGGGACACGCGGGCCATCTCCTCGAGGAAGCGCCCTGGGGTGTCGGCGAGGTGGAAAAAGCGCATCGCGAAGACGACGTCGAAGTGATCGTCGGGGAAGGGGAGTCGGCCCGCGTCTCCCCTGAGGAACTCGAGGCGGTCGGTGACGTCCGCGGTCTGTGCCTTCGCCCGTCCCTGGCGGAGCATCGGTCCCGAGATGTCGAGGCCGACGACGGTGGCACCCCGCTCGGCGAGCATCACCGAGAACCGACCGGTGCCACACGCGATCTCCAGCACCGAGGCGTCCTCGACCGGTTCGAGGGCGTCGAGGACGGCCTGTTTCTCGCGCCGATCGATGAGGCGTCCGCCGCGCGAGAATCGCTTCTCCTCGTAGACCTCGGCCACCGCGTCCTCCTGGTACCACTCCTGACCCTTCACGAGTCCGTTCGGGTATACTCACACCTGGGGATAAAACCGTACTGGATGATCCGCGCCGTGGTCGTGGGTCGTCCCCGGTTCTCACCTCCCGATAACGTGGACCATCGTTCAAGAGCAACGCCGTCGTACCGATCGCACGATCAGATGACTCGAGACGCCGTCCACCTCTCCGTCCTCGGACACGAGACCGTCGTTCCCTACTCACAACGGTGGGCGGGATACGCCCTGGTCGCGATGCGCATGTCGGTCGGCTGGGTGCTCTTCGACGCCGGTCTCCGGCGCATCACGTCGCCGACCTGGACCCCCGCGACCCTCTTCCACGGTGTCTCGCCGGCCAACCCGCTCTCGGGCGCGTTCGCGACGGTGGGCCAGGCCGCCGGGTGGTTCCTCGGTCCGCTCCTGATCTGGGGGCTCGCCCTCGCCGGCGGGACGCTCATCTTCGGCGCCGCCGTGCGGGCGAGCGCCGTCGTCGGCGCCCTCGTCATGGGGGTGTTCTGGCTCGCCGAACTGCCCCTCGATGGGGCCGTCATCGTCGATCACCACCTGGTGTACGCCCTCGTCCTCTTCGGTCTCGGTGCGTTCGGTGCCGGTCGGATCGTGGGCCTCGACGCCTACTTCGAGCACCACCGACTGCTCGATCGGTTCCCCGTCGTCCGGTATTTGCTGGGGTGAGGATCCTTATACTGTATTAGGACTTTAGACAAGGGTATAGCCAACCTTTACGTACTGTGGTTTGTCAAGAGTGACCATGAGCACGACCACCACTCAGAGGCAGTCGCCGATCGAGAGCGACGAGGAATTCCGCGAGCGACTCCGCGAACTGCCGCCGAGCGCGAAGCTCGTCGCCAAGGTCCTCGAGTCGGAAGACCCCCTCTCGCAGGGCCAACTCGCCGAGGAGAGTCTCCTCCCGGACCGCACCGTGCGGTACGCGCTCAACCGGCTCACCGATGCGGGCCTCGTCGACTCGCGGTACAGCTTCCGTGACGCTCGCAAGCAGGTGTACTTCCTGGACGTCTGAGCGGTCGACCGTCCTCTCCTCCGCGGCGTCATCGAGTGCACATTCCCGCGCGCTACCGGGCAGGCTTCGGTGCGTTACCCCGATGCCGTCGGACGAATCACCGTTCGGTGAGTGGAGTCGTTGCCGTGCCAGTCCGTTCGCCGTTTGGTATCACCACACGGTGAGCCGCCGAGCCCCCGACAGACCGCCTGCAGCGCCGGTGATGAAGGATCGGGGGGATATAATAACCCACAATACTTGGGGTATTTTGGATCAGGGTGATGCACCAGTGCCCTCACGACGCGACTACCTGAAGTGGAGTGGCGGAATCGCACTCACCAGCCTGGCGGGCTGTACGATGACCAAAGGGAGCCAGTCCCCACAGATGATGAAGATGTTGCAGATGGCGAACGCGGCCGGCGCCAACTTGCAGATGCAGATCGGGTCGCCATCGCACCCCGCATCGGGCCAGGTGACCGTCCACGCCTTCGAGGCGGCGGACGATTCGAACAACTACCATTTCTTCCCCCCGACGGTGTGGGTCGAACCGGGGACGACGGTCACGTGGAAACACTACTTCCATCACGACATATCCTGGGCGCGCCCCCACACGACGACGGCGCTGACCGGCAACCACTTCGGTCAGCGACTCATCCCGGAGGACGCAGACGGCTGGGATTCCGGGTTCATGACTGGCGCTGCCGGCATGATGTCCGTGAAACAGGACTTCTTCGACGGCAGCGAGAACGGGGGCATCGCGAACAAGTACGGCAAACAGGTGATCAACTCACAGTCGCCACAGCTCGGCGATAAGTTCACGTATCAGTTCGACACGAAGGGCGTCTACCTGTATTACTGTCAGAACCACTATAAATGGGGTATGTCGGGTGCCGTGGTCGTCGGTCAGATGGGTGGCGACCAGGGCAAGGGACCCGGCTGGTCGCCCGGTATGACGGCCAGCCTCGACCCCATCGCCGACGAAGTCGGCGGTGATGCCCTCGTCAAGACGCTCAAGGCCCACCGCCTGGCCATCGAAACGGGCGGCGAGAAGGGGATGTGACATGACGACAGCGACCACAGAGGCCGCTCACGAAAACGGTCACGACCACGAGGAACCGAGCGGATGGCGTTACTGGGTGTACACGACCAATCACAAGGTGATCGGCATACTGTACATGTGGTGGGGGTTGTTCTTCTTCGGGCTCGCGGGCCTGCTCGCGTTGATCTTCCGGACGGAACTCGCGATGAGCCCCGACCTGTCGTTCCTGAGCCTGAACGGCTACAACGCCCTCATCGGCATCCACGGACTCACGATGATCGTCTGGGTCATCCCGTCGATCACCGGCGCCTTCCAGAACTACTTCATCCCGTTGATGGTCGGCACCGACGAGATGGCGTTCCCGCGGTGGAACGCACTCGGTGCGTGGGCCATCCTGTTCGGGGGTGCGTTGTTGTACCTCCCGTTCGTGACGAACCTGCTCGGGCTCACCGGCATGCCGATGAGTGCCGGCTGGTTCCAGTACCCGCCCCTGAATACGATGCACGCGACCTCCGGCACGGACGCCGAACTGCTCGCGTCCTTGTTTATCATCGGGTTCGGCTCGACGGCCGGCGGCATCAACTTCTTCACGACGGTCATCAACGAGCGCCGGCCCGACCTGGGGCTGTTCGATCTGCCCATCTCCATCTGGGCGTTCGGTATCCTCACGCCGGTGCTGGGCTTTTATACGTTCCCTTGGGTCATCGACGCCCTGGGGCTGCAGTTCCTCGAGCGGGCCCTCAACATGGCGTTCTTCAACGCCCGCCTCGGGGGCGATCCGCTGCTGTACCAGTGGATCTGGTGGACGTTCGGCCATCCGGAGGTGTACATCATGGTCATCCCCGGGATGGGTATCTCCCTCGAGATCATCTCGCGGTTCTCCGAACGGCCGCTGTTCGGGTACAAGCCCGTCGTCGGCGCCTTCGCATTGCTGTCGGCGATGTCCGCCGGCGTGTGGGCCCATCACATGTACGCGACCGGCATCGGCGCGAGCCGGTACGTGTTCATGGTGTTCTCGATGGCCATCGTCGTCGCGTTCAGCGTCTTCATCTTCGCGGCCATCGGGACGATGTACAAGGGACGCGTCCACCTGACAACCCCCATGCTGTTCGCACTGGGATCGCTCATCGGGCTCATCTACTCCGGCATGGAGGGCATCGACCTGGGGCAGCCGGCCACCGACATCCAGTTGCACTCGACGTACTTCGTCGTCGGTCACTTCCACTTCACCCTCTTCATGGTCGGGGTGATGGGGCTGATGTCGGGTATCTACTACTGGTATCCGAACATGACCGGGAAGATGTACAATCAGCTCGGGGCAAAGTATCACGCCTTCACGACCCTGCTCGGCCTGCCGCTTCTGTTCTTCCTCATGAGCCACCTCGGCGAACTGGGGATGATGCGGCGGTACGCCACCTACACGTACGCGCCTGGCCTGCAGTTCTGGCACGTCCTCACGACCGGCGCGGCGTACTTCGTCGCCTCCGGGCAGCTGGTGTTCTTCTTGAACATGTTGCTCAGCCTCCGGTATGGACCGGACCTCGAGGAGAACCCCTGGGAGGACCTGTTCTCCGGGCAGAACATGCCCTCCCCCGAGTGGGACGGCTTCCCCTACACCCCGCCGACCCCGACGAACGTCTACGGGGAGGGGGGCTCGACCGTCTCTGATGGCGGCCGATCGGCGGATGATGGCACACGGGCCGACGGCGGCGAGATCGACACCGAGACGGAATCGGAGGTGACCGACGATGAGTAGCGACCGCGAGGACGAGCCCGAGAACGTCGCCGACGACGTCAGCTTCGGCGGCGTCTCGGCCGCCTTCTGGGCGCTCGTCATCGCCGCCGGCGTCGCGCTGTTCCTCTGGGACTTCGGCAACCTCGTCTCCCACAGCCTGGAGTCGGGTGGCTACCCCATCGGCGTCATCAACAACCTCAAGGTGACGCTGATGACCCTCGAGATGATCGGGGGCGGCGGCACCATCCTGGTCATCGGGTACATCATCTGGCGGTACGCAGCTGCCTATCGGTCCTCGCCGACGCCGCTGCGCCCCGGCCAGGGCAAGTACACCCTGACGGTCTGGGTCATCGGCGTCCTCTTCTTGATGGCGATGGCCATCTTCATGGGCGCCGGCGCGCTCGCCCAGACCGACCAGGCCCGTCAACCGATCGAGAAGGTCTCGACCAGCCGCGAACTCGACATGCACGTCGTGGGCGCACAGTGGACCTGGCGGATGAAGGTCGAGGGCGTCCCGTTCGTCCAGAGCGAACGGGTGGTCCTCCCGTCGAACACGCTCGTGAAGTTCTCGGTGACCTCCGGGGACGTGATACACAGCTTCGCCGTCCAGGAGCTGGGTATCAAGAAAGACGCCATCCCCGGGCAGTTGAACCACGCCTCGTTCATGGTCGACCACGTCTCCGGAGAGACGACCATCCAGGCGGGGGGTGAAACCGTCCCCGCCGACGTCTACCAGATCAACTGCGCCGAACTCTGTGGCAAGGGCCACTCGCAGATGGTCTCGAAGATCTACGTCGTCTCGCCGGAGCACTACCAGCAGTGGGTCGAGGCCAACGGCGGGACCGTTCCCGACTCGTTCACCGTCGAAGGGAGCGACTCGTCGATGTCGCCCCAGGACGCCACCGCGCGCCCGGAGGTGACCGCCGATGTCTGAAGAACAGGCCTCGGAGGTCTCCCGCGGCTCCGGTGCCGAGGGATTCCCCCACGGGAGCAAGTACCCGTTCTGGCTGGCCGTCGGCCTCTTCTTCACGGGCGTCGGCCTCGCGATGTGGCTCCCGGTGCTGGTCGTGGGCGTCCCCGTGAGCCTCTACGGCATGTGGGGCTGGACCAAAGAGTACAGCATCAAGGAGTACGAGGAGGGCATCCTCCCCGAACAGAAACGACAGGTCCTGGGCGTCCGCTCGGGCTACCTGGCGATGATCCTGGTCGTCGGGGGCGAGCTGATCGTCTTCGCCGGCCTGTTCGTCACGTGGTTCTACCTGAGCTCCACGCGGTCGGCGTTCTTCCCGCCCACGACCGACCTGCCACCGCCGACGCTCTCGTACGGCATCGCGATGACCGCGTTGCTGTTCGTGGGTAGCCTGGCCTTCGCCTACGCTCGGCGCGCTATCGGCAACGGCAACCGCGGCGCGTTCAACGCCGGCCTCACCGCAGTGTTCGTGCTCGGTCTCGGCTTCCTGGCCATCCTGGGCTACGAGTACGCGACCCTGATGGCGGACGGGTTCTCGTTCACATCGGGACCCTACGGCGCGTCGTATTACGTCATCACCGGCATCCACGGCATCCACATGCTCGTGGGTCTCGCGCTCGTCGCCATCATCGGCTATCGCGCGTTCGTCCGCGGGCACTTCGGCGAGAAACGCCACCTGATGGTGAGCACGACGGAGCTGTACTGGCACTTCCTCACGTTCGTGTCAGTGCTGATCCTCGCGTTCATCTACTTCCCGACGAACGTCGCCTGACACCACCATGACCCCACTCGACGACCTCGACGCACGGCCGGCCCGCCCCGACGCCACGACGCTCATCGTCGCGTCCACCGTCGGCACCTACCTGCTCATCCTGGCGGGGGTCTCGAACGCCCTCGCGAACGCCTCGGCGGCCTGTTCGACCTGGCCGCTCTGTGGGGGGCCGTGGCTGGCCTCGACGGGCACCCTCGTCGTCGTCGCTCATCGGCTCGCAGCGGTCGTCGTGGGAGCGATACTCCTCGTGACCGTCGCGCAGGCGTTCACCACCCCGACGGCCCGTCGAGAGCGACTCGCCCTGGGGGTCGCCGTCGTCCTGTACCCCTTCGAGGTACTGCTGGGGGCGCGAACCGCCGTCAGCGGGGCGACGCCGGCCGTTGCCACCGTGCACCTGGTCGTCGCGATGGTCATCTTCAGCGTACTGATGGCGGCGCTGGTGTGGCACCTCGACGCGACAGTACCGGGCGAGGAGCCGCCAGGACCCGACCGCGACCGCGACCCGGCATCGTCCGCGGGGACACCTTCGAGCGACCCGGTACTCGACCCGAGTCTCGCCACCAGGGTCCGGGGCTACGTCCGACTGACCAAGCCCTACCTCTGGTGGCTGCTCTCGCTCGTGGCCCTCGCTGCGATGGGGCTCGCCCAGGGCGGCGTCCCGCCCCTCGGGACGACCGTCGCGACACTCGCCGGTGGCGTCCTCGCCATCGGAGCGAGCGGGACGTTCAACAACGTCTACGAGCGGGACCGCGACGAGAAGATGCACCGGACCGACGACCGGCCCGTGGTGACGAACGTCGTCCCGCCACGCCGGGCCATCGCTTTCGGGGTCGCCCTGACGGTGGCCTCGATGGCGGTCTTCACCGTCTTCGTGAACGTCCTCGCGGCGGCGCTGGGCCTGCTGGCCATCCTGTACTACAGCGTGGTCTACACGATGGTCCTCAAACCGCACACAGACCAGAACACCGTCATCGGCGGCGGGGTGGGGGCGATGCCCGCGCTCATCGGCTGGGCGGCGATCACGGACGGCGTCGGCGTCCCGGCGCTGGTACTCGGTGGGGTCATCTTCCTGTGGACGCCGGCGCACTTCTACAACCTCGCGCTGGTCTACGAGGACGACTACGCCCGCGCGGGCTTCCCGATGCTCCCGGTCGTCCGCGGGGACCGGACGGCCCGTCGACACATCACCCTCTATCTGGGGGCGACCATGCTCGCCGCGATCGTCCTGGGGACGGCGACGTCGCTCGGGACGGTCTACGGGGGCACGGCGGTCCTGCTCGGGACCGTCTTCCTGGCGGCCGTCGTCCACCTGCACCGCGAACGCACCGACACGGCGGCGAAGCGGGCCTTCGTGGCCTCGAACACCTACCTCGGGATCCTCCTGCTCGCCGTCGTCGTGGACACCATGGCGGTCTGATACCCATATGGGCACCACCCTCCCAGCCCCACGCTCCCGGGACGGCATCGGCTTGTCGCTACTCGCCGGCGTCGTCGCCGTCGCCGGGTCGTACGCGGCGGTCGGGCGCTCGGACGCGTTCGTCGCGGTCCCGGTCCACGCCTGGGAGGTCGACCACATGCCCGCGGTGGTGCTCCGGATCGCCATCGTCGCCCTGGGGAAACTGGGCGAGGACGCGGGGTTCATCCTCGCCCTGGCGTTGACGGTACTGCTCTTCGCCGCCGTCGCGGCCGTGGCACTGGCTGTGGGAGAGGACCGCTCGCGACTCGTCCCGCTCGGGAGCGCGTACCTGCTCTCGTGGGTGGTCGCAACGCTCCTGACGAGGGCACCGTGGGCGGCACTCGGCGTGACGCTCCCGATGACCGCCGTGCTGGCGCTATCGTCGGTCGATCGGCGTCGGCGGTCCGGAGCGGTCGACGGTGCCCGGCGTGAGGTCATCCGGACGGTCGGTGGCGTGGGTGCGATCGGTCTCGGGTTCGCCCTGGGCAACCGGACGCCGCTGGGGACCCCGCCGAAGCTCTCCGCCATCTCGGCGGCGGACCGGGCCACCATCCAGGAGCGTCTCGATATGGCAGCGGAACGGTCGCTCTCCGTCGGTGACCTCCCCGGTCTCGTCTCCCCCATCAGGGCCTTCTACGAGGTCGACATCAACACGGTGAATCCAGGGGTGGACCTCGCCGAGTGGTCGCTGTCGGTCACCGGCGCCGTCGACGACCCCCTCGAGGTCGGCTACGGCGACCTCACCGGCCGCGACGCCGACCATCGGTTCTACACGCTGCGCTGCGTCGGTGAGGACCTCAACGGCCACAAGATGGACAACGCCCTCTGGACCGGCGTCCCGGCCGCCACCCTCCTCGACGAGGCGGGCGTCGACGACGACGCGACCCACGTGGTGTTGCACGCCGTCGACGGCTACTACGAGGAGTTCCCGCTCCACTCGCTCGAGCAGGGCTTTCTCGCCTACGGGATGAACGGTCGGGAACTCCCACGGGCCCACGGGGCACCGGTCCGTGCCCTCGTCCCCGGGCGCTGGGGCGAGGTCAACGTCAAGTGGCTGACCGAGATCGAGGTCATCGCAGGCGAGGCAACCGGCTACTGGGAGAAACGAGGCTGGGAGGGAACGGGCCCCGTGACCACCGTCGCGAAGCTCCACGAGGTCGTCCACCACGACGACGGCCGGATCACCGTCGGCGGTCACGCGTACGCCGGGACCCGGGGCATCGCGAGGGTGGAGGTCTCGACCGATGGCGGCGACTCTTGGTCGAAAGCGACGCTCTCCGAGCCGCTCCCAGGGGACGACGTCTGGCGGATGTGGTCGTTCACCTACGAGCCGCCCGGGGACGCCCACGAGGTCGTGGTCAGGGCGGTCGACGGCACCGGCGACCTGCAGACCAAGATCAACACCGCGGCGTTCCCCAGCGGGGCCACCGGCTGGGTGTCGCAGACGATAGCACCATGACAGAACATACGACCCGAATCGGCCCCTGGACGACCCTCGCCTGGTGGCTGGGCTGGTACCCGAAACTGGCCGTCGCCGGTGGCGCACTGGTCGGCTTCCTCGTCGGCAACGTCGTCGCCACCTGGGGCGTCCGAGCGTTGCTGCTCCGGGGCGGCCTCGACGTCGTCACCGGACCCCTGCATCGGCTGTTCGGCACCAACGGGACGAACCTGCTCGTCCTGGCGGTCATCCCCGTCGCGGCGTCTATCGCCATCGGGGCACTCCTGGGCCTTGGTGCCTGGCTGGTCGGGCTCCAGGTCGTCCGCAGGCGGGCCCGTTCCGCCTGGACCGACCTCGTCGACGAGCGACCGGGGTGGCGGACCGTGACCGAGACGACCACCATCCGCTACTGTGCGGTCCCCCGGGAGTGCCTGCTCACCGACGTCCAGCGCTCGGACGATACGCTGACGGTGAGCGTGCGCCGGGTATCGGTACCACACCGCAGCGTCGAGGACATCCGACGGAGCACCCTCGCTCTGTCGGACCTCTCGGAGATCACCTACGACCCCGAGCGGGGGACGACAACCTTCGAGACGGCCGACGGTACGCTCGCCGTCCCGGCCGACGACGAACCGCCCAGCGGGCTGGGGGAGGTGTCGTGATGGACCTGCCGGCGCTCACGGGCGAGGAGGCCATCGCGTTCATCGTGGTGGTCTGGCCTCTCGTCTTCGTGCTCATCGCCGCGGTCGTGTGGCTGGTCTTCCTCCACGGCTGACCGGGGCGAGGCCGGCCCGCGTCGGTGCCATTATATTTGGGGAGCCCCATGTGAGTGACGAGCGCATATGGCACAGACGCAATCGCTCGACGGGCCCGGATGGCTCGGCTGGGGAATCGTCGGGACCGGGGTGGTCCTGCTGCTCGTCTTCTGGGCCTTCCTATACGTCGTCGCGCTGTGAGCGACAGCGGTCCAGCAACCTGTCGATCGCAGGGCCAGCGTCGGTCGGGGCAGCGAACTGCCGCGTCGTCCCGTCGGTCGTCTCGATGGTGAGCGTCCCGTCGGTGATGGACGTCGACGCTACGTCCTCGAACCTGACGGTGAACTCTTCGTCGACGGCGGGAGCGCGCTCGACCAGGTCGAGGGCTCCCTCGGAGATGGTGACCGTCTCCGGCGCCAACGACAGGTAGGTGGATTCGACTTCGGTCGGCGCCTCGACCAGGGGCTTCGACCCGTGTCCCTCACCGACAAGCGCGAAGGTCGTCACGTCCCCCTCGGGGGCGGTCGTCCCCTCCTGGACGGTGGAGAGGAGCCCGTCGTACTGGTCGTTGATGCGATTGGCACCGGCGTACCAGGCCAGCAGTCCGCCAAGGGTCCCGACGAGGATCATACCAGCGGTGGTGGCGAGCGGATGGACGCCGAGGACTAGGGAGATGGGAATCGCCAGCGCGTTTCCCAGCACGAGGCCCGTGGCCGCGCCGCCACCGATCGCCACCGCAGGACGCCACCCGAGCCACCAGAGTGGCCGCGGCCCATCCGACAATCGCAGCCAGCGGTCGACCGTCCCTGACATAAGATACCCCGTTTCACGGGGCCTCGCCGGGTAAACCTATCGGTCTCAGCGACCGCCGGCGGAACCCGTATCGAAGCGACGCTGGAACTCCATGGCAACGTACCCGGAAGCCCCGAAGAGGAACACGACCGCGCCGCCGAAGAGGAGGCGCACACCCAAGGGCGATCCGGTCCCGCCGACGCCGATGCCCACGCCGACCGCCAGCGCGCCCAGGAGGATCAGGACGAGCAGCCTCGGGTGCCGCGTCGGCCAGTTCACGCGAACCACCAGTCTATCGTGCTCCTCGGTACGCGGTTCCACACAGCCGCCACCGTGCGAACTGTGCCCATGATGCGTCCCAGTGGATGCGTACACGTCAGTCTATCGCCCCGGTTCGACGGCGTCCGGGTCATGTTCCACGGCCGCAATGTTCATACGCGCGTAGCCATAGTGTGACTCCATGGCACACCTGGGGGCATCGGAGGTGCCGATTCTCCTGGCCATCGTCACCGGTGCGGTCGCCATCGCGTTCGCCATCGTGGATTACACCCGGTTCGGGCGCTCCTGGTACGGGGTCGCCTTCCTCGCGATCGCGGTCGTGATGGGGATGTTCACCGTCTACCACCTCGAGTTGGTGCTAGTCCACCAGGTCCGAACGACGACGGAGGCCTTCGGCGCGGTGGTCGAGACCATCATCGCGCTCGTCAGCGTCGTCATCATCCTCGGTTATCGACGCGGCGACAGCACAGCGGGTGAGCGCTCATGATGGCCCCTCTCGGCGTCTATACGCACGTCCTCGGTGCCATCGAAGCCAGCGGTTTCTCGTACGTGCTGTACCGGTATCGCGAGGAGTTCCGGGAACACCCGTTCCTGGTGTTGCCGGTATTCGGCCTCCTGGTGTTCGTCTCCATCGAGGTCGTCCACGATTATCTGCCCCCGTCGGTCGTTCACGCCGGCCACGCGCTGGCCGCCGGGACCATCGCGATGGGCCTGTCGGCCATCCTCCTGCAGTGGAATCGCGCGGGCCATGACATGGGACCGTTCCCGCGTGCCACCAGGCCCACCTGGATGACGAAGATGGACGACGACATCCTCTCCCTGCTGGATTCGGCGAACCTCGTGCTCACGCCCGCGGTCATCGCGTACAACCTCGGGTACAGTCGCAAGTCGGTCAACCGCCATCTCCGAAAACTGGAGCGCCACGACCTCGTTACTCGCGTCGACCGGGGCAAGTATCGGGTCTCCGAGGAGGGGTCCATCGCCGCACCCGTCCCGGATATCCACTCGCTGTCCCGGATGGTCGTGCCGGTCGTCCACCGCATCGAGCGGTCGGTCGCGAGAGCCCACGATATCTGGCTCGACACCGATCAGAGAAGCGGCCGGTAGTACAACAGCGCCAGTGCGGAGAGGAAGACGAGCGTCCCGAGCCCGTAGGACTGGCTCAGCGCGAACGCTGCGACGGCGGACCCGCTCCCGAAGATGGACGTCGCGATGGTACCGAGGATGGGCCACGTACAGGAGACACAAGAGAACAGCCCGACGAGCCCCGAGATGGCCCCGGCCGTCGCGTCGAGGATGGTGGCGTAGACGAAGTACGCCAGCGTGAGGTAGCCGACGACCTTGAACGGTTCGAGGACCAACCGGACGAGGCTGCCGTCGTAGAGCAGGACCGGCCCGTATCCCGGCGGAAGCGTCCAGTTGACGTGCAAGGGAATCATCCCGTGCCCGGCGCCGAACAGGCCGCCGAAGTAGCCCAACACGCCGAAGTAGGCGACGCCGATCAGCCCGGCCGCGACGCGGTGGCGAGTGGTCCCCGACGGACGGTCGGTGGTCAGCAACGCGAGGATACTCGCGTCGATCCAGACGAACGGGTAGACGAACACGAGCGGTTCCGTGATGATCCCGTCGCTCGTCACCGCGTAGAGCACCAGCAACGCCGCCTCGACCGCCACGAGCCCCGACAGCAGCGCGACCGTCTGCCGCGAGACGCGCGGTCGGCGTCGCCTGGTGAACACTGGGGCCTCGACCATCTACACCCGCATATGGAGTCGACGACCATGAAACCACGTATCACAGCAGGATCCGGCGGTACCCTCGCCGGTGAGCCGTGATCGATGCCTGGCGCTCGTCGGCAGTCGCCACTGTCGGACCGCTTTTCCCGCTCCCACCCCATCGACGGGCATGGAGCGTCTGGAAGCGGAACTCGCCGCGGCCCGGGCCATCGACGTGGCCGCCCTGGCCGACGTCATCGAGGACGTCGGCTTCGAGTGCACTCGCTGTGGTGAGTGCTGTACCGCCGAGGACGGGGCGCCCCACACTGCCACCGTCTTCCCGGGCGAGATCCGCGACCTCCAGGCCGCGACCGACAGTGAGTGGGCGGACGTCGCCCGCCCGATGCCGTTCGGCCTCGACGAGGAGGGAGCGGGCAAGACCTTCGAGTGGGCCCTGCAGACCGACGCCTGCGGCGACTGCGTCTTCTACGAGGAAGCCGACGACCGGGGCGCGTGCACGGTCCACGAGGACCGGCCGCTGATCTGTCAGACCTACCCGTTCAGCCTCGACGTCGGCGCGGAAAGCGAGGCGGACGCACCCGGATCCGTCGTGGAGCGGGTCGGCGACCTCGCGGTCCACGAGTGTGAGGGACTGGGCCGCGACATCGACCGCGAAGACGCCCGAGAACTGGCCGAGGCGCTCATCGAGCGAACCGTCGTCGAACTCGAGGAGGCGATCGCGGTCCGCGACGCCTACGAGCCCACGGACGAGTCGGGGACGGTCGTCCACGACTCGGAGGGGGCAAAGCGCCCCGACGGCACGCCAATCCGGTGACAACTACTAAGACGGCCCGCGTCCGAGGAGCGAACGAACTCCAATGGAGATCTCCGAGAACCTGCTCTGCCTGTTCAACGCCGAGGTGACGGTCGAGGACGATCGATACGTCCTCGAGGTTCCGCGACGCGAGGTCGAGAACGACGTGGTGACCCCGGGGACCGTCTACCGGGTCGCCCTGATCGACCGCGAGGATGGGACGGAACCGACGCCCCCCGAGGAGACGAAGGAGACGACCCCGCCGTCGGAGCCCCAGCCGCCGGTGGAGGTGGGCGAACTCCGGTACGTCGAGATCGAGGACATCGGCAAGCAGGGCGACGGCATCGCCCGGGTGGAGCGGGGCTACGTGATCATCGTGCCCGACGCCGAGGTCGGGGACCGGGTGAAAGTCGAGATCACCGAGGTGAAGTCGAACTTCGCGGTGGGAGAGGTCATAGAGGAGGACTTCGAGTAGCCACTCACCGTGGAGGGAGATCCTCGACGAACCGATCGAGGGCGTCGGATCCGGGCACCGCGGAGCGGTCCTCGTAGGGCCGTCCGACGATCAGGTCACCGGCGGTCGCCGAACCGATCCCGGGGATGGCCGTGAGTTCGGCCATGGTCGCCTCCTCGAGGGAGAGCGGGTAGGGAACCCCGGTGATCGAGCGATAGCCGTGATCGGTCACGGCCACGTCGAGGACGGTGCCGAGCGGTCGCTCCCCCGGGATCGCGACGAGGAGCGGGTAGGTGCCGAGTTGCCGGCCGAACGTGCGCCCGCCCTCGTGATACTCGAGGTGGACGTCCTCGAGGACCGTTCCGACCGGGGCGACCCGCTGTAGCATGGCGTTGTCGACCTCCTCGCGGATCGCTCGCTTGTAGCGCTTGAACTGGCGCTTGTGCTCGTCGGCCACCGCGGCCCCGGTCTCCGCCATCTCGGTCCCCTCGAAGGCCATGACCTGCCGAACGTTGATGCGTCGCACCATCAGTCCCTCCTCGAGGAGGCGATCGAGGAACCGTCGGTTGTGGGCGAAGGTCTCCTCGCGCTCGCCCTTCAGGCCGTGGACGAGGTTGATGCCGGGTAGCAACTTCGGGAGGCCCCGGGCGTCATCGGGCGCGACGGAGGGCGCGGCCCCGGGATCCTCGCCCGGACGCCACCCGCCGACCTCGTTCACGACGCGGACGGCCTCGACGGCCTCGTCGGCCGAGACGAGGAGGTCGTTCCGTTCTCGCACCACCGGATCCGCGCTCTCGACCCCGAAGGCCGCCGTGTCGCCGGGCGTGTTGTACGCCGCGATCACTTCGATGGCCTCCCGGGCCGCCTCGGGGTACTCCACGATCGTCACGGGGTTCATGTTGTCGAGGTGGAGGGTCTCCAGGTCGGGGGCGGCCTCCCTGATCCCCCGGTACAACCGGCGAAGGGCGTCCGGGTTGGGGGCCTCCCCGTCGCCGCCGTAGGCGAGGATGTCCGCCTGACGCCCGATGCGGAAGTGCTCCAGTCCGCGGTCGGCGAGTGCCTCGACCTCGGCGATCACCGACGCCGGCGGGCGGAAGGTGGGGTCGCCGTAGAGGGGTTCCGTGCAGAACGAACACCGGTAGGCACAGCCTCGCGACGTCTCCAGTTCGGCGATCAGGTACTCCGGGAAGTTGGGGTGTTGCTCGACCACGAAGGCACCCCGCGTCGCCCACCGGGTCTCCTCCTCGACGGTCCGGTACCGGCGGTTGAACCCCTCGAGGCCGTTCGCGACGAGGTCGTGGACGGCGGCCTCGACGTCCCCGCCGGCCACGAAGTCGAAGTCCAGGTCGTCGCGCTCGGTCTCGGTCGCGCCGGCGTTCTCGTCGCCAACCCCGAACCGCACGGGTCCGCCCATCACGGAGATGCCCGAGGCGGTCCAGGCGATCTCGCGGACCTCGTCCGGTTCGGCCGGCGTCCCGCCGACGTACTGGCCGGGCACCGTCATGCCCCCCAGGTAGACGAGCAGGTCGGCGACGTCGACGTCCCGGAAGCGGGAGCGGTCCGCCCGGAGGGCGTCGATGGTGTGATAGGTCACCTGCGAGGGGGGAACGCCGGCGTCGACGAGCGCCCCGGCCACGTAGCGGGGATACGTCGAGACGTAGGGCGGGACGCCGAAGTGCGCCGGTTCGTCCACGTATCCGTCGACGATCGTCACCGCGAGGTCGCCCGGGTCCGTCATCGTCATCCCGTTGACGACGCGGGGGGATAAGGGCCACTCTCCCCGCGGCGGGAGAGGGGCCACGCTCGGCGTGGTGGGATAGGCCACGCTCCCCGTACTGAGAGAGGCACGCTCCCGCGGGCTTATGGCCGTGGCGTCCCAATCGACGCCCATGAATCGTCGATCGGCCGAGATCGCGACCCGAACTGGAGGACCGCAACCGTGACGCGGGACGCCCCCATCGACCGCGGGCGCGCACTCGCCCCGCTGAAACACGCGAGCGCCGCGGTCACGAACGGCCTCGGACAGATCGCGTCCCGCTTCCAGGAGGAGCGACCACTCGAGGCCGACGTGCTCGAGAGCCAGGACGCCTTCGAGTTGGTCTTCGACGCGCCGGGAGCGACCGTGAGCGACGTCCAGGTCTGGTACGAGGACGGCGCGATCGAGGTGCGCGTCGATCGGTTCCGCACCCACGAGGAGGGCTACGAGCTGCGGTTCCCGGGGCGCGGGCTGTCGCTCGCGGGCCGAGCAGCGCTGCCCCGGGACGTCGACGTCGACCTGGAGGGGACCAGCGCGAGGCTCCGTGACGACGGAACCCTCCACGTCCGCGTGCCGAAAGACGAGACGGGCGACGACGGCGACGACTGAGCGACGGAGCCCATCGAGGACGGCCGAACGGTGAGGAGAACGGTCGATGGGCTGCCGGTTGGGTACCGACGGTGCCGGCTTCCGAGGAGTTACCGGAGAGTCCTCGATCGACGACGACCGGATCGCCTCAACCGACGAAGGCCTCCAGACCGCGAGCGGGATAGCCCACGATCGTGTCGACGCCGTTTTCGCGGTACCGGGTCACCGCCTCGCCGACCGCCTCCTCGTCGCCGACGAGCGCGTAATCGGTCGCCGCGTCGAGCAGTATCGAACGGGCCCGCCCGGTCGCCCCGCTGTCCGTCGCCGCCCCCTCGGGGAGGGCCTGGGCCACGGGCTTGCGGCGGGCGACGTAGGCACCGATCGCGTCGAGGATCTCGTCCTCGTCGTCCGTGAGCACCGTGGGAGCGTAGAGGGCCACCTCGCCGCCGAATCCCGCCGCCCTGAGACGCGCCACCGCGCGTTCGGTGGATCGGGAGAGCAACTCGAACTGGGTGGCGCCCGTCGCCAGGGCCAGTCGCTCGACGCCCTCGGTCCCGACCCAGGCGTCGGACGCCCGATCGACCGCCCGCCCGAGGCGGGGCGCGACCGCCCGTCGGCGTTCGTGGTCCTCGAGGTACGCCGGGTTCCCCGCCACGAACACGGGGGCCACCGCGTCGGGCAGTTCGTCGAGGGCGCCGTCGTCACCGACGGGATCGTACCCGTCCGCGCGAACGGGGACCGTCACCCTGACGGTCCGATTCGTCGCCAACCGCTCGAGGGTGGTCGCGTCGGGGACGTGGGCGTGTCCCTCGTAGTCGATCGTGAGCGTGGTGTAGGGGAGTGCGTCCGCCGCCGCGACGTCGACCTCCGTCGGTTTGATCGCGATGCCGTCGAGGCGGGCCGCGCCCGCCCGGTCGGCCGTGGCGGCCGCCGCGCGTGACCGATCGGCGACCTCTCGAGCGTTCACCATCGACCGCCACCCCCGACTGCGCGTACTGCCACCTGGAGAGAATCAGTGCCGTGCCGGAACTCGATCCATCGTCGTTGCGACCATGTGCTCACGTCTATATCGCCCGCCCGGATAAGTATACCGCCCGCGTCAATCGCCGTCGGGACGCACGTCGGCCCGTGGATCGACGACCCAGTCGACCCCGCTCGGGGGCGACCACGTCGTCGCCAACTCGAGGAACTGGACGAGGATCCGGCCCGTCGCCCCCCAGACCGTGTAGCCGTCGACGGTGAAGAAGTGGACGAGCACCTCGCCGTACCGCGGGTGCTCGCGGCGCTCGGCCTCGTAGTTCTCGTGGTCGGTCAGCCCCGCGACGGGGAGGATCGCCACCTCCGAGACCTCCCGCCCGTCTGGGACGTAGGTGCGGTCCGGGACGGTCGCCACGAAGGGAGTCACCGCGTACCGACTGGTGGTCCTGGTGTCGTCGAGTTGGCCGACGAAGTCCACCTCGCTCGGGCGGAGTCCCACCTCCTCGCCGGCCTCGCGGATCGCGGTCGCCCGGAGGGTCGCGTCGCGTGGCTCGTGGCCGCCCCCCGGAAACCCCATCTGTCCGGGGTGCTCACCGAGGTGGTCCCCGCGCTTGATGAACAGCAGATGGGGACCGTCCCGCCGCTCGACGATCGGCACGAGGACCGCCGCGTCCCGGTCCTCGTCCGCTATGGTTCGCGGCTCGTGTGCTGCCAGCCCGCCCAGGTCCATGGTGACGGCAAGTCGGCCGAGGGCCTTAACTCACCCGGGCCCGTCGTCGGCGACGGTCGCGAGGCGCTCCCGGACGTCCGTGAGGTCCACCTCGGTCCAGGTCTCGGCGTCGTAGGTGACGTCGATCAGCTCGCTCGCGCGGTCGGGATCGTCGACCCGGGCGGCCGCGGCGGTGAGGCGTTCGCGGATCGGATCGGCGAGAGCGGTCCGGTCGACGTCGCGCGGGTCCGCCTCGAGGATGTGCACCAGGTCCTCGGCCCCCGCCGGGAGAGTGGGAAAGGCGGTTGGGCCCGCGACCACCACGGTCTCGCCCTCGAGGTCGAACTGGAGCAACGCGAAGTCCGCGACGGCCTCGTCGATCGCGTCCGCGACGGCCGCCGCCGGCACGTCCTCGCCGCGCCGGAAGGCCAGTTCCTCGACGGCGGACGCGAGGTCCGACCGGGGAAGCAGGCCGAACAGGTCGACGATGCCCGCCAGGTCGTCGGCGTCGAGGTCCATGGGAGAGGATCGCGATCCCGTCACTTTACTCTACCCGATCGAGGTCGGCCGCGACGGCGGCGACGAGCGCCTCACGATCGAGGGGTGCCGACGACCACGGGGGCAGGCGATCGTCCGACCCGGGTGGTGTGACCGCCTCGGCGTAGGTGCGGACCTGGTCGCGCTCGTCGGCCTCGTCGTAGGTCAGTCCGTTGAACCGGGCGTCGACGGCGTACCGGTCGACGAGGGCCTCGCCCTCGCGGACGAACCCGTCGGCGAGCGTCCCGTAGTCGGGGTCGATTCCGGCCTCCTCGACCACCCGGAGGACGGACTCCGCGACCCCGCTCGCCATCGCCGAGAGGCCTCCGGGCCCACTCACCGACCGGTGATCGTGCTCGTAGCGCCCGAGGTCGACCTGGGCCGACCCCTCGGCGCCGACGAGACGGAACGCCTCTCCCAGGGTCCCCACCTCGAGCCCCCAGCGCCGGGGGAGGGACATCGATCGGAGGACGGCCGTCGTCGCGGCGAACTCCCCAGACAGCCCGTACCGGAAGGCGTCCAGGTACGCGAGGATCGCTCCCTCGCGCTGGTCTCGGAGCGCTGCCACGAGCGGTTCGTAGAGGAGGCGAAAGAGCCGTCCGTAGAGGCGGTCGTCCTCCACGCGAGCGTAGTACCCCTTGGTGAAGGAGACGTCCCAGGCGAGTGGCGCGAGCAACCTCTCGAGATCGCGGGTCCGATGGGAGGTCACGTCCGCGTCGTGGACGGCCACGTTGGCGGCCTCGACCGTTCCGATCGCGAGCCAGACGTCCAGGCCCTTGCCGGTCTCGCCCGCGAGACCGCGATCCGCGAGCGTGCGGGACAGCGTGGGCCCGTTGCACCAGATCGGTCTGACCGACGGGCGCGCCTCGCGGACCCAGGCGAGGGCGTCCGTCACGCGGTCGGGTGGCGCGCGGATCGGGACCACGACCGACGCGGGGTCGAGTTCGGCGAGCGAGGAGAGCAGTCGCTCGGCCGCCAGGCTTCCGACGTCGCGGTCGCTCATGGGGACGACGACCGCCGACCGGTCGATGGGCGCCGCGGGCGCGGCGCCGTCGAAGTCGTGCAGGGTGGCGACGGCCTCCTGCGTGTAGTCCATACTCGAGCCCCGGCCCCCAGGACGAACTACCTTGTGGCGTCGGCGGCGCTCACCGGGCCGTGTTCGGGAGGCGATCGGTGCGCCGGAGGGCGAAGAGCACCAGCAGGACCCCGAAGAGGCCGACGGCGAACACCTGGAAGACCCGATCGTAGGCGAACCCGCGTTGCACGAGCCATCCGACGACGACGCTGGCCCCCGCCTGGATGGCCATCATCGCGGCGCTGTAGGCCGCGTAGGCGCTCCCACGGTCGGAGTCGGGGAGCGAGTCGAGGAGGTAGGTGTCGATGACGGGAAAGAGGCTGTGGATGACGTAGCCGAGGATCACGGACACGACGGTGACGGCCGCGAGGGACTCGACGACCGTCAGCGCCACGACCGAGAGGACGAATCCGAGCAGGATGGAGAGCATGAGGGTGACGTGGGCGATCCGGTCCGCGAGCCGACCCGCGAACCAGAACGCGGGCACACCGGCGGCGAACACCACCGTCAGGAGCGTCTGGGCCGTTCCGAGCGAGACATCCTTGGTCGCCGTCAGGTAGCTGACGTAGAAGTTGAACAGGCCGTTCCAGACGAAGCCCGTCGCGCCGATGATCGCGATCCCCGTGAGGACGATCCGCCACTGGGACCGCACCGACGCCAAAATGTGCCGCTGGCTCGACTGCACGTCGGGCATGGGGGCTCGCCGCGCGGCGACGAAGAGGCCGATCGTCCCGACCAGCGAGAGGGCGCTCACCCCCCAGAGCACCGTTCGCCAGGATCCGACGGAGGCCACGACCAGACCGATCGAGAGGGGCGCGATCACCGCCGCGAGTTGCGAAGCGGTCCCGTGAATGCCGATCATGCGACCCACCCGCTCCGGGAAGAGTTCGCTCACCAGGGGATTGCCGGCGACGAAGTAGGCCCCACTCGAGGTGCCCATCACGAAGGCCCCGATCATCACCGCCTCGATGCTCCCCGCCGTGGCGGTGAACCCGGCGGCGGCGGTGAGCACGAGCCCGGCCCCCAGCACGATTCGGTGGCGCTCGACGTACATGAGCAGGTACCCGACCGGGAGCCGGGGAACCGCACTCCCGAGCCAGGCGAGCGTCGCCACGAGCCCGACCGTGGCCTCCTCGACGTGGAACGTCGTCATGAAGGGGTCGAGGAGCGGCGCGAAGACGACCCGCCCGAAGTTGACCAGGAAGATCAGGAGACACAGCGTGCCGAAGACGTGGAGTCGTTCGCGGTCCCCGTCGGTCGACGTCCGCGCGTTCACGAGGAGGACTACCGACGGTGCCCGTTCAAACGTTCCGGTTCGCGCCGGTCGAGCGGTGGGTCGGTGGCGATCGGGGACCGACCCGAGCGGATACAGCGTGATGACAGGGACCACGGTCTTTTTGCCGCCGGCCGTCGCAGTGTGTACCATGGACTCCGTGCGCGAGGGACTGCGGGCGGGCGAACTCGAGCGGGACACCTACGACAGACTGGTCTGTTCGACCTGCGGCCAGCACCTCAAGCGGGAGGACGATCCGTCGGAGATATTCGACGTGAGACGGTGTCCGGAGTGTGACAGCGAGTATCGAGAGCTCTAGGCGAAGTCGTTCTCGCGCTGGATGGTGAGCGCGAGGGTGGCGTACTCGCCGAGTGTCATCGGCCGTCGCCCCTCGATCTTCTGCTGGATCTCCTTCGCGTCGAGGTCGAGTGGGAGGCGTCGCTCGAGGGCGTCCACGTCCAGGACCGCCGAACTCATCGAGAGCATGATCCCGTCCCGGATCTCGAGTCGGAGCGCGTCCCGATCTGGCCAGTCGTCGGTCGCCCCGAGGACGGCCGTCGCCGTCTCGAGGGTCACCGGTGGCTGGTCCCCTGCCTCGACCGCCGTCACCGTCTCGCGGGACCACTCGGCCAGGTCGACCGCCGCGTCGACCCCGACCGCGTCGATCGCCTCGCGAAGCGTCGCGTAGTAGCGGCCCGTCAGGGCCGCGGCCGAGATCGCGTCGGGATCGTCGATCGCGTCCGGAAGCATGCCTCCCGGTACGCGGTGCCCCTAGTTGGCGGTGTCGCTCCCGGCCTCACCACCCGGGAGACCGCTCGTCGGCGTTGCCGTCGGTGTCCCCGACGCCGGCGGGACCCGGTGGCACCACCACGAAGACGCCCGTGTGCACGGCGAACTCGATCGGCTCGTTCCGGCCGACCGTCTCTGCGGTCCCGTCGCCGTCCACGTCGATGCGCACCGCGGCGGACTCCCTGACGTACGGAATGGCACCGTCGTCGCCGAATGCCGGCGTCGCCCGCGGGACGCGAACGGCGATTCGCTCGTAGCCGCCGCGGGCGGAGACCACCCAGACGTTGGCCGTCGCGTACCACTGGCTGGGGATCGGGACGAGTGGCAACCCGGCCGGGATCGTGGCCGCCGCCCGCGACAGACCGCGCTTCTTCGCGAGCGTCGCCCCCGCGTCGATGGCCGCTCGTGCCGACCGCTCGACTGCCTGGCCGACGGCCGCCCGCACGTGGGGTCGGACCCGCTCGACGGCGGTCGATACCGTCCGCTCGGCCGTCCGCACCGAGCGAGCGTCCAGCGCCTCGGTCGTCGCCACCCGCAGTTCGACGCGGGCGCGATCCCGAGTGCGCGCGTCGAGGCTGGGGGGCAGCGCCGCGACGACGCGATCGACGATCGTCCCCTCGACGACCGCCCGGGCCGCAGTCCCGACCGAGTCGGAGGCGGCGTAGGCCCGTCCGATCGCGCGCTCGGCCTGCCGCCTCGAGAGGGCCGTGTTCCGAGCGAGTGCGCGACGCTGTTCGTCCCGAACCGCCGAGAGGGCAGCGGCGACCGCCCGCTCGAGACGGCGACGGGACCGATCGACTGCGGCGTCCGTCGTGCGCGCCTCCACCCGCTCGGCCGTCAGGAGGGTGGCGGTCGCCGTCGAGAGGGAGACCGAGTCTCGCTTCCCGACGCCGGCGGTGACGGTGTCGGCCACGTCGCCGAAGGGGAGGGTGAACACGTTGACGTTGCGGGCCGCGAGCGCGGGATCGCCGCGGCGCGCCGACAGGGAGAGATATCGCGGCTCGACGACGACGGCGGACGCGATCGGCGGGAGGGCGTCGGCGTCGGCCGTCGGCGCGCGAGCGGGGACGCCCCGGCGTGCCATCAGGTCCCCGAGGGCGTCCTGAACCCCCGCGAAGGCGGCGGACTGGTGACCCAGATCGGCGTCGAGTGCGTGGAGGTAGCCCTGGCGGGCGAGGGTCGCCCCCACGTTGGCGGCGCCGTCGTACCGCGACGGGGCGTCGAGGACTGCGTCCCAGCGCGACCGTATCCGTTCCCGGAGACGCGACGCCGGGTTCGCGGTCGACGCGATCGACGCGGGGCGGACGGGCACGCTGATCGATCGGACGGCCTCTCTGAGCGAGGCGGTCTCGCGGTACGCCCGGGCCGTGGCGGACGCCGGCGGATCGATCGCCACGGTCCGCCACCCGTAGGAGCGGTCACCGGTGACCGCGTTGCTCGCCACGTCGTCGACGCCACCGAACCGGGACCCCATCGCCGTCGCGGCCGCCCGTTGCAGGTCGGCCCTGGCCGCGTCGTCGAAGGGACACCGACCGGCGATCGGACCGCCTGGAGTGGCCGTCGGTCGCGCGTATCGGCACGCCAGGGCCACGGTCACCGCGTAGGTGCGCTCGACCGACCGCTCCGTCGGCCCGACGACGGACCCGTTGTGCCACCAGTAGGTGTGTTCGGTCTCCGTCTCGGTCACGGTGCGCTCGTACCGGAGGAGGGTCCCGCCGGTTCCCCGTTCGCCGCCCCCTCCCGAGACGTCGACGTCGGTCGTCGTGTGGGAGAACCACCGCGTCGCGTTCCGCGGGGGCGCACTCCCGGTCGCGACCGATCGATCGCGCAATCGCACCGTCGCGTCGGGGCGTACCTCGGCCTGGTACGCGCGCAGGAGGGCCTGACGGATTCCACCACGGTCGACGAAGGATCCGAACGCCACGTCCGCCCGCCGGTCGACGTCCACGTCGCGTGGCCGGTTCATGAGGGATCGGCCACGCGTGCTGCGGGGATCCGACACGGCGGGGGCGTCCCCGTTCCGGTACTTCGCCATCGCGTCGATTGCGGCGTTCTCCGCACCGCGGACGCCGTCCGCGACGGCCACGGCCGCGTAGGCCCGCGAGACGCCTCGTCGACTCCTGGGATCGGCGACCCCGAAGGCCGCGACCTGCTGGTCGACGAGCGCGTCGTTTACGAGCACCTCGACGTGGCGGTTCGCGACGACGTTCGCGATTGGCGCGCCGCCGTACTGGGCGTAGCCGCGGGCCCAGGCCACCGCGAACAGCCGGGCCGTCAGGCCGCGGGTCAGTCCCGGCTGGATCGCGCTCGCGGAGAGCCGTCGCTCGAAGGTCTGCACCCGTTCGTGGACGGCCACCGCCGGCAACGCGACCGTCGTCTCGAGGGTGACTCGGTGCCGCTCGATCGCGCGTCCGTCACGCCAGACCGTCACGGTGACGTTCGCGAGCGAGACGCGGTATCGATCGTCGAGGAGGTGACGGATGGACACCCCCTCGAGGGCCCGCGAGACGCCCGCGACTCCGTCTATCGGCGCCACGGCGACGGTGATCCGGGCGTCCCCACCGGACCGAACGAGTGGGACGCGGTCGCGTGCGCCCACCGCCACGCGCAACTCGAGCGTCCGCCGGAATGGGTCGTCGGCCAGGAGCCGACCGATCCTGGTCTGTGCGGGAGCGAGCGCCGGCTCGCGCGCCGCCGCCCGGCCCGCCGCCCGCGCGACGGTCCCGAGGTGAATCCGCGCGGCCTCGGTCGCGTCTTCCACGAGTCGCGGGACGACGGGCCGCGAGGGTTCCTCCGACACCAGCCCGCCGGTGTAGGTCACGCTCCCGATCAGGAGCAGCGCGGCGATCAGCGCGAAGGGGACCCGGCCGCGCTCGTCCTGGACGATCGTCACGCTGACCACCGGCGAACGACCACGACCGGCGAACACGCCGTCCCGTCGGACCGCCGGGTCGCGTTCCACCGATAGAGGGTGGCGTCCACGGGTCGGTCTCCCGGCGGTGCGGGGCCGGCGACCACCCGTCTTTCGCCGTCGACGTCGTCGGGATCGACGTCTCCGGTGGAGCAGGCGCCGACGATCTGGACCCGCGCGCTCGTCTCCTCGATGCGCTCCGTGACCGCCCGCTCGACCGCGTCCGCGTAGGCCGCGCCTGCGGGCGTTCCGCGTCCGAGGGCCGCGTCGCGAATCAGGCCGGTCGCCGTGCCCGTCACGACCGCGTCGGGTCCGTCTGGGCGGTCGTATCGGACGGTGAGCGTGCTCCCACCGATCGCCGTCTCGCCGACCTCGGGCACGCGGGAGGCCCCCTCGTCCGGGGCCGGCACGCCAGCGATCACCGCGACGCTCGCACCGATCAGGACCATCGCGATCCCCACGTCCAGGACGGTGCTGATCCCCCGGTTCATCGCCACGCCCAGACCCGGACGCGACCGACCGATTCGCCCCGTTCGGTTCGGACCAGGACGGGGGCCGTGGCCGTCTCCGCCCCCTCCGGCGGCGACGGGCCACGTCGCCAGGTTCGATCGGACGCCCGAACCACCACCGCCACCGCGTACCCCCGCGGGGGGTCCACCGCGAGTGCCTGCGGGTCCAGGACGCCCGCCTCGGTCGCGGCGGCGACGGTGACCGACAGCACCCGCTCTGCGACCGGTCGGTCGCGGTCGAGTGGAACGGACCGAAAGACGGTGGCGTAGACCCCGATCGCCGCGACCAGGACGCTCACCGCGACGAGAGCGGGGATCGGATCGACCTGTCCCCTACGCGCCGACGAGGACATCGGTCACCTCCCCGTAGTCGATCCGTCGGACGTGCAGGGCCGCCGGCGCCGTCCGCCAGGAGGGGTCGCGCTCGCGAGCGCGCTCGATCGCACGATCGAGCGCTCCCGGTGTGTCGAAGACCGCAGACGGGGGCGTCCCGTGGAGGACCCTCGCGAGCCTCGTTCCGCGCTCGACGGGCGTCACCGGCCCGTAGAGGAACGTCGCCCTGGCCGTCCCGCCCGCGGTGCGAACGCCCACGCGTCGCGACGTGACCACGACCGACGCCACCTCCAGCGGGATCGCCGCCGCGGCCGCGTGCTCCGAACTGGCCACGGCGTCGACGGCCTCGGCCACGCGAGCGGCGTCCGGCGGTGGCGCGGTGGGAACCGAGAGCACGACCCCGAGGACGGCGACGGAGACGATCGAGAGGGCGATCCAGACGGGCGGAACGTCGGTCGGTGCGTCGATCATGGACCGGGGTGGGCCGGTCTTCCGCCTTAAACCTGCACCACGACGCGTGCGGCGACGACGGTGACGGGGTAGACCACGCTCGCGGTCAGGAGTGCAATCCCGACGCGGTGTCCGAGGACTGCCACGTCGAGCCCCCGCTCGAGGACGACCGCGAGCGAGGGCAGGACGACCGCGAGCGCGAGGACGTAGGCGCCCACGACGACCCCCAGAGCGGGGACCGAGACGGCCGTCCCGGTCTCGCCGAGCGATCCCATTCCGGTGGCGAGTGCGACCGTCACGCCGGCGATCGCTGGACCGAACACGAGCGCGGTCTGTTCCAGCGTGTCGGTGGTCCGGGCCAGTTCCCGACGGGCCTCTCGCTCGACCGCGTCGAGGTCCCGCAGGTAGCCCGCGATCCGCACGAGCGTCTCGCCGCCGTCGGTTCCGTTCTGGGCTGCAGCGACGGAGAGCGCGATCGCGGTCTCGGTTCGCGGGGTCGAAAGCGACGCGAGCGGGCCCGCCGGCCCCGTGAACGCCTCGGATACCGTGACCCGAAGCCGGCGGCGGACGGCGTCCCCCTCTGCGACGACGGCCCCCACCTCGCCGGTCAACCGGTCGGCGGCCGACGCGACCGCGGTCTCGATGGGGTCGCCCGCCGCCAGGCGGTGGCCGACGAGTGCGACCAGGTCCGGGAGGTCGCGCTCGACGGTCGCGACGCGACGACGCCGTTCTCGGATCGGATCGAACCAGTCGTAGAGCGCGGTTCCGAGGGCGATTCCGGGCACGACGATCCAGAGCGACCACCGCGGGAGCGCGAACCAGCCCAGGACCAGCGCACCGATCCCCCCGGCGGCCACCCCGGCGAGCGGTCGCCAGGCGGGGCGGTGCGCTGCGATCGCGTCCCGGCCGGTCGGCGGCCGAGACACCGCCGGTCGCCTGGCCGCGAGCCACGTGCTCGCCCCGAGCAGGCCGAGTGGGAGCAGGCCGTCGTAGAGGACGGCGATGGTCGCGGGCGTGACGCCGACGCCCGCGCTCGCGGCCACGGGGAGCAGGCCCACCATGGCCAGCGGCAACAGCACGCCGAAGGCGTAGATTCCCGTCGCTGGCCCGCGGACGGCCGTGGCGAACGTCGCGACGCGTTCGCGTGACCCGGTGAGCACGGTCTCGAGCGCCCTGTCGAGCAGTGCCCCGCGAGCGGGTGGCTCCGACTCGATGCCGCCGACCAACAGGGAGACGGCCCGGGGGAGCGATTCGTCGACGTCCGCCCAGGTCTCCGCCCACGCCGTGAGGCCGGCGCGCCCGGTCCGCTCGGCCCGCACCGATCGGCCGAGGTGCCGACCGAGGCGACCGCCGGTCTGATCGCTCGCGAACCGGGTCGCACGTTCGATCGACGGGGTGAGCCGCGCCTGGAGCACGGCGTAGGCCATCAACTCCGGCGCGGCACCGACCGCGGTCCGCCGCCGGTGGGATCGAACGAGCGGGGGAGCACGCACCCCCGCGTAGGCGGCCCCGGCGGCCACGGCGACGCCGGTCCCCAGCGCAGTGGCGAAAGAGAGCACGCCGAGGGCCGACCCGACGGCCAGGATTCCCTCGATCAGGACCGTGCCCACGGCGATGCCGACCAGAATACGGTGGACGGACGCGTCGGGAGCGTCCGGTATCGTGGCTGCGAGCCAGTCCCGGATCCCCCGGGGAACCGACCGATCGGTCACGACTCGACACCCGTCTCGGCCCACGGGGCGTCCCGCGCGTACGGCGACGCGCCCTCCCGAATGGCCCGTCTGACGTCGGCGTATGACTCACTCGGAGCGGCGACATCGGTCACGAAGTGACTGTTCCCCCTGGCGATGCGGCCGGTCGGGGCGAGACCGTCGGAACCACGCTCGAAGAGCGCGTGACTCCCGTGATCCCCGACCTCCTCGATCGCGGACACCCGCTTCCCGTCTCCCGCCGGAACGATCGTGACGACGAGGTCCGTCGTGCGGAACGACGTCTCGGGGACCCCCAGGTCGTCGACGACGCGTTCGCGCACCCCGGCCGCTCGCTCGCCGTGAATCGTGCCGAGGACCGCGCTGCTCGCCGCCCCCACGCGCATCGCCTCGTAGAGGACCGCCGCCTCGGGCCCGCGGACCTCGCCCACGGCGAGCGCCCCGTCTCCCAGTCGCAACGCCGTCCTGAGGGCCGCGGCGGGGGTGAGTTCGCCCTCGTCCTCGGGCGAGGCACCGAGACGCTGGGCGTCCCTGCCACCCGCCTGGAGGGCTCGAATCGGGAGTTCCGGCGTGTCCTCGATCGCCAGCAGTCGGTCGCTCGACGGGAGTTCCCAGAGCAGCGCGGACGCCAGCGTGGTCTTGCCCGCGCCGCGTGGGCCCGCGACCAGGACCGCTGCACCGCGTCCCATCGCGGTCCGCAACAATCCCGCCGCACCGGGGCTCACCGTCTCCAGGTCCACGAGCGTCGACAGCCGCCACCGGTCGGTGGCCTCGGCTCTGAGCGCGAAGGCCAGGCCCTCGCTCGCGGGCGGTTGCACCCCCGCGACGCGGACGGCCGCTCGACGACCGACGTCGGTGAGGAGCGCGTCGACGGTCGGGTCCGCCCGCGAGAACGCCCGCCCGCTCTCCGCGCGGACACGCGAGGCGATCAGTGCCGCACCGCGCTCGGTCAAGCGCACGTTCGTCCGCAGCGATCGACCGTCGCGCCGGACCGTCACCGGAGTCGTCTCGGCGGGAGCGTTGACGAACACCTCTCCCGTTTCGGGATCGGCGAACAGGTCCTCGAGGACGCCGTAGCCCCGCGTGTGCTTCTCGAGCGCGCGGCCGAGTGCGGCCGTCGGCTGCTCCGGGCCCGCGACCGCGGCGACCGCGTCGTGAGGGGATCGGTCTGCCTCCGCGAGCAGGTGGGAGGCCCGCTCGAGGGTCGCGAGCGTCGCCGCGTCGAAGGTGTACTCGATCGGTTCGAGGTGGTACCGGGGGCCGTCGTCGGTCTCGTAGATGCGAGCAGTGGCCCCGGACTCGAGAACGTGGGTCGCGCCGAGTCGGGCCGCCGTCGGCGGTGTGGGGTCGAGACGGGCGGCGGCGATCGTCGGGGCGACGTGACCCGCCAGTACCGACGAGAGGTCCTCCCGATCGGCGTACCGGTGGAACCCGGTCTCGTGCGCGAGGTCGGAGACGGGGCCCACGCGACCCCGAGCGTCGGCCGCGGCGTCGAGGGGCGCGCGACCGACGCGATCGGCGAGTTCGGCGTCGATACCCGCCACGCGGGCGGCGAATGCGGCGGCCCGCGAGAGCAGCGCCGCCCCCGATCCCTCGTAGTGGACGGCCAGACCTCGCCGCTCGACGCGCACCACCTGGACGCGATGGCCTCGCAAGGCGTCCAGGGCGGCACGTCGACACGCGGGCGCGGCAACGAGATCGCCGTCGCCGGGACACGCGTCGGCGTCGATCACCAGCGCGTCGCCCTCGACCGAATGGGTGCACGCACACGGAGACGCAGACGGTTCCCCGCCCGACGCCCCGCCCCGTCCGAGCAGCGAACGCAGGGGACTCACGGTCCGATTCCCCGCGACACCACGACGGTGGGCGTGCCCCCGACGGTTCGGTACCGGAGGACGAGGCGCTCGTGACCGCGCACCGCCAGCCCCGCCCCGTCGGGACGGAGACCGTCCGTCCCCCTCCTTCGGACGTCGACCGGAACGCGAACGGGTCCGATCGTCGTCGACTGGACCACGGCCGTCACGACGTCGCTCCCGGGGCCGTCGAGTGCGTCGTCGCCAGCCCCGATCGTCAGCACGACGTCTGGTGGCAGATCGACCGCGAGGACGCGACGACCGCCGGACATCCCCAGCGGGACCGGGTCGCCCGACCGAACGAGGCGCTCCATCGCGTCCGCCAGGCGGGTCGTGGCCCGGTCCGTCGCCGCACGGGCCGCGTCGTGACGGGCGTCCTCGACGACGGGCAGTGCTGTCGCCACGAGTGCCGCGCCGACGATCGCCGCGAGCAGGACCCGGACGATCACGCCAGGTCACCGAGCCAGTCCACGACCGCGCGCAGCGGTCCGCCCGCGACCTCGGCGGCGCCCGTCTGACGGTCGTCCTCGGGCCGTGCATCCGGATCTGACGGGGTCGAGGACGACGGGTGCTCCGGCGGGTCGACCGTGGCGAGTGCGGGTGGCGCGTGCTCGCCGTCGAGACGTTCGACCGCGGCGAGTGCGGCGTGTGCGGTTCGCTCGACCTCGTCGTTGACGTGGCTGATTTCGCCGACGTAGCCCCTGACTGCGGTGATCGCGGCCTCGGTCTCGTCGAGTCGCGCGTCCAGGGCCTCGAGGCGTCGCTCGACCGTCGCGATCCGCGCGTCGAGGGCCGCGCGATCCTCGAGCGCCCCGACCGGCGCGTCCTCGCCAGTCAGCGCCCGCTCCACGGCCGCGAGTCGGTCCGCCAGGGCGTCGTCCTGGTGCATCGCGGCGAGGTGGACCGGTCACGGTACAAAAAGGCTCGCAGGGGGGAACGTTCATACGATCCGGACGCACACACCACGTGTATGAAGGCCGCCCTGATCGGACTCGGACAGGCTGGCGGGAAGGTCGCCGAGGCGATCCTCGAGGCCGACCGCCGCGCCGGCTACGGCGCCATCCGCGGCGTCCTCGCCGTGAACACCGCCCGCACAGACCTCGAGGCGCTCGACGTCGAGACGATGTTGATCGGCCAGGACCGCGTCGACGGCCACGGCGTCGGGGCGGACAACGAACTCGGCGCGTCGATCATGCAGGCCGACGTCGACGAGGTGATGGCCGGACTCGACGGCATCGTCGACCCGGCGACGGAGGCAATCTTCGTCGTCGCGGGCCTCGGCGGGGGGACCGGAAGCGGTGGCGCGCCGGTCCTCGCCAGGGAGTTGCGCCGCATTTACGACGTCCCGGTCTACGGACTCGGAATCCTGCCGGGCCAGAACGAGGGGGCCATCTACCAGGCCAACGCCGGTCGCTCGCTCAAGACCGTCGTCCGCGAGACGGACTCCCTGTTGCTCGTCGACAACGACGCCTGGCACTCGACGGGCGAGAGCGTCGAGGAGTCCTTCGCGGCCATCAACGAGACCATCGCACGCCGGATCGGCCTCGTGCTCGCCGCGGGGGAGAACGTCGAGGGGGTCGGCGAGTCGGTCGTCGACTCGAGCGAGGTGATCAACACGCTTCGCAACGGCGGCATGAGCGCGATCGGCTACGCCTCCGCGGAGGCCGCCCCCGACCCCGGCGAGAACGTCAACGTGGTCACGAGCACGGCGCGCAAGGCGCTGATGACCGGCATGAGCCTCCCGGAGACCACCGACGCGGAGGCGGGTCTCGTGATCGTCGCCGGAGAGGACGGACGCGTCCCGCGAAAGGGCGTCGAACGGGCGCGCCGCTGGGTCGAGGAGGAGACGGGGAGCATGCAGGTCCGCGGTGGCGATTTGCCCCTCGAGGGGGACCGACTCGGCGTCGTGATCGTCCTCTCGGGCATCGCCGGTTCCCGCCGGATTGAGACCTTCCTCGAGCGGGCGGCCGAGGCGAACGAGACCGTCGAGCGCGAGGATCCCGCCGAGGCGTTCGAGAACGAGGAACTCGACGGGCTGTTCTGATCGTCGTCGACGTGGCCTCAGGCGAGACTGCGACCGTCGAAAGCGCCGGCGTCGTAGTCCACCGAGAGGAGGTCGAGCAGCGTCGGCGCCACGTCGAGGAGGTCGGCGTCATCCGGAATCGAGACGGCTGGATCGTCGATCAAAAGCGTCGCGTCCGCGAAGGTGTGCATCCCGTTTCGCGGGCCGCGATCGAAGACCGCGTCGTGCCCGCCGAACCCGGCCTTCAGGTCGAAGCCGTCGTTCGGGATGGCGACGAGGTCGGGAGCGATGTCGTCGTGTTCGCCCGCGAAGGCCTCCTCCTTCGGGACGACGCGGTCGACGACCGGCCGGCCCTCCGGCCCCTCGAGGTTGCGGACGTCGGCCGCGAGTTCGTCCCGGACGGCCTCGTACTCCGACGCCGGAACGGTGCCGCGTGGTTCCCGGCCCTCCAGGTTGAGGTAGAAGCGACCCGGAATGAACGAGTACGCGCGCGTCGCGTCCGCGACGTCCGCGAGATCCTCGTGGTCGTCCCCCTGGAAGGAGAGCCAGCCCTGCTCCTCGAGCCACGCGTTGAGGTGGACCTCGTAGTCGAGGGTCGTGAACCCGTGATCGCTCGCGACGACCAGCGTGACGTCGTCCGGGAGCGAGGAGCGGAGGTCGCCGATGTACTCGTCGACTCGCTCGTAGAAGGCGAGGAACTCCTCGCGATGGGGGCCATCGCGCTCGTAGTCCTCGAAGAGGAAGTGGTTGACCCGGTCGGTGGTCATGAAGACCCCGAAGAACAGGTCCCAGTCGTCCTGCTCGAAGACGTGCTCGAAGGCCTCGTGGCGGGCGGCGAGGGTCTCGTGGGCGTCCTCGAGAAACGCCGACTTGTCCTCGTCGTGGCCGAGTTTGGCGTCCACGTCGATGCGGTAGTCGATCGACGCGAGGTACTCGCCAAACGCCTCCGGGTGGGCGGCGGAGTCGACGGCGGGCGAGAGGAACCCCGAGACCATGCGCTGGACCTCCCGCGAGGGCGGAAAGGTCACCGGGACGTTGAGGACGGACGCGTCGCGTCCCGCGCCCTCGACGCGATCCCAGAGGCGGGTCGCCTGCACGTCCCTCCCCATCGGGACGTAGGTGTCGTAGGACCCAACCTCGCGGTCCTGGAACCCGTAGACCCCCGTCTCACCGGGATTCCGGCCCGTCGTGAGGGCGGGCCAGCAGGCGGAGGACTCCGGCGGGACGATGCTGTCGATCGGTCCGCCGGCCCCCTCCCGTGCGATATCCCGCAGGGTGGGAAACGTCTCGGGTTCCTCCTCGATGAGTCGGTAGGGGACGCCGTCGATCCCGACGAAGGCGACCCGAGGCCCCTCGTCGCCGCGCAACCTGTCGAATAGACCCATGCGCGGGGCTATCGGTCAAGGCGACCAAGAAGGTTTGTGTCTCGATCGAACGGAGAGGCCCCGTCAGCGAAGGCGTCGTCAGGACTCGTCGGTCGCGTCCTCGTCCGGGTCGAAGTTCGTCGGCACGACGGTGACGTGACGGATGCCCGGACGGGGCGTCTCGGCGGGGCCGTCGTGGCGGGAGCGAGTCGACATCACGGATACCGGTAGGGGACCGAGACACATGAAATTACCCATACGCATAATACATGCGAACGTGGCGGGGTATACCCGACGCGCATACCCGCCGGCGGTGGATCGATTCCGAAGCGGAGGTGCTCGGGGAAGTGAGGCGCCCGACGTCGTGAGGCGGTCTCCGGGTTCTCCAGGCCGACCGTCGACGGGGTGACTGGCGGGGGCACCGACGCGGGACCGAGCCGTCAGATCGCGTCCCAATCGAAACCGACCGGTCGATGGACGAGCCGACGCAGTCAGCCGAAGTGCTCGTCGTAGAGGTCCTGTGCGTGTTCGATCGCGTCCAGGGCGGCCTGGCGGTCCTCCCAGCCGAGGGTCTCGGTCCGCTTGCCCTCCTCCAGGTTCTTGTAGGTCTCGAAGAACTCCGCGATCTCGTCGCGGGTCTGCTGGGAGAGGTCCGCCAGGTCCCGTAGGTGATCGAAGCGAGGGTCCTCCTCGGGGACGGCGATGACCTTGTCGTCTTTCTCTCCGTCGTCGTCCATCCGCATGAGGGCGATCGGTCGCGCCTCGATGACACACCCGGGGAAGGTCTGGTCCTCGACGAGCACCATCACGTCGAAGGGGTCGCCGTCGTCGTAGTAGGACTGCGGGATGAACCCGTAGTCGTAGGGGTAGTGGACGTTGCTGTGGAGCACGCGGTCGAGGACCACCGCGGGGATGTCCTTGTCGTACTCGTACTTGTTACGTTCGCCCTTGAGACACTCGATGACAGCGTGGATCGTCTCGGGCGCGTCCGGACCGGTCTCGAGGTCCTCCCAGAGGTTCGCCATGACGGTTCCCACCTCATCCGGTACCGAATTGAACCTTTCGCATCGGCGGTCCCACCGGTCGATCACGCGTTTCGGTCCCACCGATCGATCACGCGTCCCGGTCCGACGGGCCGGAGCGGTCCGAACCGATCGCGTCCACCGATCGAAGGGACTCCCTGAAGACGCGATCCCCCCATCGGACGCCAGAAGGACGGGCCTACCAGACCTGTGAGGGCGATAAGAAGAACTTAAATAGCCTAGTCACCTGACAGTATCTATGTCAGAGGCACGAACTGCGGTGCAGGAGACTGCCCGCGACCTGACAGCGTTCCAGAAGAACATCCTGACCGTCCTCGCCGAGGAGCCCCGATACGGTCTCGCGATCAAGCGCGAACTCGAGAGTTACTACGACGACGAGGTCAACCACGGTCGACTGTACCCCAACCTGGACGACCTCGTGACGAAGGGATTGGTCGAGAAGTCCGAACTCGACAAGCGAACGAACGAGTACGCCCTCACCGACGACGGGTACTCGGCCGTGGTCGACGACATCGAGTGGACGCTCGCGAAGTTCGTCATCGACGGCGAACGCAAAGAGCGAGTCGAGGACATCCTCGAGAGCCACACCGCCTGATCCCAACGGAGTGGATCGCCCGATCGTCGGGTCGGGGACGGGCCGACGATCCGGGCCGACGTCTCGGTTTCTCGCGTGCGGTTGCCGGGACCGATCCCGTGCGACCGAAAGACGGCGTCCGGACCAGCCGACGGTGTCCCCACTGCTGGCAGGTCGTGAGCCCCTGTCGCTCGTCGAGTGACCGCTTCATTCGACCCGGGAGAGCGAGCGGCCGTGTCCCGCTGTCCGGGAGACGGGGTCGCGGACTCAGCGTTCGGTCCCGGACCTCGCCCGCGAGGCCCGTTCGCGGGCCGTCTCGAGGAGCAGTCGCACCGACCGATTGACCGACGCCGCCGCGTCCCCCGAGGGCCACGCGTTGCGCGGGTAGTACTCGCGGAGGAAGGTCCCGATCTGCCGGCCGGTGGCATCCTCGACCGCCGCGGCGTAGTGATTCCCCATGAAGTCGGCGAAGGCGCGCGCGTTCTCGGCGTGACGGTCGCCGTGACGCTCGCGGACGGCCTCGACGTGGGCTCGATTGTGTGCGTCCGTCTCCGCCCACCCGTCGCCGGCGTCGGCCCCCGAGAGGGAGACCTCGACGCCGCGGCCGAGATCCTCGACGGCGTCGAGGTCGACCACCCCCTCCTCGTCTACCCATTCGGCGGGGTGACACACGAGCGTGGCGCCGTCGTCGTCCTCGCGGACGCGGGCGACGAAGTCCTCCTCGGCGAGGACGGTCTCGCGACGGTCACGGTAGGCCGCGGCCTCCGCGTCGTCGGTGGCCCGGCGCGCGAGTCGCGTGAGTCGCTCTGCCTCCTCGATCACGTCCGGCGGTGGCGTGTCGTCCTCAGCCATCGTCGAGGGCCTCGTTGGCCAGGTCGTCCGCGCGGTCGTTTACCTCCCGCGGTACGTGTTGGATCGACCAGTCCTCGAAGTCGTCGAGGAGTTCGTGAACGCGGACCCGCTTCTCCCTGAGGTCCGGATCGTTCGTGTTCCAGGCGCCCCTGACCTGTTTGACGATCAACTGGGAGTCCCCGCGAATCTCCACCTCGTCGTAGCCGTGGCGGGCCGCCACCTCGAGGACCCGGATCAGCGCCTCGTACTCCGCCTGGTTGTTCGTCGCGCGGCCGATCCGTTCGCCACCGTCGTCAACGATGCCGTCGCCGTCGACCAGCACCCACCCCACCGCGGCGGGACCGGGGTTTCCGCGACTGGCGCCGTCGAAGTAGGCGTGGACCCGTCCGGACCGCTCCTCCCCGAGGACGGCGGTGATGTCGGCGGGGGCGCTCCCCTGCACGACGACCGAGTCGTCGTAGGCGACCGCGTGGGCCTCGCCGAGGTCGGCGTGCCAGCGCTCGTGCTCCGTGTTCCCGGGTTCGATGGTCGCTCCCGCCGCTTCGAGGCGCTCGCGGGCCTCGTCGACGTCGCACTCGATGACCGGCATTGACGAAACGTCACTCCGAACCCGCATATATACGTTGATGTTTCGGCCACTCACATGTCGGCCCGAATCCCGGGACATCGACGCTCTCGGCCGAAAATAGAGCATTGTGTCCTTCACGGAACGTCCGGATCCCCCCAACGGGCTTAAGTGGGTAGAAAACACTAATATAAAAGTGCGATGACACGGTCCACTCGCCAGCGGGAGCGAACCACCACGGCGGAAGCGGAGACCGAGGAGGGAGTGCGGGAGTGTCCGGAATGCGGGTCCGAGAATCTCGTAAAGAGTTCAGACCGCGCGGAACTTGTGTGTGACGACTGTGGGCTCGTGGTCGAGGAGGAGAAGATCGACCCCGGTCCGGAGTGGCGGGCCTTCAACCACCAGGAGCGCCAGGAGAAGTCCCGGGTCGGTGCGCCGACGACCCAGACGATGCACGACAAGGGGCTCACGACCACCATCGACTGGAAGGACAAGGACGCCTACGGCCGGTCGATCTCCTCGAAGAAGCGCTCGCAGATGCACCGCCTCCGCAAGTGGCAGGAGCGAATCCGGACGAAGGACGCTGGCGAGCGCAACCTCCAGTTCGCGCTCTCCGAGATCGACCGCATGGCGAGTGCGCTCGGGGTTCCCCGCTCCGTGCGAGAGGTGGCCTCCGTCATCTACCGGCGCGCGCTCAAAGAGGACCTCATCCGGGGCCGGTCCATCGAGGGCGTCGCGACCTCCGCGCTCTACGCCGCCTGTCGCAAGGAGGGAATTCCGCGGAGCCTCGAGGAGATCTCGGAGGTCTCGCGGGTCGAGCGCAAGGAGATCGGCCGCACCTATCGATACATCTCCCAGGAACTCGGTCTGGAGATGAAACCCGTCGACCCGAAGAAGTACGTCCCCCGCTTTTGCTCCGAACTCGAACTCTCCGAGGAGGTCCAGTCGAAGGCCAACGAGATCATCGAGACGACCGCGGAGAAGGGCCTGCTCTCCGGCAAGTCCCCGACCGGGTACGCCGCCGCGGCCATCTACGCCGCGTCGCTGCTCTGTAACGAGAAGAAGACCCAACGCGAGGTCGCAGACGTGGCACAGGTGACCGAGGTCACCATCCGCAATCGCTACCAGGAGCAGATCGAGGCGATGGGCATTCACAGCTAGAGGCGACGACGGATCCGAAGGGGTTTTGACGAGACCGCCGAACTCTGTGGGTATGAGTGGGTCGTGGGCCGACTGGGACCACGTCCTGAAGGTCGACCCGGACAAGGACCTCCCCACCGGCGTGACCTTCGCGGACGTCTGCACCAGCGGGACGGATGCCATCGAGATCGGTGGAACGACCGGAATGACGGCCGAGAACATGCGGGCCGTCGTCGAGGCCTGCGAGGAGTACGACATCCCGCTGTACCAGGAGCCGAGCAACCCCGCCGTGGTGATCGAGGAGGAGGGCCTCGACGGCTACCTCATCCCCACGGTCTTCAACGCCGGAGATCCCTTCTGGATCACGGGCGCGCACAAGGAGTGGGCCCGCATCGACGACGTCGACTGGGATCGCACCTGGACGGAGGCCTACATCGTCATGAACCCGGAGGCGTCCGTCGCCTCCTACACCGAGGCCGACTGCGATCTGGAACCCGACGAGGTGGCGGGCTACGCCGCGGTCGCGGAGCGACTCTTCGGCCAGGAGATCGTCTACGTCGAGTACTCGGGGACGCTCGGCGACGTCGAGATCGTCCAGGCCGCCGCCGACGCGACCGAGGAGTCCACCCTCTTCTACGGCGGCGGCATCCACGACTACGACTCGGCGCACGCGATGGCCGAGCACGCGGACGTGGTGGTCGTCGGCAATCTGCTCCACGACGAGGGCATCGAGGCGGTCGAGGAGACGGTCGCCGGCGCTCGCGACGCGCACGCCGGAAACTGACCGCGGTCCCGGCGTGGTGAACGCGGTTCCGGCGTGGTGAACGTGGTCCCGGTGTGGTGAACGCGGCCCCGTCGCGATCGGGCCCCTCTCCGACCCGGGCGGCACGGTCGCGGACGGGGATGGCCAAAAGGACGGCGTTTAAGGCAGCCCCCACTAAATCGCGAGACATGGAGGACAGAACGCTGACCGCGGACGCCGACCCGGGCGACGACGTGACCGTCGCCGGGTGGGTCCACGAGATCCGCGACCTCGGTGGTATCGCCTTCCTCATCCTCCGAGACACGTCGGGGAAGATCCAGGTGAAGTTCGAGAAGGAGGAACTCGATGACGACCTCGTCGAGACCGGTCTCGGCGTCCACCGCGAGAGCGTGGTCGCCGTCAGCGGCCCGGTCGAGGAGGAGCCACGGGCGCCCACCGGCGTCGAGATCACGCCCGCGTCGATCGACGTGATCGCCGAGGCCGACCCCGAGTTGCCACTCGATCCCTCGGGCAAGGTCGACGCCGAACTGTCGACCCGACTGGACAACCGGACCCTCGACCTCCGCAAGGAGGGGCCGAAGGCCATCTTCGAGATCCGGGCGGCGGTCCTGCGGGCCGTCCGAGAGCAGTTCCGGGACCTCGGGAGCACGGAGATCAACACGCCGAAGATCGTCGCGACGGGGACCGAGGGCGGCACCGAACTCTTCCCGATCACGTACTTCGGCCAGGAGGCGTTCATGAACCAGTCGCCCCAGCTGTTCAAACAGCTCATGGTCGGCTCGGGCCTGGAGCGCGTCTTCGAGATCGGCCCCATCTTCCGCGCCGAGGAGCACAACACCCCCCGGCACCTGAACGAGGCGACCTCGATCGACTTCGAGAGCGCCTTCATCGACGCCCACGGTGCGATGGACGTCCTGGAGGAGGTCGTGACGGCCGCCTACGAGGCGGTCTGGGAGAACGCCCAGCCACAGCTCGAGGCCCTCGGGATCGCCGACGACTTCGCGGTCCCCGACGGCGACTTCGAGCGCATCGAGTACGAGGAGATCATCCAACTCGTCAACGAGACGGGCGCGCTCGACGAGCAACTCGTCTGGGGAGACGACCTCCCCACCGAGGCCGAGAAGGCCCTGGGCGAGGAACTCGGCGGCCACTACTTCATCACCCGCTGGCCCTCTGAGGTCAAGCCCTTCTACATCAAGGACACCGACGACGATCCGACGGTCTCGACGGGCTTCGACCTGATGCACCCCCGCCTCGAGTTGGTCTCTGGCGGGCAGCGCGAACACCGCTACGAGGAACTCATCGCCGGGTTCGAGCAGCAGGGTCTCGATCCCGAGGCCTTCGAGTACTACACGAAGATGTTCCGCTACGGCATGCCGCCCCACGCCGGCTGGGGACTGGGCGCGGAACGGCTGCTCATGACGATGCTCGACCTCGACAACATCCGCGAGGCGGTCATCTTCCCGCGCGACCGTCAGCGCCTCTCCCCCTGAGCCGGCGATGTGCGAGGATCGCGCGGCGCGGGCGTTCGTCCCCGGTCACGTCACCGGATTCTTCAGCGTCCACCGGACCGACGATCCGGCGACGACCGGGTCCCGCGGCGCGGGTCTCACCCTCGAACGGGGCGTCACCGTCGAGGTGTGCCCCGCGGATTCGACGACGATTCGCCTCGACGGCGATCCGGTCGACGTCGCCGCCGTCGAGGGGGTCCTCGACGGGGCCGGCGTGACCGCACGGGTCGCCGCCACGACCGACCTCCCACTGGGTTCCGGATTCGGCGTCTCCGGCGCGATGGCGCTGGGGACCGCGCTCGCGGCGAACGAGGTCTTCGGGTGGCGGCGCTCCGCGAACGCGCTCGTCCGCCGTGCACACGAGGCGGAGGTCGCGGCGGGGACGGGCCTCGGCGACGTCGTGGCACAGGCCAGGGGCGGGGCGCCGATCCGTCTCGAACCCGGCGCCCCGCCGGCGGGTGCACTCGACGCCATCCCCCAGACCGCGACAGTGGAGTACCTCGATATCGGCGAACTCTCGACCGCGGACGTCCTCGCGGAGCGTCACGAGCGCATCACCGAGGCCGGGGTCGGCGCCCTCGATCGGCTCCGAGAGACGCCGACGCTCGACCGGTTCGTCGACCTCTCTCGCGAGTTCGCCGAGGACGTCGGCCTCCGGACCGGGACGGTCGACGAGGTCATATCAGCCGTCGAGGAGGCGGGCGGAAGCGCCGCCATGGCCATGCTGGGACGGACCGTCTTCGCGCTGGGGTCGGACCTCACCGCGGCGGGGTACGACCCGAAGCGGACGGCGATCCACCCCGGCGGCGCCACCCTCCTCGCCGATTCGACGCCGGCAAGCCGGGACCAAATGGACTGAACTGGGCCGAAGGGTCGGCACCGTTCATTGTCCTCGCCCACGTCGATCCACCATGGCCACCGACAGTCGGACCGACCTGCCACTCGTCGTCGGCCCGGGAGCCGGGCTCGCCGCGTACCTGATCGGCTACCTGCTCACCTACGCCGTCGTTGCACCGGCGTTGCGAGACTCCCCGCTGGGCCGTGTCGTCGCCGCCCTGGAGGGGGCGCCGCCTACCGTCGACCTGGTCGGCTGGGCGTTCTACAACGCGCACTTCGTCGACGTCGTCTTCCGTGCGGTCCCGATCCTCGGGAGTCGGACGCTCTCCGTCGTCGGTGGCGACGGGTTCACTCCCCTCCTATTCCTCCTGGCCCCTGCCCTGCTCGCGCTCGCCGGGGCCGCCCTCGCGGTCCGCGACGGGGCCACCAGCCAGATCCGGGGCGCGGCGGTCGGCGCGATGACGCTCCCGGGATACCTCCTGGCGGCGGTCGCCGGCGCGATCCGCTTCGAGGTCGACGTCCTCGGGGTCACCGGCGGTCCCGAGATGGTCACCGCGGTCGGCCTCGCCGGGATCCTCTACCCGATCGCATTCGCGGGCGGAGGCGGGGCGGTGGCGTCGATCCTCGTGGCTCGCGAGTGATCGAGCGCGAAATTTTTGGCCCGCGGTCGACGAGTGAGGGTATGACCGACGCAGAGATTCCCGCCGATCATCCCCGGCACGACTCCCTCCTGACCCGGCATCGGATCGAGGAGGGGGTCGATGCCGGCATCACCAGCCGCCAGGGGCTCATCGCCGAGGGGCGCGGCGAGGCCTTCGACTACCTGCTCGGAGAGGAGACGATCCCGAGTGCGGATCGCGCAGCGCGGGCCGCCGCCGCGCAGTTGCTCCTCGCCGAGCACCCGGTGCTCTCCGTCAACGGGAACGCGGCCGCCCTGGTGCCGGACGAACTCGTCGAACTCGCGAGCGTCGTCGACGCCGACCTCGAGGTCAACCTCTTCAACCGGACCGACGAGCGCATGGCGGCCATCGCCGATCACCTCCGCGCGCACGGCGCGGACGACGTCAAGGGGCTGGCGGGGGACGGCCGCATCCCCGGCATCGAGCACGAACGGGCGACGGTCGACGCCGACGGGATCGGCGACGCGGACGTCGTCCTGGTCCCCCTCGAGGACGGGGACCGGGCGGAGGCGCTCGCGGACGTGGGGAAGACGGAGATCGTGATCGACCTGAACCCGCTCTCGCGATCGGCACGGACGGCCGCAATCCCCGTCGTGGACAACATCGTCCGGGCGATCCCCAACGTGATCGCGCACGCGAGAGACCTGGCCGACGCGTCCGACGACGAACTGCGATCCGTCCTCGACGCCTTCGACCCGGAGGCGGCCCTCGAAGACGCAGAGGAGCGCCTCAGAGGCGGGGTCACGGACGAGTGAGGGCGCCGTGGCGACCCGGACGGGTGAGGGCGCCGTGTCGGCACGGACGGGTGACTCACCGGCGATGGATCACACCAGGTCCCGGGCCGTCCGGGCGACGTCGCTCGCGGAGGCACCGAGGAGGTAGAGGATCGGTTCGACGCCGAACCCGCCGGTCTGATAGACCACGGTGGCGTCGGGATTCTCGCCGATCGCACGCTCGACGGCCCCGGCTGCGGTCGTCTCGTCCGCGCCGAACTCGACGGCCTCGTGGTCGGTCGCCTCGAAGGCGGCCAGGAGGTCCCGATCGAAGGCGACGTTCAGGGCCGCACGCGCGTCGCTGCCACCGGCCCGGGCGGCGAGTAACACCGTCGCGACGTGCTCGCTCACGCCGAACTCGGGTTCGGCCGGAACCTCCGTTCGGCCCTTGACGTCGAAGATGCGGCCGGGCACGCCGGCGACGTCCTCCAGGTCCTCGGCGTCGGGGACGCACTCCACCAGGTTCGATCCCACGTTCGGGATCAGGGTGGCGAACCCGCTCGTGGCCTCGAGGACCCGAACGCCGCGACGGACCGACGACCGGACGCGCTCGCGGGTGACCGCCTCCCCGTCGTCCTCGATCCTGAAGTCGTAGTCGTGCTCGCGGAGCGCGGGAACCCGTTCCTCGTGGAGCGTCGCGACGAGGTCTCCCGGCCGGGAGAGGCGTCGGATGAGCGTCTCCGCCTCGATGAGCGCGTGGACCGTCGACATCTCGCCCGTCGCCAGCCCCTCGCCCAGTCTGTCCACCACGTCCCGCACGCGTTCGTCCTCGACGAACGCCTCGTGGCGGGCGATGTCGCCGTGGGCGTACTTCGAGACGGCGCTCTGGCTGATTTCGAGTGCCTCTGCCACCTCCGCCTGCGTGAGGCCGCGGTCGCGGAGGTCCGCGGCGAGCAGCGATCGGAAGGTCGGCAGGAACTCCTCGACGACGACCTCCTCGACGAACCTCATCGACCCTCGGCCACCTCCTCGTCGCCCTGGAGCCGGGAGGACGCCGGCCCGGTCTGGTCCTGGTACTTCGAGTTGCGCTCCTCGCCGTAGGGCCGTCGCGCGGGGCTCTTCAGCTCGGTGAACACGAGTTGGGCGATGCGCATCCCGGGAGAGATCGCGACCGGTGCCGTGCCCAGATTGGACAGTTCGAGGGTTATGCGGCCCCTGAAGCCGGGGTCCACGAAGCCCGCAGTCGCGTGGGTGATGACCGCGAGCCGACCGAGCGAGGATCGCCCCTCGACCTGGGCGACGAGGTCTCGGGGGATCTCGACGCGCTCGCGCGTGGTCGCGAGGACGAAGTCGCCGGGGTGGAGGATGAACTCCTCGCCGTCCTCGACGACCGTCTCCCGGGTGTAGTCCTCGGTCTCGTGCTCCCTCGTGGGGTGGATGCTGGGGATGTTCGTCCGCTGGAACTCGAGGAACTCCCGACCGAGACGGACGTCGACGCTCGCGGGCTGTACCTGCACGTCGACGTCGGCCAGGGGCTCGACGACGAGGTCGCCCTCGGCGAGTCGGTCGAGGATGTCGGCGTCCGAGAGGATCATACGCCGAGAACGCACACCCCCGGCATAAAATCGTTGCACCGGGCGCGGCGATGCACACCGCTAAGGGCCACCGGTGCCGAGGGACGGGCATGAAACAGGCCATCGTCGCGCGGGCAGACCTCGGCATGGGCGAGGGCAAACTCGCCGCGCAGGTCGCCCACGCCTCCCTCCAGGCCTACGAGCACGCGAGCGAGGGGGACCGGCGGTCGTGGAAGCGAGGCGGGCAGAAGAAAGTCGTCCTCAGGATCGACGGCGAGCGGGCGCTCTACGAGCTCCAGGAGGAGGCCTCGGCGGCGGGACTCCCGACGGGACTGATCAGGGACGCGGGACACACCCAACTCGACCCGGACACGCCGACCGCGGTGGCCATCGGCCCGGCCGCGGAGGACGCAGTCGACGCGATCACGGGCGATCTCCCGCTGTACTGAGTATCGCTGCCGTTTTTCCGTCCCGCGGCGTACGGTCCGAGAATGCGTCCCGCCCACGACCTGGAACGCGACGTCGGCATCGAGTACTACGTCTCCGACGGCCCGGGGACCGGGGGACGCCTCCGGGACCGACCGTCCGACTTTCGCGTGCGTGAGCGCGAGCGCTTCGACCCCGAACCCGTCGACGCGCCGGCCGGCGATTACCCGTGGCTGGTCCTGCGCGTCGAGTTGCGCGACGTCGACACCAACGACTTCGCGCGCGACCTCGCGAACCGAATCGGAATCAGTCGAGAGCGCGTCACCTGGGCGGGGACCAAGGACGCGGACGCGGTCACGACCCAACTGTTCACCGTCCGCGGGGTCGACCCCGAGGCGGTCCCCGACGTCGCGAACGCCGACGTCGACGTGGTGGGCCGCGCGGGACGGGGCCTGCAGTTCGGCGACCTCGTGGGAAACGACTTCGAGATCGTCGTCAGGGACCCCGATCGACCCGCGGCGGCGAGTGCCGTCTCAGAGGACCTCGCGGCGTTCGGCGAGGGGACCGCGGGCGTGCCCAACTACTTCGGTCACCAGCGCTTCGGGAGCTACCGGCCGGTCACGCACGAGGTCGGGCTGGCCGTCGTCCGCGAGGACTGGGAGGATGCGGTCATGACCTACCTCGCCCAGCGGAGCGAACACGAACCGGAGGGGTCGCGGGCGGCGCGCGAGTTCGTCGCGGAGACCCGGGACTGGACGGCCGCACTGGAACAATTCCCCCATCGATTGCGATTCGAGCGCGCCATGTTGCACAGCCTGGTGGAGACGGGCGGGAGAACCCAGTCGGACTTCAAAGCGGCACTCGAGACCTTCCCGAGCAGCCTCAGACGCCTGTTCGTCAACGCGGCCCAGTCCTACGCGTTCAACCTGATGGTGAGCGAGCGCCTCGACAGGGGACTGCCCCTCCACGAACCGATCCCGGGTGACGTGGCCTGCTTCGCCGACCGAGACGTGACGGCGCTCCCGCTTCCCGACGTGGAACGCGAGCAGCGGGTCACCGAGGGCCGGGTCGACGTCGTGGCCCGTCACTGCCGCCGCGGTCGGGCGTTCGTGACCGCCCCGCTCGTGGGGACCGAGACGGCCCTCGCGGACGGCGAACAGGGCGAGATCGAGCGGTCGGTGCTCGCCGACCTCGACCTCGCGCCGGCGGACTTCGACCTGCCGGAGCCCTGGGGGTCGACGGGCACCAGGCGGGCGATCTTCCTGCCGGTCGATCCAACCGTCGCGACCGATCCCCTGACCCTCACCTTCTCGCTCCCCAAGGGCTCGTACGCCACCGTGGTCTCACGCGAGTACCTCAAACGCAGTCCACTCGCCCTCTAGCGAACCGCCGCCGATAAACGGGACGAACCCCAACCCGACTGCGTGCAGTGTCGGCACTGCGGTCGCGACCTCGAGAAGCCGGGCGATTACTGTCTGGTCTGCGACGGCCAGAACGCGGACGGGGTCGTGCTGTCGGTCGGCGAGCGCCGGGCCACGCTGACGCTCCTCGACGGCGAGTCGACCGTCGCGGAGACCCACGTGACCACCGTCCCGGAGCCCGATGGCGAGGCGCGCACCGTCCAGTTGCGCAACTTCGCCGGACGCATCGCCGACGAGATCCGCCGGAAGCGCCCGGACGCGGTCTTCGTCGCGGGGGACCGCGAGGTCATCCGGACGGTTCGCGGGGCGATCCACTACCCCGTCTATCGGGTCCCCGAGGAGGACCCGGTCGCGGCGGCGACCGAGCGACGGGGGGACCGCGACCTCGCGGTGATCGAGAAGCCGGCGGCCGCCAAGATCGGGGGGGCACACTCCACGGTCATCGGGGATCGCGACGGCCGACGGGCGCTCACGACCGTCGCCGATCACCCCCACGTCAAGAAGATCGTCCCGGGCCCGATCGACGCCGGTGGCTCCGGTTCCCGGACCGGGGTCAGAGCCAAGGCCACCCGCGCGGACGGCAACGGAAACGTCAGACTGCTGATCCGCGACGGGTCCTCGGTCCAGGAGAACCGTATCGTCACGACAGCCATGGACCGCGAGACCGGCGAGCGCATCCGCGAGGACCTCAACGGGGCGCTCGCCGACGCCGACCTGAAAGGGTCGGGCGAGTAGGGCCGGGGACGGCGCGACTCAACACGTTTTTATGCGCACCGCCGATATCAGTCTGTATCATGGGTGCACGCGAAGGATCAGGGACGACCGGCAGCGCCGGTCGATTCGGTGCCCGCTACGGTCGTATCGCCCGACGACGCGTCTCGGAGATCGAGTCGGACATGGAAGACGACCACGTCTGTCCGGAGTGCGGGGCGCGGTCGGTCGACCGCGAGGGCGTCGGCATCTGGGAGTGCAACACGTGCGGCTACCGGTTCACCGGCGGTGCCTACCGACCCGAGACCCCCGGCGGTCGGGCGGTTCGCCGGTCCATCCGGACCGCGCTCTCCGAGGGCGAGGACGAGTCCGAGAGCTGATCATGGCGTACAAGTGCTCACGCTGCAAGCGCGACGTTGAACTCGACGAGTACGGGGGCGTGCGGTGCCCGTACTGCGGGCACCGCGTCCTCCTCAAGGAGCGGAGCCGCGACGTCAAGGAAGTCGACGTCCAGTAGTGCATCGAACGACCCTCTCCTTCTCCTACGACGGGGTCGAGACCGCCCGGATCGTCGAGCGAAGCGTCGCCGTCGAGGTCGGCGACATCGCCTCCGACCGGACGAGTGCGTCGATCGACCGGGACGGGACCACGGTGACGGTCGAGGTCGAGGCGTCGGATTTGATCGGCCTGCGAGCGGGACAGAACACCTGGCTCTCGCTCGTCGCGGTGGCAGAGCGCATCGCCGAGGGCCGGTCGGGATGACCGATCGTCGTCACTGAGATGCCCGACAGAACGGCCCGGACCGTCCGGACGATCGAGACGCTCGCCCTCGTGGCCATCGGTGGCTTCGCGGGATCGAACCTCCGGTTCTTCGTCGGTGGCCTGCTCTCGGACCCCGCGGCGCTGCTCGCGGTGAACACCGCGGGGAGTGTCGGCCTCGGCTTCCTCCTCTACGAGGCCCGATACTCGGCGATCGTCTCCGAGCGAACCCACGCCGTGGTGGCGACGGGCTTTCTCTCGTCGTTCACGACGTACAGCACCTTCGCGCTCACGTCCCTGCGGTTGGGCCTGGCGGGCATCGGGTTCGTGGCGGTCGGGTACGCGCTCGGCTTCGCGGGGGTGCTCGCGGGGCGTCGCGTCGCCCTGGCGGTCGACAGACGGGGGTGGCGGTGACCGTGGCGATCGATCCGGCACACCTCGTGGGCTTCGGGGGCGCGGTCGGCGCGCTGCTCAGACAGGTCGTGAGTCAGGCGGTCGACGTCGAGGAGTACCCCCTGGGGACGTTCACCGTGAACGTTCTCGGATCGTTCCTGCTCGCGGTCCTCAGTTTCGCCGGCGTGGGCGGGCAGGCCGGCCTGGTGCTCGGGACCGGACTGGCGGGCTCGTTCACCACCTTCTCCTCGTTCTCCTACGAGACCGTCAGGCTCTACGAGACCGGCGAACGCGCTCGGGCGGCGACGAACGCCCTGAGTTCCATCCTCGGGGCCTCGGTCGCGATCGGGGTGGCCAGGGCGCTGGTCCTCGCCCTCTAGTCCCCATCGAACCGAACGACCAGGACCGGCCGATCGGTGCTCCGGATCACCTTCTCGGTGACGCTCCCGAGCAGGAAGCGGTCGATGCCCGTTCGGCCGTGGGTCGCCATCACGATCAGGTCCGCGCCCACCGTCTCCGCTCGCTCCAGGATCGCCTCGTGCGGGACGCCGCGCGTCACGGCCGTGGAGACGGGAACGCCCGCGTCCTCGGCCCGGGCCTCGACCTCCTCCAGTGCCCGCTCGCCCTCGGCCTCGAGTTCGTCGGCGATCGAGACCCACTTGCCCTCGGGGAGCGTGCTGTAGTCCCGCGTGTCGACGACGAACACCGCCTCGACGCTGGCCCCGACCGCCCCCGCGAAGGCGAACGCCTCGTCTGCGGCCGCCAGACTCTCCGGGCTGCCGTCGGTGGGAACGAGGAGCCGATCGTACATGTCCGACAGTACGCGCGCCACCGACAAATCGCTGTCCCCGACACGGCGGGATCCGATCGAGGGTCTCGGGCGCGAGAACCGGGGGTTTTTCTGCCGGGACCGCCTCGGGCCAGGTATGCAGGGTAATTTGCCTCCTGAAGCCCAGGAGAAGATCGAGGAGCTGGAGGAGCTCCAGGACACGGCCCAGCAGGTGGCCGTCCAGAAGCAGCAGGCGAACAACCAGCTCACCGACGCGGAGAACGCCCTCGACGAACTCGAGGACATCGACGAGGAGACGACCATGTACCGCGAGGTCGGCGAACTGATGATCAAGACCGACTACGCGGAGGCCCAGGAGGACCTCGAGGAGAAGGTTGACCGCCTCGAGGTCCGCGTCGAGACCCTCGAGAAGCAGGAGGACCGCGTCCGCGAGCAGTTCGAGTCCCTCCAGGGGGAACTTCAGGAGATGCTCGGTGGCGGCGGTGGTGGCGGCGCCGGCAACCCGCCGTCCCCCGGCGGTCTCGGCGGTCCCGGCGGCGACTGAGGGATGCCGAGCGACGAGGAGGTCGTCAGGACGGCAGCCGAGGCCGCGGAGGGGCTCGTCTTCTCTCGACTCTCCAGATCCGACGTCGACGACCTCGACGTGACGGTCAGCTTCGAGGACGGGACGCTCACCGTCGACGTCTACGTGCTGGCACCCGAGGCCGACGCGGACGTCGATCGAATCGTCGACGACGCCGCCCTCGCGGCGCGGGCGGCCGTCGACGACCTCTTCGCGGACTGATCGAGGGTCGATCGAATCGAGGCCGTGGACGGATCGAATCGAGCCCGAAGGCCGATCGGGTCGCGCCACCCAGGTCAGGTGAGAATGAAGACGAGCAGACTGATCGCCGCCGTCCCCACGATCACCGCGCCGCCGAGCCACCCGGCCATCGAGATGACGGCGTTCGCCTGACTCGCGAGGGTCTCGGTCCGGTCGTTGCCGAAGACCGTCACCGTCGCGCGCTCGGTGGCCATGCCCGCCCGGACCGGTTCCAGGTCGTCGATCGCGTCCTGAACGAGGGCGGCCACGCGGTCGACGAGGGCGTCGTCCTCTATGGCGTCCCCGACCTGGTTCGTCGACTCCATCGTGTTGACCACGTGTGTGTCCGTCGTCATGACCGCGACCTCGTCGAGGCCCTCGAGGGCGGAGACGATCTCCCCGCGGAGCCCGGGCTCCATGTTGTTGCCGTCGACGAGGACGTACCCGGTCCGGTGGTCGCCGACGGCCGCGACCACGACCCGGATGCCGAGGGGGCCGATGCCGTCCTCTGGCCGCCAGTGGGTTCGATCCCAGGCGGTACCCAGAGAGAGGGGTGCGGTGTCGGCCGCCTCGAGACGTTCTGCCGCCTCCGCGGCGGCCTCCATCATCTCGAACGACCGCCGGCTCCCGGGGACGACGTGGCCGAGGTCCTCTCCCTCCAGGCCGTCGTTGGAGTTGTGGGCGTCGATCAGGAGGACGTCGTCCGCACCCGCGGCCCGGGCCTCCGCCCGGGTCGAGAGACCGACCGAGTAGTCCACGTCGTCGGCGAACCCGGGGGCGAAGGTGGAGACGAGGAGGAGGTCGTCGCCGAAGCGCTGTCCGAGCAGGGAGGCCTCGCCGACGTCGGTCCGCATCCCGGGCGTCGCCGTCTCGCCGAACTCGATCGTCTCGGCGGCCCGTTCGGCCGCGTCGATCAGCGTCTCCACCTCCCGTTCGGTGACGAGGTTGAAGTCGTGGCCGGCGGTGGCGTGGGGCGGAAATGCGAGCCCCGAGGCGGATTCCGCGACCCGCTGGGGGAGGTTCCCGCCGCCGATGTCGCCCATGGGACCCGGGTGGATCATCGGGAGCACGAAGCGGGCCTTCTCCCCCGCCGCTGCCTCGAAGGAGAGGACCGTCACCGGAACGACGGCCTCCTCGCCGATCTGCTCGAAGAAGTCCTCGAGTTCCCGTGTCCCCTCGGCGACGTGGCCGATGAAGCCCCGCACGAAGTCGAGCGAACTCACGCCCAGGCTCCGCCGCCAGGGTCGATCCAGGGCGGTGATGAACCCGAAGGCGATCACGGCGTAGAGGATCGACATGCCCAGGAGGAGGAGGAAGTCCGCGGGGACGAACGCGTAGGAGATCTCGGGCGGCGCCCGCTCGGGCCGATTGAAGACCGCGTTGAGGTAGGGTCCGCCGATGGCGAAGTAGTTCATCGTCCCGCTGTAGACGAAGAGGACGACCCCCCCGGAGACCGTCTGGAGGCTGGCCGGGATCGCTGAGACGAGCGGCGAGGTCCTGGAGACGGCGATCACGACCAGGAGGCGGATCGCGAACACCACGGCGAGGGCGGCGATCAACACGTCGTACACGAAGTTCTGACCGAGGTGGGTGAACAACGCGATCACGCCCGCGACGCTCAACATCACGACGATCACGAGTTCGCCCACGGTCGCGAGCAGCGACGAGCGGGTGAAGTTGAGCTGTCCGCCGAGCGCCCGGTCGATCGGGGTCGTCGCCGCGGCCGAGAACAGCGTGGGGGCGCCGATGAAGAAGATCCCCTGCCAGATGTCCTCCAGGAGGTACGTCGAGTCGAAGGAGGCGATCCCCCCGAGGGCGGCGATGAACAGCGAGAAGGCGATCGTTGCCCGCCAGCTCGGGGTCCTGAAGATGTACTTCGAGAGCGCCGCGAGCTCGCCCTGGGTCTCAGTCATCTCACTCGCAGACGTTCCGGAAGTTCTCGAAGACCGCCTCGCCCTCCTCCGTGTGGGCGACCTCGGGGTGCCACTGGACGCCGTAGAGGTCGCGATCGGTGTCGCTCATGGCCTCGATCTCGCAGACGTCGCTCGTGGCGGTCCGCTCGAATCCGTCGGGGAGCGTGCCGACCTCGTCGGCGTGGCTCGCCCAGACGCGCGTCTCCGGGGCGAGCGATCCCAGGAGGGGGTCCTCGTCGTCGAGGATCGTGACGTCGACGTCGGCGTAGCCGCCGTAGTTCCCGGAGCGGATCGAGCCCCCGAGTTCCTCGGCCATGAGTTGCATCCCAAGACAGATGCCCAGGACGGGCACGTCCAGGTCCAGGTACTCGGCGGCGTTGCCCGTCTCGTCCATGCTCGGGCCGCCGGAGAGCACGATCCCGTCCGCGTCGATCTCCTCGGGGGGCGTCTCGTTGTCGACGAGTTCGGTCTCCACGCCCTCGAGGTCGCGAAGGATCCGTCGCTCCAGGTGAGTGAACTGCCCGTGGTTGTCCACCACGACGATGCGGGTCATTGGGGAGGGGTACTCGGCACGGCCCTAAAAACTGCTCACATCGCGTCCTCGTCGTACCGGTCCGCGGCGGTGTCGAAGGAGAGTTCGGAACGTTCGCGACTGCGACGCTCCTCGCGGGCCGCGAGCGCCTCGGGATCGGGGTTCGCGTCGTCGTCGATCCTGGCCCAGGACCGGTGGACCTTGGCGTGACACCACCGGCACAGCGAGACGGTGATCTCGTGGCCGAGGTCGCGGTCGTCCGCGTACGCGAGGTGATGCTCCTCGATGAGTGGCTGCCCCGACGCCATGGCGTCCCGGCGCCCCTCCAGACCGCACCGGGCACACGCCCGATCCGTGGATCGATCCCGGTAGTGCGGACACTCCGCCCAGGTCCAGGTGCCCTCGGCGACCGGACACCGGTACTCGTCGGTCCGTCGGGCCGAAGCGAAGTCGGGGTCCTCCTCGGGTCGCTCGTGGGCGAACCGACACCGACCGTCGTCCGTCGCGTGGTCGCAGACCCCGGCGTACTCGTAGGGATCGTCCACACCGACGGAGGTGCCGGTCGGGGTCTTCTCCATGCCCGTCAATCGACCCGCCGGTGGGGAATCCTTTTCGGCCGTCGCGTCGATCCACCGGTGTGCACCTCCGACACGAGCGGGACGGCGAGTCCCGAACCGTCGCGCGCAACGTCGACACCGCCGATTCCACCCTCGCGCAGCTGCGCGGGCTGATGTTCCGTCGCTCGCTCCCGGACGAGTACGCGCTGGTGTTTCGATTCGACGAGGCCGAGCCGCGGGACGTCCACATGCTGTTCGTGTTCGTCCCCCTCGACGTCCTCTTCCTCGTCGACGGGAGGGTCACGCGACGGGAACGACTCCCGCCGTGGACCGGCAGGGCGACCGATCGGGCCGACACGCTCGTCGAACTGCCCGCCGGCGGCGCAGCGGGGATCGAGGAGGGAGACAGGGTGACCCTCGGCGATCGGTAAGGATTGCGAGATCTGTTGGATTGCGTGGTTTATGTGGGGGGCCGGCGTCGGAGGGACCGTGGCAGCAATGACCGCGGATCGATTTATTCCGGGTGCGAGATAACCACCCCCACGCGACGGACGTATCGCTGCTCGACACCACGCTTCGGGACGGCGAACAGGCCCCCGGCGTCTCGCTCACCCCGGCCGAGAAGGCCGAGGTGGCACGCGAACTCGACGCGGCCGGCGTCTCGGTGATCGAGGCGGGCAGCGCCTGCACCGGCACCGGCGAACGACGGGCGATCGACGGGGTGACCGACCTGGCCCTCGACGCGACGGTGACGAGTTTCGCCCGCGGGGTTCGTCGAGACGTCGACCTCGCCCTCGACGTGGACGTCGACGGAATCGAACTGGTGGTTCCGGCGAGCGATCGCCACGTCGAGACGAAGGTCGGCACGACGAAGGCAGACGTCCTCGAGACGACCGTCGACCTCGTCGAGTACGCGGGCGATCACGGCCTCTGGGTCGAGGTCGTCGGCGAGGACGGGAGTCGGGCCGAGATGGACTTCCTCGAGACGCTCGCGGACCGCGCGCTCGACGCGGGCGCCGACCGGTTCGCCTTCGCGGACACCGTCGGCCACGCGACCCCCGAGGAGACGGCCCGTGCGGTCTCCCGTCTGGCCGACAGCGGGCCGGTGAGCGTACACACCCACGACGACCTGGGCCTCGGGTTGGCGAACGCACTGGCCGGCATCGAGAGCGGTGCCGACCTGGTCCACGCGACCGTCGACGGCGTCGGCGAGCGGGCCGGCAACGTGGCCCTCGAGGAGGTCGCCGTCGCCCTCTGGCACGGGTACGACGTCGAGACCGTGGACACGACCGCCCTGTACGACCTCTCGGGTCTCGTCGCCGACGCCACCGGGATTCCCCGTCCCCCGAACAAGGCGGTCACCGGGGACAACGCCTTCGCGCACGAGAGCGGGATCCACACCGACGGCACCCTCAAGGACGAGCGGATGTACGAGCCGTATCCGCCGGACGCCGTCGGGCGCGAGCGGCGACTCGTGCTGGGCAAACACGCGGGCCGGGCCGGTGTCGAGGCCGCCCTCGACGAGCACGACGTCGCGGTGGACGACGCCCAACTGGCGGAGATCGCAGAGCGCGTGACGGAACTTGGCGAGCGTGGCAGACGGGTCACCGACACGGACCTGCTCGCCATCGCCGAGGAGGTGACCGGTCGGGACCGGCCCCGACAGGTCACGCTGGTCGACCTGACGGCGACCAGCGGGAACGGGACGCCCGCGGCGAGCGTCCGCCTCGACGTCGGCGGCGAGGAGCGGGTGGCGAGTGGAACGGGCAGCGGACCGGTCGACGCGGCGATGGCCGCGGTCCGGGACGCCCTCTCGGCGGTGGACGTCCACCTGGAGGAGTACCACGTCGAGGCCATCACGGGCGGGACCGACGCGGTGGTGACCGTCGAGGTCACGGTGCGGGTCGGCGACCGGAGCGCCACCGTCACCGCTAGCGACGCCGACATCACCCGGGCGAGCGTCGTGGCCATCGTGGACGGCCTGGATCGCCTGGTGGCCGAGAGCGAGAGCGACGTGGCCACCGCCGACTGACGGTGTCTCCGTCCGAGAACGCCGAGGGAGAGATTTGAACTCTCGAGTCCTTGCGGACAGTTGCTCTCGAAGCAACCGCCTTGGCCGGGCTAGGCTACCTCGGCTCGGGTGAACGTAACTGCCAGGTCGGGTTTATCCGTTTCGATTCGCCACCACTCTCCCGTTCGTCGACGACGCCCGCTTTTCGTAGCGTGTAGTAACGTTTAAATTAGAATGCGAGGGACCTCTGAGCAATGGTCAGTTCGTTCCCCGCCACGGTCCCACCGCCGACGCCCCCCGACGCGACCGACGCCTGGTACGCGGAGACGGTTCGCGCGCAGTACGTCACGGGACCGAACGTCGTGGCCACGGTCAGAGAGGACGGAGACGGGTTCGTCTACGGGGTCCGTGAGCCGCCGCAATCGGACGGATCGCGGGCCGCCGTCGACGCCATCGAGCGGTACCTCGATCCGGTCGACGTGGACCGACCCCGGACCCGCGAGGGGACCATAGAGCGGGTGGAAGCGGGCCTCGGCGCACCCCTCGCGGGGGTGCTCGATCGCGAGGTGCGGGCGACGCCGGCCCAGCGCCGCAGCATCGAGTACCACCTCATCGCGAGGGTGCAGGGCCTCGCGGCGCTGACGCCACTCGCGCTCGACGACCGCATTCGGATCGCGGACGCGAGCGACGAGTGTCTCGTCGTCCACACGTCCGACTTCGCCCCCGCCAGGACCGCGATCGACGCGGACGTCCCCCTCCTCGACCGCTTTCGGAGCGAGCGCCTCGAGGCCTACACCGTCGAGGTCTTCGGCCGCGACGTTCCCGTGACCGTCTACCGGGAGCACCTGCTCGGGGGCGACGCCTTCGACGCGAAGTACCACGTCCACGCGCCGGACCGCCTGCCCGGCGACGAGGCCGTGATCGGAGACGTGGAGACGGTCATCGTCGACGAGTCGGTCGGCGAACCCGTCCCCGATCGGGAAGCGTACGTCCGCCACCGGGCGCGAACGCTGCTCGCGCGGCGCCTCCGTCCCTCGCCCGTCCGCTCGCTCGGTGCCCGACTCGAGCGCTGGGTCGACCGCGCCCTGGCCCGCGTCGGACTCGCGGGGCCCCGACCGCCGTCGCGCGACCGAACGGATCGCGTGGCCCGTCTCGCCGACCTGGTCGTCCGCGACCTGGTGGGCGAGGATCGACTGACCGTGCCGATTCGGGACCCACGCGTCGAGCGCATCGAGGTCAACGGGGTGGGGGATCGGGTGAAGGTCGTCCCGACCCTCGACACGGGGGGCGGACGCATGCCCACGACCATCGCCTTCGACGACGAGCGACGACTGGTGGCGCTCGCGACTCGGTTGGCGGCAGCGGGCGGCGTCGAACTGGGTCCCAGACGGCCAGCGGCGACCGTACAGATCACACCGGCCGACGGGCCGATCGACTGTTCGGTGGGGCTCCCGACGGCGGGCGCCTCGGGGACCTACGTCTCGATCGACAAGCGGGGCGTGCGACCCGTCACGGCCGTCACCCTCCTCGAGGCGAGCGTCGTCGAACCGTCGCTCGTGGCCGTCCTCTGGCTCGCGGTCGACCGGGGAATGGCCATCGCGATCGTGGGTCCGGAGACGGCACGACCGGCAGCACTCCTGGAGGCGCTCGCCCCCTTCGTCCCCTTCGAGGATCGACCGGTCGTCGTCACCGCCGGACCGCGGACCGTGACCCTTCCCCACGAGACCGGCGTCACGCTCAGACCGGACGATTGGGCGGACGGCGCGGACGTCGACCGCCGAGTCCGCGACCTCGCACCCGACGTGACGATCCTCCCGACGCTCGCGACCGATGCGGCCACGCGAAGCTTCGCCGACGCGCTCGCGGCCGGACGAGGGGTCCTGGCCGCCGGCACAGCGGCCGACGCACCCGCCTTCGGTGCAGCCATCGGTGCCAGGGGAGTGCCGCCGGCGACCGTGGCCGCCCTCGATCTGGCGGTCGAGGTGACGGTGGCCAACGGGGACCCCCGCGCGACCGGGATCCGCATGCCGACCCGGGCGGGCACCGGCCAGTCGCTCGCGTGGGAGTCGGTCGCCCTCGACGGAGGGGACGGGGTCCCCTTCCGGCCCGTGCTCGCGGCGCTCGCGAGAGGGCCCGGAGACACGCTCGAGACGCTCGCAGCGGACTTCCGGCGACGACGGCGGTACGTCGAGTACCTGGAGGCGGCCGACGTTCGAACGCGGGAGGACCTCTTCTCGTTTCTCTCCGACCTCCGGACCGACGAGGCGGCGACCCTCGAGCGCATCCACGGGGTGCTGTCGGAGTGATCGCGCGAGTCGCTCGCCTGGTCGACGCGACGATCCGGACGCTCTTCGAACGCCACGCCGCGGGGGCCCGGTACGCCACCCTCCGGCGACGCTATCGCGCCGTTCGGCGGACGGGGGACTTCGCCCTGTTCGTCTCGCGACTCCACGCGGCGTCCTGGCTCGTCTTCGTCGTCGCGGCGGGGGCGACCGCGCCGGCCGCGCGCGCGATCCCCCGATCGGCCGTCGCCGGCCCGACGGCGATCGTCCCGCTCGCGAGGACGGGTCCGCTCCTCGCGGAGTGGCTCCCGGTCCTCCTCGGACTGACGGTGGGGGTCGGCGCGCGAGCGGCGACGGTCCGTGTCGCCGACCGCTGGCTCGCCGCGACGGCGCGACGGCGGCGAGAGCGGATCGAGCGGACGCTCCCACGGGCGGTCCGCTACCTCCACGTCGTCGCGTCCGGGACGACCGACCGCCGGGCGCTGATCGATCGGGTCGCCGACCGCGAACGGGCCTTCGGCGAGACGGCGCGGGCGTTCGCGCGAATCCGTTCGACGGCCAGGGTCACGGGGAGCGTCGATGCGGCCATCGGACTCGTCGCGCGGGACACCCCCTCGCGAGAGACGTTGGCCCCCTTCCTCCTCACGATGCGCTCGCGTGCGCGCGAGGGGCCGACCGCGCTGACGCGATTCCTCCACCTCGAGAGCCGAATGCTGGCGCGACGGGGCGCCCGACGAACCGGTGCCGCCCGTCGGTATCTCGGGCTGGTCGTTCGACTGTTCGTCGCGTTGTTGGTCCTGCCGGCGGTCGCCCTCGTCGCCGTGACGATCGCCACGGGACTCGAGGGGCGTGGCCCCGTTCCAGCCACGGACCTCGCGCTGTGGATTCGTTCGAACGTCCTGCTCACGCCCGCGAGCGCGGGCATCGTCCTCGCACTGGGCGCCCTCGCGAGCGGACTGGTGGTAGCCCTTCGACCGCCCGGACTCCGGTGGTCGCGCTACCGTGCGGCGGGGTCGCTCAGCGAGATGGTCCGCACCGTCCACGTCAACCCCGCGAACGCGTCGGTCCTGGCCGTTCCAGGCGCGGTCGTGGTCGGTCTCCTGGCCCTCGGACGTCGATCCCCGGCCGTCGCGGCCAGCCTGGCCTACGCGTCGTTCGCGATCCCGGTGGGGATCGTGGACTGGCGCCGCGCCCGCATCGACGCCGCCAAGGACGGCTCGCTCGCGGACTTCCTCCACGGCGTCGCCAGTCAGGTCCACCGCGGTCGATCGTTCGCCGAGGCCGTCGAGAACGTCGCCGCCGACGCAGACCTGGGCGCATTGGGGCCCGACGTCGCCGATCTCGCCGTCGACCTCGTCGTGGCCACGAACGACCGTCCCGTCCGGGGAACGGCACTCGACCGGTTCGCGCGGCGGGTGGGCACGCCCCTCGCGGAGCGGACGGTGGGGATGATCGCCGGAGCACTCGACGCGGGGAGCGAGACGCCGGCGGCGTTCGAGGCACTCCAGAGCGAGGCGGGTCGGCTCTATCACGAGGAGCGTGCCGTCCGCGACGAGGTGCCGATCGTCCTCGCGGTCGGGTGGGTCGGATCCCTGCTCGTCGTCGGCATCGTCGTCGCGGTCAACGTGGCCGCCATCGGCTCGACGGTGGCGGGCGGTTCCCCGCGCCCGTGGCAGGCCCCGACCGGCGGCACGCCGACCTTTTTCTTGCTCACGCAGGCCACGATGCTCGCGAGCGGATGGTTCGCGGGCGTCTCGGGGCGGGGCGCGTACGAGGCCCTGTTACACTCCGGGGGGCTCGTCCTCGTCGCGCTCCTGGCCTTCCACGTCCTGGGTCTCGTCTGAGAGGGACGCGAACCCCCACTCCTCGGCCCGCCGTCTGGCCTCGGCTCTGGCCCGGTTCCGAATCGCGGCGATCTTCTCGTCGTCCGCCAGGAACGCCTCGACCGCGTCGAGTCCCTCGGCGGCGGGTTCGGTCTCGGTCGTTCCCGCCCGGCGCCTGGTTCGTCGGGCGAGGGCCTCGTCGCCCGCGAGCCGCTGGGCGGGTGCGTCGGGCGGCAGGGAGGCGCCGGCCGATCGGTCCGCGACGGTCGCTTCGTCGATCGGAACGAGGCGCACCCGGTAGGGACCGGTCGCCGCGAGTGCGGCCAGCGCGTCCGGACCGGTGGCGCCGGTCCCGGTGTGGCGCGCGGCGACCGGCACCCCCTCCTCGAAGTAGAGGAGACCGGACCCCGAGGCGTCGAGCAACAGGGCGGCCTGTGGGACGACCTCGGCGTACCCGGTGAGCGGTCGGTCGAGGGCCACCCGGAGCGGTTCGTCGAGTCCGGTGACGACGCGATCGAAGGTGGCCTGTCCGTCCGGTGCGCTCATGGCGGGTCGGGCACGACCGCGTTTCGGAACCGATCGGCGAAGGCGTCTGCGCCCCCGGACTGCACGGTGATCGCGTCGGCGGCGTCCCGGTAGGCCGCCCCCGCGGCACTGTCCGGCGCGTGCGCCAGGAGCGGTCGACCGTTGCGCCTCGCCGCGCGGGCCGCGTCGTCGACCGGGACGGTCCCCAGGATCGGCCCCTCGAAGTACGCGCCGGCCCGCTCCACCACGCGGTCGACGGACGTGGGGTCGTGTACCTTGTTGAACAGCACGCCCGCGACCCCCGTGCCGTATGCGGTGGCGTACTCCTGGACCTTCAGGGCGTCCGTGATGGCCGGAATCGTCGGCTGGACGACGAGAACGATCCGGTCCGCGAGGGCGATCGGCAGGACGGCCCCGCGACTCGCGAGCGTGGCCGGCGAGTCCAGGAGGATCACGTCGGCGTCCGTCGCGAGGTCGGCGATCACCGATCGGAGGCGAGTGGGATCGGCGGCCTGGAACGCCTCGAGGCTCGTCCCACAGGGCACGATGTTCATCCCGAATCGTTCGTAGGTCGCCGCCTCGAGGGTCGCCGTCCGGTCGGCGACCAGCAGATCGTGGAGGGTCACGTCCACGTCCGCCAGGCCGGCGTGAAAGAGGAGATTCGCCATCCCGGTGTCCGTGTCGACCACCGTGACGTCGTAGTCCTCGGCCAGCGCCATGCCGAGCGCGAGCGTCGCCGTCGTCTTCCCGGTGCCGCCCTTCCCGGAGGCGACCGCGAGCGCGTCAACCATCTGTGAGACCACACCGTCGTCCCACGTCGCCACGCCGTGTCGTCATTCGATTCGATCTGCCCGCCAGCGCGTATAGCGCTTTCGAATTCACCGCCGCCCGCCGTCGGGACCCCGGGCCCTCGTCCACGTCGGGCGTCGGCGGGTGTGAATGCCGCGTCGGGGGCCGCCACCGGTCGCCGAGGTGTCCCCTGGCGTATCTTTACGGTGGGGCGGCCCGAAGACGCACGCATGCCCGACTCAGAGACAGCGACCTTCGATCAGTTGACGTCCATAGACGCGGTGGAACCGACGCTCATCGAGGGGTTGCCGGGCCACGGCCTCGTCGCCTCGATCGCCGTCGATCAGATCACCACGCAACTCGACCTCGATCACCACGGCAACATCGCCGCCGACGCCTTCCCCCCCGTCGTGACCTTCGAGGAGGGGCTCGTCCGCGATCCGGTCAGGGTGTACGCGGGCACGGACCCGGCGGTCATGACGCTACAGAGCGACATGGCACTCCCACAGGAGGCCTTCGGCCCGCTCGCGGACGTCGTCCTCGGAGACCTGGCCGCGGAGTTCTCCCAGGCCATCTTCCTCGCGGGGGCACCCGCGGAGAGCGAGTCCGAGCGCGGGAGCGTCACGGGAGTGGCGACGACGGAGACCATGCGAGAGAAGATCGTCGACGCCGGCATCGAACTCGCCGACGAACCCGGCCTCGTCGGGGGCGTCACCGGGGCACTCGTCCAGGCGAGCTTCCACGACGGGCTTCCCGCGGCCGTCCTCGTCGTGAAGTCCCATCCCTTCCTCCCCGACCCGGGCGCCGCCCAGGAGGTCATCGAGAACGCACTCGAGCCCCTCGTCGACTTCGACATCGACACCACCGAACTGGAACAGCAGGCCGACGAGATCCAGAAGCGGATGTCCCAGATCGCCGAGCAGTACCAGCAGATGGTCCAGGACCAACAGCAGACCCCCCGCAGCGAGTCCGGGATGCCGGGGATGTACCAGTGAGTCGCCGACAACCGTCACGGATTAGGTGGATGACCACGAAGGTGGGGGCATGACCGACTCCGTCTCCTCACCCACTCCCTGGCACAACCCCCCCGAGATGTCGGCGTTCGGCATTGTGATCGCGGCCGGCATCGCGCTGGTGCTCTTGCCCCTGTGGCCGTTCATCGCGATCGTCTACCTCGCCGGGAGATTCAAGGAATCCTCGGCCCTCGAAGCCGCACTCGGCAACTGAGACCCCAAGCGCTT
>JBDGUE010000014.1:0-61973 GCA_042216045.1 Halanaeroarchaeum sp. | reverse complement strand
CGGGATCGAGGGCCCGACGGAGCAGGTCCTCCAGGACCGGACCGAAGGCCCGGGTGCCGGCGGAGAGCAACTGGACGGCCACGACGAAGCCCAGGACGGCGACCGGACCGAGCACCCAGGACGGGACCGCCCGCACGACCGCGTCGAGTGGGCCCGGGGCGTCGCGGGATTCCGACGCTGTCGTCGCGTCCCTGGGGGAGACCACGGCGCGAGGGGCCGTAATCCTTCGTGCGGGGACTCAGCGGGCGGGCGTCACGCGGTCGCCCCACGTCAGGACGGTCGCCGACCAGGTGTATCCCGTGCCGGCGGCCAGGAAGAGCACGACGTCGCCGGCGGCGATCAGGTCGCGGTGCAGCGCCTCGTCGACGGCGAGCACCTGGTCGACGCTCTGCACGTGGCCGTAGTGATCGAGGTAGTGATGGTCGCTCGAGTCGAGGCCGAGTTCCGCCACGAGGTGCTCGTGGAAGGACCGCTTCATGTGGGTCAGGGCCACGAAGTCGAGGGCGTCGCGATCGTACCCCGATCGCTCGAGGGCCCGGTCGGCCACGGACAGGAAGTTGTCCGCCGAGACCGCGCCGAGGCGCTCTTTCATGTCCTCGGGGTCGCGGACCGTCAGATGATGGAGATCCGCCGCCACCGACTCCCGCGACGGGGGGCGCCGCGATCCGCCGGCCGGCATCACGACGTCGTCCGCGAAGCTTCCGTCGGTGATCGCCGCGCTCTCGTGCACGCGAGCGCGCGTGCGTGATCCCGGTTCCCGCTCGAGGATCGCGGCGCTGGCGCCGCTGCCGAAGTTGAACATGAACGACGCGTCCTGGTCTGAGTACTCGAGGAGGTCCTCCTCGCGACTCGCGCTCACGAGGAGCGCCCGGTCCACGTCGCCGGTCTGCACCTGAGCGCGCGCCTGCCGGAGCGCGATCGGGGCGCCCGCACAGAGGGTGTACGACTCGGTGGCGTAGGCGTTCTCGGCCCCGAGTCGATCGGCGATGGCGGCCGCCGCGCTCCAGACGACGTGGTCTTTGTACTCGCTCCCGTGATAGAGGACGAGGTCGATCTCGTCGGGAGAGACGTCGGCGTCGGCCATGGCGACCTCGGCCGCCGCGACGGCCATGTCGGTGACGTGGTCGCCGTCGGGCGGACAGACGTGTTTCTCGACGAGGCCCATCTTCTCGGTCACCACCGCGGGCGGGATGTCCGCCCGTTCCGCGATGGTCTCGCCGTCGACGGTTCGATCCGGGACGTAGCGGCCGTAACCGGTGATGGCAGTCGTCATCGTTCGAGGTAGGAGGCGATTCGCTTGCTCACGCGCCCGCCCAGTCTGGTGCGGACGACGCCCAGGAGGCCGTTCGGAACGTAGAGGACGAAGAGGACGAAGACGATCCCGACGTACAGGCTGGCGTGACCGTTGAGGAAGGTCTCGATGGCGGTCCCCACGGTCATGCCGTTCAGGATCTCCGCTCGCATCACGCCCGGCGGGACGTGTGCCCGGAGGTATGGGAGGAGGCCGCCTCCGGCGCCCCCCTTCGAGAGGAACTCCCGGAGCGTCTCGTCGAAGAGTCGACCGTAGAGGGGGCCCACGAGCGTGCCGAATCCGCCGATGATGGCGGAGAGCAACGCGTCGCCGGTCGCGAGGAAGTAAAACGTCTCCTCGGGGGTGACCGATCGCTTGAACCCGGCGTAGAGGCCGCCCGCGACCGCCCCGAAGAAGGCACTGATCGCGAACCCCCCGAGCTTGTATCGAAGGGTGTCGTAGCCGATCGCCCTGGCGCGCTCTTCGTTCTCTCGGATGGCGATCATCACCCGACCGAACGGGGAGTGAAGGATCCGCTGCATCGCGAGGATGGAGGCGAGGACGACGAGGCCGACCATGTAGTATGAGACCTCCGTCGGGGTGAGCGAGACGAACCCGAACAGTCCGGAGACGGTGTCCCCGGTGAGTTGACCGATCGCGAGGTTGAGCGCGTCGACGCCCGGCACCCCGATCTGGAAGCCGGCGGGGTGACCGAGGACGGCGACGCCGTCGCGCGGGTTCGAGGAGACGAAGTCCCAGCCCCGGACGAAGACGTAGAGCACCTGGGAGAACCCGAGCGTGATCATCGCGAAGTACACGCCCGAGAGGCGGAAGGAGACCGCCCCGATCGCGAGCGCCAGGACGACGGCGATGACGCCACCGACCAGGAGCGAGACGACGAAGGGGGTCCCCGATCCGAGCAGCGGGAGTTTCCCGTTGGCGATCAGGACGACGGCGTAGGCGCCGACGCCGTAGAACGCGCCGTGTCCGAAGGAGAGGTAGCCGGTGTATCCGCTGATGAAGTCGAAGGACATCGCGAAGAGTCCGAAGGCGAAGACGAACACCATCGTCTCCACCCGGGGCAACACCGCCGTCACCTCCGCCGCGAGGGGCGAGGCCGCGAGCACCGAGTACAGCCCCGGGTAGGCGGCGAGGAACCCGACCACCAGCAGGTGTGCGACGTGCTCGCGTGCGTACCTGTGTGGCCAGGCGTCGGCGCGGTCGCTAATGGCCGCCCACCCCCTCGACGCCGTAGAGCCCCTTCGGCTTGAGGATCAACATCCCCACCAGGATCAAGAAGATGGTCATCTCGGGCAGCCCCGTGAACTGGATGGCGTTCTGGAACCACCAGGTCATCGTGGCGTCGACCAGGCCGACGAGCAGTCCGGCCACGACCGTCCCGCGAAACGTGCCGAGACCGCCGACGATGACCACGACGAACGCCGGGAGCAGGGTCTCCGCCCCGAGGGGAACGTTCGCGCCCCAGGCGGGATCCCACATCAAGAGCGTCCCCGCGACCCCGGCGATGCCCGCACCGAGGGCGAAGACGACGGTGAAGACCCGCCGGACGTCGATCCCGAGGGCCTCCACCATCTCGGCGTCCTCGCTGCCGGCTCTGACCATCAGCCCGTAGCGGGTCCGGGTGAGAAACCCCCAGACGGCGCCGATCGTCAGGACCCCGAACGCGATCTCGAAGAACTCGAGCGCCCCGAGCGAAACGCCGGCGACGTCGAACGTCGTCGCGAGGAACGGCGGTTTCGTCCCGAGTGCGGCCTGCCAGTCGGTCATCGGCTGCATCCCGTAGAACTGGACCACGATGCGGACGGCCTCGTCGAGGACGAGCGTGATCCCGAAGGTGAGCAGAATCTGATAGATGGGCGGTCGGTCGTACAGCGGTCTGATCATGCCGACCTCGAGGACGGTGCCGAGGGCGGCGATGGCGCCGAACACGACGACGACGGTCACGAAGAACCACGCGAGTCGGAGGACGCCACCGGTGGCACCGGCGACCAGGGAGACCATGAGCAGCCCACCGAGGTAGGCGCCGATCATCACGAACGAGCCGTGTGCGAAGTTGAGCACGCCCAGGAGGCCGAAGATGAGGGTCAGCCCGACCGCGATCATGATGTAGAGCGAGGACTTCGCCAGGCCGCTGAAGAGGACCTCGAGCAGCGTCCGCGGATCGAGGAAGTCCGCGAGGGCACTCCCGAGGAGGAGGGTCGGGTCGATCATGCGCCGAGGTGCCTCCTGAGTCGCTCGTCGTCTGCAGAGACGGTCGCCGTCTCGCCCGATTCGACCACGCTCCCGTGGTCCAGGACGTAGAACCGGTCCGTCAGGTCGAGGGCGAGCGGGAGGTTCTGCTCGACGAGGAGCAGCGTGGTGTCGGCGGGGAGACTCGAGAGCGCCGCCGCGACCGTCTCGACGACGGTCGGCGCCAGCCCCTCGCTCGGTTCGTCGACGAGGAGGACGTCGTTGTCGCCGACGAGGCCGCGGGCGATCGAGAGCATCTGCTGTTGGCCCCCCGAGAGGGATCCGGCGTCCCGGTCGCGCATCTCGGCGAGGTCCGGAAACCGCTCGTAGACGCGATCGAGTGCCGCATCGACGTCGCTCGGCTCCGGCACCGCGATGCGGACGTTCTCCTCGACGGAGAGTTGAGAGAAGACCCGTCGGTCCTCTGGAATCAGCCCGACGCCCCGATCGGCGACCTCGTAGGGACGCTCGCCGACGACCGACTCACCGCCGATCCGGACCGTCCCGGACCGCGGCGGGGTCAACTGGAGGACCGATCGAAGGGTCGTCGTCTTTCCCACGCCGTTGCGGCCGACGAGCGCCACCGACTCGCCGGACTCGACGGAGAGGGAGACCCCCTCCAGGATGTGACTCTCGCCGTAGTAGGTGTGGACGTCAGCGAGTTCGAGCGTCGTCACGCCTCGACACCTCCACCGTACCCGCCGAGATAGGCCTCCTGCACCCTCTCGTCGCCCCGAATGCCGGCGGGGTCCCCGTCGGCGATGACGGACCCCTGGTGGAGGACCACGATCCGATCGCTCACCTCCATGACGACGTCCATGTTGTGCTCGACGAGGAGGACCGCGTGATCGGTCGCGACGTCCTCGATCAGGTCGACGACGGCGCTCACGCTCTCGCTCGAGACGCCCGCGTTCGGTTCGTCGAGCAACAGCACGTCGGGGTCGCCCGCGAGCGCGATCGCGACCTCCAGGTGGCGCTTCTCGCCGTGGCTCAGCGTCTCCGCCGGGTCCTGTGCCTGGTCTGCGAGCCCCACGCGCTCGAGGATCTCGCGTGCCTCCGTCCGGTACTCCTCGAAGGCCGCGACGTTCCGCCAGAGACGCCCCCCGTCGTCGCCGTGGGCCTGCGCTGCGATCCGGACGTTCTCGAGCACGCTGGTCGTGGGAAAGATATTCGTGACCTGATACGACCGGTGAATCCCACGGCGGGCGATCTCGTCCGGGGATGCGTCCGTGACGTCGCGGAACTCGTCGTCGACTCGGAGTTCGACGCGGCCCTCGGTGGGCGAGAGGGTGCCCGTGAGCAGATCGAAGAACGTGGTCTTGCCGGCGCCGTTCGGGCCGATCAGCGAACAGAGTTCGCCCTCCTCGAGGTGGAAGTCGACGTCCTCCACGGCGACGACGCCCCCGAATCGCTTCGTCAGTCCGTCGGTCCGTAGCATGTCAGAGCGAGCAGTTCATCCGGTCGCTCGAGGCCGGGATGGTCGCGGCCTCGGCCGGAATCGTCGCGACCGGTTCGCTCGGCTGGACGGCGGCCCCCCAGGTGTCGGCGTACTCGTCTTTCGTGGGGATCACGTCGGCGACGGTCATCGACGAGGCCGCCTGATTGTTGTACTCCTGGAAGCGGTAGCCGCCCTCCCCTTTCGGCGTCTCCGCCACCGTCATGCCGCGGAGGGCAGCGGCGATGTCCGCCCCCTTCGTGGAGCCACTCTCCGTCACCGCCTGCACGATCGCCGAGGCGGCCGTGAACGTTCCCGACGTGAAGAGGTCGGGGACCTTGCCGTAGGCCGCGGTGTAGGCGTCGACGAACTCCCGGTTGATCGGGTTGTCGTACTGGTTCCAGTGATACCGCGTCGTGAAGGGGCCCATCTTCGCGTTGGCGATCTTCTCCCGCGTGAGCGGCTTTCCGAGGACCTTCTGGAGGGTCTGGCCCACCACGGCGTTGGTGATCTCGGTCGCGAACCCGCCGAAGACCCGGTAGTCGTAGTCGCCGTTCAGGAAGGCCGTGAACAGTTTCGGGAGCGTCGCGACGGTGAAGCCACCGACGATCCCCTCGGCGCCCTGCTCCTGTGCGTTCGAGAGGAGGCCGTCCCACTCGGCGTAGCCACGGGGGACGAACTTCTCACCCACGATCTCGATGCCCTCGTTCTCGAGGACCGTCCGGTAGTTGTTGACGACCGCGCGGCCGAAGCTGTAGTCCGCACCGAAGAGGTACACCTTCGAGACGTCGGTCTCCTCTGCGACGTACTTGCCGCCACTGCGGGCGTCCATCGCCGTGTTCTCGCTGGCCCGGAAGACGATGTCGCTGCAGGTCTGTTCGTCCGCGGTGATGCCCGCGGAGGCTGCCGGTCCCACCATGTAGGGCACGCCGGCCGTCTCCGCCACCGTCGTCACGACCTGTGAGGCCGCACCGGACGACGCCGCGCCGAAGAGCACGTCGACGCCCTGATTCTGGACCAGGTTCGTGGCCAGGGACTGGGCGGTCGAGCCGCTGAACTTGGTGTCCCTGACGTAGAGTTCGTAGGTGGTGTCGCCGACCGCGATGGAGTGCTTGCCGGTCGAGGACTGCGTGATCGGGTCCGTGCCGGCCTTGTACGCGAGTCCGGCGTAGAAGCCCCACAGCGACTGGAGTCCGTAGTACTGGAGGTTGCCGGAGATCGGCTGGAGAACGCCGATCTTCACCGTCTGGGCCGTTTCCGTCGAGCCCGCTGTCGTGGATGACGTCATCGAGGAGCCGTCGTCGCTCGTCGTGGTCGTCGCGTTCGTTTCGCCACCGGAACACCCAGCCAATCCGGCGATGCCGGTCGCCCCGAGTCCCTTGAGGACGCGCCGTCGTGAGGTCGTTTCCTCGGCCATGGGGAGAGAGAACGGGCCACAGGCGCAAGTAAGGGGAGGTTAACATGTGAAACGATCGGGACAGACGGTCACTCGATCTCTCGGAAGGCCTCGACCACCCGTTCGAGCATCTTGCGTTGCCCGCGCCGGAGGTTCTTCGAGACCGCCGGTTTGGAGACGTCGAACTGCTCGGCCAGGTCGCCGAGCGTGCTGTCGCGCGGGGCCTCGAAGTACCCGTCGTCGACGGCGCGCTCGAGGGTTCGGCGCTCGACGTCGGAGAGATCCTTCGCCCCCTGGATGAGCGTCATCGCCGCGCCCACGTTGTCCACGAAGTCCTGGATCGTCGACGGGGTGACGTCGGATCGGTCGACCACGTCGAACTCGTTGTTGCGCTCGAGGTCGGCCAGGGCGTCCTCGGCGGTGCGCGCGCGGTCGAATCCCACGTGCCATATCTCGCGCCCCTCGGCGATGTAAAACGGACCGGTGATGTATCCGTCGTGGTCCCGAACGGTGCCCATCGCGTCGGTCTCCTCGATGCGGGTCGCGATCTGGGCGGCGTCGTCGTTGCGCACCAGCAGGTCGAACTCCCGCATGTTCGCGTGGTCCCTGAGGGCGTGGAGTCCGTCGTCGAGGACCGAGGGGTCCTCGCCCTCGACGACCATCCGGGTCTCGAGTTGGTTCGCCCGCGCGTCGAACTCCCACTGAACCGCCGAGAACGCGACGTCGTGGTCGTCGGTGGTGTCGATGAAGGGGCAGTCGTACTGCTCCATGTCCACCGTGACGTCAATCATAGTTCGTGTGAGACCGCTAGCACGTACCAAAACGCGGATCACAATAGACGTTGCGATCCATCGAGTGGATCGGTCCTGCGGGCGGTCAGTCGCCGAAGCGCTCCTCGACCGCTCGTCGATCGATCTTCGACGGACCGCTCGTGGGCATCTCCTCGACGAACGCGAGGTGGCGGGGCCACTTGAACTTCGCCAGTCGACCCTCGAGGAAGTCCGTGAGGTCCGCGATCGTGAGCGACTCGTCGCCCTCGACGACCGCCTTGCCGACCTGCCCCCAGGTGTCGTCCGCGACCGGGAGGACGACGACCTCGTCCACGGCCGGGTGATCGGAGACGTGATTCTCGACCTCCGGGGGGTAGACGTTCTCGCCTCCGCTCACGAACATGTTCTTCTTCCGGCCCTCGATGTAGACGTAGCCCGCCTCGTCGCGTCGGGCCAGATCACCCGTGTGCACGTGTTCGTCGAAGGTCTCCGCTGACTCCGCCTCGTCGTGCCAGTACCGGTCGGCCGCGTGCGGACTCGCCAGGAGGAGTTCACCGACCTCGCCGCGCTCGACCGGGTCGCCGTCCTCGTCGACGATGCGGACGTCGACGTGGGGGCCCGGGACGCCGACGCTGTCCGCCTTCTCGTGGGGCCAGTCGTCCGGCATCGCGAAGTTGTTGGGTCCACACTCGGTGAGCCCGTACCCCTGTGAGAACTCGACGCCCTTCTCCCACCACGCCCGCATGACCGGATCCCGACTCGGGCCGCCGCCGCTCTTCGCGAATCGGAGCGAGGAGAGGTCGGCCTCCTCCCACCGCTCGTGCTCCGTCATCATGCGCAACATGGCCGGCACGGCGATGAAGACGGTGGCCCCCTGGGACTCGATGATCGAGAGCATCCGGCCGGGATCGAACTCCCGGGCGATGGAGACCCGCCCGCCCATGTGGAACAGCGGGACGGTGATGACGTTCCAGCCCCCCGTGTGGAACATGGGGAAGACCATGGGCGTCACGTCGTCGTCCCGGATGCCCCAGGCGGTGATGGTGTTCATGGAGTTCCAGTAGATGGCGCCGTGCGTGATCACCGTCTCCTTCGGGACGCCCGTCGACCCACCCGTGTGCAAGAAGAGGTGTGGATCGTCGAGGGCCAGCGACGCGCTTTCGACGGGCGACTCGTCCGACGGGAGGGCATCGGCGAGCGGCGCGAACGTGGGGTCCCCGTCCGCCGCCGTCGGGAGGGACCGCACGTCCGTCTCGAAGGCTCGATCCCCGTGCGCCAGGACGTCCTCGGCCAGGGACTCGAAGGGTTCCTCGACGACGAGCAGGGAGGGATCCACGTCGTTGAGCATCTGGACCAGTTCCCCGGGAGCGAGGCGGTGGGAGAGGGGAGCGAGGACGCCGCCGGTCTTGCCGGTCGCGAAGAAGAGGTCGACGTACTCGGGGCGATTCCGCGAGACGACGGCGACCCGTTCGCCGTCCGCGACCCCCGCGGATCGGAGGAAGCGGGCCGTTCGATTCGCTCGCGCGTCGAGGTCCGCGTAGGTGAAGGTCCGATCCGTGGTCACGTCGACCAGACCGACGCGATCGGGCGAGAGCGCCGCCCGACGCTCGCTCCAGGCGCCCACCCACTCGTAGGGGCGGGACCCGTGGTCATGCACCGGCATTGGCCTCGAGGTGGTCGCGCAGGCGGTCGGTCACGGCGTCGGGCGACTCGATGAAGAAGAGGTGGCCCCCGTCGAAGCGGGCGAACTCGCTGTCCGGAAGCGCCTCGTGGAGACGCTCCCCGTTCGCCGTCGGGACCACGCGGTCCTCGCTCCCGTGCATCACGAGGGTCGGCACCGCGAGGTCGTCGATCCGGTCCGAGACGTCGAAGTCGAGGACTGCTGCGGCCTGGGCCTCCCTGGCCGCCTCGGAGGCGTCCGACTCGAGGCGCCAGTCGACGATGCGCTCGACGGTCCCCTCGTTTCGCTCCATCCACCCCGACGAGACCGCCGGTTCCATCTTCCACCGGATCGCCGCCCGCTCGTCGGCGTCCGCCGGCACGGAGAACATGCGCTCCCGGGTCTCCTCGGGGATCGGTTCGATCTCGTCGCCGCCGTGATGGGTGCACAGAAGCGAGAGCGAGCGCACCCGATCGTACTCCAGGGCGTATCGCTGGGCGATCATGCCCCCCATGCTCGCCCCGACCAGGTGGACCCCGGACCGACCGGCGTCCGCGAGGACCGCCTCGAGGTCGCCCGCCATCTGGGCCATCGCGTACGGACCCGGCGGGGCGTCCGAGGCGCCCGCTCCCCGGTTGTCAAGACGCAGCACCTCGTACTCGTCCCGGAGGCGTTCGCGTTGCCAGTACCACATCCACCGGCCGTATCCCAGTCCCGGAACGAAGACCACCGTCGGGGCGTCCCTCGGGCCGGCGACATCGTAGTCGAGCGTGACGCCGTCGTGCTCCGCGGTCGGCATGCGATCGAGTAGGGACCACACCCGCATCAATCGGGGCCTTCACATGTTAACCGGACACTTGATCGCCCTCTGGTCCCTCGAACCGGTATGCCAGTCGCGAGCCCCGGAGACACCGCGACCGCCAGTCTGTCGGTGACCGACTCGACCATCGAGGAGTACGCCGACCTCGTCGGCGACCACAACCCGTTGCACCTCGACCCGGCGTACGCCGCCGACGGAATCTTCGGCGGCCGCGTGGCCCACGGGATGCTCTCTGCGGGGGTGGTGAGCGCGGCCCTCGCCTCCCTCCCTGGCGACATCGTCTACCTGTCCCAGGACCTCGCGTTCGAGGCGCCCGTCAGGCCCGGAGCCACCGTGAGGGCGACCGTCACCGTCGAGGACCGCACCGACGACGATCGACTCGTCGTGGACACGACGGCGACCAGCGACGGAGAGACGGTGCTCACGGGGACGGCGACGGTGCTCTCGAGAGAGCACGAGGCGTAGTCCGCCACCGTCCGTCGCGTCGGCGCGGGCCAGTGCGGATTCGAACCGACATCGCGTCGCTCGCGTTGCTCGCTCGTGAGGGGCCCGAATCCGCTCCCTGTTCACCCATATCGACCGGGGCGCCCGCGTTTCAGAAGGTGAGTGGGCCAGTGCGGATTTGAACCGCAAGCCTCCACCTTATCAGAGTGGCGCTCTACCTGATTGAGCTACTGGCCCGAACCCGTCTCCCACTTGCCGGGAGATTCGTTTAAGCGTTTCCTTTCGGCAGTGGCGCGCGAATCGGCCCGCCTGGTCGGGTTTATCCGAGATGGCGGGACCACCTCCGGACATCGAGTGACCGATGCCGCGGGTCGGCCTCGCGACGAGGCGGCACACCGGCCCGCGGAGGGACGTGCCGTCCGTTCGCCACCTCGGACGCCCGTGACGTCGAGGGAGGGGGATCAGTCCTCGGTCTCGTCCTCGAACTCGACGTCGTAGGCGTCCGGACCGAGGTCGACGGTGTCCCCAGACTCCTCGCCGTCGGCGGGTCCCGTCGAACCGGAGCTCGGGCCACCCGGCGACCGCACGCCACCGGGAGGCCACCCGCCGTCGTCTCCGTCCGGGAAGCCGAAGGTGTAGACGGTGCCGGTGGCGAAGCCGCCGGTCTCGCGCTCCAGGAGCGGGAGAACGACGAAGCGCTTGAGGGCCATGCGAATCGGGATCCGGGTCACCGGCACGGCGATCAGGAACCCGAGGGCGTCCGTGACGAGGCCCGGCGTCAGGAGGAAGGCACCGGCGGCGATCAGGAGGCCGCCGTCGAGGACCTCGTCGGTCGGGATCTCCCCGCTGGCGGCCGATCGCTGGATGCGGGCGAGGGTGTGTCGGCCCTCGGCACGGACGAAGAGCATGCCGAGGAGCGCGGTCAGGACGACCAGGGCGACCGTGGGAACCGCGCCGATGTGACTCGCGACGATCACCAGCAGGAACGCGTCCGCGATCGGCACGATCAGGAGGGCCGCGAGGAGCCACCGTACCATCGTCTCGCGGTAGCGGGCGAGCGCATATATCCCTTCGGCTCGCTCCGATACGCTTTCCCGGAGCGGCGACGAGCGATGGGTATGGACGACGCCACGGACGCGATGACGGTCGAGTGGCGCGATTGGGGAGCCGAGGCGTTCGAGCGGGCCCGGGAGACCGATCGACCGGTCCTGCTCTCGATCGTCGCGACGTGGTGTGGATGGTGTCAGACCATGGACGCGACGACCTACGCCCGACCCCGGATCGGCGCCACCCTCAATCACGACTTCGTGCCGGTCAGAGTCGACGCCGATCGGCGACCCCGGGTGCGGGATCGCTACGCGGCGACCGGCTTCCCCGCGACGCTGGTGCTCACCCCCGAAGGGCGACTCATCGCTGCCGCCTCGTATCTCACGCCCGAGCAGATGGATCGGGTCCTCTCGGGGGCCCGCGAGGAGTTCGAGACCCAGGGAGAGGACGCCGGCCGACTCCCCCACACGCTCCGGGACCCCGCACCGCCAGGTGGAACCCTCGACGCGGAGATCGAGCGGTACGTCAACGGACAGGTCGACGCGCAGTTCGATCGCGACAACGGCGGCTGGGGCGACGAGCAGAAGTTCCCGCTTCCGGCCACGATCGAGTTCGCACTGAAGCGACAGCCCGATCGGGGGAGGCGAGCGCTCGATGCGGTGACGGAGGGCCTCTTCGACGATCCGGACGGTGGCTTCTTCCGCCACGCGAACGCCGACTGGTCGGAGCCGACACGAGAGAAGGTCCTGGGCGTGAACGCGGACCTCCTCGGGGCATACGCGTCGGCCTACCTGGTGACTGGAGAGACGCGGTATCGGGAGATCGCCGACGCCACCGTCGAGTACCTCGAGGAGACGCTCTGGACCGGCGCGGGGTTCGGCACGGGTCAGCGTCCCAGCGAGTACTTCGATCTCTCGGGTGACGAGCGGCGGGAGCGGGACCCGCCGCCGGTCGATCAGTCGGTGAACGCGGGGCCGAACGGGCGCGCTGCCGCGGGGCTGTCGTGGTTCGCGGCGTACACCGACGACCGGCGAGCGCGGCGACTCGCGACGGAGACGCTCGATGTCCTAGAGAGTCGGTGTACCGACGGTGTCGTGGCACACGCGCCCGGTGACGAGGATCCGATTCTGGGGACCCAGGCGGCCGCGCTGCAGGCGTTCGTCGCGGGTGGACAGGTCCTCGATGCCGGACACTTCGAGACCGCGACCGCCATCGCGGACGCGACGGTGGATCGACTCCAGGACGACGACGGGGCCGTCCGGGACGGACCGTCGAGCGGGCCGGCGCTCCTGGATCGGCCACTGTACCAGATCGACGAGACCGCACGCCTGGCGTCCGGCCTCCTCGATCTCTCGTTCGCGACGGGCGTCGATCGCCATCGAGCGGCGGCACGCGAGGCGCTCTCGGCCTTCGCGGACGCCGCCGATCGGTTCGGTCCACAGGTCGCGAGGTACGGGACGGCGGTCGCGCGGCTGCTGCGTCGGCCCCTCGTGGTCGGCGTGGCCGCGGAGACGGGCGCGGAACTCCACCGGGCAGCCCTCCGGATGGCCGACCACGAGAAGGTCGTCATCCCGTCGGTTGACGCCCTCGACGCGGGACGCGCGGCGGTCCTGACCGAGGACGGCTGGGTCGGCTCGGCCGACAATCCCCGGGAGCTCGCGTCACTCGTCGAGACGTACGACGCCCGACGGTGACCTCCCGAAGTGTTTTATCCGCTCTCGGGTTAGGGCGCCCCATGGCCGACCTAAAGGACCTCGGGCTCTCCGAGTACGAGGCGAGCGCGTATCGGGCGCTGCTCGAGGCCGGGCCGGCGACCGCCAAGGAGTTGTCCGAGGCCAGCGGGGTCCCGATGGGCCGGATATACGACGTCCTCGGGAGCATCGAGTCCCAGCACCTCGTCCGAAGCCAGGCCGCGAGCCGACCCAAGAAGTACGTGGCCGTGGAGCCCGATACCGCCCTCGACCGTCTGCTCGAGGACCGCAAACGCGAACTCGAGGAGCGAGCGACGCAGTTCGAGTCGATCGTCGCGGAGTTGACGGAGGAACTCGAGCACCCTGCCGAACCGGAGGACGGGTTCTGGACCGCGGCCCTGGGCCCCGAGAATTCCCTCGAGTTGCTCCTCGAGCGACTCGACGCCGCCGACGAGGAGTTGCGGATCGTGACGGGATCTCCGTCCTCCAGTTTCGAACTCGGCGAGGTGGGCGGACAGGTCATCGAGCACCTCGAGGACGCACTCGAGCGCGGCGTCGAGGTCACGATGCTCATCGACAGCGAACTCAACCGCCGCCTGCCGGCAGACGTGACCGAGCGCTACGCGAGCGCCATCGTGGGCTTCGAGAACTTCGAGGTCCGGGTGGCGACCCCCATCGACGGCAACGTGACCGTCCTCGACGGACGGGAGGTCTGTCTCGAGGTCCTCAATCCAGTCGACCCCGACGAGACGTTCGCGTTGATCGACCTGACGGACGAATCCTTCGCGACGGAGGTCAGGGAGGCCTTCGACCCCATCTGGCGCGACGCCGACCGCCTCTAGGGGAGTTTCGGGGACCGGAGGCCTTCCCTCGCCGCCCTACGAGAGTTCCTCGCGCAACTCGCCCATCCTCGCGACGCGTTCGGCGTGAGCGTTGTGCTGGTGGATCGACTCGTCGTTCGACTGCTTCATCGTGACGACGGCGTCGTCGGGCAGGTGATCGTACTCCTCGACGACGTTCTCGGCCATCGCGCGCACGCAGTCTTCCACGAACCGGGCGTTCGCGTGGGCCTGGTGGGTCATGTGATCCTCGTCGGGGCGCTTGGCCAGGTTGTAGATGCGCGCGCTCATGCTGTCCCGCGCGAGGTCGACGAGATCGAGGACGTCGACCGCGGGTGCCCCCGCCGTCTCGATCGTGAGCGTGGCGTGCCCGCGCTGTGAGTGTCCGGCCTGTGGGACCTCGCGAAGGAAGTCCGTCACCTCGGCCTCGCCGACGCCCAAGTCCCGCAGTTTCTCCCGGGCGCTCTCCTCCATCATCCCCTGCGAGCAGGGACAGACCGTCATGCCGTCGACGCGCGCCCCGATCTCCTCGCGGGTCGGTTCGCCCTCCTCGGCCGTCGCGGCGGCGAGGATGTCGACCGTCGTCTGGGTCTCTCGATCGGTCGCCGGCGTCCGGTCCTTGACGGCGAACTCGGCCTCCATCGACACGGTCGCCGTCGAGGTGTAGCCGTGCTTCTCGAGGAGGTGATCCGCGGCGGCCCCGACCATCTCCTCGACGCGGTAGACCGGGTCGCTCACGGACTCCTCGAGGACCTCGTCGATGGCCTCCATGTTGCGGCTCATGTCGAGGCCCTTTCGCTCCTTCGGGAGGTCGACCGTGACCGAGAATTCCGCCATCAGCACGTAGGGACGGTCGTCCTCGCGGGCGACGGTCACCAGTTTCTCGACGCCGGTGACGCCCACCGTGCCCAGTCCGATTGACACGTTCGGGGCAGTCGCCTGGACGTCGGGCAGTTGGGGACTCATTGGGTCCGATTCGGGCGGTTCGCCGGTAACGCTTTCCCTTGCGGTCAGACGGACCGCGAGGCTACGCGAGTTTGTCGAGCGCCTGAAAGAAGTCGGAGACTGGACCGGCCACGCGGGCGGGTTCACGCGCGGCGAACAGGTGAACGGTCGTCGGGGCCCCGACTCGTCGGTGGTTCGACCCGTCCGAGGAGACGACGGCCGCGTCACCGCCGTCGATTCGAACCGTGACCTCCTTCTCCGACGGGATCACGAGTGGCGGCATCGACCCCTCGCCGACCATGTGGGTGACGACGAGGGCGTCGATCCGGGGGTGGACCAGCGGACCGCCCTCGCTCAAATTGTAGGCGGTGCTGCCGGTCGGCGTCGCGACGAGCAATCCGTCCGCGTCGGCCGTCGAGTACGTCGATCCGTCGACCTGGACCTCGATCGAGATGCCCTGTCCGTGACCACGCTGGGCGCCCTGCATCGTGACCTCGTTCAGCGCGGGCGACAGCGTCCAGTCTTCGCCCTCGACGGTCGCCGTGACCCGGGGGACCTCCCGGTACCGAACGGTCCCCTCCTCGCGGTACCGGTGCACCTCCCGCTCGACGGCGTCGATCGCGTTCTCCGGCGAGACCGCGTTCAGGAAGCCGACCTCCCCGAGGTTGACGCCCAGGACCGGCGTGGCACCGGCGCCCCGGGCGGCGTAGAGGAAGGTCCCGTCGCCGCCGATGCTGACCACCAGATCGCAGTCCTCCAGATCAGAGACGTCGTACCCCTCGACCGACAGGGTCGCTGCCGTCGCCCGGTCGATACAGACGCCGACGCCCGACTCGAGGAGGGTCTCACGCAGGTCCGCCCCCAGTCGGGCGGCGCGATCGTTTCCTCGCTGGGCGACGATCCCGACGCGCATACCCGGACCTATTCCCCGCGGGACCTTAAACGGACGACTCCCGGGCAAAGCTACTTTTGTGCCGGCCTCCCAGGGTCCGGTATACCCGGCCGCCGACGCGGCGACGGGAGGACGAATGGTGGACGAGGACCCAGACGACGAGGAGGACTGGTTCGAGCGTGCCGTCGACGAGGAGTCTGACGCCGAGGACGGGGCGTCGCCTCCCAGGGAGTCGGTGGACCGTCGAGACGAGAGAGACGAGCGCGAGGACGACCCCGATCGAGAGTCCTCACCGCCACCCGATGCGACAGGGACGGGAACCACGGACGAGCGAGACCGCACGGGAGAGACGGACGCCGAGGTCGAGAACTTCGGATTCGGCGGCGACCCGGGCGACGCCGGGACCTTCGGATCGGACTTCTCCGAGGCCTTCGACGAGGGCGAGGGTCCGCCGGGCGAGACGTTCGGCTTCGACGTCGACGACCCGTCGGAGACCCCCGAAGGCGGCGAATTCGACGGGGCGGAGACGACCTTCGACGAGGACTTCGAGTCCGACATCCCCCGGATCGAACTCGGCATCGAGGGCCTCGACGAGATGATCCGGGGGGGCGTCCCCGAGCGCTCCCTGATCGTGGCCGTGGGCGGGGCGGGAACCGGGAAGACCACGTTCGGCATCCAGTTCCTGGCGGAGGCCCTCGAGAACGACGAGCGGGGCGTGTTCATCACCCTCGAGGAGAGCCACGATCGCATCCTCCAGAGCGCCGAGGAGAAGGGGTGGGCGTTCGAGCGACACGAGTCCGAGGGGGACCTCGCGATCATCGACCTCGATCCGGTCGAGATGGCGAACAGTCTGGCGAACATTCGGGACGAACTGCCCGCCCTCGTCGAGCGCTTCGGCGCGAGTCGACTGGTGCTCGACTCGGTCTCCCTCCTCGAGATGATGTACGACGACCAGGCGACGCGGCGAACCGAGATCTACGACTTCACCCGGTCGCTGAAGGAGGCGGGCGTCACGACCATGCTCACGAGCGAGGCCGCCGCAAAGAGCGACTTCGCCTCCCGATACGGGATCATCGAGTACCTCACCGACGCCGTCTTCGTGCTCCGCCACGTCCGGCCCGAGGACTTCCGGGAGACGCGACTGGCGATCGAGATCCAGAAGATCCGGGACGCCAATCACTCCCGGGAGACGAAGCCATACGAGATCACCGACGACGGCATCTCGGTCTACCGGCAGGCGAACATCTTCTAGGACCGTCTGGTGGGAACCGCTTCGGGGCCCTGGCAACCCGTTCACGAAGGGTCCCAGAGAACGCGGGACGACGGCGAACTGACGCTGCCCGTCCCGTCACGATCGCGGACATCCGGCGGATTCCGGCGACACCGCGTTCACACCGATGTCGGACCGATGGCGAAACGAGAGCGGGCACGAATCGGAGATTCCTTCCCCGATCGAACCCCCCGTCGGATGTCGAGTCCCGACAGTGGGCCTCTGCCACGTCGGTGCCCCGTGAGCCGTCGCGTGCGACGGCGAACGCCGGAAAAGTGACAGTGCGAGGGAAGGGATTCGAACCCTCGGACCCCTGCGGGAGCGGGTCTTAAGCCCGCCGCCGTTGGCCGCTTGGCTACCCTCGCGCACCCCGACGTTCCGGCGGATCGCGCTAATCCCTTTCGACTCCGGTCACCCGGCCTCGCCGGGCGGGGACGACGCCTCGTCGGCCTCCTCGAACACGTCCTCGGCGCGCGACTCGATCTGGTCGAAGTACCCCATGACCCGATCGCGCTCCTGTTCGAGGGTCGCGGCGATCTCCGTCGGCGTCTTGGCCCACACCGCGTACATGTAGGAGGCGATCGCCGCCTTCCCGGACGCCGCCACCGTCACGGGGATGCCGTTTGGCCCGACGCCCTCCTTGATGCGGAAGCCACCGAGCGAGAAGTAGAGCGACGCGAACAGCCTGGCTCGCTCCTCGTCGTCGAACTCGATGACCGGCCGCGCCGGCGTGTGAAAGCTGTACGTCGGCATGGACCCCTCGGGGTCGTCCCGCTTCACGAGGTAGGACTCGGAGGGGTACTCCTCGACGATGGTCTCGTGCTCGCCCAGATCGGGTTCGGTGTTGAGATACGAGGGCATGGTTCACCGGTTGTGCATCCAGCTATAAGAAATCAGTCGGTGAGGAGCCTCAGCGGTGGACCGTGACCGACTCGAGGAGGACCTCTCGCATCGGGTCGTCGTCGCGATCGGTCGGCACGGAGCCGATGTCCCGGACCACGTCCATCCCGTCGATCACCGATCCGAAGACGGCGTGGCGGTCGTCCAGGTGGGGCTGTGGATCGAGGGTGATGAAGAACTGCGATCCGTTGGTGTCGGGCCCGCTGTTGGCCATCGAGACGATCCCCGCCTCGTCGTGGCGAAGGTCCTCGTGGAACTCGTCGTCGAAGGTGTAGCCCGGGCCCCCGCGCCCGGTCCCGGTCGGGTCCCCGGTCTGAATCATGAAGCCGTCGATGACGCGGTGGAAGGGGACGTCGTCGTAGAGCGGTTCGTCTTCTATGACGTCGCCCGTTTCGGGGTCCTCCCACTCCCGTTCGCCGGTCGCGAGGCCGACGAAGTTCTCGACGGTCCGCGGGGCGCGCTCGTCGTAGAGGTCGATCTCGACGTCGCCCTCGCTCGTGTGGAGTGTCGCTCGCAGGTCGCTCATGATCGGCCGAACGGGGAGCGGCCTCAAAACCCTGCCGGGTCGGGAACCGCCCTGCTATTTGTGACTGGAGCGGGAAGGGCGGCCATGACCCTCGACCCCGTCCACTACGACGGGATCGCCACGCTCGCCGAACGGATCAGCCACGATCGGGACATCGAGTCCCACCGCGAGATCGCCGCGGAGGTCTGGGAGGACTTCCTCGACCCCCTGTACGGCGACGGCGGACCCCTCCTCGAGGCGGTGGGCGAGCAGGCCAGACGACGCGCCCCGATCGAGGACCTCGCGCTCCAGCCCGCCGGGTTCGAGACCGCACACGGCGTCGACTCCGGCACCATCAATCCGACCACCTTCAAGAACGGGCTCCTGGTCGACCTCGCGCAGGCGGCGATGAGCGAGACCCCCTCCTCGCTCGACCTGCACCGGGAGCGGACCTACATCATGACGGTGCACTCGAACGACGCGAGCGTCGACCACGGCGAGTCGGAGTGGTCGCACTTCGACGCGGGCCACGGTCGGGGGCGGGTCGTCCACACGGCCGATCTCGCTCGGGACCGCGAACGCGTCGTTCACGGCCTCGCGCTGTATCTCGCCGAGAGCTACCACGCCCTCGAACACGCCGACGCGGTGGACGACGTTCTGGTCCTCGACGGGCCGCTGTACCCCAAACAGGTCGTCGACTGGATCGACGCCCACGGGACGCTCGCCGAACTCGTGCGCGAGGACCACCTCATCGAGGAGGTCGTCGAGAACTACCTCCGACTGGTCGAGCGCTTCGTCGAGCGCGACGTCCCACTGGTCGGATTCGTGAAGAGCCCCCAGTCACAGGGACTGATACGGACGTTGCGCGACCGCGGTCGACCGACGCCCTGGGCCAGCGACGCCGCCTTCTTCGGCCAGGTCCTCGAGCGTCGAGAGCGACGGAACGGTCGCGTCGAGCGGATCCGCGACGAACTGACCTGGACGAACTGGTTCCGGTCCCGTCTGGGGGCCGACGGCGTCTTCTCGTCCCGAACGTCGGACGTCGGCGTCACTCGTCGCCTGGATCCAGCGGCCTACGAGGTCGCCTTCACCGTCGTGTACGACCCGCGAACCGACCTCGTGTTCAAGGTCGAACTGCCGGCGGCCTTCGCGACCGATCGGGAGACTCGCGAGCGCGTCGAGCACGACGTCGTCTCGGCGGTCGCCGCCGAGCGGGGGCCGCCCGAGCCCGTCGCGAAGGCCGACTCCCTCGCCCGGATCGATCGCGGTCAGAAACGAGAGCTCGTCCGACGCCTCGAGCGCGGGTTCGACAGCGAGGTCGACGCCAACTACGATCGAGAGCGCTGGGACGTCTGACCGGCGATCACGACGGCGTCGCGACTGCGCCCATTGGCGCTGCCGAGAGCGGTACTCGAGGTCACGCCCGGGAGGGAAAGCGGTTTGTCGGTCCGAGCCCCTCCCTGGAGCATGAGCGACCTGGGGGACTTCTCCTCGTTCGACGGCGATCCCGACGACGGCGGGAGCAACGACGGCGAGGGGGACGAGGACTTCGAGCGGGTCGAACTCGACGAGCCCAGTGCGGACCGCGGAATCGGAACGCTCGCCGTCTCGGAGGGGCTGCGCATCGACGAGCGACGCGACGAGAGCGCGCTCCGCGCCTACGTGACGGCGGGCAATCGGGCCGACGTCCGCCTCGGGACCTACCTCCTCGCTCCGTACCCGGGCGACGAGTCGCTCTTCTGTCGGATCCAGGGCCTCGAGTACGCCCAGGAGTTCGAGAGCGACGACGCCACCGAGATCCACGCGCGGCGGGCGATGCAGTCGAGTGACCTCGACGAGCGGGACTACAAGTTCCTCGCGGATCTGGACCCGCTGGCCGTCCTCTACCGGGAAGACGGCGAACTCCGCCGACGGATGCCGGACCGGGTCCCCAAGCCGGAGACCGTGGTCCGACACGCCGACGAGCGGAAGAAGATCAAGACGGGACTGAACATCCCCGAGGACGGAGTCTTCCTCGGGCACCTGGCGGTCGGCAAGGAGCGCGTCCGGACCCGGGCGGATCCACCGACCATCGACTATCGGCTCGACGACGGGGGCGAGGGGGTCGATCCGCTCGTCTTCAGACACGTGCTCGTCGCCGGGGGAACCGGTTCCGGGAAGACGCACACGGCGAAGAACGTGTTGCGCCAGTACCTCCACGAGGACCGCCGGTACGAGGTGGAGGCGACGGACGGTCGCACCCCCCGGGCCGCCGTCGTCCAGTTCGATCCACAGGACGAGTACGCCCAGATGCACGACGACAACCCCGACGCCACGGCGGAGGATCGGCGGTCCTGGGAGCGCCAGGGCCTCGCGTACGGCGGTCACGAGGACACCGTCGCCTTCGTGCCTCGCGTCGGATCGGCCACCTACGCCGCCAGCCACCACAGGGCCGAACAGCAGGCGTTCACCATCCCCTTCTCGATGGTCGAGGACGACCCGTGGCTCGTCGCCGGATCGTCGCTCAACGACAACCAGTACCCCGCCCTCGAGCACCTCCTCGGCCGATTCTTCGACGCGCACGGACGCACGGGCACCTACGAGGAGTTCACGTCGTTCCTCGACGATCCCGCGCTCCGCGAGGAACTCGACGAGTCCGGTCGCGTCCACGAGAAGACCTACGACGCCGTCAGGCGGCGAGTGCACGGCGTCCCCGGAGGGGTCTTCGATCGGGACGCGCCCCCGATCACGGAACTGATCGAGGCCTTCGTCCGCCCGGGACGCCTGTCGGTGGTCCCGACCTACCACATCGGCTCCTCTCGGGCCGCGGAGATGGTGGTCCTGGCCGTCGCGAACCTCCTCGTCGATCAGAAGCTCTCGAACGATCCGCGGTACTCACGGATCAAGGAGACGCCCCTGGTCGTCGGCATGGACGAGGCGCACAACTTCCTCGCGGGGGCGGACACCGTCCAGGCCCGAAAGGTCATCGGAAAGTTCACCGAGGCGGCGAAGCAGGGGCGCAAGGAGCGACTGGGGCTGTTCTTGATCACACAGGATCCCCAGGACGTGGCCGACCCCATCTTCACCCAGGTCAACACCCGGATCGTCCTCAACCTCGGCGACGAGGACGCGATCGGGAGCGTCAACCTGCCCCAGGAACTCGCGGAGAAGGTGCCATACATGGAGCGCGGACAGATGGCCGTCTACTCGCCGGACAACTCTGAGCCCGTCGAGGTGATGGGCCTCCCGACGTGTCTCACCCGCCACGGTCGGGAGTGAACGCACCTTTTTGGAGGCGGGGCTCCGAGTGTCTCACATGAAGCACGTGCTCGTTCCCCTCGACGGTTCGGACCAGGCCTGGAACGCCCTCGACTACGCGGCCGAGGAGTTCCCCACGGCGACCATCACGGTGCTCCACGTCATCGATCCGGTCGAGGCGGGGTACACGGCAACGGCGTCCGTCCCCGGGTACACCGAGCAGTGGTACGAACAGGCCCAGGACCGGGCCGAGGACCTGTTCGAGAGCGCGGCCGGGAGAGCGGAGGACGCCTCCCTCGAGACGGAGACGGAGGTGGGCCGCCCGTCGACCGTCATCGTGCAGTTCGCGGAGGAGAACGACGTCGATCAGATCGTCATGGGGAGCCACGGACGGTCCGGCGTCTCGCGGATCCTGCTCGGGAGCGTCGCGGAGACGGTGGTCCGGCGGTCGCCGGTCCCCGTCACCATCGTTCGGTGACCGTCGGGTCGGCAGGGCTCAGCCCTGCGCGTTTCGTCTGGCCGTCTCTCGAAGGTCCTCGACAGTGTCGACGTAGTCGTAGCCGGGAATGATCCCCTCCACCCAGGTTCCCTCCACGTAGGAGACGACCGCGAGCGCGTCGTCGCCGATGGTGCCCGGAGAGGCCTCGAGTGCGGTCCTGACAGTCACGGACCCCTCCCCGCGGCTGACCCGAGTCACGCGCACGTCGTCGGCCTTCGTGACCCCTCCGACGTCTCGCACCCGGCGGTCGAGCGTCTCGAACCACCCGTCCTCGACGACGGGGGCGACCGTCTCGCCGACGACCGCGGCGTCGAGCGTTGGGAGGGTCTGTTCGATCGTCACGGTGCCGTCCTCGACGCGGACCGTCGCGTCGAAGGTGATTCCCGTCGGAACGAAGCCGGTCGCGCGACCCTCGAACCGATCGTGGGCCGAGAGTGCCCGCTCGATGCCGTCGCTCATCGTCCCGACCGACGCGCTCGGTGCGAAAATGGATTGCGCTGGCGGCGTGGCTGGCGTCGAATCGACGCCCCGCTGGCGAACAGGCGGCTCGGGCACCGTCCGGAACGGTGAGCCGCACTCCCGCCGTGTTCGTCCCGGACCCCGAAGCGAGCGATGGGCACGGGTGGCCCCGCCCTCGCAGAAAAACCTAGTCCATGCCGATGTACGTCTCCGTGTCGACGACGCCGTCGATCGACTGGAACGCGTCCGCTGCGACGCGCTTGACGTCCTGTGGAGATTCGACGTCGATCTTCGCGACCAGGTCGACGTCGCCGGCGACCACGTGGGCGTCGACGACGCCGTCGACCGCTGAGACCTCGTCCAGGAGCCTGTCCACCTCGCCGGTGTCCGCCGTGATGAGTACGTATGCGATGACCATTGTCCTCTCGGCGTCGGCGTGTCGGGAGACGCTTCGGGAGGAAATACGACGCGGGCCGTCAAATAGGTTTGCCGCGGAGAAGGTTTTTCCGGAGCGACCGCGAGATCGGTACGCATGGTTCGAGCCACGATCATGATCCGTACGACGGCGGGTCACTCGCCGACCGTCCGCGACTTCGCCCGCGACCTCGAAGGGGTCCTCGAGGCCCACGTCGTCGCCGGCGACTTCGACGTGATCGCAGAGGTCGAGGCGGAGAGCGTCCACGACGTCCAGGCGGCGGCAGCGGACGCGATTCGCGCTCACGACGGCGCGACCGAGACGAAGACCTACGTCGCGTTGGCCTGACTCGTCGGTCCGAGACGACGTCGGTTCGGCCGACGATCGACGGCGTCGTCGGGAGCCGATCCGGGGGCGCCCCGGGCCGTCGGTCACTCCCCCGGAGAGCGCGCCGAGTCCGAGTCTTCGGCCGACACCAGCGCCCGAATCACCACCGCGACCGTCGCCGAGGGGAAGACCGTCCAGAGGGGGCCACCCGCGAGCGTGACCACCGGTTCCCAGGCGACGAGGCTCCCCACCAGTCCCGCGAGGACGAGGGCCAGCAGGAGCGTGACGACCGTCGTGGCGAGAACCACCGGTCGCTCCGCGACGACCGCGAGAGTCCCACCGACCGCGTCGATCGCCACACCGAGTGCGAGCGCACGAGTGGTTGACGCCGGTCCACCGCCCGGGTCCCCCGGCACGGGAAGTTCGAACGCCGGCGGGAGAAACGAGGGGAGGCGAAGCGGCGGCAGGTGAACGTCGAGGCCGCGATCGTCCTCAGTCATCGAGCAGCCGCTCGAAGGCCGCCTCGACCTCCGAGAAGACGGTCTCGCGGTCAGCGGTCGCGTCGACGCGAACGAACCGATCGGGGTCCCCGTCGATGAGCCGCTCGTAGTTCTCGGCGACCCGCTCGAGGAACGAGCGGTGCTCGAGTTTGTCCGTCGCGCCCGCTCGACGGGCGCCCGTCGCCGGGTCGACGTCGAGGAAGATCGTCGCGTCCGGCGGCCTGGTGAAGGGCCTGTGGACGTCCCGGACGTACTCGAGGGGATTCGCCACCCGGTCGGCGATGGCGGCCCCCTGATAGGCGTACCGGGAGTCGGAGTAGCGATCGGAGACGACGACGTCGCCCCGTTCGAGGGCGGGGCGCACCGTGTCCGCGAGATGGGCGGCGTGATCCGCGGTGAACAGGAACAGTTCCGCGAGCGGGTCGGCGTCGTCGCTCTCGATCGAGCGACGCACCGCGTCCCCGTACCACGTCTCGGTGGGCTCCCGCGTGAAGGTGAACCCCGACGAGTGCGACGCCCGGAGGTGCTCCCACGCGGAGGTCTTGCCGCTCCCGTCGATTCCCTCGAGCGTCACGAGCATGTCCCGCGATAGAGGGACCCGACACTAAGCACTTCCGAGGGCGAGGGCGATGCCGACGGCGAACAGCCCGGAGAACGCGAGGAGGACCTGTCCGGTCCGGGGCGAGAGCGGATGCAGTGCCTCGTACGTCCGCGCGGTCCGAAATTGGCGAGCGACGACGAGGGCGAGCGGACCGGAGAGCAACGGGAGCAGTACGGCGGGTCCACCCCGTATCCGAGCCAGATGCCGACGGGCGAGAGGTACGCGACCGCCACCAGCGCGTGGTACTCCAACCGACTCGCGGTCTCGCCGATGACGACCGCGAGGGTCCGATCCTCCTTCTCGCGGTCGAACTCGAGGTCCCGGACGTTGTCGACCACGAGGATCGCCGTCGTCAGTGCGCCGACGGGGACGCCCGCGAGGATCGCGACGGCCGGGAGGGTCCCCGGTTCGAGCCCGAGGGGGACCCCCGGGACGGACGCGACCGCCTGCAGGTAGTACGTCCCGCCCACCGAAACGGGGCCGAAGAAGACGAAGAAGTAGAGGTCGTGGAGTGGAACGTCCGTGATCTCGGCGGAGTAGAGGACGCTGACGGCGACGCTGGCGAGGCCGACGACCACGACCGGGGCCCCACCGATCCAGACCAGCGCGAGTCCGAGGGTCGCGGCGAGGAGGAAGGTGGCCACGACCGCGCGCCGAATGGTCTCGAGGGCGATCACGTCGTGATCGAGGGCGTAAACGAGGGCGGGATGTTCGGCGTCGTCGCGATACCGGACCAGGTTGAAGTAGTTGTCCGCGAGGACGCCCCCGAGTTGGACGAGCCAGCCGAAGAGGAAGACGGCCACCGCCGGAAGCGGGGAGAACACGCCGGTCCCGAGGGCGACGCCGACGCCCACCACCACCGGCGCTGCCGCCATGGGGACGGTGTGAGCGGGGTAGAGGAGCTTCTTCACCCAGACGTCGCGGCGGTCCGTCGGATCGACTCCCCGGAGGCGAGGATCGGTGGAGGACGTGGGCGAGCGTGCTGGTGCCATCGCAATGCAGTCGTGTCACGTACAGGTCAGTCGCCCTTCAGCGTGGGGGTGATTCTCGTGTGGGCCACGGGAACGGGGCATCGAGGACAGCGACGTCGACACGGACCCGCCGTCACCGCTTCCCCTGTGCTGGGCTTCCGGTTTCCCCCGCGACACATTTACCAGCGCGACGACCGTATCGTCTCCAAATGGACGTCCTCGTCACCGGCGGAACGGGTTTCATCGGAACGGCGCTCTGTCGGACGCTGGAGGACCGAGGGCACGAGGTGACGGCACTCGCACGATCGGCGGAGGCAGACGGACTTCCGGACGGCGTCGACGTCGTCACCGGCGACGTCACCGATTACGGCTCGATCGAGGAGGCCTTCGCCGGAAGGGACGTGGTCGTCAACCTGGTCGCCCTCTCCCCCCTGTTCAAGCCCTCGGGCGGGGACGAGATGCACGAGGTCGTTCACGTCGGCGGTACGCGTAACGTCGTCCGGGCCGGCGAGGAGCACGACGTCGGCGCCATCGTCCAGATGAGTGGGCTCGGCGCCGATCCGGACGCCCCCACCCAGTACCTCCGAACGAAAGGGGAGGCCGAGCAGATCGTCCGGGAGTCGGACCTCGAGTGGACGATCTTCCGACCGTCCGTGGTGTTCGGGGACGGCGGCGAGTTCGTCCCGTTCACCAGACTGCTCACGACGCCCTACGTCACCGCACTGCCGGGCGGCGGAAAGACCAAATTCCAGCCCATCTATCGGGGTGACCTGGTCGAGATGCTGGCCGATGGCGTCGCGGACGAGGATCGCCGTGGCGAGGTGTACGAACTCGGCGGCCCGGAGGTGCTCTCGCTCGCGGACGTGACCGAACTGGTCTATCGGGCAGCGGGACGGCGAGTCTCGGTCCTCTCGATTCCGATGTCGCTCGCGAACCTCGGCCTGTCCGTCGCGGATCCCCTCCCCTTCGTGCCCTTCGGGAAGGACCAGTTCCGATCGCTGCGGATCGACAACGTCCCGAGTCACAACGACGTGGAGGAATTCGGGGTTCGTGTCGAAGATATGACGACACTCGGGACGTACCTGGGTCTCGACTGACCGATATAAATCCCGGGCCGATGCCGCCGATCTCGTCATCTCTGCGTCAGACGCGAGACGACGCGAGGAACGAATATTCCGGTTCGTGACGATATATATCAGGAGAGCATCAACAAAAGGCTTATACCTCACTTTCCTCTCTCAATACGGTAAGGCCAGATTGCAGCATGAAACTCGCAATGATCGGGTTCGGCCAGGCGGGCGGGAAGGTGCTCGACAAGTTCCTCGAGTACGATCAGCAGACGGGATCGGGGATCGTTCGAGCCGCCGTCGCCGTCAACACCGCCAAAGCCGACCTCATGGGACTCGAGCACGTGCCCGAGGACAATCGCGTGCTCATCGGACAATCGAGGGTGAAGGGGCACGGGGTCGGCGCCGACAACGAGCTCGGCGCCGAGATCGCCGAGGAGGACGTCGACGAGATCCAGGGGGCCATCGACAACATCCCCGTCCACGAGGTCGACGCCTTCCTCCTCATCTCCGCGCTCGGGGGCGGCACGGGATCCGGCGGAGCGCCCGTGCTCGCGAAGCACCTCAAGCGCATCTACACGGAGCCCGTCTACGGACTGGGGATCCTTCCGGGCAAGGACGAGGGAGGGATCTACACGCTCAACGCGGCCCGCTCGTTCCAGACGTTCGTCCACGAGGTGGACAACCTCCTCGTCTTCGACAACGACGCCTGGCGCAAATCCGGCGAGTCGGTCTCCGGGGGCTACGACGAGATCAACGAGGAGATCGTCCGCCGGTTCGGCATCCTCTTCGGGGCGGGAGAGGTGGACGGCTCCGGCGACGTCGCCGAGAGCGTCGTCGACTCCTCCGAGATCATCAACACGCTCGCGGGCGGGGGCATATCGACGGTCGGGTACGCCTCCGAGACGGTCTCCCAGGAGGAGTCGGGGGGGCTCCTCTCGCGATTCCGCGGGAGCGACGACATGGCCGGCGAGGACTCCGCCAGCACGACGAACCGCATCACGAGCCTGGTGCGCAAGGCCGCACTCGGCCGGCTCACCCTCCCCTGTGAGATCGACGGTGCAGAACGCGCGCTGTTGGTCGTCGCGGGACCCTCCGGCTACCTCAACCGAAAGGGGATCGAGCGCGGCCGCAAGTGGCTCGAAGAGCAGACCGGGAGCATGGAGGTCCGGGGCGGCGATTACCCCGTGAACGACTCCGGGAACGTCGCGTCCGTGGTGCTCCTCTCCGGCGTGACCAACGTCCCACGCATCAAGGAGCTCCAGGGCAAGGCGATCGAGGCACAGGACAACATCGAGGAGATCCGCGAGGAGAGCGAAGAGAACCTCCAGGAGCTAGTCGAAGACGACGACGATGAACTGGAGCCACTCTTCTAAGGGCGCGCTGGCCCTGGTTCTCCTCCTGCTCGTCGCCGCGGTCCCGGCGGGCGCCGTCGCGATCAGTGGCGACGCACCCGCGACGGTGGCAGTGGGGGAGAAGAAGACGACCACCTTCACCATCACCGAGCCCTTCGACGAGTACCAGCAGTGGACCCTCGAGGGCCACACGGAGTTGACCCAGGTCAGCTGGACGATCACGACCTACGACAACGCCGACAGGCAGGTGGAGAAGAAGACGGTGAGCGGTCAGTCCTTCACCTACGCCCTCTCGGCCGACTCGGGGGTCGTCCGCGTGGAGGTCAAACTCGTGGGAACGGTGCCGCCGGTGACGAACTGGAGTTACGACCCACCCCAGCAGATCCAGTACGCCCGCTTCGTGCAGTCCCAGCCGGGCGGATCCTCGGACGTGATCGGGTCGGCGATGACGGCGCGGCCCTACACCCAGGAGAGCGCGGACGCCCGGGACGCGATCGATCAGGCACAGCAGGCGATCCAACGGGCCCAGAGCGCGGGCCTCTCGGTCGGTGCGGCGAGGAGTGACCTCCAGGACGCCATCGCGTTCTACGACGCCGGCAAGTTCCAGCAGGCCGTCCAGAACGCCGAGCAGGCCGAACAGAAGGCCCTGAACGCACTCCAATCCAAGCAGCGCAACAGGACCCTGTTGCTCGCGGCCGGAGCGATCGTGGTCGGCCTCGCGATCGCCGGCGCCGTCTACTGGTATCGCCAGCAGGGCGACTCCTACGACAAGCTCGGCTGAGCCGGCCATGCGGGTCCTCGTCCCGTTCGACGCGACCGATCCGAAGTCCCGGCTCGCGCCGGTTCTCGACCCCGACGAGCGACGCGCGTTCGCGACGGCGATGCTCGAGGACGTGCTCGCGGCGATTCGCGAGACGGGTCACGACCCGCTGGTGGCGAGCACCGAACCGATCGAGGTGGACGCTTCACTCCGGGTGGACGACAGACCGCTCGATCCCCTGATCGACGACGCCATCGAGGGGGAGGCACCGCTCGCCGTCGTGATGGCCGACCTCGCGCTGGCCACCCCCGCGGCCCTCGAGGACCTCTTCGAGACGGCGGGCGACGTCGTCGCCGCACCGGGTCGACAGGCGGGGACGAACGCACTGGTCGTGCGAGACGGATCGTTCCGTGTCGACTACCACGGCGCCTCCTTCAGAGATCACCGCGAACGGGCGAACAACGAGGGGCTGGACTTCGCGACGGTCGATTCGTTTCGCCTGTCGACGGACGTCGACGATCCCCGGGATCTCCTCGAGGTGCTCGTACACGGGTCCGGGCGGGCGACCGCGTGGCTGCGAGAGGCGGGGTTCGCCGTCGCGGTGATCGACGGGGAGCCGCGGGCCCGACGGTGATCTTCGCGGCCCCTGCCGAGGGCGCAACGTCTATGCGGACGCGCCCGCAACCGCCGGTGTGATCCCGGGCACCGCGGAGTACGACGTCTCGCTGTCCATCGACGACGCCGCGATCGAGGAGTTGCTCGCGGTGACCCCCGCGGACGTCGCGGCGCCACCGGAACTCACGTTCGCACGGAACGCCTTCTTTCCGCTGACCACCGCCTGCCGGTACACCTGCACCTACTGCACGTTCTACGACCCGCCGGACGCGGCGTCGCTGATGACCGTCGAGGAGATTCGGGACACGGCGAGAACGGGGGCCGCGGCCGGGGGGACGGAGGCCCTGTTCACCTTCGGGGACGATCCGGACGCGCGATACGAGGAGATCCACGCCCGACTGGACGAGTGGGGCCACGACTCGATCCACGACTACCTCCGAAGGGCCGCAGACGTGGCCCTCGAGGAGGGGCTGCTCCCGCACGCCAACCCGGGCGATCAGACCCGCGAGGAGATGGCGGCGGTCGCCGACCGCATGGCCAGCATGGGAGTGATGCTCGAGACGACCGCCGAGGTGGACGCCCACGCGGGCCCGCGGGGAAAGTCCCCGGGCCAGCGCCTGGCCACGATCCAAACGGCCGGCGAGCTATCGGTCCCCTTCACCACCGGTATCCTCGTCGGCATCGGCGAGACGCCGCGCGATCGCGCCGAGAGCCTGCTCGCGATCCGCGCGCTGCACGAGCGATACGGCCACGTCCAGGAGGTCATCGTCCAGCCGGTCTCGAACAACGAGCGCTGGCGCGAGGGGTCTCCGGACCTCGAGACGCTGCGTCGGACCGTCGCGATGGCTCGCGCCGGCCTCCCCGCCGAGGTCGCGGTTCAGGTGCCGCCGAACCTCACTCCGGTCCGGGACCTCGTCGACGCCGGGGTGAACGACCTCGGGGGCGTGTCACCGGTGACGACGGACCACGTGAACCCGGAGTACGCCTGGCCCGCGGTCGAGGAACTCGAAGCCATCGCCGACGAGGCGGACGTCCCCCTGCGCGAGCGCCTGCCGGTCTACGAGCGCTTCTTGCCGACCGACGGGGTCGAGAACGAGTGGGTCTCGGCGCGCATCGGTCGGGCGATCCGGTCGGACACGACCGCGGGACGCCGATACCGGGCGGTGCTCGGCGACCACCCCCTCGTGGCCGACCGCTAGCGAACAGGGGACGCCACACCCGCATCCGGAGCGATGGCGTCCCGCAACCGCGGAGGCGCCCCGGCGATCGACGGCACGGTGACGGGTGGCCCCGCCATCCGAGATAAACTCCGCGCGGGGACTCCACCAGCCGCCCGGCTACACCAGTCGATCGTGGAGGTCGGGGAGACGCCTCCTGAAGACGGTGTAGCCGATCGACACCCCGAGCCCCAGGACGGTGAACCACCGAATCGACCCCTCGAAGTGAACGAGGAGCGGGGCCGAGAGCAGGGCGGCGAGGGCGAGGTCCTCCGGCGCGCCGTCGAACCGGATCCACCGTCGCGGGGCGATCCAGCGACCCCGACGGTGCAGGTAGACGCCCCGATCGTCGTCCGCCTCCCAGGGACGACGACCCAGTCCACCGCCGAAGACGTCTGTCACGGAGTGCAGGCCCGCGGCGGCGACGAAGGCGGCGCTCCCGACCGACCACGGTGCGGGCGCGACGATCGCGAGTGCGCCGAGGGGGAGCGCGAGAAGCCAGTACTCGACGGGGTAGTGAAGCGTCCGTCGATGCTCGAAGCCGACGTCGAGGTCGGGAAAGAGGCCGCCCGCGATCGCGCCCGCCACCGCGATCGGCGTCAGGTCCGGGGCGATCGGCGCCAGGAGGGTCGCGATCGCCCCACCCATCGCGGCGTGGGTCGTACTCATCATCTCAGTCGTCGGCCGACGGGCGCTGTCGGTCCGCCGCGAGCAACGGCGTGCCGTCGGCCCGCGGGCCGAGACGGGGACCGGGTGCCGCGGTTTCGGGATCGATTCGTCGACGCGTTCCGTAGTCCGTCGAGCGCTCGACCGGGACGCGACCGAGGTCGGCGATCATGTCGACGTAGTCCGCCACGGAGCGGAATTCGCCGTGGGCGCCCCCGGCCCGCGTCGTGATCTCCTCGGAGAGGATGGTTCCCATGAAGTCGTCGGCGCCCGCCTCGAGCATCCGGAGGCCCTTCTCGTCTCCCCACTTCACCCAGGAGGACTGGACGTGAGTGACGTTGTCGAGGAACAGACGCGAGACGGCCACCAGGAGTTCGTCTTCGGCGTCGCTGGCGCCCACGTCGACGATGCCCCGGTCTGCGAGTGGCGTCTCCTCGTGAACGAAAGAGAGCGGGACGAACTCGGTGATCGCCCCGGTGCGGTCCTGGAGGTCGCGGATCCGCTCGAGGTGCATCGCCCGGTGGCGCTCGTTCTCGACGTGCCCGTACATCATCGTTGCGGTGATCGGCAACCCGGCCGCGGCGGCCCCCTCCATCGCGGCCGTCCACTCCGCGGTGTCGATCTTTCCCGGACAGATGACGTCTCTGACCTCCTCGACGAGGATCTCCGCGGCCGTGCCGGGGGCCGAATCGAGGCCGGCCGAGGCGAGCGTCCGGTAGACGGACTCGTAGGACCACTCCGTCCCCCGTTTCGCGTGGTGGGCCTCCTCCGGGGTCATGGAGTGGACGTGCACGTCAGCGACCGACATGGCCCGAATCTGTTCGGTGTAACTCCCCGGATCCACGTCGTAGACCGAGGGGGGCCGATATCGATCGTCGGGGTCGTCCGGGTCGAGCATCTCGCGGTGCTCCTCGTTCAGGACGAATGCGGGGTGCAGGCCGCTCACCGAGGTGACCTCGGAGATCCCCCGGTCGACCGCGTCGGCGACGATCTCCCGCGATCGCTCGGGCGTCTTGGTGAAGCCGCGCGCCGTCCCGCCGTGGGCCGACTCGAAGGTGTGGGCACTGTCGCGGAAGTTACAGAACAGACAGCCGGTGTCGCAGGCCGTCGTGACGTTGTTGTTCAGATTCGCGACGAACGTCACCTCCTCGCCGACGACCTCCCGGCGTCGCCGGTCGGCGGCCCGTCGCACCCGCTCCCTGCGGTCCGGGTCGATGCCCTCGACGTCGGACCCGGTGGTGAGGAGGGAGACGGCGTCCTCGACCGTGAGGCGATCCCCCGCTCGGGCCCTCGCGAGTGCGTTCTCGAAGGGCTGGTCGGTCTCCGCGCGGTGATCGAAGTCGAACTCCCCCCGGGGCACGTTCGCCCGCGTCCGGAAGGCATCTGCCATGCCATCGCACTAGGTCCTCGGTCCCATAAGGGGTCGGGTCGGAGCACCGACCTGTGCACGACCGTGGATCACTCCGTCGGCGACGGACGAGAAATGACCACGTCAGCGGAAGCCCTTTGTGATCCGGTCACGCAGGATCGGCCATGACGAGCGTCAAGGAGTTCGTCGTCGACGAGGAGCCGACCGCCTCCTCGCTGGGACGCGGGCGGTTCGTCTTCACGGACGACTACTCCGTCTTCGACTGGGGGAAGATGCCCGACGAGATCCCGCGGAAGGGCGCGAGCCTCGCGACCATGGGCGCGGACAACTTCGAGCGCCTCGAGGAGGCCGGCATCGCCACCCACTATCGGGGGGTCGTCCAGGACGGCGCGGAACGCCGGCTGGCGGCGGTGACCGAGCCTCCCACGGAGATGGCCATCGCGCTGACCCAGGTCCCGGACCTCCCCTTCGCGGACGGCTCCTACGACTACGCGGCCTACCACGAGGCGGCCGGCGAGAACTACCTCGTCCCCCTCGAGGTCGTCTTCCGCAACGTCGTTCCGGTCGGGTCGAGCCTCCGATCGCGTACCTCCCCGGCCGACTACGGCCTCGATCGCGAGGCCTGGCCCGACGAACCGGTCGACCTGCCCGAACCGGTGATCGAGTTCTCGACGAAGTACGAGGAGCAGGATCGGTACCTCGACCGCGCCGAGGCAGACCGGATCGCGGGCGCCGCCGACGTCGGGGCCCTCGCGTCGCTCGCGCGGGAGGTGAACCGAATCGTCACCGACCGCGCGTCGGAGACGGGATTCGTCCACCAGGACGGGAAGATCGAGGTGCTCTACCACGGGGGAGACCTCCGCGTCGCCGACGTGGTGGGCACCTTCGACGAGAACCGGTTCAGCTACGACGGACAGCAGGTCTCGAAGGAGGTCCTCCGCCAGTACTACCGGCGGACCGATCCCGAGTGGGTCGAGGCCGTGAGCGCGGCCAAGACCGCGGCCGACGAACGAGACGTCGCGGACTGGCGCTCGCTCGTCGACGTGGAACCGAAGCCACTCCCCGATCACGTGATCGGTGCGGCGAGTGACCTCTACGCCGCGGGTGCCAACGCGTACGTCGGCCGGCCCCTCTTCGACGCTCCCGACGTCGCGTCCGCCGTCGACCGCGTCGGGTCGCTGTAGGGAATGACCACGTTCGTGGATTTCATTGCGGAGTCACAAGAGTTTTTGACCACGGACACGCAGTAGCCGACGATGCCCGAGTACACCGCGACGGTGACCGTGAGCCTGAAGCGGGGGGTCCTGGACCCCGAGGCGGCGACCACGCAGCGCGCGCTGGAGCGCCTCGGCTTCGAACTCGAGGACCTGCGGTCTGCCGACCGGTTCGAGATCGACCTCGCGGCCGCGGACGAGTCGACGGCCGGAGAGCGCGCCAGCGAGATGGCAGAGCGCCTGCTCGCGAACCCGACCATCCACGACTACACCGTCGCGGTCGAGGAGCGATGATCGCCATCGTGCGCTTCGGCGGGTCGAACTGCGACCGGGACGCCAAGCGCGCACTCGCGGACCTGGGGATCGACGCGGAGATCGTCTGGCACGAGGACGGGCTTCCGGCGGACACCACCGGCGTGATCCTGCCCGGCGGCTTCTCCTACGGCGACTACCTCCGCGCCGGGGCGATGGCGGCCCGGGCCCCGATCATGGAGGAGGTGCGCGCGGTCGCAGCGGAGGGTCACCCGGTGTTGGGGATCTGCAACGGCGCACAGATCGGAAGCGAGTCCGGACTGACGCCCGGTGCGTTCACCACCAACGAGAGCGCGCGCTTCCAGTGCGAGCACGTCCACGTCAGGGTCGAGAACGCGGAGACCCGCTTCACCGCCGCCTACGAGGAGGGCGAGGTCCTCGAGTTGCCCATCGCCCACGCGGAGGGGCGCTTCGAGATCACGGACGAGGCGCTCGCCGACCTCGAGGCGGCAGACCGCGTCCTCTTCCGGTACAGCGAGCCGGACGGAACCGTCTCCGAGCGCGCGAATCCCAACGGATCGAAGGACGGTGTCGCCGGGATTCTCGGCGAGCGCGAGAACGTGGCCGTCATGATGCCCCACCCCGAGCGCGCGGCCCTGGGCGACGTCGGCATCACCGACGGGCGCGGCGTCCTCGCGGGGCTTCGGTAGCGGGGTCGTCGGGTACTTCGATCACCGACGGATCTCGACCGGTTGCTCCGTGGCGATCCAGCTGTGCGGACTCTCGTCGTCGCGGACCTCGAACCACCCATCGTCACACAGGTATGCGTCTCTGATCGGATCGTGCATGGTCCTCCCCTTGGGAGCCGGTGGCACCCGTCTCCACCTTCGGTGGGGACGGTAATATAACTAGTCCGCCGATCGGCGAGACGGTCGTCGGCGCGGAGCGGCCGTCGTCGCGAACGGGACGAGACCGGTCGGGTGACGGCAGCGACCCGCAGTGCCGGGGCCGTGTGGCCTCCACCAATCGCGTCGGCGAGGCGCGACGAGGGCACTCGTCCGCCCATCACGTGTCGGTCTCCACGACACCCGTCCGCGCACCGACGTGTCGGTCTCCGCGACACCCGTCCACCTCACTCGACGAGGGGCATGTTGTAGGCCGTCTCCGCTTCCATCACCGTCTCCCAGGTCGTCTCACAGGAACAGGACACCTCCTCGAAGACGCTCGGGTCCTGTCGTCGATCGAAGTCCTCGATTGCGGTCTCGACCCGGTCGTCGCACTCCCCGCAGTTGTGGGGCCCGCGGTCGGAGCCGTGGCCGACGGGATCGGAGACCACGATGGCGTCCACGTCGGCGGTCCGCTCGAGGACGTCCGCGACGCTCCAGAGCCACGGCGGGCGGTACCCCCCGCGAAAGTGGAGGTCGTCGACCATCGTGTACCGCTGGACGTTGGTGGGGTTCATCGAGATGGTGTGGGCGTGGGGCGCCGTCCGCTCGATCGAGTCCACCATGTCGGCGACCGCCTCGGACTCCGCGAGGAAGGGCGGCTTCATGAGGAGGTAGGCCTTCACGCCCGCGCCCGCCTCTCGGGCGCGCTCGCTCGCCGCCACGAAGTCCGCGAAGTCGAAGTACTTGTTCACGCAGTCGTGGCGGACCCGATCCGTCGCGGTCTCCAGGCCGATGGCGACGTCGGTCTCGAGGCCCGCCTCGAGGAAGGGCGAGAGGCGCTCTGCCGCCACGAAGTCGGGCAGGCTCTCGAGGACGACGCGCTCCCGGTCGGCGAAGACGTCCGCGATGGCCGCCCGCGTCTTCGGGGGCACCTCGCGCTCGTCGAGGAACGATCCCGAAGTGTAGATCTTCACCAGCGGCGCCGGCGTCTCGGCGTTCTCCCGCTCGTGGGCCAGCGCCGCCTCGATCTGGTTCATCAGCGCGGGGTGGTCGACCGTGCCGTCCTCGACGGACTCGGCGACGTACCCGCACATGGTACAGCCCCCGGCTCGGGCCCACCGACAACCGCCGGTGTTGAGGATGACGGTGAGCGACCGGCGAACGCCGTCCGGCGTCAGGTCCTCGTCGAGCCAGACCCGGGTCGGCTCGGTCGGATCGTACGTCTCGTCGCGCTCCGCGCGCTTCTCGCGCATCACGGCGTTGTGGGCGTCCATCCCGCGGCCCCGTTCGCGGCCCTCGGGCGTCGGCTGGCTCATCGGGTCGAAACAGCCGCCAGACGCCTAAAGCCGTGTCGCTCCCGCCCGGTTTCGGATCCGCGCGGCGACGAGTCCGAGCGCGATCCCGATCAGGTCGGCGAGGACGTCGATCGCCTCGGGACGGCGCCCGGGGACGCCGGTCTGTGCGACCTCGATGCCGATCGCGAGCGCGATCGCACCCCCCACGAGGAGGGACACCCGGCGTTTCGGGACCGAGACGGCCCCGAGTCCCACGAGGAGGGCGAACCCACCGGCGTGGAGGAGGGCGTCGAGCGCCGGGACGGGGGGCACCCGTGCGGACCCCGAGAGCGGGAGGAGAGAGCCAGAGAGCAGGAGCGCCCCACCGCCGATCACGGGAGCCCAGGGCCGCCAGTCCATGGACGCGACTGACGCCCCCGTCACGAAAAACCCACCGGGGGCGACGGCGTACCCATTTCCGGTTACGTCACGGTGGCAACACCTACCCGGGTCGCGACCGTATATGAATGCGGACGGTTATCATGACTGAACTAGGTGGATTCAACGACCACGTGGCACGCGTGGATCTCTCGTCGGGGGAGGTCGCGTACGAGGGGATCGACGACGAGGACGCGAAGAAGTACATCGGGGGACGGGGCCTCGGCGTCAAGTACGTCTTCGACAACGGACCGGATGTCGATCCGCTGGGGCCGGAGAACCTCCTGGCGTTCGTGAACGGTCCGCTGACGGGGACCCAGGCCACCATGAGCGGCCGCATCGCCGTGGTGACCAAGTCGCCGCTGACCAACACCGTAACGGACTCCCACCACGGCGGCTGGTCGGGGGCCCGCCTCAAGTGGGCCGGCTTCGACGGCCTGCTCTTCGAAGGACAGGCCGACGACCCGGTCTACGCCTACGTCGAGGACGGCGAGGTCGAGTTGCGGGACGCCTCCCACCTCTGGGGGATGACCACCCACGAGGCGCGCGAGACCATCGAGGAGGAACTCGAGGGACAGTACGGCAAGAACCTCTCGTTCATGGGCATCGGTCCCGCCGGCGAGGAACTCGTCCGGTTCGGCTGCATCATGAACGAGGACGACCGGGCCTCCGGACGCGGCGGCACGGGCGCCGTCATGGGGTCGAAGAACCTCAAGGCGGTCGTGGTGAAGTCGAACACGGACATGCCCCAGCCGGCGGACCAGGAGACCTTCCAGGAGGGCCACCAGCAGGCGATGCAGGCCATCCAGGAGTCGGACATCACCGCCCCCAACGAGGGGGGCCTCTCGGTGTACGGGACGAACGTGCTCATGAACCTCACCGAGGAGATGGACGGCCTGCCGACGCGGAACGGTCGGTTCACCTCCACCCACTCCGAGGCCGAGGAGGACCCCTCCGATCCCAACATCGACGCCGAGAAGACCTCGGGGGAGTGGGTCCGAGAGAACATCCTGGTCGACGAGCCGACCTGTCACTCCTGCCCGGTCGCCTGCAAGAAGGAGGTCGAGGTCCAGACCACCATCGACGGCGAGGACTACGACGTCCGGATGGAGTCCCTCGAGTACGAGCCCGCCTTCACGATGGGGCCGAACGCCATGAACGACGACGCCAGGAAGAGCGCCGTCATGATGGACAAGTGCAACAAACTCGGCATGGACTCCATCGAGACCGGCAACCTCCTGGCCATGGCCATGGAGATGACCGAGAAGGGCTACGTCGAGGAGGGCATCGACTGGGGCGACCAGGGCGCCATGCTCGAGATGATCGAGCGGATCGCCGCCCGCGACGGCGAACTCGCCGACGCGCTGGCCGAGGGTGCCGCGGGCGCCGCCGAGCGCTTCGACGCCGAGGACGCGCGCCTGGACGTGAAAAACCAGACCATCCCGGCCTACGACCCCCGCGCCATGAAGGGGATGGCGATCGGCTATGCGACCTCGAACCGCGGGGCGTGCCACCTCCGGGGGTACACCCCCTCGGCCGAGATCCTCGGGGTCCCCGAGCAGGTCGACCCCGCCGACCCGGAGGGCAAAGGCGAGTTGCAGATCACGTTCCAGAACCTCCACGCCATCTCCGACTCCTTCGACATCTGCAAGTTCAACGCCTTCGCCGAGGGCGTCGAGGAGTACGTCATGCAGTACAACGGCATGACGGGGCGCGACGTGACAGAGGACGAACTCATGGACGCGGGCCGGCGCATCTACACCCTCGAGCGGTACTACAACAACCTGGTCGGCTTCGACGGCGACGACGACTCGCTGCCCGGTCGCTTCGTCGAGGGCCACGAGGACGCCATCCCCGGCCAGGGCGGCTCCGAGGGACAGCTCGCCGAACTCGATCAACTCAAGGACGAGTACTACGCGGGGCGCGAGTGGGTCGACGGCGTCGTGCCGGACGAGCGCCTCGACGAACTCGGTATCGACGTCGGTCCCGGCACCGGCGTCTCCCGCGGCGGGGCTCCCGCGGACGACTGATCGGTCCGTCGGGAGAGTCCATCGGCCGGTGGGAGAAATCGAATGCCCGCCCGTTCGCCGGTCGGGGCCCGCGACTACCCGCCCGCTCGCATCGCCTTCTGTGCGAAGTCGTCGACGAGGTCCTCCAGGGTCTCCTCGCCGCCCTCGAAGACGACGGTGACCTCGGTCAGTTCGATCGACGGCCCGATCGCGACGGTCTCGGACGAGAGTGAGGCGGCCCAGCCGTCGCCCTCGACGGTGTGGTCGTCCGTGGCCTCGCCGCCGAGTTTCTCGAGGTATCGCCGGGCCAGTCGGACCGAGATGCCCCGGAAGGAGCGCTCGACTCGCATCTATCCACCGGCGACCGGCGGAAAGATGGAGATGGTGTCGCCGTCCGCGACCGGGGTGGCGAGACCGTCGAGGTGGGTGACCTCGCGCCCGTTCTTGAGGACGTTGACCTGGGCGCGGACCGCGCCGTCCTCCACGAACTCCCCCGCGAGTTCGGGGAACTCCTCCTCGAGTCCCGCCAGCACGGTCTCGATGGTCGCGTCGGTCGGGAACTCGCGGTGGATGGTCTTCTGCCCGACCGCCTCCCGAAACGTGGCGAACAGGCGGAGTTCGACGTTCATACCGCACCTTCGGCCGCGGAGGGTTTTACCCTATTGCTCCCCGAGGCGGATGCCGTCTTCGACGAGGCGCTCGTTGCGCTCGCGCTCGAGGCTGTCGGCGAGGTCGTCGTGCTCGTAGACCTGGGCCAGGAGGTCCATGTAGAGGTTGCGCCACGCGATGGCGTAGATGGGCGACTGGCCCCACGCGCGCAACTCGACGACGAACTCGTCGTAGCGATCGCGGCGGTCCTCGAGGTCCTCGATGACGTCGGCGATCGCGGAGATCTCCTCGCGCTCCGTTCCGGCGGCCTGGATCGCCTCGTTCAGCCGGTTCTGCCAGGATTCCACGACGCGGCGCATGTCGGATCCGGCGTCGACGCCCTCCTCGGGCAGGGCCTCGAGGATGGGGCGCGGGACGCCGAGTGAGAGGTCGTCCATGCCCCAGATATCGACTCCAGGGTTGAAAACAGTCCCGAGTTAGCGAACCTTCTTCGGGCGCTTCTGGTAGGTGTACAGACCACGCTTCATCCGGCCCCACAGCGAGTGGTCCTCTCGCTCGACCGGTTCTGCCTCCGCCTCGCCCTCGGCGGCGCCCGAGGGGCCACGCGACGTCGCCCGCTCCGCGACGTCGGGATCCCGGTGGACGTCGAAGACGGTCGTCCTGACGGGGAAGGGCCAGTCCCTGACGCGCTGGGTCAACGCGAGGACCACGAGCAGGAGGAGGCCCCCGAGCAGGCCCGACGCGACGTAGAGGGTGGTAATCTCCATGTCGAACGGTGGGCGCTCCACCGGCAAAAAACAACCTGTCTTCGGTCAGCGCTCGGTGACGTGGCGGACGTCGATCGCGACGCCCCGGCTCCCCTCCGACATGGCCCGCCCGTGTGTCGCGGCTCGCCCCACCGCGAGCGCGGAGGGGCCCTCCACGACGACCTCGTCGCCCACGCGGATCCGCTCGTCCGCGTCGACCACGCCCGGGGCGAGGACGCTCCCGTGTGGGACGAAGTCGTCGATCTCGACCGTCTTCGTGGGGACCTGGGCGTCGAGCCAGCGTCGAGCGCCGGCGAGCGTCAGCGCGACGGTTCCGTAGGTGGGAACCAGGGCCGCGAGCTGATCGCCGTCCGGAGCGATCGCCTGGAGCTTCGGGTACCGCCCCCGCACGTCGGCGTCCGCGAGGATCGCGTCGGCGGCGCCGGCCCCGAGGTGGTGATCCGTCACGGCGGCGAGGGTCGCGCGCTCGCGCTCCTCGACGCGGATCGTCCGCTCGCCCGCGAGCGCGTCAGCGAGGTTCTCGAGGGACGCGTCCGTCGTCGGGTGGTCCTCGACCGTGTAGGTCACGGGGACGTCCCGGTCGGCGACGGCCCGTTCGACGACCGACCGGTACCCGTCCGAGGGCACGTGGGCGACGATCCGGGAGTAGTCACTGCGATCCAGGTAGGCCTCGAGGACGTCGGCGACCATCTCGACCTCGCTCGCACTCCAGCGACCGGTCACCACGGCGTCGTAGTGCTGGGCGGGGTAGGTCAACTCGAGTTCCTGGGGAACGACGCCGATCGGAGAGGTCATCGAGACCACGTGGCCCCGGTACCTGGCGGCCCGCTGGAACTGGTGGTGGCTCTGTGACTCGCTGTAGGGCTTCTTCGCCGAGCAGGGCACGAGCAACAGCGGGACGTTCTCCAGGCGGCGCTCGTACCGGTCGACCACCCGGTTCGCGAAGCGTCGGATCTCCGGCCGTCGGAGCGCGTCGTCGGTGGCGGAGAGCAGGAGGCTATCGCGGAAGACGGGGGTGCGCTCCTCCAGGTAGCGCCACTGGTCGTCGAGTTCCCGGAGCGTCGCCGTGAGCCAGGCGGTGTGACGGGCCTGTCCCTCCACGTAGTCGCGGAGGCGGCCGTCGTGGATCCGTCGGCGAACCCGGGCGAGTTCGGCCGCGAGGGCGTTGCGGTTGTGTCGTGCGCAGGCCTCCCGGTCGAACTCCTCGACGCCCACCGAACAGGCCGCACACGAGCAGGGGAGTTCCTCGAGGTCCTCGCAGTCGTGGCTTCCCTCCGTCGTCAGGTACTGCCCCCGGGTCCCTGCCACGGTCGCCCGGGTCGCATCGAGGAGGTCGACGCCGGCGTAGACGAGGGTCGCCACGGTGGCGGGCGTCGCGACCCCGGGGAGATAGAGGGCCGCGTCGTCGGGGATCGCCCGTCTGGTCTCCACGATGGCCGAGACGAAGCGCTCCCCGTGGCCCACGATCCCCGGCGCGCCCGAGAGCACGTAGACGTCGGCCCCCACGTCCGCGGCGGTCCGAGGCGAGACCACGGCCGCACTGGGGTACTCGACGTCCGGATGGTCGGCAGCGAAGGCGTCCTGGACCCGATCGGGCGTTCCGCTGGGCATGGCCCGATGCGGCAGGACGGTGACGACCGACTCGTCGCCCGCCGGGCGGTCCCGATCGGCGACCCACTCGCTGCCGGCGTCCTCGAGACGATCGCCGACCAGCGCCGGGGTCTGGAGGGACTCGGTCAGGCGCACCTCGCCCCGGCGGGCGGCACCGTCCCGCTCCAGGACCTCGAAGTGTTCGGTCATGTCCCCTCCTGGGGATCGGTCGCACTACTATCCTCCGACCCGTCGGCGGCCGAGACGTCGATTCGCTCGACGCGGGCCGGCACCCCTTCGAGGACGCCACCCCCCCATCCGTCGTGTGCGAGGGCGAAGGACGCCTCTGGGTTCGCCGCGACGAGGGCGTCGACGCCCCTCGCGGCCGCCTCGCGGGCCGCCCGGCCGGCGCGGTCAGGCGTCTCTGCGGTCAGGGGGTAGGTCTGGGAGAGCGCCGAGGGGACCGGGCCGAACGGCGGGACGACTCGCCAGACCTCGTCGTATCCCGACAGGTCGGGCCCCTCGGTGAGCAGGACCGACCCGCTCGCGGACAGGCGATCGAGGCGATCGTGGTGGCGGAGGACCTCCGGCCGGCGCGCGCTCTCGGCGGAGACAGCAAAGAAGACGTCGTCCTTGCTCGCGGGGTCGCGACGCTCGAGTTGGGCTGCGTGATCGAGCAGGGCCCGGTAGCCGTCGACCATCCGCGGGTGTCCCCTGGCCCGTCGCTCGACGAGTTCGAGGAGCGACCCGGACGCGATGGCCTCCCTGACGCGTCGAATCTCGGCCATCGAGACGCGGAGGTTGTGTTCGGCGAGCAGCGACTCCCGATCGTCCGCGGCCATCCCCCGGACGTCCGCCGGATCGTTGGCGCTACAGACCGGACACGAGCAGGGGAAGTACGAGAGGTCCTCGACGTGTTCGGTCCCGCTCGGCGTCAGGTACCGGTCGTCGCGGGCGTAGATCGCGTACGCGGCGGAGTCGAAGAGGTCCGCGCCCATCGCGGCGGCGAGCGCGAACATCATGGGGTGGCCCGCACCGAAGAGGTGGACCGGGGCGTCCGCCCCCAGGCCGCGGGTGGCCGCGGCGAGGACGTCGACCACGTCGTCGAACCGATAGTCGTTCATCAGGGGGACGACCGCCCCGACGGGGAAGACGTCCAGACTCGTCTCGTAGGCCCGGCGGGCGGCGCGCTCCCGGAGGTCGGAGAACGTCGACCCCTGGATCGGGGCACTCACGAGCATGTCGCCGGTATCGACGCCCTCGGCGACGGCGAGGCGGCGCTGGGTCTCGGCGAGTTCGCGTTCGGCCCGCTCGCGATCGACGTCCGGCGGGGTCGGCAGGTCGACGGGCGTGCCCACGTCCGAGCCGACGTCTCGCTGGAAGGCCAGGATCTCTGCGGTGTCCGTGTCGATCTCGCCGTACTCGGCGAGTTGGAAGGAGCCGGAGTCCGTCATGATGGCCCCCTCGAAGTCGAGAAAGTCGTGGAGCCCCCGCGAGAGCGCCCGCTCCCGAAGCTCTTCGTCGCGGGCGATGATGTAGGAGTTGGTGATCAGCATCTCGACGCCGAAGTCGGCAAAGCGCCCCGGATCGATCGTGATCAGGTTTGGGTTCACCACGGGGAGCAACGTCGGCGTCTCCACCGTCACCCCCGCCCGTGGCACCTGGAGGGCGCCGATGCGTCCACCGGCGTCCTGGGCACCGATCTCGAAGATGTCGCGCATTGGGTTCGGGTATTCCGGTCGCGCGCATACCGCTTGCGCTCCGGTCCACGCCGCAGGGGCGACCCCGTCAGTGCGGCGTCCCCGTCACCCCGCGTCGGAGGCGGCGTAGAGCAACACGGCGAGGGCCGTCCGGCCGTCGCGCACCTCGCCGTCGAGCACGGCCTCCCGGAGGGTGTCGAAGTCGGTCGTCTCGACGCGAATACTCTCGTCGTCGTCGAGGTCGCGCCCGCCGTCCGGACTGCACCCGTGGGCCACGTAGTAGTGGTGGACGGCGTCGGTGACGCCGTTGGCCGGCTCGAAGGTCCCGAGGCGCTCGAGACGGTCCGGGACGTACCCCGTCTCCTCCTCGAGTTCGCGCCGTGCGGTCGCGTCGAGGTCCTCGTCGTCCGGTTCGACGCCGCCGGCGGGCAGGCCGCGGTTCACTCGAGAGACCGCCTGTCGCCACTCGTCGACCACCACGACGTCGCCCGCGGGGGTGAAGGCCAATACGACGACGGCGGGGTCGTCGTGGAGGTAGTCGAAGTCCGTCTCGGTGCCGTCGGGGAGCGCGACTGTCTCGGCGACGATCTCGAAACCCGGACACGTGTACGCGAGTTCGGCGTCGCGCGTCTCCCAGGTCAGGTCGTCCGCCATCGGCCGCAGTCCGCGCCCTCGGTCCAAAAGTCCCCCGATCAGATCACGACGCCGGACTGCAAGATCGCGATGAGGATCGCGAGCACGGGGACGCTCAGGAGGGTCGTGACCATGATCGTGGTGCTCACGTAGGCCGCGCCGTCGTCGCGTCCGCCGTCGCCGTACTCGATCGTGAGCATGAGCGGCGTGATGGCCGCGGGGGTCGCACTCTCCAGGACGAAGACCCGGGCCACCACCGGATCGCCGAAGGGAAGGGCGAACGCGATGGCGAGTGCGACGAGCGGGGCGACCCCCATCTTCAGGACCGTCGGTGCCCAGACCCGGCGGATCGTCGCGCCATCGTTGGTGTTCGCCAGTTGGATCCCGAGCAAGAGGAGCATCACCGGGATCGCGGCGTTGCCGGTGAGCGCGATCGTCTCCATCACGGTGCTTCCAGCGGGCGGCACCACGCCCAGGAGACGGGCGAGGAAGGCCGCGAGGACGGCGTAGACGAGCGGGAGCCGAAAGACCTCGATCAGCGCCGCCGAGAGGCCCCGACGCGACCCACGGCTCGCGATGGCGACGCCGACCGTGTACATCACCACCGACTGCACCGCGATGTACATCACCGCCGTGCTCCGACCGACCGCCCCGAAGGCGAACGCCGAGAGCGGGATCCCGTAGTTGCCGGCGTTCGCGAACGCGCTGGTGAGCACGAGGCCCGACCGCGTCGATCCGGTCTCACCGATCGCCCGCGCGGTTCCGACGGCGAGGACGATCATGACCGCGGCGAAGGCGACCACGCCGACCCCCAGCGAGAGGAGCGCCGACCGATCGAGGGGCGTGGTCGCGAGACTCGAGAAGACGAGCGCCGGCGTCAGCACGTAGATCGTCACGGTGGAGAGCGGCCCCACGGAGACGTCGCGGTACCACCCCAGGATCGCCCCCACGCCGGCGATGGCGAGGACGGGGAGGATGGCCGACGTGAGCGCGGAGACGAACGACACGACTGGACGCAGGGAGCCCGGTCCCATAACGGATTGGGGTTTCGTCGCGGTCGGCGACGTCCCCCGGAGCGAGCGAACCGGGCCAGCCGAGCGAACGGCGGACCGCCCGAGCGACCGACGACGAACGGGATCGCGGAGGGACCGGAGGCTCGTCGACGACGGGGACGAGAGAAGCGGCGACGATCGTCGTCGAATGACGCGGTGACGGTCGTCGAATCGCTGCGATCGTCGTCGAACGGTGCGGCGCGGGCGGCAGCGGGCGGACCGAATCGTGGGAGCCTGGCCGTCTGGGCGGGGCCAACACCGTGAGGCGGGGCCCGACCGCGGTCAGATCAGGCGGGCTGGACCCGCCAGGTCGTCGCCGAGGTGTACGACCACTTCTCGATCTCCAGGTCGGTGGCGGACTCCGAGAGCTTCACCATCAGGGCGCCGATCTCCTTCGGCGAGAGGCCGACCTCCTCGGCGATGAACTTGCTCTTGAAGTAGAGCTCGCCGTCGGTGGCCTTCTCGCGCAGGTACCGGCGCAGGCGGGCTTCCTTGGACTCGGATTCGGAGGGCACGGTTGCGCTCATGGTTCTCACCTCGTCCCTGCCTACATGCCGGAGGGTGTTATAGGGGGTCGAACGTTCGGCTCGTTTCGGCCCGATTTACGGGGACGACGCGCGTCTGACGAACGTTTTACGACGGTTCGAGAGAGGTGCAGACCTTTTATAGAGCTGTCTCGGTCCGTCATTAGGGTGTGCCTGTGATACCGAAGGATCGCGGCCACCGATCGGTCGGCCGGGTCGCGGTCCGCTCGAATCGAGGTCGGAGACGCCGATCGAATCGGGGGCGGAGACGTGCGGTCCGGGGACGCGGGCGATCCACCTGGTCGGAGCCGGGGCCGATCGCGGCACGTCGAGGTGGCGACGGGCCACCGTGACCGGTCGCGCCCACGGTCCGGCCCCGCGGTCATCGGCCCGAACGGGTCGCGATGCCGTCACTCCCGCTCGTGGACCCAGAAGGACTCCTCGGTCGTGACCTCCTTCTTGAAGATCGGGACCGCGTCCTTCAGCGCGTCGATGCCGTCCTCGACCGCCCGGAACGCCTGTCGCCGGTGGCCCGCGAGGACGACGACGAAGACGATGTCCTCGCCCGCCTCGATTCGCCCGACGCGGTGGTGCATCAGGACGTCCTCGACGCCCTCGCGGGACTCGAGGTCGGCCTCGATCTCCCGCATCCGCTCCGCTGCGACCCCGTCGTACTTCTCGAAGGTGAGCGAGGTGGTGAACTCGTCGTCTTCGTCCTCCTTCGCGCGAACGCGACCGGTGAACGTGGCGATCGCCCCGGCGTACTCGCGGCGGTTCGATCGCTTGACCGCCCGAACGAGCGACCCAAGGGTCTCGTAGGGGTCGGCGTCCTCGATGGCCTCGATCGCCCGATCGAGGTCCGTGTCCGCGCCCGCGGTGAGGACCGGTTCGTGGGCCTCGACCCGTCCGTCGGTGAGGTGGGGGAGGCGCGCGTCGGGGACCCCCACGACCAGCGCGTAGTCGTGGTCCCTGGCGACGCGATCCATGACGTCCGTGTAGGACAGCGACGGTCCGGCCGCCTCCCAGCCGTCCGCGTCGACCTCGAACCCGTCCCCCGCGCGGCGGACGACGGCGACCCGGCCGCGCTCCCGAAGCCGCGATCGGAGCGGGTCCACGACCGTCGTCGGGTCGGTCGCCTCGAGCGCGATGCCTAGTGCCTGCATGCCCGTCAGTCGGGTCGCGGACGGCTTGTAGGTGTCGCCGTCGCGCCCGTCAGTGAAGGTGACAATCCTTAAGAGCGCTACCGGGTTACTCCGCGACATCATGAGGGCCGTGGTCTCTCTCGGCGGCAGCGTGCTGGCACCCGACCTCGATCACGAACGGGTGGCGGCCCACGCGGCGGCCATCGAGCGACTACACGAGGCGGGGGTCTCGGTCGCCGTGGTCGTCGGGGGTGGCGACGTGGCGCGGGAGTACATCGACACGGGGCGAGCGCTCGACGCCAACGAGATCGAACTGGACGACCTGGGCATCGCCGTGACGCGGTTGAACGCCCGGTTGCTCATCGCGGCGCTCGACGACCTCGCGGCCCCCGCCCCCGCGGAGTCCTACGAGGGGGCGAAGGCGGCGCTCAGACGCGGCGACGTGGCCGTCATGGGCGGGGTGACACCGGGCCAGACGACCGACGCTGTCGGGGCCGCCGTCGCCGAATACGTCGAGGCCGACCTCCTGGTCTACGCGACGAGCGTGCCGGGGGTGTTCGACGCCGATCCCAACGAGGACGCGGCCGCGTCCCGCTTCGATCGGATGACCGCACGCGAACTGGTGGACACCATCGTCGACACCGAGATGACCGCCGGGGCGTCGGCCCCGGTGGACTTGCTCGCGGCGAAACTCATCGAGCGCTCGGGGATGCGGACCGTCGTCCTCGACGGGACCGCGCCAGAGACCCTGGTTTCCGCCGTCCTCGACGGCGACCACGACGGAACGGACGTGGTCCCGGCCGACGGCGACGGCGATCCGGACCGCTGGGGAGAGCAATGACCCCCGAGGACGACCCCTACCACCTCGGCGACGGCGCCGAGCACGTCTTCTGGGCGGACGCGGTCGCCGATCGGATCGAGGCCCGCGATCCCGTCGAGCCCATCGTGATCAAGGGCGGCATCTCCCCCTCCGGGGTCCCCCACCTGGGGAACATGAACGAGATCCTCCGCGGGTACTTCGTCGCGGAGGTGCTCCGGGAGCGCGGCCACGAGGTGCGCCAGGTCTTCACCAGCGACGACCGCGACCCCCTGCGAAAACTCCCGCGCAAACTCGCGACCCTCGAGGGAGAGATCGTCGACCTGGGATCCGTGGACGCGGGCGCGCTCGGGCGGAACCTCGGGGCCCCCTACACGGACGTCCCCGACCCGTTCGGCTGCTGTGACTCCTACGGCGATCACTTCTCGACCCTGATCGCCGAGAGCGCCGCGGCCCTCTCCGTGCCCGTCGAGATGGTCTCGAACACCGACCTCTACGAGGGGGGCGACTTCGAGTCCGTGACGCGACGCCTCCTCGCGGATCGCGAACGGGCCCGCGAGGTCCTCGGTCAGTACCAGGACAAGGTCGACGAGACCTACGTCCCCTTCAACCCGATCTGTTCGTCGTGTGGGACCGTCACCGAGACCGTCACCGACGTCGATCCCGAGGCCGGGACCGTCGAGTACGTCTGCACCGACATCGAGGCGGGTGACCGGGTCATCGAGGGGTGCGGCCACGAGGGGACGGCGACCCTCCGCGAGGGGAAACTCCCCTGGCGGTTCGAGTGGCCGGCACAGTGGAACGTCCTCGGGGTGGACTTCGAGCCCTTCGGCAAGGACCACGCCGAGGGGTCCTGGCCGAGCGGGGTCGACATCGCCCGGAACGTCCTCGGCGACCGTCCGCCCGTCCCGATGGTCTACGAGTGGTTCACCCTCGACGGCGAGCCACTCTCCTCCTCGGCGGGCAACGTGGTCCTCGTCCAGGACGCACTGCAGATGCTCGAGCCGTCGGTCCTCCGGTACTTCTTCAGCAAGGACCCCCGGAAGGCCCGGGACTTCAGCATCGAGCACCTCGACCAACTCGTCGACGAGTTCGATCGCCTCGAGGCGCGGTACTTCGGCGAGGTCGGAGGGACCGACGAGGAGGTCGCGCGTGCGGAGCGAATCTATCCCTTCCTCGTCGAGGAAGTCCGCCCCGACAGGATCCGCATCCCCTACACCTTCGCCGCGGTCCTCGGGATGACGGACGACCCGGCCCTCCGGGAGGAGATCGCGCGCCGGGAGGGGCACATCCCACCGGACGCCTCCGAGGCGGCCGTCGAGCGGGCCCTGGAGCGCGTCGAGCGCGCCCGCGAGTGGGCCCGACGCACGGACAACGAGTTCAACTACGAACTCAAGCGAGAGGAACTCCCGGACGTGGACGTCGACGAGGCGATCGCGGCCGCCCTCGCGGACCTGGCCGACTTCGTCGAGGCTGGACACACCCCCGAGGAGATCCAGGGCGAGATCTTCGAGACCGCGCGCAGACACGACGTCGACGTCGGGTCGTTCTTCGAGACGGGGTATCGGCTCTTCTTCGACGAGGAGGAGGGACCGAAACTCGGCACGTTCCTCGGGAAGTTAGACCGGGAGTTCGTCCTGGCGCGACTCCGACGCGAGCGGTAGGCCGGAACCCGAAGACCCTTCCGAGCGTAACGCCCCCATTCCGACGATGAACACCTGGACCTGGATCCTCGTCGGGCTTCTCGGGTACTGGGCGGTGGTCTCGACGCTCGAGACCAGCGGCCGGCTGCCCGAGTCGGTGGAGACCGTCGGTCCGATCTTCACGGTCCACACCAGGCGGGGACGCGCGCTCCTGGACCGACTCGCCGCCCCGGCGCGATTCTGGCGCGCCTGGGGCAACCTCGGTCTCGGCTTCGCTGCCGTCGTGCTGGTCGGGACGTTCGCCCTCCTCGTCTCGAACGCGGTCCGGGTCGTCCGGAATCCGCCGGCCCCCACCGCCGTGACCCAGCCCCAGAACGTCCTCGTCATCCCGGGCGTGAACGACTTCCTCCCGCTCGCGGTCGCCCCGGAGATCGTCCTCGGACTGTTCGTCGGGATGGTCGTCCACGAGGGCGGACACGGGGTCCTCTCGCGGGTCGGCGACATCGAGGTCGACTCGATGGGCGTCGCCCTCCTCGGCATCCTCCCGATCGGGGCGTTCGTGGAACCCGACGAGGAGAGCCAGCGTGAGGCCGATCGCGGCAGCCAGGCCCGGATGTTCGCCGCGGGCGTGACCAACAACTTCCTCGTGACCGCGCTGGCCTTCGCGTTGCTGTTCGGTCCGGTGATGGGCGCCATCGGCGTGGCCCCGGGGGCGGCGGTCGGCGGCGTGCTCCCGGGTTCGCCCGCCGACCGGGCCGACGTAAAGCAGGGGGATCGCATCGTCGCCGTCTCGGGCGAGCGAATCGAGACCAACGAGGACCTGGGTGAGACGCTCGCGACCCTGGCGGAGCCCACGGTCACGGTCACCCTGGCCTCGGGCGAGCGTGTCGCGGTGGCGCGCTCGGTGCTCGTGACCGGCGTCACCGAGGGATCGCCGTTCGCCGGGATCGGCGTCAACGCGACGATCGTCGCTGCGGACGGGACGGCGGTGGCCACCGAGTCGGGCCTCGAGCGCGTGCTCGCGAACGCGACCGTCGTCACGCTCCGGACCGCGAGCGGGACGACCGTCACCGGCCCCGCCGGGGCGCTGGTGGGCGTGATCCCGGGCGGGCCGGCCGCGGAGGCCGGGTTCCCCGCGGGGGAGACCGCGGTCGTCACCCGGATCGGGGGCGTCCGCGTGACCGACCGCGAGTCCCTGCAGGCACTGCTCGCGACGCATCCGGCGGGCGAGACGGTCTCGGTCACGGCCGTGGAGAACGGGACGGCGCGAACGCGGACCGTGACCCTCGGCGAACAGGACGACGGGTCGAGCTTTCTGGGCGTGCGGGTCTACGGTGGGGTGAGCGGACTCGCTGTCTCGGACTTCGGCGTGAATCTCTACCCGGCCGAGACCTTCCTGCGGATCCTCTCGGGGGCGGCCGGCGGTGGCGGGATCGTCGGGTTCGTGAAGACCATGGGCACGGTCCTCGTGCTTCCCTTCGTCGGGGCTCTCGGCGGCGCCGGACTCGGGTACAACTTCGCGGGATTCGTCGGGTGGAACGCCGACTTCTTCGTCGTTCGGGGGCCGCTCGCCGTCCTGGGGCCGTGGGCGTTCGTCCTCGCGAACGTCCTCTTCTGGACCGGGTGGATCAACCTCAACCTGGGCTTTTTCAACTGCATCCCCGCCTTCCCACTCGACGGCGGCCACCTGCTCAGGAAGGGGACCGAGGCGGTCGTCTCGCGCCTGCCGATCGACGATCGGCGGGCCGCGATTCGGGCGGTCACGACGACCGTCGGTCTGGTCATGCTCGGGAGCCTGGTGTTGATGGTCTTCGGCCCGCAGCTACTCGCCTGAGTCGGCGACGCCCGTCCGACGCTGGAACTCCTCGGGGGTCGCCTCGATCCGCGAGAAGGCCTCGAAGTACTCCTCGTGGTGGCGGATGAACTGCTCGACGATCCAGGCCGAGAAGGTCGCATCGAAGGTCCACCCCTCCGCGGGGAGGGTGACGTCGAAGCGGTCGTCGGTGGCGAGGGCGACGTAGACGTGATAGAATCCCAGGACGACGTCGGCGAACTCGCGGGCCGAGCCGCCGATCTCCGCGCGCTTCTCCGCGAGGTGGGCCCGCCCTTCCTCGGTGATGGCGAAGTACTTCCGCTCCGGTTCGTCCTCGCGGTCGACGCGCTCGGCGTACCCCTTCTCGTCGAAGGAGTGCAGGATGGGGTACACCGAGCCGTAGGAGGGCTCCCAGTGCCCCCCGCTCAGGTCGGTGATCTCCCGGAGGATCTCGTAGCCGTAGCGGGGTCGGTCGGCCAACAGCTCGAGGACGAGGTACGAGACGAGTCCCTTGGGCGGGCCACTCGTTCGCATCGGGCCACATTCCGGGTCGGGGGCTAAACCGGTTTCGGAACCGGCCACGTCACGGTCCGACCGGGACGTCGGGGAACGTGTGCGGACTGCCGATCTAGAAACGCCCTTGTGGCGTGCCACACGATGTAGGGGCATGGCAGACGCCCCACCGACGGACGAAGGGTGGTTCGCGATCCACGATTTCCGCGAGATCGACTGGCCAGCCTGGCGAGACGCGCCCGAGCGCGAGCGCCGGGCCGCCATCGAGGAGGCGACGGCCCTCCTGAAGTCGGCCCACGATACGGAGGAGGGCGAGACCGCGATCTTCGCCATCACCGGTCACAAGGCCGACCTCCTGGTGATCCACCTGCGGCCGACGCTCGACGAGATCGAGCACCTGGAGCGACGCCTCGAGCAGACCGCCTTCGGGCGATTCACGGCGCAGACGACGTCCTACGTCTCGGTCACCGAGATCGGCGGGTACACGGCGCCGGAGTACTTCGAGGACCCCGAGAGCGTCGACGAGGGGCTCCGTCGGTACATGGAGTCGAAGAAACACCCCTCGATCCCCGAGGACGTCTACGTCTCCTTTTACCCCATGTCCAAGCGCCGGGACCCCGAGTACAACTGGTACGAGACGCCCCTCGACGAGCGGGCGGAGATGATGGACGAGCACGGGGAGACGGGCAAGTCCTACGCGGGCAAGGTGACCCAGATCGTCTCCTCGTCGCTCGGACTCGACGACTGGGAGTGGGGGGTGACGCTCTTCGGCACGGAGGCGACCCACCTCAAGAACATCGTCTACGAGATGCGCTTCGACGAGGCCACCGCGAAGTACGGCGAGTTCGGCTCCTTCTACGTCGGCCGGCGCTTCCCCGTCTCAGACCTGGGGCCGTACATGGCCGGCGAGGCCGTTCCGACCGGGGCGGACGCGGCGAGCAATCCGCACGGTGGAGCGACCCACTCCCACGGCGAGGCAGGGGACCACCCCCACGGCGAGGAGGGCGGCCATCCCGAGGGAGAGGCGGGAGACCACGCCCACGGCGAGGCAGATCACCCACACGCAGCGGGGCGAGAGCGTCCGCCACGAGGCGAATCCGACGGCGCACGGGCGGAGAGCGACGGCGCGTCGGCCCTCCGCGACGAACTCGAGGACCTGAACGTCTACGGGGGATCGCCCCGCGGCGAGGACGTCTACGCGCTCGCGCTCTACTCCGAGGCCGACCCCGACGAACTCGCGGGGGAGGTCTCCGGCCTCCGGGCGAACTTCGAGCACTACGACACCCACGTCTCGACGGGCGTCTACGAGCCACGCACGGACGGTCCCGCCGCGGTCGTGAGCGTCTGGGAGACCCAGTCCGCCGCCGACACCGCGAGCGGGTTCCTCTCCGAACTCCCGGGGATCGTCGGCCGGCCGGGCGAGGACGCGTCGGGGTGGACGACGCTGGGGATGTTCTACACGGTCGAACCGGAGCACCGCGAGGACTTCGTCGGGACCTTCGACGACGTGCTCGCCATGCTCTCGGAGATGGAGGGACACCGGGAGACGACGCTGCTCGTCGACCGCGAGGACGAGACGGACATGTTCATCGCGAGCCAGTGGGACTCCCGCGAGGACGCGATGGCGTTCTTCCGCTCGGAGGCGTTCTCCGAGACGGTCGCGTTCGGTCGAGAGGTCCTCGCGGATCGACCCCGCCACGTCTTCCTGGCCTGAGGCGACCGCCGGATTCGAGCGCCGCGCCGAATGCGAGCGCCCGGGCCACGCGGCAGCGGCGACGCGTGCGACCGGAAAATAAGGACCCTTATATTCATGCCACATGTTTGACGACAACGCTTATCAGGGAGATGGGTGTGCGTGGACGTACCATGATGGGAGCCCACTGCAGCAAGCTCCGCGACCTGGATCGACGCATGGACGCGCGAACAGACACGGCCACGTCGACGGCCGACTGAGGAGTCGACGGCCGACTGAGGGGGTCACGCCACGGGGGCCGACGGCACCGACCGAACGAGGGCGTCGCCGCGTCGAGCCACGACGCCGGACGACGGGCGGCCGGGGTGAAGCCTTTAAGCCGTCCCGGCACCCGGTCTCCGACGATGGAGATCGCCGACTACGAACTCTTCGCGGTGCCGCCCCGGTGGCTCTTCTTGAAGGTCGAGACGACGGACGGACTGGTGGGGTGGGGCGAACCGATCGTCGAGGGGCGCGCGAAGACCGTGCGGGCCGCAGTCGAGGAACTGATGGACGGGTACCTCCTGGGCGAGGATCCGGCGGAGATCGAACGCCACTGGCAGACGATGTACCGCGGGGGCTTCTACCGCGGGGGGCCGATCCTGATGAGCGCGATCGCGGGCATCGATCAGGCCCTCTGGGACATCAAGGGCAAGCGCTTCGACGCGCCGGTCCACGAACTCCTGGGCGGACGCGCCCGCGACCGCGTGCGCGTCTATCAATGGATCGGGGGCGACCGACCCGAGGAGGTCGGCGCGGCGGCCCAGCGAAAGGTGGACGCGGGATTCACGGCGCTGAAGATGAACGCGACCGCCGAGATGGACCGCATCGACTCGCCCGCCGCGGTCCAGGCGGCCGCCGACCGCCTCGCGGAGGTCCGCGACGCCGTCGGCCCGACGGTCGACGTGGGCGTCGACTTCCACGGACGGGTCTCGAAGTCGATGGCCGAGCGACTGGCGGTCGCACTCGAGCCCCACGACCCGTTCTTCCTCGAGGAGCCCGTCCTTCCAGAGCACGAGGAGGCGCTGTCGTCGATCGCCGCCCGGACGGCGACCCCCATCGCGACCGGGGAGCGCATGTACTCGCGCTGGGACTTCAAGGAGGTCCTCGAGACGGGGAGCGTCGACCTGATCCAACCGGACCTCAGCCACGCGGGCGGCATCACCGAGGTCCGGAAGATCGCCGCGATGGCCGAGGCCTACGACGTGGCGATGGCGCCACACTGCCCGCTCGGACCGATCGCGCTGGCGTCCGCGATCCAGGTGGACGCGGTCGCCTCGAACGCCATCATCCAGGAACAGAGCCTCGATATCCACTACAACGAGACCGCCGACGTCCTCGAGTACCTCGCTGACCCCTCGGTGTTCGACTACGACGACGGGTACGTCGCCCTGCCGACGGGGCCGGGCCTCGGGATCGAGGTCGACGAGGCCGTGGTCCGCGAGCGGACCGAGACCGACGTCGACTGGCACAACCCGGTCTGGCAGCACGAGGACGGGCGGATCGCGGAGTGGTGAGACGGCTCAGGTAATTTTATTCGTTTTCGTAGTAAACGATCGGACATGGACGTGCCGCTGCTCGGAGACTTCGAGTACCGAGACTGGGAGACGGAAGCGGATGGAACGATCAGGTTCGCCCTCGTGGGGATGGGCTGGTGGACGACCGACATGGTCCTGCCGGCCATCGAGGCCTGCGATCGGTGCACCGCGACGGCGGTCGTCAGCGGGACGCCGGAGAAGCGCGAGCGCGCGGTGGCGGAGTACGACACGGTCGAGACCGCCATGGACTACGGCGAGTTCGAGGAGGGCGTCGACGCGGACGCCTACGACGCGGTCTACGTCTGCACCCCGAACGCCGTCCACCTGGGGTCCGTCGAGGCCGCCGTCGAGCGAGGGCAGGACGTCCTCGTCGAGAAGCCGATGGAGGCGACGGTCGAGCGTGCCCGCGAACTGGCCGCCGTCGCGAACGAGGGCGACGCGACGGTCATGGTCGCCTACCGGATGCACACCGAACCGAGCGTGCGATACGCCCGCGAACTCGTGCGGGCGGGAGTGATCGGCGAGCCCCAGTTCGTCCAGGGGCAGATGTCACAGACGCTCCTCGAGTTGATCGAGGACCCCGACCAGTGGCGCCTCGATCCGGATCTCTCGGGGTACGGCACCTCGGTGATGGACATCGGCATCTATCCCCTGAACACGGCCCGGTACCTCCTCGACGCCGATCCCGTGTCGGTCCAGTCGATGATGCGCTCCTCCGCCCCGAATTTCGAGGACGTCGAGGACGAGGTCGCGACCTTCGAGGTCGCCTTCGACGACGGCACGCTCGCGGCCCTGGCCGCCTCCCAGAACGCCCAGGAGACCAGTCGCCTCGACGTCGTCGGGACCGAGGGCCGACTCGCCTTCGATCCGGCGTTCCACGGCGTGAGCGAACTCAGGGTGACCACCGGCGATGCGACGATCGACGTCGACCTCCCGCAGGTCGACCAGATGGAAGAGGAGTTCGCGTACTTCGCGGCGAAGGTGCTCGCGGACGAACCGGTCCACCCCGACGCGGATCACGGACTCACCGACCTGGAGGCCATCGCCGCGATCCACGCGGCGGCAGCGCGGGGCGAGCGAGTCGACGTCGGCGACGCCGCCTGATCGCGACGGCTGCGGGGGAGTCGAGGAGGGGTCGTCCGTCTCGTCGAGTGGGTCGTCCGTCTCGTCAGGGAGCCTCGTCGAAGAGGGTCTCGCCCTCCATCACGTGCTCTGCGACCACGTCGAGGTCGAGGGTGAGGCCGAGGCCGGGCTCCTCCGGCACCACGATACGGCCGTCCTCGATGACGGGGCCCTCCTCGACGAGGTCGGCCCACCAGTCGAGTTGGTAGGAGTGATACTCGACCGCGAGGGTGTTCGGGATGGCCGCTCCAACGTGGGCTGCGGCCATCGTCCCGATCGGGGAGGCGACGTTGTGCATCGCCACCGGGACGTTGTACTCGTAGGCCTTGTTGGCGATCTTCTGGGTCTCGCGCATCCCGCCGACCTTCGGGAGGTCCGGCGCGACGATGTCGACGGCGCCCTCCTCGATGAGCGGGCGGTGGCCGTGGGTGCGGTAGACGTTCTCCCCGGCGGCGACGGGGGTCGTCGTCGACTGCGTCACGTCGGCGTGGACCGCGTCGTTCTCGGGCGGGACCGGATCCTCGAGCCACCAGACGTCGTAGTCCTCGACCGCGTCGGCGAGGCGCTTGGCGGCGTCGGCGGTGAACGACCAGTGACAGTCGAAGGCGACCTCCGCGCGGTCGCCGACCCGCTCGGTCACCGCCTCGACGATCGCCGCCTTGTGCTCGATCTCGGGTTCGCTGAGGTGACGATTGGCCCGGTCGGTCTCGTGGCCGCTCTCCACGTCGAGGTCGAGTTTCACGGCGTCGTAGCCGAGTTCCTCGACGGCGCGTTCGGCCTCGCGCGCGTTGGCCTCCGGCTCGGACTCGTCGCCCGCGTGGAGGTCGCAGTAGACCCGGACGTCGTCGCGGTACTTGCCGCCCAGGAGCTGGTAGGCGGGGACCTCGAGGAGTTTCCCGGCGAGGTCGTGGAGGGCGACCTCGACGCCCGAGATCGCCGAGACCGTCTTCCCCGCGATGGAGCCCTCCCCGGACATCTTCTGGATCAGGTGCTCGTAGAGCCGATCGACGTCGAGGGGGTTCTCTCCCTCGAGGAAGGGCGCCATCCGCTCTACGATCTCCGCCTGGCCGGCCCCCCAGTAGGCCTCGCCCGTGCCGACCACGCCGGCGTCCGTGTAGACCCGGATCAGGACCCAGGGGAAGTTCCCCTCGACGACGGTCGTCTGCACGTCGGTGATCTCGACCGACCGGGAACCCCTGTCGGCGTCGAGTCCCAGGGTCTCACTCGAGAGGTCTCGCATGGTGTAGTGCGCGTTCGGATCCGAGAGCGTGCGGTAATCGCGAGCCATGTTCGCGCACTCCGCGTTCCAGCCGCTTCAATATACTTACTACAGAAGAGGTAGCAAAGCATATAACGCGAAGTTCCTAAACGAACGTTCATGGGTAGCGTTTCGCTCGAGGGCATAACGAAGATCTATCGCGAGGGAGAGGGAGTCGTGGCCGTCGACGACCTCGATCTCACGGTGCGGGACGGCGAGTTCCTGGTTCTCGTCGGCCCCTCCGGGTGTGGAAAGTCCACGACGCTCCGGATGGTGGCCGGGCTCGAGACCCCGACCGAGGGCCGCATCTCGCTCGCGGATCGCGACATCACGCACCTGACTCCCCAGGAGCGCAACATCGCGATGGTGTTCCAGTCGTACGCGCTCTATCCGCACATGACCGTCCGGGAGAACATGTCCTTCGGCCTGGAGGAATCGACCGACCTCTCGGACGCGGAGATCCACGACCGCGTCGAGGACACCGCCTCGATGCTCGGCATGGAGGACCTCCTGGACCGGAACCCGGGCGAACTCTCCGGTGGGCAGCAACAGCGGGTTGCCCTGGGTCGCTCGCTCGTCCGCGAACCCGAGGTCTTCCTCCTCGACGAGCCGCTCGCGAACCTCGACGCGAAACTCCGCGCCGAGATGCGGACCGAACTCCAGCAACTCCAGGAGGACATCGGGACGACGACGATCTACGTCACGCACGACCAGACGGAGGCGATGACGATGAGCGATCGGATCGCCATCATGAACGAGGGCGAACTCCAGCAGGTCGGCACGCCCCTCGAGTGCTATCACGAGCCGGCGAACACGTTCGTCGCCGGGTTCCTCGGCGAGCCGTCGATGAACTTCTTCGAGACGACGAACGAGGACGGCACCCTCGTGGGCGAGTACTTCGAGTACGAGCTTCCCGCGGACGTCGCCGAGACGGTGTCTCAGACGCGGCGGGTGACGCTCGGCATCCGGCCTGAGCGCGTGGAGGTCCGCTCGTCGGCCGAGGAGGTAAACGACGTCCCGGTCGTCGTCGAGGTCGTCGAGCCGCTCGGCGACGAGAACACCCTCCACCTCCGCTTCGCCGACCAGTCCGGCGAGGCCACGCCGCTCACGGCCACCGTCGACGGGCGACGCGCCGTCGAGGAGGGCGACGAACTCGTCGCCCGCATCCCCGCGGAGGCGATCCACCTCTTCGACGGCGAGACGGGCGAGGCGATCCACACGCGCGGCGTCGCCGACGTCACGGAGGAGGTCCCGCAGGGATGACGGCGGGACGTCCCAAAACTCAGCCCATAGTAAATAATAAATGCACCACGCCGAAACACCCACATCGAACATGACGAAAGACAACTCGACCGACCCCTCGATCAGCAGGCGTAAACTCCTCGGCGCGACCGCGGGCGGAGCCATCTCGGCGATGCTCGCCGGCTGTTCCGGTGGCAACGGCAGCGACGGCACCACGACGAGTGGCGACGGCGGTGGCGGAACGACGACGAGTCAGTGGGCGACGGACGCACCGCTCGAGGTCCTCCACGCCTGGACGGGCGGGGACGGCGCCCTCGCCGTCGAGAAGCTGACCTCGATGTTCAAAGAGCAGTACCCCGAGGTCCCGACCGACTTCAAGCCCATCGGCGGGACGGGCAACGTCAACCTGAACTCGGTCATCGCGCGCCGGCTGGCGAACGACAACCCGCCGAGTTCCTTCCAGGCCTGGCCCGGCGAGAACCTCAAGCAGTACGAGGGAACGCTCACGAGCGTGACCTCCGTCTGGGAGGAGCAGGGCTACGTCGACACGATGAACCAGACCGCGGCCGAGCTCGCCAAGCAGAACGGGGAGTACCGCTCCATGCCGCTTGGCTCCCACCGGATGAACAACCTGTTCTACAACATCTCGGTGCTCGAGAGCGCCGGCGTCGATCCCGCCTCGATCGACAGTCCGAGCGCGCTCGTCGACGCCCTCGACACGATCGGGACCGAGACGGACGCCGTCCCGATGGCCCAAGCGATGAAGGCGCCCTGGACGAACCTCCAGCTCTGGGTCGAGGTCATGCTCGGCCAGGAGGGCTACCAGGCCTACATGGACTGGACGAAGGGCAACGGGGACAAGGCGAAGGTGGCGAGCGCCCTCGAGACCACGAAGACGATGCTGAAGAACTACATCAACGAGGACGCTGCGACCATCAGCTTCACCCAGGCCAACGACAAGGTGATGAACGGGAACGCCGGCGTGATCCACCAGGGCAACTGGGTCTACGGCATGTACCGCTCCTCGGACTCCTTCAACTACCAGGAGGACTGGGGTTGGGTCGCCTTCCCCGGCACGGAGGACATGTACACCCTCCACATCGACGCCTTCACCTTCCCCGCGAACAACCCGACGCCAGAGAAGAAGGACGTCTGGGCGAAGTTCCTCGGACAGAAGGACGCCCAGGTGGCCTTCAACAACCGCAAGGGCTCGGTCCCGCTCCGGATGGACGTCGACGGCACCAAGCTGACCGACTTCCTCCAGATGACCTGGAAGGACCTCACCTCGAAGCCGAAGCAGCCGCCGACGCTCGCACACGGGCTGGCCGTGCCGCCCGAGCAACTCGGAAAGGCGAAGAGCGCGATCGGCAACAACTTCATGGGGCCGTTCGACGTCGACGCGACGGCGCAGGCCCTCATGGACGCCGTCTCGCAGTAACACCACCGGGCCCGTCCCGGGCCCCGTCTAGACACGAATGCAAGGACACACGGAGACGCAGAGCACTGGTCGCACCGACGCGGGATCCGATCGCCACTGGCAGCGTCGGCTCCGACGATTCTGGAAGAGTGACTTCGTTCGCTCGTTGCCCTTCTGGTTCGTCCCCTTCCTCGTCATGGGCACGGCGGTCTACGGCGGCATCATCTGGAATTTCCTCCTCTCGCTGACGGACTACGAGGGGTTCGACTCGCCGTCGTTCCAGCACCTCGACTTCGAGATGTACCTGCGGGCGCTCGGGGACCCGGCCGTCATCTCGACGGCGCGAAACACCTTCGTCCTCCTCGTGGCGTTCACCACGCTCTCGCTCGCGTTCGGGCTGCTCATGGCGATCCTGCTCGACCGCGACATCAGACAGCAGGGCAAATTCCAGACGATCTACATCCTGCCGTACGCCCTCTCCTTCGTGGTGACCGCCCAGATCTGGCTGTGGATGTACAACGTCAACAGCGGGATGGTGAACCTGCTCTTGGGCCTCGTGCACCTCGGGCCGTTCAACTTCATCGGCAACCCACAGCTCGTCCTGGGCGCGGTGATCTTCGCGCTCATCTGGCAGTTCAGCGGGTACGCGATGGTCGTCTTCCTCGCGGGGCTGCAGTCCATCCCGGACGCACAGTACGAGGCAGCACGGATCGACGGCGCGAGCACCCTGAAGACCTACTATCGGGTGATCGTCCCCCAGCTCAAGTCCTCCTCGGTGAGCGCGGCCGTCGTCCTGATGATCTTCGCGCTGAAGGCCTTCACGTTCCTGTACGCCATGTTCGGCCAGTACCGCGTCCCGAAGGGGACGGACATCCTGGCCACGCTGATGGTCCGTGAGGCCTTCAAGTACCAGAACTGGGCGTACGCCTCGGCGATCGCGACCATCCTCCTGGTGATGGCGCTCGCCGTCGTCGCGCCGTACCTCTACTACCAGCACAGCCAGGGGAGCCTCTAGAATGAGCGCACAGAGCCAGACCGTACCGGATCGGATCGCATCGCTCGCCGAGGACGTCGACGGCTATCAGGTGCTCCTCTATGCAATCCTGCTCCTGTTGACGGCCTTCTTCATCGCGCCGCTGTGGACGGCGCTCGTGACTTCCTTCAAGACCGACCAGGCCGTCACGATGACGCTGCCACTCGCGCCGCCGAGCCCCGAGGGCTTCACCCTCGGCAACTACGTCGGGGCGTTCGAGTACCTCGCGCGCGGGTTCGTCAACAGCCTGGCCATGGCCATCCCGTCGACGATCCTGGACGTGATCTTCGCGAGCACGGCCGCCTACGGACTCACGCTCGTCGACTGGCGATATCAGGTGCCGGTGCTCGTCCTGTTCGTGATCGGGATCTTCATCCCCTACCAGGCGGTCCTGGTCCCACTCGCGGACTTCTGGACGAACATCGTGCCCCTCCAGTCGCTTCTGGGCCCGCTCTGGGGCCTGCCGCTGCTCGAGCCCTATCACGCCGACCTGGTGGCCCTGATCGTCACCCACGTGGCCTACGGGATCCCGATCTGCATGCTGCTCTTCAGGGGCTACTACCTCACCATCTCCGAGGAGATCGTCGAGGCCGCGAAGATCGACGGCGCCAGCATCACCGCGATCTACCGGCGCATCGTCGTTCCGCTCTCGATGCCGATGGTGGGCGTGGTCCTGATCTACCAGTTCACCCAGATCTGGAACGAGTTCCTCTTCTCGCTCACGCTGATCGGGTCGTCCTCCGACCCGGCGGCGACGCTGACCCTCCTCCTCTCCGGGATGGGCGCCTCGCTGACCGGCGTCGACTACGGACTCCGGATGGCGGGCGCGATCATCGTCGCCCTCCCCACGATCCTCCTCTACCTCGCCTTCTCCGAGCAGTTCGTCAAGGGACTCCAGACCTGAGACGGTCTCAGTCCCTCACGTCGACCGCCCCACCGCTTCCGGCGCTCTCCGCGATGGCGTCGACGACCGCCATCGTCCCGAGCGTGTCCGCCGCGTCGACGCGCGGGGTCGCGTCCGCCGCGACCGCCCGGGCGAAGTGCTCGACCTCCAGGCGGTACTGGTCGACCGGTTCTACCGTCTCCGTCCGGCGCTCGCCGTCGCGGGCCCACTCGATCGTCAACGCCTCGTCGTCGGGCGCGTCGAAGGCCGAGCGAACCTCGAGCCAGCCGTCGTCGGCCCCGACCCGGTAGCGCTGGGTGAGGGGAGCGTCGAACCCCGAGGCCACGCGGGCGACCGAGCCGTCGTCGTACTCGAGGACCGCCGCCATCTCGGTGTCGACGCCAGCGTCCCGTCGATCGACGGTCGTCGCCGAGACGCGGTCCGGGTGCCCGAGGAAGGTCCGCGCCGCGTCGATCGGGTAGACGCCCACGTCCATCGTGCTCCCCCCGGCGAGCGAAGGGTCGAGGCGGACGTCGTCGCTGCGATCGCCCATGGAGAAGTGGAACGCACCCGAGAACGTGTGGACGGAGGAGAGTTCCGCCGTCGCGATCTCGACGGCGCGTTCCGTCCGCGGGTGGAAGCGGTACATGAACGCCTC
>JBDGUE010000034.1:0-64786 GCA_042216045.1 Halanaeroarchaeum sp. | reverse complement strand
GCATCGCCTGCTGCAGCATCGAGATGATGCACACCTACTCGGTGAAACACGACCTCGACCGCTTCCACGCCGGCGTGCCGCGGGCGTCGCCGCGGCAGGCCGACGTGATGATCGTCCCGGGGACGATCGTCTCGAAGTTCGCCCCGCGGATGAAGCGGGTCTACGACCAGATGCCCGAGCCCAAGTTCGTCGTGAACATGGGCAACTGCTCGGCGTCCGGAGGTCCCTTCCAGGAGGGCTACAACGTCGTGAAGGGCGCCGAGGAGGTCATCCCCGTGGACATCCACGTCCCGGGGTGTCCGCCGCGCCCCGAGGCGCTGGTCTACGGGGTCGCGAAGCTCCAGGAACGCATCGCCAACGGCGAATCGTCGCCGGTCACGGTCAAGCCCTACGAACTGGAGGAGTTCGGCGACCTCGACCGGGACGAACTCGTCGAGAAGCTCTCCGAGGAGATCGATCCGGAGACGCTCGTCATGCGGTACAACTGGGCTGATTCGCCATGAGTCAGCAGGACGAGACACCCGAGACGCCGGTCGAGTCGGGCGGCGAGGTGGACTACGACCACCTCGAGTCTCTGATCGACGACCACGTCACCGGGCGGGAGACCCACCGGAACGCGGAGGCCTTCCGGATCGACGCGAACGCGGTCCAGGACGTGCTCTCCACGCTCCGCGAGGAGGCGGGCTTCGATCACCTCTCGCTGCTCACCGCCCAGGAGTACGAGGACCGCTTCGAGTCGATCTACCACATGAAGAAGTTCGACGATCCGACCCAGGAGGTCTCGATCGTCGTGCCGATGCCCCGCGATCGGCCCGTCCAGCAGTCGGCCGAACCGGTCTTCCGGACCGCCGACTGGCACGAGCGCGAGGCCTACGACCTGGTCGGCGTCGAGTACGAGGACCACCCGGACCTCCGTCGGATCCTCCTGCCGGAGACCTGGCAGGGGCACCCGCTCCGTCTGGACTACAACCAGGACAAGCCACAGATCGTCACCTTCGAGGAACACGAGAACCCCCTCGAGGAGCACCGCAAGGAGACCGAGACCGAGGAGGACCTGGACACGATGTTCCTCAACATCGGTCCCCACCACCCGGCGACCCACGGCGTCCTCCACCTCAAGACGGTCCTCGACGGGGAGCAGGTGGCCGACGTCGAACCCGACATCGGCTACCTGCACCGGTGCCAGGAGCAGATGTGCCAGCAGGGAACCTACCGGCACCAGATCATGCCCTACCCGGACCGCTGGGACTACGCGCCCTCGGGCCTCGCCAACGAGTGGGCCTACGCGCGGGCGATCGAGGACCTCGCCGACGTCGACGTCCCCGAGTACGCCCAGGTCATCCGGACCATGGGCGCCGAACTCACGCGCATCGCCTCGCACATGCTGGCGGTCGCGACGTTCGGCCTCGACATCAAGGGCGACTTCTCCGCGGTCTTCATGTACGCGATGCGCGATCGGGAGATCGTCCAGAACATCCTGGAGGACCTCACCGGCCAGCGGATGATGTTCAACTACTTCCGCATCGGCGGGGTCGTCTGGGACCTGCCGACGCCCCGCGAGGAGTTCTTCGACAACATTCGGAACTTCCTCGAGGGGCTCCCCGAGCGCATCGACGAGTACCACAACCTGCTCACCCAGAACGAGCTCTTCCAGATGCGGACCGTGAACACGGGGTACATCGGTCCGGAGGTCGCAAAGGACTACGGCGTCACCGGGCCGATCCTCCGGGCCTCCGGCGTCGACTACGACCTCCGTCGCGACGACCCCTACGGGTACTACGACAAACTCGACTGGGACGTCGCCACCCACGAGGGCGGGGACAACCTCGCTCGCCTCCTGGTCCGCATGGAGGAGGTCGAGGAGTCCGCGAAGATCATCGAGCAGTGCGTCGACCTCCTCGAGGACTGGCCGGAGGACGAACGCGAGATCCAGTCGAACGTCCCGCGCACCCTCAAGCCCGATCCCGACGAGGAGATCTACCGGGCCGTCGAGGCCCCGAAGGGCGAACTCGGCATCTACATGCGCTCGGACGGCACGGAGAAGCCGGCCCGCTTCAAGATCCGCGGCCCGAGCTTCAACAACCTCTCCGCGCTCCAGGAGATGGCCGAGGGCGAACTCATCTCCGATCTGATCGCCACTCTCGGTAGCCTCGACATCATCCTGGCGGAGGTGGATCGCTGATGGCGTCGGTGACCCTCGCCACCCGCATCTCGCGGTGGATCCCACTCGAGGGCATCGTGAGCGACCTCCTCGGGGGACTGATCGGCGCCGCCGTCGTAGCGACGCTGATGCTCATCATGGCGGCCGTCGCCGGGCCGTACATGAAGCGCAAGATCACGGCCGCCTTCACCGACCGGATCGCGGTCGATCGCGTCGGCCCGTACGGCGTGCTGACGATCGCCGTGGACGCGCTCCGACTGCTCGGCAAGGAGCAGATCATCCCCGAGCACGTCGACAGACCGGCCTGGGACCTCGCACCGTTTCTGGTGGTGTTCTCCGCGACGCTCGGCTTCGCCGTGATCCCGATGGGGAGTGGCATCCACCTCGCCGACCCGCAGAACGGCCTCGTCTACGTGTTCGCCGTCTCCTCGATCGCGAGTCTCGGTCTGGTCTCCGGCGGCTACGCCTCGAACAACAAGTTCTCGATGATCGGGGGACTCCGGGCGGTCGCCCAGAACATCGCCTACGAGATTCCGCTGGTCCTGACGGCGGCCTCGGTGGTGCTGTTCGCGGGGTCGCTTCGAATGTCGACGATCGTCGCCCAACAGCAGGAGACGCTGGTGTCGATCGCCGGCGTCGCGATCCCCTCGTGGTACGGGTTCGTGAACCCCTTCGCGTTCGGTCTGTTCATGCTCGCGAACCTCGCGGAGATCGGCCGCAATCCCTTCGACCTCCCTGAGGCACCCAACGACATCGTCGCCGGGTACCAGACGGAGTACTCGAGCGCGTACTTCGTCCTGTTCTACCTCGGCGAGTTCCTCCACATCTTCCTCGGGGCGGGGATCATCACCACGCTGTTCCTGGGCGGCCCGAGCGGTCCGATCCTCCCGGGCATCGTGTGGTTCATCCTGAAGATCTGGGGCGTGTTCTTCTTCACCCAGTGGTCCCGGTCGGCGGTCGCCCGGATTCGTCCCGACCAGGTCCTCGACGTCGGGTGGAAGGGCATGCTCGTGTTGGCGTTCGCCAACCTGCTCCTCACGGCAGTCATCGTGGGGGTGATAGTATGATCGGCGTACTCCAATCGCTCGCGACGACGATGAAACACGCACTCGACGGGAAGACGTTCACCGTCGAGTACCCAGAGCAGGCACCGGAAGTGAGTCCGCGGTTCCGCGGCGTGCACAAGTGGAGCCAGGAGCGCTGCATCTGGTGTCGCCAGTGCGAGGACGTCTGTCCGAACGACACCATCCACATCGTGATGGACGAGGAGCGCAACGGCGAGCAGTACAACCTCCACGTGGGCCAGTGCATCTACTGTCGGCTCTGCGAGGAGGTCTGCCCGACGGACGCGATCCTCCTGACCCAGAACTTCGAGTTCACGGGCGACACCAAACACGACCTGGCGTACAACAAAGAGCAACTGAAGAACGTTCCCTGGTACAAGGACATCGACCCGATCGAGGCGCGCGAACCCGATCACGACGCCTGGGTCGGCGAGGGCGAGGGGGAGGTCGATTACCAGTGACCTCCACAGACTGGCACAGTGGAGGTGACTCCGCGTGATCGCCGAGACGCTCGCGTTCTTGCTGTTCGCCGCCGTGACCGTGGCGAGTAGCCTCGGCGTCGTCCTCGTCGACGACGTCTGGCACTCCGCGCTGTTTCTCGGGGCCGCCCTGCTCAGCGTCGCGGTCCACTTCGTGATGCTGCAGGCGGAGTTCCTCGCGGCGATGCAGGTCCTCGTCTACGTGGGCGGGGTCCTCATCCTCATCACCTTCGCGGTGATGCTGACGCGCGATCCGGAGGTGGCGGGCCAATGACGACGCGACCGCAGTTCGCCACCGACCTGAACCTCCTGCCCGGTCTCGTCGCCGCGGGCCTCTTCGCGGTGATGGCGGCGGTCTTCCTCGGCGCTGGCTTCCCGGAACAGTCCGGGTTCCCGGCTGGCGCACGGATCACGGCGAGCATCGCGTACGCGATGTTCGACCTCGGGGGGACCGCGAGCACCGTCGCGAGCGACGGCTTCCTCGCGGCCTTCGAGATCATCGACCTCGTGTTGGTCGCCGCGCTGGTGGCCGCCGTGATGCTCGCGCGTCGCGACGGCGAATCGATTCGATCCCGCCTGGGAGGTGAGCGCTGATGGCCGTCCCCGTCCAGTACTACCTCCTGCTCTCGGCGGCGATGTTCGCCATCGGTCTCTTCGGGATCCTGACCCGGGAGAACGCCCTGCTGTTCTTGATGTCCGTCGAGATCCTGCTCAACGCGGCCAACATCAACCTGGTCGCCTTCTCCCACCAGTGGGGCAACCTGACGGGCCAGACGTTCAGCCTGTTCACGATGGCACTCGCCGCCGCGGAGGTGGCGGTGGGGATCGGCATCATCCTGGTGCTGTACCGGAACTTCTCGGACGTGGACGTGACCACGCCGACGACTCTGAGGTGGTAAGATGGCAGGTGCATTCGATTACGCTATCGCGATCCCACTGTTGCCGCTGGCGTCGTTTCTGATCGCCCTCCTCGTGGGGTACTTCGCCCCGCGACTGCTGCCGAAGGGGGGTGCGATCCCCGGCATCGTGGCCACGGGCGGATCGCTGCTGCTCTCGGCGTGGCTGTTCCTCGCCGTTGGAAACACGACCGACTACTACAACCAGGAGCTGTACACGTGGGTGACCGGACTGGACACCTTCAGCCTGCACTTCGGCGTCCTGTTCGACCCGCTGTCGGCGATGATGTTGCTCATCGTCTCCCTGATCAGCTTCCTGGTGCACGTCTTCAGCCTCGGGTACATGAACGACGAGGGGGAGACGGGCCTGCCCCGGTACTACGCCGGCCTCGGCCTGTTCACCTTCTCGATGCTCGCGTTCGTGGCCTCCTCCAATCTCCTGATGGCGTTCATGTTCTTCGAACTGGTGGGCCTGAACTCCTGGCTCTTGATCGGGTTCTGGTTCCGCGAGGAGGGGCCGCCGAGCGCGGCGAAGAAGGCCTTCCTGGTCACCCGGTTCGGGGACTACTTCTTCCTGATCGGCGTGGTCGGGGTCTTCGCGACGTTCGGGACGTCGCTGTTCGCCCCGCGCGCTGGCGCCGAGGGATTCCCACAGATCGCCGAGGCGATCCTCGCCGGACACCACGAGGTGCCGGCGTTCGTCGCCGAGACGCTGGGCATGGACCCGCGCGCCTGGTTCGCGATCCTGGGGCTGTTGATCCTGGGCGGCGTGATCGGCAAGTCCGCTCAGTTCCCGCTTCACACCTGGCTGCCGGACGCCATGGAGGGTCCGACGCCGGTCTCCGCGCTCATCCACGCGGCCACCATGGTGGCGGCCGGCGTGTACCTGGTCGCCCGGATGTACGGCTTCTACGCGCTGCTCCCGAACGTCCTGGCGTTCATCGCCCTCGTCGGCGGATTCACCGCGCTGTTCGCGGCGACGATGGGCGTCGTCAAGCGGGAGATCAAGCAGGTGCTCGCGTACTCGACCATCTCTCAGTACGGCTACATGATGCTCGCACTCGGGGCCGGCGGGTACGTCGCGGCGACCTTCCACCTGCTCACCCACGCCATCTTCAAGGCGCTCCTGTTCCTCGGGGCCGGATCGGTCATCATCGCCATGCACCACAACGAGAACATGTGGGACATGGGCGGCCTCAAGGAGAAGATGCCGGTGACGTACTGGACGTTCCTGTCCGGGTCGCTCGCGCTCGCCGGCATCGTCCCCTTCGCGGGCTTCTGGTCGAAGGACGAGGTGCTCTACACCGCACTCGTCCACGGGATGAACGACCCCATGATCCTCCTGGCCTACCTCATGGGCCTCCTGGCGGTCTTCTTCACCGGCTTCTACACCTTCCGGATGGTCGTCCTGACCTTCCACGGTGAACCGCGCTCGGAGACGGCAGAGGACCCCCACGGCGTTCGCTGGAACGTGAAGTTCCCGCTCGTCGTCCTCGGGGTCCTCGCCGCGACGGTCGGATTCGTCAACATGACGCCGGTGGCCGAACTCACCGGTCTGCACGTCGAGTACCTCCACCAGTGGTTCGTCGGCGGGATGGAGGCGGTCTCCGTCGAGACCTACCACCATCTCCTGAGCCAGGACCCGGTGGGCTACGTGAACGATACCGTCCTCGGCCTCTCGGCGACCCTGACGACGCTCGCCTCGGCCGCGCTGTCGCTCTCGCTCGCCCTCGCGGGGGCGGGACTGGCGTGGGTCCTCTACCGTGGTCCGGACCCGGCGGCACACACGGAGCGTCTCGGCCCCGTCCGGGACCTCCTGTACAACAACTACTATCAGGACGAGTATCAGGTCTGGCTCGCCGAGGGACTCACCCTGCCCCTCGCGACGGTGGCCGATCGCTTCGACCGGAGCGTCATCGACGGCGCCGTCGACGGCGTCTCGTCGGTGAGTCTCATCGGTGGCGGTCGTCTCCGACGCATCCAGACCGGCGTCGTGACCAACTACGCGGCCCTGCTCTCGCTGGGGCTGGTCGTCCTCCTGGTCGCGTTCGGATTCGCAGGGGGGTGGTTCTAGATGATGATCGAAGCACTCATCGCGGTGACCGTGCTCGGCGCGGTGGCGGTCCTGCTCGCGCCCGAACGCTGGGCGGCGAAGCTGTCCTTCGCGTGGAGCCTGCTCCCGCTGGTCGGGAGCCTCTGGATGTATCGCACCTTCGAGGCCACGGGGAACGCCCTCCTGGGTGGCTCGATCGCCTTCGAGGAGAAGATCCCCTGGATTACGCTCGGACAGTACCAGCTCAACTGGCACGTGGGCATGGACGGGGTCAGCATGGCGCTGGTCACGCTGACCACCGTCCTCGTCTCGCTCGCCATCCTGAGTGCCTGGACGCCCATCGACGAGCGTCGGTCCCAGTTCTACGGGCTGATGCTCTTCATGGAGGCGAGCCTCGTCGGCGTCTTCACGACGCTCGACTTCTTCGTCTGGTTCGTCTTCTGGGAGTTCGTCCTGGTGCCGATGTACTTCCTGATCGCCATCTGGGGCGGTCCGCGCCGGAAGTACGCGGCGATCAAGTTCTTCGTGTACACCAACGTGGCGAGTCTGGTGATGTTCATCGGGTTCGTTGCGCTGGTGTTCGCGACGGGCGTCTCGACGTTCGACATGCCGACCATCGCCCAGGCGATCCGCGCGGGCCAGGTCGGCAGTCTGGCCGGAATCGGCCCCCAGACGCTGAAGGTGGTGGCCTTCGTCGCCATGTTCGCCGGCTTCGCGGTCAAGGTCCCGATGGTGCCCTTCCACACGTGGCTGCCGGACGCCCACGTCGAGGCACCGACCCCCGTGTCGGTGATCCTGGCTGGCGTCCTCCTGAAGATGGGCACCTACGCGCTGCTCCGGTTCAACTTCACGATGCTCCCGGAGGTGGCCCACCGTCTCGCCGTGCCGATCGCCGTCTTCGCGGTCATCAGCGTCATCTACGGCGCGATGTTGGCCCTGGCACAGCGCGACCTCAAGCGCATCGTGGCGTACTCCTCCATCTCCTCGATGGGGTACGTCATCCTCGGTCTGGTGGCATGGAACATGTACGGCGTGGCCGGCGCGACCTTCCAGATGGTCGCTCACGGCCTCATCTCCGGGCTGATGTTCATGAGCGTCGGCGTGATCTACAACGTCGCCCACACGCGGATGGTGGGCGACCTCTCCGGCATCGCCGACCGGATGCCGGTCACGAGCGCCGTCTTCGTCGCGGCGGCCTTCGGCTATATGGGCCTCCCGCTGATGGCCGGATTCGCGGGTGAACTGTTCATCTTCCTCGGCGGGATGCAGTCGACGGTCCTGCCGGGGGCAGTGCTGTTCACTGCCGTCGCGATGTTCGGCATCGTCATCGTCGCCGGCTACCTGCTGTTCGCGATGCAGCGGGTGCTCTTCGGCCCGTTCAGGGCCGACACCGAGTACGACGTCGTCCCGGCGGCCCTCCACGACAGGGCGGCCATCGTCGTGCTCATCCTCCTGGTCGTCCTGCTCGGCACCGCGCCGGACATCTTCTACGGGATGATTCAGGAGGCCATCGGTCCGATCCTGGAGACGGGAGGTGGTCTGTAGATGTACGCCTTGCCAGCGCTGACGCCACAGTACCTGCTCGGGATCACCGCGCTGGTGCTGTTGGGCTACGACACGCTCGCACCGGAGACTCGACGGAACGAGGCGCTCGCGGCCATCGCGCTCCTCGGGACCCTGCTCACGGCGGGGACGAGCGCGTGGGCGCTCGCCGCCGGGACGGTGACGGAGCCCTTCCAGACGTTCGGTGGGGCCCTCGTCGTCGACCAGATGAGCATGTTCTTCACGCTCATCGTCGGCAGCGTCGCGAGCCTCGTCGTGCTCGCGAGTTCCGATTACGTCCGTGGCCAACCCCACCTCGGGGAGTACTACGCGCTCGTCTCGCTCGCGGCTCTCGGGATGGCGCTGATGGCCGTCTCCAATAGCTTCGCGACGGCCTTCGTCAGCCTCGAGTTGGCCTCCCTGCCGTCCTACGGCCTGGTGGCCTACCTCAAGACGAATCGCGGGAGCGTGGAGGCGGCGCTCAAGTACTTCCTCGTCGGTGCGCTCTCCTCGGCGATCATGGCCTACGGCATCAGCCTCGTCTACGGGGCGACTGGCGCCCTCCAGTTCGACGCCGTCGCCGAGGCGCTCGGAGCCGCGAGCGGCACCGAGGGCGTCCTCGGCCTGGGCGTCCTCATGGTGGCCGGCGGCGTGCTGTTCAAGATGGCCGCCGTCCCGTTCCACTTCTGGGCGCCGGAGGCCTACGAGGGCGCGCCCGCCCCGATCAGCGGGTTCGTCTCCTCGGCGTCCAAGGCCGCCGGCTTCGCGCTGGGCTTCCGGGTGTTCATAGAGGCGTTCCCGCTCGCGGACGTCGCCGCGACGGTCCCCTGGACGGGGCTGTTCGTCGTCCTCGCCGTGGTGACGATGACGCTCGGGAACTTCGCCGCGGCGGTCCAGGAGAACGTCAAGCGGATGCTCGCGTACTCCTCCGTCGGTCACGCGGGCTACGTCCTCATCGGTCTGGGCGCCCTCGGCGGGCAGGGCGGCGGGTCTCTGGTGCTCGGGGCTGCGATGATGCACCTCCTGGTCTACGGGTTCATGAACACCGGCGCGTTCCTGTTCGTCGCGCTGGCCGAGTACTGGGACGTGGGGCGAACCTTCGAGGACTACAACGGACTCGCCCGCAAGGCGCCGGTCGCCTCCGTGGCGATGACGGTGTTCATGTTCAGCCTCGCCGGCCTGCCGGTCGGCGCCGGCTTCCTGTCGAAGTACTTCCTGTTCGCCGGAGCGATCGAGGCCGGCTTCTGGTGGCTGGCGGCGATCGCGGCCGTGAACAGCGCACTGTCGCTTTACTACTACGCGCGCGTCGTCAAGTCCATCTGGATCGAGGAACCGGCGGAGGACCTCGCGATCGAGCGGACGCCCACCGCCCTCTACGTGGCGGTGGTCGCCGCGGCCGTCGCGACGGTGGGGCTGCTGTTCGCCTTCGATCCCGTGGCGCAGTGGGCCACGAACGCGGCGGCGACGCTGCTCGCGTAGCCCCCAATGGTCTCCTGGCTACTGCTCGGTCACGACGGGTTGGATCACGACCTCGTCGAGACGCTCGCAGGCGGGGCCGGGGACCTGCAGGTCGTCGACCCCGAGGAGGCCTACGTCGAGCAGTTGCGTAACGCCGGCATCGACGCGACGGTCGGTGACGTGACCGACCGCCAGGTGCTCTCGTCGATCGACGCGTCACCCGACGTCGTCGTCGCCGCCTGCGGGGTGGTCTCGACCTCCCGGACCGCCATCGAGACGGCCCAGTCGGTCTTCGGCGACCGGTACGCCATCGGATTTCTCCCGCCCGACGTCGATCGACGGGATCGCGGGACGCTCGAGGCGGTCGCGGACGAGGTCTTCGATCCCGGACGGGCGATCGTGGACCACCTGGCGGACTTCATCGGTGGGGAGAGCGTGGGCCGTCTGGGGGCCCTTCGGCGCACCCTCTCGGCCGTCGAGGACGACCTCGCGATCGTCATGCACGACAACCCCGATCCCGACGCGATCGCCGCCGCCGTCGCCCTCGAGCGGATCGCCGGGTGGCACGGCGTCGACGCGCGACCGGTCTACTACGGTCGCATCTCCCACCAGGAGAATCGGGCCTTCGTGAACCTCCTGGGCCTCGACCTGGAGAACCTGGAACCGGGGGAGGCCGTCGACGCGAGTGCCATCGCGCTGGTCGACCATTCGAGTCCCGGCGTCAACGATCACCTCCCGCCGGACGCGCCGATCACGCTCGTCGTCGACCACCACTCGACGGCGGCCGCGGTCGACGCGTCCTACGTCGACGTTCGCGACGCGGTCGGGGCGACGAGCACTCTGCTCGTCGAGTACATCCGGGCCTACCACGTCGACGTCGACGAGGTCGTGGCGACGGCGCTGTTGTACGGCATCCGCGTCGACACCGACGACTTCACGCGCGGGGTGACCCGGGCCGACTTCGAGGCCGCCGCAGCCCTCATGCCGTTCGTCGACCTCGACGTCCTCGAACGCATCGAGGAGCCCTCCATCGACCCCGAGACGATGGAGACCATCGCCCGGGCCATCCGCAATCGCGAACGGACCGATCAGATTCTCACCAGTTGCGTGGGCCCGATCGGCGACCGCGACGCCCTCGCCCAGGCGGCAGATCGGCTCCTCGCCCTGGAGGGGGTCCACGTGACCCTCGTCTACGGGCACAGCGACGGGACGGTCTACCTCTCCGCGCGGTCACGCGGGGTCCCCGTCGACCTCGGCGAGATCCTCAGGGAGACCTTCGGCGACATGGGGAGTGCCGGCGGGCACGCCGACATGGCCGGGGCCCAACTCTCACTCGGGGTCTTCGAGGAGGTCGACGACGAGGCGGACCTCACGGAGATGGTCGAGGGGGTCGTCTCACCGCGATTCGTCGACGCGGTCGCGGCGCTCCTCGAGGAGTGAACTTTTGACCGGGCCCGCCCTACCCCTCGTCGATGGATCAGGCCTTCGAGTCAGAGGGGGGAAAGCCGCGGGTCAGCGAGTACATGACCCGGGACGTCTCGACGGTTCCCCCCTCGCTCTCCGTGCGCGAGGTCGCCGAGCGAATCGTCGAGAGCGACGATCACAACGGGTTTCCGGTGACCGAGGGGCGACGCGTCCAGGGGTTCGTGAGCGCACGCGACCTCCTCCTCGAGGATCCCGAGGAACCGATCTTCAAGGTCATGAGCGAGGAGTTGATCGTGGCCCACCCGGACATGAAGATCACCGACGCCGCCCGCGTCATCCTGCGATCGGGCATCCAGAAGCTCCCGGTGGTCGACGACGCGGGAAACCTGGTGGGCATCATCTCGAACGCCGACGTCATCCGCAGTCAGATCGAGCGGGCCACGCCCGAGAAGGTGGGCAAACTCAAGCGGACCCTCGAATCGATCCACGGCATCGAGGCCCGTGAGGAGCGGCGGACGGTGCCCCTCGCGGAGTTGATCCCGACCCAGGGGAAGGTGTACGCCGACGAACTCGAGGGGCGGCGGTACGAACTCGAGCGCGGTCTCGCCGAACCGCTGGTCGTCATCGACAACGCCGGACAACTCCTCCTCGCCGACGGACACCATCGCGTGATGGCCGCCCGCCAGGAGGACATCGATGAGATGGACGCCTACGTCATCGCACTGGACACGCGCGTCGACCTCGGGATGGCACGCACCGCCCAACAGGAGGGTCTCTCCTCGCTCGCGGACGTCTCGGTCGTCGACTACGCCCGCCACCCGCTGGTCGAGAAGATCGATCGATTGAACGAGTGAGCGATCGAGAGGGGCCGCCCGCCGGGGATACGAACCTTCATTAATTGTCGGACGGAATATCGATATCATGTTCGACGAGGACGACCTCGAGGAGATACGCGACGCGAGAGCGGACTGGGAGTCCGAGACCCTCGACCCCTTCCTCGACGCCCACGGCGAACGCGCCGATCGGTTCGCCACGGTCTCGAATCTGGAGGTCGACCGACTCTACACGCCCGCGGACGTCGCCGACCTCGAGTACGACGAGGACCTGGGATTCCCGGGCGAGGAACCCTTCACCCGAGGGGTCTATCCCACGATGTATCGCGGTCGGCCCTGGACGATGCGACAGTTCGCCGGTTTCGGCACCGCAGAGGAGACCAACGAGCGCTTCCACTACCTGATCGACGAGGGCCAGACGGGGCTCTCGACGGCCTTCGACATGCCCTCGCTCATGGGAATCGACTCCGACGATCCGATGTCCCTCGGAGAGGTCGGCAAGGAGGGCGTCGCGGTCGACACCCTCGCGGACATGGAGATCCTCTTCGACGGGATCGACCTTGGCGAGGTCTCGACCTCCTTTACGATCAACCCCTCGGCCGCGGTCATCTTCGCGATGTACGTCGCCCTGGCCGACCAGAAGGGGGTCCCCCGCGACGAGATTCGGGGCACCCTCCAGAACGACATGCTCAAGGAGTTCATCGCCCAGAAGGAGTGGGTCGTCCCACCGGAGCCCTCCCTCGATCTGGTCACCGACATCGTCGAGTTCACCGCGGCGGAGACTCCGAAGTTCCACCCCATCTCCATCTCGGGGTACCACATCCGCGAGGCCGGATCGACGGCGATCCAGGAACTCGCGTTCACGCTCGCCGACGGCTTCGCCTACGTGGAGGACGCCATGGACCGCGGCCTCGACGTCGACGACTTCGCGCCCCAACTCTCCTTTTTCTTCAACTCTCACAACTCGCTCCTCGAGGAGGTCGCGAAGTTCCGGGCGGCCCGCCGCATCTACGCACGGGTCATGGAGGAGTGGTACGACGCGGAGAAGGCGGAGTCGAAGCGCCTCAAGTTCCACACCCAGACGGCCGGCCAGTCCCTCACCGCCCAGCAGCCACTCAACAACGTCGTCCGGGTCACGATCCAGGCGCTCGCGGCCGTGTTGGGTGGCACCCAGAGCCTCCACACCAACAGCTACGACGAGGCACACGCCCTCCCGTCCGAGCGGGCGGTTCGGGTCGCACTTCGCACCCAACAGATCATCGCCGAGGAGTCCGGCGTCGCCGACGTCGTCGACCCCCTTGGGGGGTCCTTCGCCGTGGAGTCGCTCACTGACGAGGTCGAAGAGAAGGCGATGGCGTACATCGAGGAGGTGCGAGAGATGGGCGATGGCTCCGTTCGGGACGGCGTCCTGGCCGGCATCGAGCAGGGGTACTTCCAGCGCGAGATCCAGGAGTCCGCCTACGAGTACCAGAACCGCGTCGACGACGGCGAGGAGACCGTGGTCGGCGTCAACGACTACACCCTCGACGAGGACGAAGAGGAGGACGTCGAACTCCTCCAGATCGACGAGGAGGCGACCCGCGACCGCCAACTCGATCGGCTCGAGCGAGTCAAGGACGAGCGCGACGACGCGGTGGTCGAGTCGGCACTCGAGGACCTCCGTGCGGCGATCCAGGCCGACGAGAACACCATCCCGTCCATCGTCGACGCCGTGAAGGCCTACGCGACGATGGGCGAGATCATGGGCGTCTTCGAGGAGGAGTACGGCGAGTACCAGGAGACCCTCGGCGTCGCCTGATCGTCGACTCGCGGGCCCTGGAGTCACCTCGTCACCGGGATCACGGATCTCAGGAGCCGTCTCTCCGGCCGACGACCGCCGGGGAGGTTGCGATCCCGGCACCGACGATCCTGCGGGAACAATAATTATTATTTAAATCTATGTGGTAGATTCACCCGGCCATGAACAAACCACTGCTGGTGACCGACTTCCTCGACAGGGCCAGGGAGTACTACGCCGACCACGAGGCCGTCGTGGCGACGACGGGCGAGCGGTTCACGTACGGGGACCTCGCGGAGCGGGCCGATCGATTCTCCGCGGCCCTCCAGGCTCGCGGGATCGAGAAGGGCGATCGGGTCGCGGTCCTCGACCCGAACACGCACTACCACCTCGAGGCGGCCTACGGGACGATGCAGACCGGAGCGATTCACACCCCGCTCAACTACCGCCTCACGCCGGAGGACTTCGAGTACATCCTGTCCGACGCCGGGGTTGACGCCATCTACGCGGACTACGCGTACGCAGAGAAGATCGAACCGGTCCGCGATGCGGTCCCGACGGAGACGTTCATCACCAACGATCCGGACGCGGTCGAGGGCGACTGGGAGGACGTCGAGTCGGTGCTCGCGTCGGCCGGCACCGACTACGAGCGGCCGGAGATGGACGAGGACGACGTCATCACGATCAACTACACCTCCGGGACCACGGGCGATCCGAAGGGCGTGATGCGCACCCATCGCAACGAGACGATTCACGCCTATTTGATCACCATCCATCAGGAACTCACCGACGAGGACGTCTACCTCTGGACGCTCCCGATGTTCCACGTCAACGGCTGGGGGCACATCTACGCGGTCACCGGGATGGGGGCGAAACACGTCTGCACCAGGGGCGTCGACGCGGAGTACGTCTTCGACGCCATCGCCGAGGAGGACGTCTCGTACTTCAGCGCGGCCCCGACAGTGCTCAACCGCCTGATGGACTACTACGACGACCACGATCCGGCGACCGCGGGCGACAACCCGGTCCGGGTCGCGACCGCGGGCAGCGCACCGCCCGAGACCACGATCAGGACGGTCGAGGAGGAGTTCGGGTGGCGCCTCAAGCACGTCTACGGGGCGACCGAGACCGGCCCGCTCATCACGACGTCGGACGCGCGTCGGTTCCTCGACGAGGAGAACCGCTTCAGCCTCAAGAAACGCCAGGGGATCCCGTTCCTGGGGACGGACGTGCGGGTCGTCGACGAGGACGGCGAGGACGTCCCCTGGGACGACGCCACCATCGGGGAGATCGTCGTCGACGGGAACATGGTCATGGAGGGGTACTGGAACAAGCCGGAACAGACGGAGGAGGCGTTCAACGACCGCCTGGAGGGATACTACCACATGGGCGACCTCGCGGTCGTCGACGAGAACGGGTTCGTCTCCATCCAGGACCGGAAGAAGGACATCATCATCTCCGGCGGCGAGAACATCTCGTCGATCGAGATCGAGGACACCCTCTTCGAGCACGACGCGGTCAACGACGTCGCCGTCATCCCCTCTCCGTCGGAGAAGTGGGGCGAGGTCCCACACGCCTTCGTCGTGCCCGAGTCCGGCGATCCCGAGAATTCGGGCGTGACCGCCGAGGACCTCGTCGCGTTCACGAGAGAGAACATGGCGACCTACAAGGCCGTAAAGGAGATCGAGTTCGTCGAGGAACTCCCGACCACGGCCACCGGGAAGGTCCAGAAGTACGAACTCAGAGAGGAGGTCTGGGACGAGGAGGACCGGATGGTGGGCCAGGGCTGACCCCCCGGCCGGTCGCCCGGGACCGATTCATTGGGGGCCGGCACGGACGATTCGGTTCGTCGGCGGGCAGGAACTGTGCCGCCCGCGCGTCTACAGGTAGGCCGCGTCCCACCGACTCGCCTTGTGCTTGTTTCCGCAGTCGTTGCAGATGATGCGCCCCATGGAGTCCATCGAGGTGTCGATCGAGTCGCAGTTGTCGCAGTAGTACCCGTAACGCTCGCTCCGCTCGACGTCCGCGTACGCGAGGTAGAAGTCCCCGCGCGATCCCGTCTCGTGCTCGTCGAGGGCGATGTAGAAGGTGCCGTCTTCGGTCCGTGTCGCCTCCGTGAGGGCGGCGGGTTCGTCCTCGGGGAAGTGGAGGTATCGCCGCTCGGTGTAGGTGTCGCCCGCGATGGTCGTCTCCTGGTCGGCGCCGCGAACGTACCCGTGGTCCTCGTAGAAGGCGATTCCCTCGACGTTCGTGGTGAGGACGGCCCCCTCGATGCGCGCCACGTCTCGTTCCTCCAGGGACTCCTCTGCGGCCTCGAGCAGCGCAGACCCGACGCCCTCGCCCCGCGCGTCCGGGTCGACGTGGAGCCACTGGATCGCACCGACGTCCGTCGCGTCGGAGACGGTGAGTTCGGCGAACCCGAGGATCGTCCCGGCCTCCTCGGCCACCAGGAACTGTTCGGTCTCCATCTCGAGCAGGTCGATCAGTCTGTCGCCCCCGTACCACTCCTCGATCGCCTCCTCGATCGTCTCGTCGTCGAGTGCCCCCGTGTACGAGGACAGAAGCGAGTTCCGTGCGACCGATCGAATCGCCGCCGCGTCGTCTGGTTCGGCCTCTCGGACGTCCATACGGGGACAGTGGACTCCCTCACACAAATACCCACCTGCGCCTCGTCCCGTCCCTGGTGAAAGTAGGCTTGGAGTAACACAAATTAATTGTAATGGTTTTCCGTTAGAGTGAAAGTACCGTCCGACCCAGGTTCACCCATGAGCGAGACCCAGACCGAACGCAAGATCCGGACCCTCGTCGCCAAGGTCGGACTCGACGGCCACGACCGCGGTGCCCACGTCATCTCCCGGGCGTTCAGGGACGCCGGCTTCGAGGTCATCTACTCCGGTCTGCACAAGGCCCCCGAGGAGATCGTGCAGGCGGTCGTCCAGGAGGACGTGGACGTACTCGGCATCTCGATCCTCTCGGGCGCACACAACGCCCTGGTCCCGAAGGTCATCGAGGGTCTCGAGGAGTACGGCGTCGCCGAGGACACCCTCGTCCTGGTCGGGGGCATCATCCCGGACGAGGACCGCGACGACCTGAAGGCGGCGGGCGTGGACGCCATCTTCGGCCCGGGGACCCCCATGGAGGAGACCATCTCCTTCGTGCGCGAGAACGTCGATCGATAAGATGTCTCGGACAGCGAGCGACGACCTCGTCGCCGATCTGCTCGACGGCGATCACGCCGCCCTGGCCCGGGCGATAACGACGATCGAGAACCGGTCCCCCGGGTATCGCGATCTCGTCTCCGCGCTCTATCGACACGCCGGCACCGCGGACATCGTGGGCGTCACCGGGAGCCCCGGCGCGGGAAAGTCGACCCTCGTCGACAAACTGGCGAAGCGGTACCGGGACCGGGGCCAGACGGTCGGCGTCATCGCGGTCGACCCCTCCTCGCCGTACTCCGGCGGTGCGGTCCTGGGCGATCGCATCCGGATGGCCGCCACGGCCGGCGACATGGACGTCTTCTTTCGGTCGATGAGCGCCCGGGGGAACCTCGGCGGCCTCTCGAGTGCCACCTCGGACGCGATCAAGGCCCTCGACGCCTTCGGCAAGGACGTCATCGTCGTCGAGACCGTCGGCGCGGGACAGAACGAGGTGGACGTGGTCCGGACTGCGGACACCGTCGCCGTCCTCGTGCCACCGGCCAGCGGCGACGACGTCCAGATGCTCAAGGCGGGCATCCTCGAGATCGGGGACGTCTTCGTCGTCAACAAGGCCGACCTGGCGGGTGCCGACAAGACGGTACAGGAACTCCGGCAGATGCTCGACATGCGCGACCGCGAGGAGGGCGACTGGGAACCGGAGATCGTCGAGACCGTCGCGACCGACGGCACGGGCCTCGAGGACCTCCTCGAGGTCTTCGACGAGCACGCCGACTGGCTCTCGCGGACCGGGCGACTCGAAAAGATGCACCGCGAGCGATACGCCGCCGACATCAGGACGCTGGTCCGCGACGACGTGGCGGCGCTGATGGAAGAGGAGATCGCGGCCGCTGGGGGGATGGAGACGCTCGTCGACGCGGTCGAGGCAAACGAGACCGATCCGTACGAGATCGCAGCGGACCTGGTCTCGCCCCTCGCGGACTGCGTCGACCGCGACGCCTGACCGCACGACACTGGGCCCCGTTCGCCCGGTATCGAGTCTCTTGTCCGCCCGGTATCGAGTCGCACGACCGCTCGACGTCGCGCCAAACTGTCCGCCACGACACAACGGCTAAACGGCCGCCCGCCGTATCTCGGCTATGCGCCTCCGTTCCCTCGGACTGGGTCTCGCCGGCGGACTCGTCGCCACGGCGGTCGGCAATCGGGTCGTCGCCGAACGGTCGTCCCCGGTGGGGCCGGCCCTCTCCGGAACTCAGCGGACCTATCGGTGGCGGGACTTCGACGTCGCCTACACGACGGCGGGCGACCCCAGCCACCCCGACGTGGTCCTCGTTCACGGCCTGCACGCTGCGGCGTCGAGTCGCGAGTTCGCGGGCGTGTTTCACGCGCTGGCGGCCCGCCACCACGTGATCGCGATCGACCTCCTCGGCTTCGGCGGGTCGGACCGACCCCCGATACGGTACACGGGGGCCCTGTACGAGGCGCTGCTCCGGGAGTTCCTCGCTGCCGTCCCCTCGTCGCCGGTCGTGATCGCCAGTTCGCTGAGTGGGTCGCTCGTCGCGGTCGCCGCTCGCGACGTCCCGGACAGTTCTGTGGTGCTCGTCGTCCCCACCGACGAGACGGGGCCTAGAAGCCTCGCGCTCCGCGAACTGTTCCGCGCACCGGTGGTGGGTCAGGGCCTCTTCAACCTCCTCGTCTCCCGGCCCTCGCTTCGATACTTCGACCGGTCGATGGCCTACTTCGATTCGGCCGCCGTGGACGACGCGATCGTCGACACACAGCATCGAACCGCCCACGCGAAGAACGCACGCTTCGCTCCCGCCTCCTTCGTGGGCGGGTACCTGACGCCGACCGAACCACTCGAGGAATCGCTCGCCGCGTACACCGGCCCCGTCACGATCGCGTGGGGACGGGAGGCGACCCGCCCACCGCTCTCGGTCGGCCGAGACCTGGCGGCGACCGTCGACGCGGACCTCGTCGCGATCGATCGCACGGCCCTGCTCCCCCACGACGAACGACCGAACGCCTTCCTCTCGGCGATCGCGGCGGCCCTACCGCGTCTCGAAGACGACTAGTCGGTCGTCGGCGGTCTCGGTCCGACCGACGTCCGGACTGACGTCGATCCCGTCGATCTCCCTGGACGGGTCGGCGTCGAGGAGTTGGCCGGTGAGTCGCACGTCCCCGAAGTCCGCGATGGCGGTCACGTAGGGGGCGTCCTCGACGAATCGGGGCGTCGGGACGTGCACGACCGTGTGTGCGACCACCGTCCCCGTCTCGGGGAGGGGGACCTCCTCGAGGTCGGTATCCCCACAGTGCGGGCAGGCCCGGCGCGGTGGGAGCGATCCGTGCCCCGCCGGACACCGGAGGTAGTACCCCTCGCCCTCCGCGAGGGCGTCGAGGAAGTCGTCGTATCCGGCGTCGCGAACGTCGCTCATCGGTCCACCTCCAGGACGTGGACGACGGTACTCGCGACGGTCCCGCCCGCGTTGTGGGTGACGCCGACGGTCTCGTCCGCGACGTGCTCGCTGTTGTGGTGATCGCCGCGGAGCAGGCGGGTCATCTCGACGACCTGGGCGGCGCCCGTCGCGCCGACCGGGTGGCCCTTGGCCTTGAGGCCGCCGGAGAGGTTCACCGGGAGGTCGCCGTCCGCCCGCGTCGTCCCCTCGCGGGCGGCCGTGATGGCCTCGCCCTCCTCGAAGAGGTCGAGGGCCTCGAGGGCGAGCACCTCCGCGATGGTGAAGCAGTCGTGGACCTCCGCGGCCCCGACGTCCGCGGGGTCGACGTCGGCCTCCCCGAAGGCCTCCGACGCGGCGTCCGCGGCGGCCGGCGTCTGGGTCATCGTGGTCCGATCCTGGAGGGCCATCTTGTCGCTGCCCTGGCCGGTGCCGACGACCGAGACCGGGGCGTCGAGGTCGTGGTCCGCGGCGTACTCCTCGCTCACCATCACGATCGCCGCCGCGCCGTCGGTGATGGGACAGGCGTCGTAGAGGTGGAGCGGTTCCGCGACGGGCGGAGCGTCGAGTGCGTCCTCGACGTCGATCTCGTACTGGAACTGCGCGTACTCGTTGCCCACCGCGTTCTCGTGGTTCTTCGCGGCGACGTGCGCGAGGTCCTCGCGATCGCCGCCGTACTCGTCGAAGTAGGCGTCCGCCATCAGTCCGTACGCCCCGGGGAAGGTCATCCCGGCCCGCACCTCGTAGAGGTCGTCGGCGGCGATGGCGAGCGACTCGGTCGTCTCTGCGGTCTCGAGGTTGTTCATGCGCTCTGCCCCACCGACCAGGACGACGTCGCTCTCACCCGATCGGACGTTCTTCACCGCCTCGCGAACGGCGACGCCGCTCGACGCACACGCGCTCTCGTACCGCGTCGCGGGGGCGTCGATGCCCAGGGCCTCGGCCGCCAGCGGGCCCATGTGGCCCTGGTGTTCCGCGAGTTCGCCCATGAAGTTGCCGTAGAAGACGGCGGCGACGTCGTCGGGGTCGACGCCGCTGTCCTCGAGAGCGGCGAGTCCCGCCTCGGCGAAGAGGTCGCGACTGGTTCGTTCGGGGTGTTCTCCGAAGTGGGTGAGTCCCACGCCGGCGATTCTGACGGGGTCCATGTAGGTTGGTAGGACGAGAATCGGTAAAAGCCGTACGAAAAATCCTCGGAAATCGAAGGAGTTCAGTCGAGGAGTTCGTTCGCGATCGTATTGCGCAAGACCTCGCTCGTCCCCTCGTAGATCTCGTTGAGTTTGGCGTCGCGGTAGTACCGCTCGACGGGGAAGTCCTTCGTGTAGCCGTACCCGCCGTGGACCTGGATGGCCTCGTTGGCCACCTCGCGGCTGACCTCGGAGGCGTGGAGTTTGGCCTGGGCGGCCTCCTTTACGAACTTCTCGCCCTCGATCTTCTTGTGGGCCGCCTGGTGCATGAGCAGGCGGGCGGTCTGGACCTTGGTGTCCATGTCCGCGAGTTTGTGCTGGATGGCCTGGAACTCCCCGATGGCCTGGCCGAACTGCTCTCGCTCCTGGGCGTACTCGAGGGCCGCGTCCCTCGCGGCCTCGGCGATCCCGACGCTCCGGGCCGCGATCGTGATGCGACCGGCGTTGAGCGTCTCGAGGGCCTGATAGAAGCCGTCGCCCTCCTCGCCAAGGCGGCGGTCGGCGGGCACCCGCAGGTCCGCAAAGCGGAGTTCGGCCGTCGGACACCCCTTGTCGCCGAGTTTGTGCTCGGTGTTCTCGACGATGAACCCGTCGTCCTCCTCGGGACGGACCACGAACGACGAGATGCCGCGGTGACCCGCGTCCGGGTCTGTCTTCGCGAACAACGTGACGGTGTCGGCGACCGATCCGTTCGAGATCCAGAGTTTGCCGCCGTCGATGACGTACTCGTCGCCCTCGCGCTCGGCGGTCGTCGTCATCGAGGGGACGTCCGAACCCGCCTCGGCCTCGGAGAGGGCGAAGGCACCGACGTCGTCCCCGCGGTTGAGCGGGGCCAGGTAGGCCTCCCTCTGCTCCTCGTCGCCGTACTCGTACAGCATGTTGCCAGCGAGACTGGTGTGTGCCGCCACGATGGTCCCGAGGCCGCCGCTTCCGCGGGCGATCTCCGCCAGCGCGATCGCGTAGGCGTGGTAGTCGAGGCCGGCACCGTCGTACTCCTCGGGGAAGGGCATTCCCATGAGTCCGAGGTCGCCCATCTGGTCGATGAGGTCCCAGGGGACCTCGTCGCTCTCGTCGATCTCGTCGGCCACCGGGACGACCTCCTCGTCCACGAACTCCGTCACCATGTCCCTGATCTGACGCTGCTCCGCGCTGAGACTGAGGTCCATACTATCCACCTCCGATTGACCTCCCTTTAGCCTTCCTCTCTCGGCGACGGGGCGGGTTCGACGCGACGACCGGACCGTCACCCCATCTCGGAGCTGGGGTCGGTCTGTCCCCTCTCGTTCGCTCTCCCGACCGACGACGTCGTCCGTTCGTGGCCCCTGCGGGAAACACTCAAGCCCCTCCCGACGCATCCACCCATACGGTGACATCCGGCACCTCGCCCGGGGACCTCGAGGACCTGCGGTTCGTGGGCCCGGCCACCGCCGCCGTCCTGGAGGACCGGGGCATCGACCCCGTGGACGTCGTCGAGCGTCGTGTCTCGCACGCTCAGCTCCTGGAGGCGGGGGTCAACGCCGGCGTCGCGGCGAAGATACGGCGTGAGCACTCGCTCGCCTGGTCCCTCGACGGCGGCGAGGACCTGGACCGTCGTGCGGAGCAGGTCCGCGGTCTCAAGGACGAGGAGCGGGCCTGGGTGGCGGCGAGTTCGGAGGGATGGTCCGCTGAGAGCACCGAGACCGGCAGAGAGAACGGTGCCGGGGCCGGAGACGAGGGGGAGGCCGCCTGGCAGGATCACTCCTGGCCAGGGACGGACGACGACGCGGGAGAGCAGACGGCGGAGACCGCCTGGCGGGAGGCGAGTGCGCCCACGCCGGTGACGGACCTGGAACCCGTCGACGCCGAGGCGGCGTCGCTGCTCGCCGAGGCCGGCATCACCTCCGTCCGGAGTCTCGCCACCGCGAGTCCAGAGCGGGTCGCCGACTCGCTGGACGTCGACGTCGAGACGGTGCGCACCTGGCACGAGGCCGCCCGATCGCTCGAGTGATCGCCGCAGAAATTCACTGTCACGCGAGTTAATAAGACGTTCAGTTACATTATTATGCAGTCCCGTCCTGCCCTCGTGTATGCTCCCACTCGGGGACTCACCGCTCGCCCGCGACGGTCGCATCCTGATCCTCGCCTACGATCACGGCCTCGAACACGGTCCGACCGACTTCGAGGCGGTCCCGGAGACGATGGATCCGGGCACGATCTGGGACGTCGCGACCCACGACGCCGTGACCGCCCTGGCCGTCCAGAAGGGGGTCGCCGAGTCCTACTATCCCTCCTACGCCGACGACGTGTCCCTCCTGGCGAAGGTCAACGGGACCTCCAACCTCTGGATGGGCGAGTACGACAGCGCGGTGAACTGGAGCGTCGAGTACGCGGCGGAGATGGGTGCCGAGGCGATCGGCTACACGCTCTACGGCGGGTCGAACAACGAGATCGACATGGCAGAGGAGTTCCGCGAGGTCCAGGAGGCCGCCCGCGAGTACGACCTCCCGGTCGTCATGTGGTCCTACCCCCGCGGTCAGGGCGTGAAAAACGACACCAGCGAGGAGATCATCGCGTACGGGTCGCGACTCGCCCTGGAACTCGGCGCCGACGTGGCCAAGATCAAGTACCCGGGCACTCCCGCGGCCATGGAGTGGGCCGTCGACGCGGCGGGCCCGGTGAGCGTCGTGATGAGCGGTGGATCGAAGACCGACGATCGGTCCTTCCTCGAGAGCGTCGAGGCGGTTCTCGAGGCGGGCGGCGCCGGTCTGGCCGTCGGCCGGAACGTCTGGCAGCGCGAGAACCCCCGCGCGATGCTCGACGCCCTCCAGGCGCTCATCTTCGAGGACGCGAGCGTCGAGACCGCCCTCACGGAACTCGAATGACCGTCGACGCAGTTCTCGACGTCCTCGTGGAGACCGCACCGGAGATCCGGGCCGGCCTGCCGGGGCGGCGGACTCGACTCGCCGCGACGAACGCGAGCGGCGAGCGCCAACTGGCGGCCGACGTCTGGGCCGACGACCTCCTGCTCGATCGGATCGGGGACCTCCCGGGGGTCGGCACCTACGCCAGCGAGGAACGGGGCGACCCGGTCGACGTCGGCGACGGCGTCCTCGTGGCCGTCGATCCGCTCGACGGCTCCTCGAACCTCGAGTCGAACAACCCGATGGGCACCATCGTCGGCATCTACGGCGACTCGTTGCCCACGAGCGGAGCGTCCCTGGTGGCCGCCGCGTTCGTCCTCTACGGACCGATCACCACGATGATCGTCGCCAGGGACGGTGCCGTCACCGAGTCCGTGATCGACGACGGTCGTCACGACGTCGGCGCTGTCTCCCTCCCCGAGGATCCAACGGTCTACGGGATGGGTGGCCGTCGACAGCACTGGCCCGCCGCCGTCGAGGACTACGTCGCGACCGTCTCCGAGGAGTTGAAGCTCCGGTACGGGGGCGCGATGATCGCGGACGTCAGCCAGGTCCTCTCCTACGGTGGCCTGTTCGGGTATCCGATGCTCCAGGACCGCCCCGAGGGGAAATTGCGCGCGCTCTTCGAGGGTGCACCCGTCGCTGCCATCGTCGAGGCGGCTGGTGGCGCCTCCTCCGACGGCGAGCAATCCCTCCTGGACGTGGAGATCGAGGCCGTCCACCAGCGGACGCCGGTCTTCGTGGGCAACCGCGAGTACGTCTCACGACTCGAGGACGCACTCTAGGTCGGTCCTGTCGCTTTCTCTCGTCGACGTCGGTCCAGCCGCTTTCTCTCGTCGGCTCGGCGGTGTCAGTTCGCCCGAACGTTCTTCACCGCGGCAGTCGAACCGTCCCGGTATGCCGGGGATATCCTACGAGGACTTCGTCGACACCGACTACGAACCGGCGGACTCGGAGCTGATCTGTGAGTTCGCCATCGATCCCGCGGAGGGACTGGACGTCGTGGACGCGGCCGGTCGCGTGGCCTCAGAGAGTTCGAATGGCACCTGGGCGACCCTCTCCGTGGCCGACGACGTCACCGACCTGAGCGCCACGGCCTTCGATATCGACGATGGGGAGATTCGGGTCGCCTACCCGCGGGACCTCTTCGAGGGCGGCAACATGGCCCAGGTCCTGTCCTGCATCGCGGGAAACATTTTGGGGATGAAGGCCGTCGACGCCATCCGTCTCCAGGACACCGAGTGGCCCGAGGCCCTCACGGAGACCTTCCGGGGTCCCCAGTACGGGTCGACGGTCAAGTCGGCGCTCCTCGACGCCGCGGAGCGACCAGCGCTTGCGACCGTGCCGAAGCCGAAGGTCGGCCTCTCGACGGCTGATCACGCCGAGATCGGGTATCGCGCCTGGACCGGTGGCGTCGACCTCCTCAAGGACGACGAGAACCTCACCAATCAGTCCTTCAACCGGTTCGAGGAGCGGGTGAAACGCTCCTTCGAGATGCGGGACCGCGCGGAGGAGGAGACCGGCGAACGCAAGGACTACCTCGTCAACATCACCGCGGACGCCGAGGAGATGAAACGCCGGGCGGACCTGGTCGCCGAACAGGGCGGTAACTTCGTGATGGTCGACGTCGTCACGGCCGGGTGGGCCGCGGTACAGACCGTGCGGGAACACACCGCGGACCTGGGCCTCGCGATCCACGCCCACCGGGCGATGCACGCCGCGTTCGACCGCGTGGCCGACCACGGGGTCGCGATGCGGGTCCTCGCCCAGATCGCGCGCCTCGTCGGCGTCGATCACATTCACACGGGAACCGCCAACCTGGGCAAACTCGAGAACGAGGACACCGTCGGAATCAACGAGTGGCTTCGGGGGGACCTCTACGGCGTAAACGACGTCCTCCCGGTCGCCTCGGGCGGACTCCATCCCGGCACCATCGACCCCCTGCTGGAGCGGGTGGGGACCGACGTGATGGTCCAGATGGGCGGAGGCGTCCACGGTCATCCGGACGGCACCGCCGCCGGCGCCAGGGCCCTCCGTCAGGCGGTCGACGCCTCGCTGCAGGGCGTGGATCCGGAGACCTACGCGGCCGACCACGAGGAACTCGCGACGGCACTCGACCGGTGGGGAACACACTCCCCCAGGTGACCCCCGGTCGGACGAAAATCCCGACGAGTCGTCGGGATCTGTCAGAGGCACGGCCGGTGGTATCACCACCCGCCAGGTGTCCCTTTCCCGGGGACGGTAATCAGGTCATCCGTTGAGATTTTTCCCACGATGTGATACTGACGGATGTATCTTTCGGCCACTTATTCGTATCCGGGGGATTTTTTACCGTCGGTATGCAGTTTCGGACGATGCCCTGCGAGGACGCCGAGTGTCTCGTCTCGCGTCTCGCCGATCGGTTCGCGCTCCTCGAGGCCCTCGCCGACCGCGACCGGCCCAAGGGGGAACTGGAGGCGACCCTCGACGTCTCGCGTTCGACCGTCGACAGGGCCGTTCGGTCCCTGGAGGAGAGCGGCGTCGTCACCCGGAGGGGCGGTGCCGTCGCGCTCACCACCTTCGGGCGGGTCGCCCTCGATGGGTACACCTCGTTTCGGAGGGGCCTCGAGGCGCTCGATCGGGCCCGTCCGATGCTACCCAACCCCGAGGACGAGGCCACGCCGATCCCCTTCGGCTTCTTCCAGGGGGCCGACGTCGTCACGGCCACCCGTAGCTCGCCCCACAGACCGGTCGTCGCCTTCCAGCAGTTCCTCCAGGACGTGGACTCCGTCGAGAGCGTCGTGACGGGAATCCTCCCGGAGTACGTGCGCTCGTACCGGACACAGGTTGTCGAGGCAGACCTGGAGGCCGATCTCGTCGTCGAACCCGCCGTCCTCGACGATCTCCTCGCAACCTACTGGGAACCGCTGGAGGAGGCCATCGAGACCGGTCGCGTCCGAATCTACGAGGCGGCCGGGACGCCCCCCGCGAGCGTCAAGATCGGATCGGGGGAGACGACGGAGGCCGCTCTGCTCGCCTACGGCCCCCAGGGCGTCGGTGGGTTCGCCCGCACGACCTCGGCGGAGGGGGTCAGGTGGGCCCGATCGATCGTCGAGGCGTCCCGCGCTGACGCCACCCTCGTTGCGCCCCTCTCGGAGTCCTAGTCGCGGCGGACGCTGACGGCGACGCCCTCGCCCAGGGGCACGATCGCCGTCTCGAAGGCGGGGTGATCCCGCACCGTCTCCAGGTAAGCGGCGACGCCGGCGGTCGCCTCGTCCCTCGGCGATTCGCCCTCGAGTGCGGCCTCGACGGCCGCCGGGTCGGTCGGTCCGGCGAGGACGTTGTCCGCGAGGACGACGCCGCCCCGGGACAGCCGATCGGCGATCGCGTCGAAGGCCTCCGTGTACCGGTGCTTCTCGTGGTCGATCAACACCACGTCGAAGTCACCGCTCGTCTCTCTCACGGTCTCGAGGGCGTCTCCGCCCTCGATCCTCGCGCGGTCGCCGTAATCCGCGCGATCGAGGAACGCACGCGCACGCTCCCGGTTCGTCGCGTCGTAGTCGGTGAGCACGATCTCCCCGTCGGCGGGGAGTGCGGCGGCGAACCAGACCGCCGAGTAGCCGAATCCGGACCCGAACTCGAAGATCCGCTCGGCGTCGACCATCGTGGCGATCGTCCGGAAGAACCGGCCGACGTCGGCGCCGACGATCGGGAAGTCGTGGTCGTCCGCGTACGCCTCCATGTCGGCGATCGGTTGCCCCGGATCGGGGGAGCCAAGCGCCAGCACCGACTCGACCGTCGCGTCGAGGACGTCGGACATCGGTCAGTCCCGCCACTTGATCGAGCAGCCACGCGAGGGGAGAAAGCCCTTGTCCACGGGGTCGCCGGCCAGTACCGCCTCGATCGCCTCGCGCATGTCGTGGGTCGTCGGTTCGTCGTCGGGGTTCAACGCGTCGTCGAGGCGACCGTGCCAGGCCAACACGAAGCCGTCCTCGCCGTTCCGGAAGAGGAACGGGTCCGGTGTGCAGACCGCGCCGTACTCCCGCGCGACCGTCTGGCTCTCGTCTCGGAGGTAGGCGTCGTAGGCGATCGTTCCGTCGGCGACGAGTTCCCGCATCCGCTCGAAGGAGTCCTCTGGGTACTCCGTCTCGTCGTTCGGGTTGATCCCCACGACCGCGACGTCGTCGTAGTCGGCCGCCAGGTCGTTGAGCACGTCGAACTTCGCCTGCGCGTACGGACAGTGATTGCAGGTGAACACCACGAGCAGGGCCGCCGCGTCGTCGAAGTCCGCGAGTTCGTACGTCTCGCCGTCCGTTCCAGGGAGGGAGAAGTCCGGGGCCTGATCACCCTCGGTCAGCTCCTGTACTGACTCCTCGGCCATGTCCCCCGGTTCGTCGTGGACGCGCATACCGCTTTGGGCCGCGGAACCCGTCGCTCATCGTCTCAGGGGACCGGCCCCGGGAGGACCGATCGCGGTTCGACCCGTTCCCTGCACACGTACCCGTCCGGCGTCGATCGAACCACGCCCGCCTCGACGAGGTGATCCAGGTGTGCGGCGGCCTCGCCCGGCCCGTGGAGGACGTGGATGTCGTGTAGATCGCCGAAGAGCGCTGCGCTCACATCCCACGCGGAGAGCGGAGAGCCCCCCTCGAGTGCGGAGAGGACGCGTTCCGTCCGCCGCGCGTGGTGGGTCGCGATGTCGCGGGCGCGGGCGCTCGGTGCCACGATCGGTCCGCGATGCCCGGGCCAGGCCCGATCGAGATCCAGATCGACGAGGGTCTGGAGGCTCCGCAGGTACGAGGCGAGTGGCGAGGCCACCCTGACGTCGGCCCCGCCGACGTTGGGCGTGTACTTCGGGAGCACGGCGTCGCCCACGAACGCCTCGCGTCGCCCCTCTCGCTCCATTCGATAGGCGACGAGACCGGCGGCGTGACCCGGAACGTGGACGACCTCGAGGTCGTGATCGCCCGCCCGGAGGACGTCCCCGTCCGACACCGTCGTCACGTCCACCGGTTCGCCGCGGAGGTCGGCGTGGGTCTCGAGGAACGAGCACAACTCCTCGCGTTTGGGCCGCGGCATTCCCCACGCCGCGAAGCGGTCGCGCTGTCGGTTCTCGAGGGCCTCGAGCGCCCCCTCGTCGCCGCGAACGAGGGGAGCGTCGGCCTCGTGGACGAAGACCGTCGCGTCGCTCGCCGCCTGGATCGCGCCGGCGAGTCCGGCGTGGTCGTGGTGCCAGTGCGTCAGGAGTACCCTGTCCACGTCCGCGAGGGCGACGTCGCGGGCGGCGAGTCTCTGGCGGAGTTCCGTCTCGGTCTCCCCCGTGGCCACCCCCGTGTCCACCAGCGTCGTCGGTCCGGAGGAGTCCTCCCCGAGGAGATAGACGGCGTTCCGCCCCTCGAAGGCCTCGTTCGTCAGCTGAATCTGGAACACGCCCTCGACTACGGCGCCAACAACTATGACGTTTCGTCTCCGGGCCCGATCCGGTGCCGGGTCCTACCGGACGCGATACGGATCCGGGTCCGTGAGGAACCGTCCGAGGTCGCTCTCCCGTTCGTAGTCGCGTGCCAGGACGTCCGCGAGCGTCCGTCGGAGGCGGTCTCCCGCTCCCTCGTCCCAGCGTTCTGGATCGGCCACGGGCACGACCAGCCACGCCCCGCCAGATATCTCGGTCGCGTGGAGATCGGCCACGTCGTTGTCCGTCGGGTTCACGGTCGTGAAGGTCTCGAGCACGTGGTGGACGGCCCGCTCGCCGACGGGAACGAGCACGTGGGCCGTGATGGCGCGCAGCTCGGCGTCGAAGTAGGGGTCGAGATCGGCGTAATCCGATCGTGAGGGGGTCCCCTCGACGACGCACGGATAGCGATACGAGAGGTAAAGCGAGTGGGGGTCCGGTTTTTCGCCCGGGGACGAGAGGAGACCGACCGCCTCGAGTATCGACTGAACGCGCTCGCCCGCCGTGTTGCCGGTGAACGGGATCCCGGTCTCCGCCCCGCCGTGGACGCCGGGGTGGTCGCCGATCACGTGGACGTCGGCGTTCGGGTCCCCGTAGCCGGGGACGAATCGCTCGCATGGCGGATCGAGGCCGAACGGGTTCCGCGTGCGGTCCGAGAGGTGTTCCACGACCCGGTCCAGGCGGTTGAGGGATAAATCGGGATCGGTGACGGCGAATCGGCCGGGGGATCCCCAACGATGGTGGGCAAATTATTATGACACTCACGGGAGAGTGATGGGGTATGTCAGTCGAGTACGCGGACGCGGTCGAGTCGTTCGAGTGGGACGTCCCCGAGGACTACGCCATCACGTCGGTGATCGAGGAGTACGCGGAGACCCAGGGCGACCGGACGGCGGTCGTCTACAGGGACGAGGACGGAACCCGAGAGACCCGCACCTACGCGGAGATCCGAGCGGACATGAACCGATTCGCGAACGCCCTCGAGGCCATGGGCGTCGGCCCGGGCGATCGCGTGATGCACCTCCTCCCCCGACACCCGGACGTGTTCGCGATCCAGTTGGGCGCCCTCGAGCGAGGGGCGATCCTGGTCCCCTCCTCGGAGATGCTGCAGGCCAAGGACATCGAGTTCCGCGCGAACGACTGCGAGGCGACGACGGTCGTGGCCCACGCATCGCTCACCGACATGGTCGAGGAGGTGGCCGCGGACACCCCCATCGAGCGGCGGATCGTCCTCGACGGCGACGAGGAGGGCTGGGACCGCTTCGAGGACCTTCTCGCGGGAGAGTCAGATCACCACGAGGGTCCGGACCTCTCGGCGGACGATCCGATGTCCATCAACTACACGAGCGGGACCACCGGGAAACCGAAGCCCGTCCTCCACCGGCATCGCTGGATGTACGCATTCAGTCGGGTCAACGGCCCGTACTGGTGGGGCGTCTCCGTCGACGACGACCTCTCCGAAGAATTGCTCTGGGCGACGACGGGAACCGGGTGGGCGAAGTGGTTCTGGAGCCCGGTCGGCGTGGCGCTCGCGACCGGGGCGACCCAGCTCGTCTACGAGGGGGAATTCGAGCCCGCGACCTTCCTCGACGTGATGGAGGCGGAGTCGGTCACTCGCCTGTGTGCCGTCCCGACGCAGTACAGGATGTGGTCACAGGAGGACCTCGACTCCTGGGACCTCCCGCTGACCCACGCCCTCTCCGCGGGGGAGCCACTCAACGTCGAACCGATGGAGGCCTTCGAGGACGCGTTCGGCATCGTCCCCCGGGACGGCTACGGGCAGACGGAGACCGTCGCAATCGTCACGAACTACCCGGGGATCGACGTCAAGCCCGGCAGCATGGGCAAACCCACGCCGGGACTGGAGACGACCATCATCGACACCCAGGACGAAGCGGAGGTCGAGCAGGGGGAGATCGGCGAGATCGCCGTGCCGGTGGACAACCCCGGGATCTTCGACGGGTACTACGAGAAACCCCACCTCGACGAGCGAACCTTCGACGGGGAGTACTACCGAACCGGGGACCTCGCCCGCGAGGACGAGGACGGCTACTTCTTCTTCGAGGGACGGGCCGACGACATCATCATCTCCTCGGGATACCGCATCGGCCCGTTCGAGGTCGAGGACGCCCTCGTCAGCCACGAGGCAGTCTCTGAGGCCGCAGCGGTCGGAAGTCCCCACGACGAGCGCGGCAGCGTGGTCAAGGCCTACGTGGTCCTCACCGACGACGCGGAACCGAGCGAGGCCCTCGCGGAGGAGATTCAGGAGTTCATGAAGTCGGAGACGGCCCCGTACAAGTACCCGCGCCGGATCGAGTTCGTCGACGACCTCCCGAAGACGTCGAGTGGGAAGATCCGCCGCATCGAACTCCGCGAGGAGGAGCGCGAACAGTTCGGGGAGTGACTCCCGTTCGCGGGGGGTAGCCCGCCCCCGTTTCGGGACCGCAAGCCAGTTCCCGGAAGATCATGACGCCGAGGCGGTGAGGAAGAGCCGGACCGTCCGTCGCGATGGGTCCGATCGCGATGCCCGGGAGCCCGAGACCGTAGACGAGCATCGTCACGGGAATCGACAGCAGGGTTCCGCAGACGAGGTCCCCGAGCCCGTACCCGGCGGCCTCGAATCGACGTCGCGAGCGGCCACGTCCGCGCGAACGCGGTCCGCACGGAGACGTCCTCCACGACGACCACGAACGGGAGTCCGTAGATGACGTACCCGGCGACGAGCGTCGCGACGACCCCGAGTGGCACGAAGACGACGAACGGCAGGGCGAGCGCGAGGACGACCGAGGCGACGAACCCCACGAGGAACCCACCGAACCCGACGACGGAGGCCGACGGTTCCACCGCGAGTCCCGTGCCGGTCGCAGACGTACTCGTGGACGTCCAGACCGTCGGGAGGCCGGTCGGGTGCGGAACCGTGACTGCCCCGTCTGTCGGCGTCGCGTGGGTGAGGACCGTCCCCACGCTCGACGGGCCGCCGAGCAACGGGAACAGGGCGAGGCGGGGCGCTCGTCGGCTCAGGGCGGCAGCGCGCTGGATGGGGCTGGAGGGCTCCGTATCCATGGACGGTGGTGGACGCCTCCAGAGAAAAGGCTCCCGTCGGGCGGTGGCGGTGTCGTCAGTCGAGGGAGGCCTCGGCCTCCGTCTCCGCGTCGGCGGCCTCGCCGTCGACCGTCAGCGTGTAGAGGTTCTGTCGAGCGTCCGGGACGTAGATGTTCTTCTCGACGATGTTCTGCTCTTGCAGTCGGTCGAGGGCGTCGCGGACCGTCCGCTGGGAGAGTCGGGACTTCTCGACGATCTGCTTTTGCGTCAGCCCCCCGTTGTACTCCAGGACCTTGAGGACGAGCTTTCCACTCGGCGGCAACTCGCGGACGCTGTTGTCGGCTGGGGTCATTCTAGGTTTACCAAAGTTCTGGGGGCTATTATAAATTCGGTATTGGTACCGTGACCAGGTTACGGAAAGTAACTACCCCCGATACCGTGGGGACCGATCCACCTGTGGATGGAACTCCATCGAGGTGAAAACCTCCGGCATCGCTCGCTCCCGTGGGGCCGTCCCTGCTGGAAGGGGGCTCTGAGGACCTCGGCGATGGATCCGTGCGGTCTCGGGGTGGAATTCGCGTGGGACTCGGCTCGGAGAGGATTTCCCGTCAGGCGAGACCGTCCGGGGCGACCGTCTCGATGCCGCGAGAAAATCGTCGCTATTCGTCGTCTTCGTTCGTCTCGGTCCCGTCGGCGTCGTCTGCGTCCGCTTCGTCCGTCTCCTCCGTCTCTTCGTCATCATCCGCCTCGCCGTCCTCGGTGGGGTCCTCGTCCGTCGTCGACGGGGTGTAGCCGGCGAACTCGATGGCCTCGAAAACCGCCTCGACGTCTGGGTCGCCCTCGATCGTCACCGTCTCTGCGCTGCGATCCGCCGAGGCGGACTCGACGCCCGAGACCTCCTCGACCGCGCCCTCCACGATGTCTTCACAGCCGTCGCAGGACATGTCCGTGACGGAAACCGTCGTCGTCATGCCCCTCCGTTGGGTGGGGGAGGTTTAGGGCGTTTCGGGTCGCGGTCACCGCCCGCGGAGGCTCCCGAGGAGTCGGTACTCCACGTCCGGCGTGTACCGGCGGAACACCAGGCTGTTCGTGAGGACGCTCACGCTCGAGGAGGCCATCGCTGCGGCGGCGAGGGCCGGTTGGAGCAACCCCAGGGAGGCGAGCGGGATCATCACGGTGTTGTACCCGAGCGCCCAGAAGAGGTTCTGCTTGATCTTCTGGAGGGTCGCGTTCGAGATCCGAATGGCCTTCACCACGTCGAGTGGGTCGTCTCGCATCAGCGTCACGTCCGCGGCCTCGATGGCCACGTCGGTGCCGCTCCCGATGGCGGTCCCCACGGACGCGGCGGCGAGGGCGGGTGCGTCGTTCACGCCGTCACCGACCATCATGGCGCGCCGCCCCGAGGACTGGATCGACTCGACGGCGTCTGCCTTGTCCTCGGGCAGGACCCCCGCCTGGACGTCGTCGGGGTCGATGCCGAGGTCGCTCGCGACCGCCCGCGCCGTTCGCTCGTTGTCGCCGGTGATCATCCAGACGTCGAGATCCCGGTCGTGCAGGGCCGCAACCGCCTCGCGGGCGGAGGTCTTGACCTCGTCGGCGGCGGCCACGACGCCCACCGGTCTCCCGTCGACCGCGACGAGCATGGCGGTCTTGCCCTCCGATTCGAGTCGTTCGAGGGCGTCGGCGGCCTCCTCGGTCTCGACGTCGCGTTCCTCCATGAGCGTTCGATTGCCCACGAGGACGTCTCGTCCGTCGACGGTCGCCGTGATGCCCCGTCCGGGGACGTTCTCGAATTCCGCGGGGTCCGTCGTCTCGACGCCCCGGTCTTCTGCACCCTCCGTGATGGCCGTCGCGAGGGGGTGCTCGCTCGCTCGCTCGGCGCTTCCCGCCATCTCGAGGACGAAGGACTCGTCGACGCGCTCGAGGAGAGCGCCGTCGGCGGCGACGTCGCGGTCGAGGGTCACCACGTCCGTGAGGGTCATCTCGCCCTCCGTGAGCGTGCCCGTCTTGTCGAAGACGACGCCGTCGACGTCTCTGACTCGCTCGAGGACGTCGCCGCCCTTGAAGAGTATCCCGTTGCGCGCGCCGATGCTCGTTCCGACCATCGTCGCGGCCGGCGTGGCGAGCCCCAGCGCGCAGGGGCAGGCGATCAGGACCGCGCTGGCGAAGACCACGACGGAGAACTCGAACGTGGAGACGGTGCCGCCGGCGACCGTCGGTCCACCGGCGACGATCCCCCAGACCGGCAGCGAGTGGACGAACCCGGCCAGTGCGCCGGGGAACAGGTACCAGAGCGTTCCCCAGAGGAGGGCGTTCGCGATCACGAAGGGGACGAAGACCGCGCTGATCCGATCGGCGAGATTCTGGATCTCGGGCTGGCGGGACTGGGCCTCGCGAACGAGGTCGACGATCTGCTGAATGGCCGTCTCGGAGCCGACCTTGGTGGCCTGGACCGTGAGCACGCCGTTCTCGTTGATCGTCGAGCCGACGACCTCGTCGCCGGGTTCCTTCTCGACGGGGACCGACTCGCCGGTCACCATGGACTCGTCGACCGCGCTCTGTCCGTCGACGACCTCTCCGTCCGTCGGGATCTTCTCGCCGGGCCGGACCTTGAGCAGGTCTCCCTCCTTTACGTCCTCGAGGGGCACTTCCTCCTCGCCCCCGTCGGGGCCGATGACGGTCGCGGTGTCGGCCTCCATCTCGAGGAGTTCCTGGATGGCCTCGCCGGCCCGTCCCTTGGAGCGAGCCTCGAGGTAGTTGCCGAGGGTGATGAACACCAGGATGAGCGCCGCGCTGTCGAAGTACAGGCCGCCGGCGATGAGTCCCGAGAGCGAGGCGACGCTGTACACGTAGGCCGTCGTCGACCCGAGCGCGATGAGGACGTCCATGTTCGCCGTCCGGTTGTGGACGAGTGCGTTCCACGAGTTGCGGTAGAACTCCCGTCCCAGGACGACCTGGACGGGCGTCGCGAGCGCGAACGCGAGCCACCCGACGTCGACGCCCGCGACCGAGGACGGCAGCAGGCCCGGGAAGAAGAAGTGCTCGAGGAGCATCCCCAGCAGGGGAGCGGAGAACGCCGCCCCGAAGAGCAGGAGTCGACGCTGCTTTCCGATCTCCTCCTCGCGTGCCGCGCTCCGCCTGTCGGCCTCGCTCGTCTCGGTCTCGGACTCGCGCACGGGCGAGTATCCGGCCGCCTCGATCGCGTCGTAGAGGTCCGACAGCGAGGCGTCGGCTGGGTTGTAGGTGACGTTCGCCTCGTCGGTGGCGTAGTTGACGGAGGCCTCGATCACCCCGGCCGTGTCGTCGAGGCGGTCGGCGATCGTCTCGGCGCAGTTCGCACACGACATGTCCGAGACGCCGATCGAGACGGTCTCGGAGGCAGCGCCGTAGCCCGCTTCCTCGATGGTCTCGTAGATCGTCGCGAGGTCGATCGCGTCCGGATCGTACTCGACGGACGCCTCGTCCGTGGCGAAGTTGGCGGTCGCCTCGGCGACGCCCTCCCTGTCCTCGAGCGATTCCTCGATGGTCGCCGAACAGTTCGCACAGCTCATCCCGGTCACTTCGAGCCGCGAGGTGCGCATGCTACTCACTGTGTCTAGGGAGGGCCCCCTCGTTGATGCTAATTTCCCTTAACGAATCGTCTCCGAATTGCGGGAGGACTTTCGATCCAAAAGACCGACCGCCGATTCGGGATCGCCTCGGCCGTGTCCCCCGCGATTCGACGACGGCTCGAACGGATCGGACTCCGGACACCGACCACAGCGGGTCAGGCGTTCTCGGCGAGTTGCTCGTAGGACTGCCGGTACTGTGACTCACAGGACGGACAACAGAACTGCTTCACCTCGCCCCCGATGCGGGCGGTCACGCCCTCGGCGGTCACCGTGTTGCCGCACTCGTCGCAGGTGAGCGCGAACTCGGTGCCGCCGACCGCGGGGGTCCACTCGGCCTCGCTCAGGAGGTCCACGTCGAGCGAACGGACCAGGTCCGGGTCGACGATGGAGTGCAGCCACTGCCGGACGTCGCCCGGCGCGTTGGCCTGGACGACGACGCGGGCGTCGACCGTCACGAAGACGTGTTCGACCGCCTCGACGTCCGCGAGCACCGCCTTCACCTCCTCGACCGTCGACGGATCGACCTCGATCGTGATCAGGACCTCCGTTCCCTCCCGCAACTGACTCCGGTCCAGGTCCACGGTGAAGCGTCGAATGACGCCCTGATCGTGGAGGCGTTGCACCCGATCGGAGACCGCCGGTGGCGAGAGGTCGACCGCCTCTGCGATGTCGCGGTAGGACCGACGACCGTCCTCGACCAGCATTCCGAGGATTTCGACGTCCGTCTCGTCGAGATCGCGCATGGCCCGTGTACGCGTGCCGGACAGAAACCTCTTTGTGTCTCCGAGCGGGAAATTCTCGAAACCGACGATCCGCACATACTTAGGGGCGTCCCTCCGTAGTGACGAACGAACGAGAGCGGGTCCCGACATGTCGGCGAACTCCGAACAAATGACCTACGACCTGGACGACCTCCTTCCCCCGGCCCTCGTGAGCGAGATCGATCCGGGGACCAACCTGCTGGTCAGCGGACCGTCGCTGTCGGGAAAGCGCGACATCGTGATGCGATCGCTCTCTCACGGGGCCACGCGGGGCGAGGGGGCCGTGATCGTGACCACGAACGATCCGGCCGACGACGTCCTCTCGGACTATCGCGCCGTCGGAGACCCGTCAGCGGGGTTCCTGCGCGTCGTCGACTGCAACGGATCGACCGGCGCGGAGATCGACCCGGACCTCGTGCGAACGGTCTCCTCGCCGGGTGATCTGACCGGCATCGGCATCGAGTTCTCGGAGATCGCCACCGAGGCCGACGCGAACGGCGTCGATCGGCTCCGCATCGGCTTCGACTCCATCACGCCGCTCTTGATGTACGTCGACGTCGAGCGACTGTTCAGGTTCCTGCACGTCTTCACCAGTCAGATCCAGACCAACGACTGGCTGGGGATGTTCGCCATCGATCCCTCCTCCCACGACGACCAGACGGTGAACACCGTCAGTCAACTCTTCGACGGGATCCTCGACATCCGTCTCCCGGAGGAGGGGGGTCGCGAGGCACGCGTGCGCGGCATCACGCCCACGCCGACGGAGTGGGTCCCGCTCGAGTGAGGCGGCCCCGGGCGGTCGAGACGGGTCCACGTCGAGGTCGGGGGCTTCGATGGGAGGCGGAAGTGATTACTCCCGAGGCCACGGACGGTGGACCATGAGCTACCTTCGGTGGTCGATCCTCGCGTTGCTCTCCTACAGTCTCGTCGCGCCCCTGATGAAGGTCGCGACCGAGGAGATTCCGACGAACGTGGCCGTGATGCTCTCCAACACCATGCTCGTGGTCGCCGCGGGGGCCATCGTCGTCCTGACCGACGACGCCGTCCTGCCCTATCTCTCCCATCCGCGGGCCCCCTACCTCTACGGGGCGGGGATCGCCCTCGCGGTGGGGATTCTCGCCTACTACAAGGCCCTCTCGATGGGGCCGGTGAGCACCGTGACGCCGATATTCGGGATGTTCCTCGCGGTGAGTTCGGTGGTCGGATTCGTCGTCCTCGGTGAGGAGGTCACGGTCCGGAAGGGCCTCGGCATCGCGTTCGCCGTTGCGGCGGTCTACCTCACGGCCGGCACCTGATCGATCGTCCTCGACACCGCCACGACCGCTCTGACGCCGCCGGCGATTCTCCTCCACACCCCGGCGAGGTCACCACACGCGTTCAATCGTGTCCCGAGACGGGGACCGGTTCGTAGGGCTCCTCGAGGTACGCGACGTCGTCGGCCGAGAGGTCGACATCGAGGGCGGCGACCGCCTCCTCCAGGTGGGTCACGCTCGTCGTCCCGACGATCGGCGCGTCGACCCAGTCCTTCTCGAACAGCCACGCCAGCGCGATCTGTGCCATCGTGACGTCCCGTTCCGCCGCGAGTTCCTCGACGCGTTCGTTGATCTCCCGCCCGCCGCCCGCTCGGTAGGGGTGCTCGTAGAGGTGCTCTTCTGTCTCGCCGCGCGTCGTCGCGTCCACGTCCCCGTGTGGGCGCGTCAGGTAGCCACGGGCCAGGGGCGACCACGGGATCACGCCCACGTTCCGCCGCTCGGTGTAGGGCAGCATCTCGCGTTCCTCCTCGCGATAGACGAGGTTGTAGTGGTTCTGCATCGTCTCGAAACGCGGCACGCCGAGTCGCTCGGCCGCGCGCTGAGCCTCGGCGAACTGGTAGGTCCACATCGAACTCGCTCCCACGGTGCGGACCTTCCCGCGGTCCACGGCGTCGCCGAGGGCACGCATCGTCGTCTCGATCGGCGTCTTCTCGTCCCAGCGGTGGATCTGATAGAGGTCGATGGTGTCCATGCCAAGGCGGTCGAGGCTGTGCTCGAGTTCCTGCTCGATCGCCTTCCGCGAGAGCCCCCCGGAGTGCGGATTGTCCTCGTCCATCTGGAAGTAGGCCTTCGTCGCGACGACGCTCTCCTCCCGGTGGCCCTCGAGCGCCTCGCCCAGCACCCGCTCGGACTCGCCGTTCGAGTACATGTTGGCCGTGTCGAAGAAGTTCACGCCCAACTCGAGGGCCCGTTCGACGAGTTCTCTGCCCTCCTCCGGTTCGAGCACCCAGGGCCGCCAGTCGGGGGACCCGAAGCTCATGCATCCCAGACCGATCCGGCTGACCTCCATCCCGGTGTCGCCCAGCGTGGTGTACTCCATGGTCCCCACCACTCCACGCGGCGACTAAAGTGTGATCACCCCGGGCTACTCGGAGAGGGCGAGTCCCTCGATCGCCACCCGCACGCCGCCGTAGCCGAGGACGGCGAGCGTCGATAGGCCCAGCACCGTGAGTTCGGTGATCACCGTCGCGTTCCCGACGGCGAGTTTGGCGATCGTGTTCGCCGGACTCTCCGGGAGCGCCATCGACGCCCCCAACAGACCGAGCGCGACGACGGAGTAGAGCAACTGGGCCTCGGTTCGCGATCGAAAGACGAGCGCCAGGCCGGCGCCCACCGCCACGAGGACGGTCGCGAGGCCGGTGACGAGGACCAGAATGGCCGCGGGCCGTGCGATCTGGGTCCCGTTCGCTCCCAGGAGCGCGAGCCAGAGTGCGGCCTGTGCGGGCGCGATCGCCACCATGGCGAGCGCCTTGCCGTCGACGATCGCGGAGGCGCTGACGGGGGCGACCCGGAGGAGTTCGAAGGTGCCCCGCTCGAGTTCCTCGGCGATCGAGTCGGCGGCGACGCTCCCGGAGATGAACGCCGGGAGGAAGACGAGCATCGGGATCAACACCGTGTACGTGAAGCCGACGTACGGCGATCCGGGCGGGAGCGTCGGCATCTCCACCGGATCGGTCCGCAGTCGATCGCGCATCGCGAGCCGTCTCGACCGCTCGTACTCCGACAGGGCCTGCTTCAACTGGACGACGACGAGCGTGCTCCGGAAGTCGCCCTCCGGTGCGATGGCCTCGACGATGGTCCGTCCGGCGTCGGTCCTCGTCGCCACCAGAACCGCGTCGACTCGACCGCTGGCGAACGCCGATATCGCGTCCTCCCGCGACCCGTAGATCGTCGCGTCGCGGGCGTCGCCTCGCTCGACGACGGCCGCCAGGTCCTCGGCGGCGGGACCGGCGACGCCGACGTCGACGGTGTAGTCTCCCTGGGCGGCCCCGGGGTCGGTGAGCGCGACCAGGCCCACGACCATGAACGAGGAGAAGGCGGCGACGAACAGTTGAATGGCCACCGCGAGCAGGATGGTCTTCTCCGACCGCAGCGAGGCGACCGTTCGCCGCGCGATGCGGAGGCGTCTACGCAAGGGCACCCACCACCGCGTAGTTGTAGACGACGTGAACCGCGATCGCCACACCGAGTCCCAGGACGTAGGCCCGCCGCGACGTCGCGGCACCGCGGGCCGAGATCGCGGCCGTCGCGGTGTGAAGGGCGAGCGGGGCGATCACGAGCAGCGGGAGTGGGGCGGCGATCGCGGGTGCGAAGGCGGCCCGCCCCACCTCGAGCCCCGGGAGTCCGACGAGCTGGGTGATCGCCGTGACCTTCTCCGCGAGGAAGAAGCCCGCGCCGGAGGCCAGGCCGAGGACGAGGCCCGTCCGCACCGTGCGATCGAAGCGCCCGCGCTCGAAGCCGGCGAAGACGTGACCGCTCTTCGCGATCTCCTCGACCGTGGCGAGGGCCACCAGCAGTACCGGAACGGAGACCCTGGTCGGGAGGACGAAGAGGACGGCCACGAGGAACAGTTCGGCCACGAAGACGAACGGGAGGTAGAGGGCCGTCCAGGTCCCCACGGAGCGGGCCGAGTCCAGTGGGTTCGCGACGGCGTCGATCGCCTTCGCGGAGAGTCGCTTGCGCGTGAACATATCCTCCTCCCGATACATGCCCGCCCCGAGGACGAAGAGGACGACCGCGGAGAGCGCGACCGGGCCGGTCGAGAGCACGAACCCACCGAGGGTGATCGGCGCGCCCTGCAGGTCGGTCACGACCACGGACAGCGGAGAGATGGCCGCGATGGGGTGGACCTGGGTGAACACCGCGGGTACGAAGGCGTAGGCGGTGAGGCCGACGGAGATGGCCACCGTCACGAACGTCAACTCCTTGTAGGACCGCACGAGCATCCCGGCGACGAAGGTCGCGGCGAGGAACAGGGCGGCGAGGGGGGTCATCGCGGCCACGCTGGCCAGACCGCCCCCCACCGCCAGGGCGATGGCGGCGGTCGTCCCGACGGCGACGAGGAGGTAGGGGAGCGTCTTCCCGGAGACGATCTCTCCCCGAGCGGCGGGCGACACGAGCAGGGGTTCGCCCCGTCGATCGATCCGTTCGGCCAGGATCGACCCGCCGTAGGCCTGGATGATCACGTTGAACGGGAGCACGAAGACGAACGCGAGCAGGAGCGATCGCAGCGGAAACGGCGGCGTGATGGCGGACGGCGTTCCCGACTGCATCCTCCCGGGGACTCCGCCCCTCGACTTCGCCGGATCGACGGGCACGGCCGTCGTCGTTGCCCCCTCCTCTGACGCCGTCGTCCGTCGCTCGTCGGTCGCTCCCCCGCCAGTGGACCCGCTCCCGTCGGTGGCCGTGGGGTCCGCCGTCTGCTCGTGCGGCGTCGTCGTCCCGCCACGATCGGCGGTCGATCCCTCGCCAGATCTCGACGCGGCGGTCGTCGTGCGGGAGCGGAGCGTGTCCGCAGTCTCCTGGGAGCGGTATCGGAGGGTCACGAGCACCGGGTAGGCGGCGACGCGGTCCGGTTCGTCGGCAACGATCCGGTCGTTGTACGTGGCGATCGCGTCCCGCAGGACCGCTGCCGCCGCCCGGCCGGTGTCGGTGTTGGGGACCATCACGGTGCGTCCCCGGATGACGAGGTCGAGGTCCCGCGTCTGGGTCCCCTCCGAGAGCATCACGACCCGGAGCCGCGAAGCGCGCTCGACGGGTTCGCGATAGGGGCTATCGGGGGTGATGCCCACGGTGTAGAGTCCCTCCCCCGGCGTCGTGGCCGAACTCGCGATGACGGGACTCAGTCCCCCGAGGACGACCCCCACGACGAGCAGACCGATGACGGCGCGTCGGTCGAGGCCGCCGATGGCCGTGGAGGCCTCCCACCGTGCGATCCGAAGGACCCGACGGGGATTCATGCGTCCGTCACCTCGAGGAAGAGGTCCTCGAGGCTCGACTCCCGCGTCCTGATGTCGACGACCTCCCCGCCCGCGGCGTGGGTAGCGTCGCGAACCGCCTCGACGTCGCCCATGGACTCGACGGTCGTCACCCACCGATCGCCGCTCGTCTCGGCCCCGTCGAGAGAGACGTCCGTGTAGACGCGGTACTCGACGGTCCCGTGGGCCTCTCGAATCTCCTCGAGTGTCCCCTTCGCCGCGACGGTCCCGTCGCGAAGGATGACGACGCGGTCGCAGACGGACTCGACGTGATAGAGGTCGTGGGCGCTGAAGAGCACCGTCTTGTCCGCCGCGGCCAGTTCGCGCGTGAAATCGACGACGGTCGCGGTCGTCTGGGGATCGAGGCCGCTCGCCGGTTCGTCGTAGACCAGGACCTCGGGGTCGTTCACGAGCGACCGTGCGATGGCGACCTTCCGCTTCATCCCCTTCGAGAAGTCCCCGACGGCGCGGTCGCGCGCGTCGAGACCGAGTCGGTCGAGCGTCGACTCGATCCGCTCGTTCGCGGTCTCCCGGGGAACGTCGTAGAGGTCGGCGAAGAAGCGCAGGTATCCCCGCGGGCTCATGTCGTCGTAGAGCGGGGACTCCTCGGGGAGAAAGCCGAGGGTCTCGCGCATCTCGCGCTCTGCGACGTCGAAGCCGTTCACGGTGACCCGCCCGGCGGTCGGTTCGATCAGTCCGGCCACGGTCTTGAGCGTCGAGGTCTTCCCCGCGCCGTTCGGACCCACGAGCCCCACCACCTCCCCGGGGTTGACGGCGAAGTCGATGCCGCCGACGGCTTCGACGTCGCCGTATCGCTTCTCCAACCCCTCCACGTCGATCATACCCAGAGTCACCGACCCTGGCTATTCATACTTTGGTCGTCCCGGAGCGAGGTGCTTTTCGGCGGGCACCGCCTGGACGCTCGTATGCGCGCGGCGCTGATCCTCGCCGGCGGGTACGGCTCGCGATTCGGCGACGAGGACAAGGCCGTCGCGAGGATCGACGGAGAGCCGATGGTCGGACGGGTTCTCTCGCGCGTCGCGCCGCTCGTCGACGACGTCGTGCTCAACGTCAGGGACGATCAGCGCGCCCGGATGGACGCGGCACTCGGCGGGGAGCGCATCGACAGTTACGCGGTGGATCCGACGCCGGATCGGGGTCCGCTCGCCGGCATCGCCACGGGCCTCGCTCGCGTCTCGGCGGATCGGACGCTCGTCGTGGCCTGCGACATGCCGTTCGTCGACCCGCGCCTCGTTCGACGGCTCTTCGATCTGACGGCGGGCCGCGACGGTGCCGTCCCGACAGTGCGCACCGTTGACGGTCGCGTGCTCCAGCCGCTGCAGGCGGTCTACCGGAGCGCGTCCCTCGAGCGCGTCGCTCGTCGGGCGCTCGAATCGGGGGTCGCGAGCCCCGTCGAGGCCCTTCGTGACCTGGCGTACGTAACGGTCGACCTCCCGGCGGACGCCGACGACCCGGGCGGGCCGCTCTTCAACGTGAACACCCCGAGCGACCGCCGGGCCGCAGAGCGCGTCCTCGCCACCCGGTCGAACTAACGGACCTCGTACTCTCGCTCGCGGAGCTGTGCACAGCGCTCGCCGCGGAGACCGAATCGGTGGTACCGGTAGGAGAGGTAGAGTGAGAACGCCGAGAGGCCGGTCGTCGCACTCGAGAAGTCGACGAGCGACCCGCTATCGCGGTAGTCGAGGATGTCCGCCGCCGTCCGCAGGACGCGATCCCAGTCGTCGGGGTCGAAGTCCTCGACCATCTCGGCCATGGCCACGTTCCGTCTGACCTCCGGGCCGATCGCGTCCTTCCACGCGTCGTTGTACCGGTCGAGTTCGTCCCGGGCCGCGAGACGGCCGGCGATCGCACCCGTGCGCATGGCGACGTGGTCGCCGCCCTCGTGAAACGCCGAGGTCGCTCCCATTGCGCCACCGACCACCGCGACGTTCGCCGCCGTGGGGGAGTCGATCGGCTTGGTCGAGGAGATGGGATAGGTCTCCGTCCCGTCGCGCTTGCCGTGGCCCTCCGTCACGACGGGGAAGTCGCGTTCCACGTCGTACTCGTCGCCGAAGAGTTCCTCGAGCAGTCGACGGACGTACGTCGACCCGGAGGGGATCTTCTCGTCGTCGGACCGGAGGAGTCGGTACTCCTCGGGCCGGTCGACGTCCTCGAGGCCCATCCCGATGGGCATCGTCAGGCCCACGCGGGCGACCGTGTCCTCGTTCGGGAAGATCCAGGGGTAGGCGGTCTCGCCCGGCATCCACCCCCACCAGAACGCGATAGTGTCGGGATCGAATGCCTCCTCGGGAAACTCGCGGTACTCCTGATAGGCGATGTGGTTCCGCCGTCGGGGATCGAGCACGCTCGAGGCCTCGCGGCCCGCGGGGAGGTACTGGTCGAGGACCGGCATGGTCACCTGTCGCTGCGGTCCGTCGGCGAGTATCACCGCGTCGGCGACGATCTCCTCCCCGTTCGCGAGCGACAGGGTGTGCGTCGGGGCGCCGGCGAGGTCGGTGTCCACGGCCGTCACGCCCGTCCCGACCCGGAACGTCGCACCCGCCGACTCGGCGCGGTCGCGGAGGTAGTCGTCCATCCGCGCGCGGTGGAACGTGAACCCGAACCCGTCGTAGGACGACGAAATCCCCGTGCGCTCGATTGTGACCCCCTCCGAGGGGCCCAGAAATCGCGCGCCGTCGAGTTCCCGGAGGATCACGTCCTCGGGCAGGGCCGCCACGTCGAGTCCGGCCACGTCGACCCAGTAGTCCAGAAATCCCGCGGCGTCCGTCGAGTCGGGACCCAGTCGGTCGCGATCGGCCCGCGGGACCCCCTTCTCTACGACCACCGTCGAGGCGCCCGCTTCCGCGGCCGCGTGAGCAGCCGAACTTCCCGCGGGACCGCCGCCGACGACGGCCACGTCCACCCGTTGCATACTCCCACGGTGGCACATTGAGCGTATAAATCGTTCGCCACGGCCGGTCGACGGGCGAGCCCCGACGTCCCAGAGACGGTGAACCCCAATGCATACGTGGGTCGACGCCGAATTCGGGCCGATGAACGTATCGTCGTGGTGGGGAGACGCGTCGCCGTTCCGGGGTGTCGAGACGATCGACGAGCGGGTGGCCGCGTCCGCCATCGTTCTCGCGATCGCCGTCGTGCTCTCGCGGTACGTCGTCCCGATTCTCCTCACGCGCGGTCGACGCGTCGTCTCCGCGGTCGTCGTCCGGGGGTCGATCGCGGACCGCGTCGACACGATCACCTCGCTCGCCCCGTGGTGGGCGACCCTGTCGTTTTTCGTCTCGGTCCTGCGGGCCGGCCTCGCGATCGTCACCGCCGTCGTCGTCCTGTTGCTCTGGGGCCAGTACGACCTCGTTCGGTCGGGGGTCGCGGCGCTCGAACTCTCGGTGCCGTACCTGGCCCAGGTGGGCGTCACGATCGGCGTCGTGATCGTGGCCTGGATCGTCCTCGGCTTCGTCGACTCCTGGCTCGACGTCGTCACCGAGAGATCCGACACCTTCACGAAACACCAAGAGGAGATCACCTACCGCGTCCTGCAGATCGTCACGCTCACGGCCGTCTTCCTGGCCGCGCTCACGATGTGGGGGATCGATCTCGGCGGGTTGCTCGTCGGGGCCGGGTTCCTCGGCATCGTGGTCGGTATCGCGGCCCAACAGACGCTTGGATCGCTCCTGGCCGGATTCGTGTTGATGTTCTCGCGGCCCTTCGAGATCGGCGACTGGGTGAAGATCGGTCAGGAGGAGGGCATCGTGACGGACATCACCATCGTCAACACGCGCATGGAGAACTTCGACGGCGAGTTCGTCGTGCTTCCGAACGACACCGTCAGCAACTCCACGATCATCAACCGCACCCGGAAGGGCCGAATCCGCCTCGCCGTGGAGGTCGGCGTGGACTACGACGCCGATCTCGATCACGCCATGGAGACGGCAGAGGAGGCACTTGAGGACGTCGAGGAGATCCTGAGCGTCCCGCGACCGATGGTCGTCTACGACCGTCTTGGCGACTTCGCGATCGTGTTGCAGGTGCGCTTTTGGATCGACAAGCCGTCATCGCGCAGGCGCGCTCGGGCGACCAGCGCGGTGGTCACCGCGATCAAACGGGCCTACGATCGCGAGGGCATCAAGATCCCGTTCCCGCAGCGCGAACTCGCGGGTCGGGAGGAGACGGGCGGCTTCCGCGTCGTGGACGAGGGGACGCCGGACGAGGGTCCGAATCGGGACTGATTCAGTCCCCAGGTGCGGCGCTCTCGACGGCCGCCACGGCCGCGGCGGCGTCGTCGACGTGCTCGACGCCGGGCACGTCGAAGGTCTCCAGGCCGACGACGGGCCGGCCGCGCGCCAAGGCGAGACCGATTTCGGAGAGCGTGCCGGGGCCGCCGTCGACGGCGATCACCGCGTCGCCGTTCAACGCGACGAGGGCGTTTCGGGCGTCTCCCAGGCCAGTCGCGATCGCGACGTCGACGAACTCGTTCGCCGCGGCGCGGTCCGTCCCCGGAAGGATGCCGATGGTCGTCCCGCCCGCGCTGGCCACCCCCTCGGCCGCCGCCCGCATGACGCCGGACAGGCCGCCACAGACCATCGCGTGCCCACGCTCTCCCAGCTCCCTTCCCAGGTCCCTGGCGAGGTCGGCCGTCTCCGGATCGACGCTCGATCCGCCGATGACGCTCACGCGCATGGTCGAACGCCGTGACAGGCCCTCACGAGGCTTTCGATTCGATCACCGACCGAGGAGAGAGGAGACGAGATCGAGACCGGCCGTGGCGACCCTCGAGAGCGGGTTGTCGGCCCCGGTCGTACCGGAACGGTCGGGTCGGTCACTGCGATTGGCTCGCTCTGGCGGGCGGGGTCGATCCGGTTCACCTGGCCCGTCTGCCGTACGGTTGGGGGGCGCGGCGACGGGGTCGCTCCGGTTCGCGTCCCGTCCCTGCCCTCGCGAGGCGTTCCGCTGCGGTGCTCGATCGGCCGCGCCCGCGTCACTCGGCGGTCCGATCGTCGCGTTCGAGACGTCGGACGGGCGATCGGTCGGGCGATCCGCGGCGCCCTGGTCGGTCGTTCCGTTCTGCCCTCCCGTCGGTCCCCGCGTCCGGTTCGTCGGGCCGGCGTGGTCCGGTGGGGTCTCGCCGGCGTGGCTCCCCGGACCGGTTCCCACCCGCCCAGGTGGCCCGACGGAACCGTTCGGGCGGCCGGGCGGTGTGCCGACCGGACGACCGACCGCGGGTCCAGCGACGCGTTTCGCGATCGCCGCGGCGCGTGACGACCCGAGGCCGCGGGTGCGGTTCGCGAGTGCCGCGACCTCGGTCACGTCGACGCCGTGGGCCCGGAGCGCCGGGGCGGGGAGCGCTCTCGCGTGTGCGACGGTCCGGTTCGCCATTCGCTCGAGCGCCTCGATCCGCGCCGTGAGCGACGTCACTCGTCCGTAGTAGGTGCCCCTCGAGATGGTCCCGTTTTCGTATCGACGCTCGACCGTCTCGAGTCGATCCTCGAGGGCCGCGATGCGCTCCTCGATGCGCTCGGTCGCGTTCGCCACGATCGCCGCGTCGCTCGCGTTGGTCTCGGCGCGCTCGAAGCGGACGGCGAGCGCTCGCGTCTCGACGGCCCCGCGATGCTCGGCCTGTCGCGCGCCGATCAGGCCGGCGAGTCTGGCACCCGGCGAGATCGTCCCGTTCGACGCGTCGACGGTGGCGTCGACCGATCCGTTCTGCGTCGTCGTGGTCCGCGTGGCGTTCGTGTTCGTGGCGTTCGCCCCGCCGGTAGTCCCACCGCGCGTCGTCGTACCGTTCGTCGCTGCGAGCGGAGCGCCTCCGGTCGCGTGGATGCCCGACGCGGCGACTCTCGTCCGGTCGGCGTCGACACTCGACCGGTCCGCGTCGGCGACGGCCGACTGGCCCGCCCCCGCGACGACGCCGACGGCACCCGCAACGGTGGCGAGGACGACGAGCGCGACGACGCCGATCGTTCTTCCCCGGGTCATGGTCGGCCGTTCGTCCCGCGCACTGATATCTCCACGCGGCCGTGTGCGCGAGTTCGGCCGAATTAAGGCCAGTTTATCGCTCAGTGTCATCGTTTTTCTCCCTCCTCCGGCAGTTTGACGACGTTCTCGCGACCGATACGGAACTTCTCCACCTCGCCCTCGGACTGCATCGAGGAGAGCACCTGGCTCGTCTTCGCCTCGGTCCAGTCCAGGCCGTCGACGATCTCCTGCTGTTTCGCGCGACCGCCCTGCTCGCGAAGGTATCCGAGGACGCGCTCCTCGTTGCTCAGGAGGTCCGCCTCGGCCGGGTCCGTCTCCGACGGCGCGGTCTCGACGTCGGTCTCTCCGTCCCCGTCCGGTCCCGGCCCGGGTGCGTCTGTGGGCTCCGGCTCTCCCTCGCGCTCTCTCACGTACCAGACCGCGATCAAGGCGAAGACGACGAGGAGTCCGAAGACGGCACCGATCAGGAGGAGCGCGTCGTTCGACCCGCTCGAACTCGGGGTCGTGGGGGACGGCGCCGTGGTAGTGGCCGGTTCGGGTTCGAGGACGACGAGGGGGGTCCCATCGGCGAACTCGAGTGGGCCGACCCAGGTGACGGCGTTCGCGCGCCGATCCGTCGGCTCCGGGAGGACCGTCGTCGCCCCGTAGTTCGTCGGCCAGGAGACGACCATCGTCGTCTCGCTGTCGAGGAAGAACCCGCGGATGGCCTCACCGACGCGGAGCGTCTCGCCTTCGACGGCCGCGAAGTTCTCCCAGACGAACGTGTACGTCAACACGCCGTAGGTCTGGGGCAACTCGCGGATCGAGGCCGAGACGGTGACGTTCGTGGCGTTCATCCGCCTCTCGGTCGCGTTCTCGGCCGCCGCCACCGTGCCGGAAATGCGGGTGGCGAAGCGCTCGCGGTAGGCGCTTCGGTTGTCCCTGACGTCCGCGACGATGTCCCGATACGCGGCCGTCTCGTTCGCCGTCTCCAGACGAACCCGATACGCTATCGTCCACTGCGCGTCGCCGTCGGCCTGGACGTCGATCCCGATGAAGACGGCGTCGGGATCGACGCTCGCCGGGGCCCCGACCGCACTGCTCCCCGCCCCCAGTGCGGGTGCCGTGGCCCCGAGCACGACCGCCATGGCGGCCGCGACGGCGATCGTTCGTCGACCGATCGTCCCCCTCATGGGATACCATGCGCGCGTCACCACTGATAAGATTTCGTTGTCGGGCCCCGACGACCCGGCGGCCGCACTCGGGACGGCCCCCGACGGCGCAGACGATCACTCGAGGCCCCACTGCTCGAGAAACGCGTCGAGGCGCTCTGCGTGCTCGTCGGTGTCCCGGGCCTGTGCCTGGCGCTGGTTCTCCGCGGTCAGTGCCGAGCGCCAGTCCCGACCGAGTCCCTCGTTGATGGTCTCGCGCACGAGGCCGAGCGTTCGCGTCGGATACTCGCCGATGGTCTCCAGGGCCGTGGCGACCCGCTCGTCGAGGTCGTCGGCCGGGACGGCCGCCGTCACCAGTCCGAGGTCGGCCGCCTCCGCGCCGTCGACGAACTCGCCGGTGAGCGCCAGCCGCTTGGTCTCTCGCAGGCCGATCAGGTGGGGGAGCAACACCGATCCCCCGGTGTCGGGGACCAGTCCGACCCGGACGAAGGCGACGCTGAACGTGGCCGACTCGCTCGCGTAGGCCAGATCGCTGACCGCCGCGAGCGAGAGACCGGCCCCCACGGCGTCGCCGTCCACCTTGGCGACGAGCGGCACGTCCGCGGTCATCGCGGCCTCGACGAGGCGACCGAAGGAATCGGCGATGCGGTCGTACTCCTCGCGCACGTCCGTGCTCCGCTCCCGCATGGCGACGACGTCGCCACCCGCACAGAAGGCCGATCCGCGCCCCTTCAGGACGATCGCGTCGTGGTCGTCCGGAGTCGCCGTCTCGATTCCGGCAGCCAGGTCGCGCGCCATCGAGAGCGTGAGCGCGTTTCTCGCCTCGGGGCGGTCGATCGCGATCGTCCGGACGCCGTCGTCGTCGGTGACGTCGATAGGCATGGGCCCCGTACAGCGCGGGGCCCGATAGTTTCGGGGGTGACTGCGGATCGGAGGAGAGACGCGGATCGAGGCGACGGATCGACGACGGACGCGTCGACCGGGGCGCGAGCGGGTCAGACCAGCAACTGGACGTCCGAGTCGGCCATGTTGCGCAGGGCGTTGGCCGCGCCGACGCCGGTCGTCACGCCCTCGATGAAGTCGTCGTCCTCGTAGTCCATGAGGTCCATGGTCATCTGACAGGCCTGGAACTCGACGCCCACCGCCATCGCACGCTCGATGAGTTCGGGGACGGTGTCCGTGCCGACCTCGTCGATCCGCCGCCGCATCATCCACGTCGTCGCGGCGTCCATGCCCGGGAGGACCGCGAGGAGGTTCGGAACCGGCATTGCGGGGTTGCCAGCCGAGGACATCTTCAGGTCGTCGTACTTCTCCTCGTGGAGCATGTCGAGGGCCCAGAAGGACGCGAAGACGGTGACGTCCCAGTCGAAGGCCCCCGCGATCGAACTCAGGATGAGCGTCGGGTAGGCCATGTCGAGGGTGCCGCTCACGGCCACGATGGTCATCTTCGTGGTGTCGTCTTCGTCCTCCATGACGACCTCGTCGAGGCGTTCCTCCAGGGCCTCGATCTGGACCCGCAGTTCCTCGACGGATGGTGCTTCTTCGCTCATCGGGAGTCACCGCCACAGCAGGGGCCCCGTCCGGGGATCTCCGAGTTCGCGATCGACGCCACCGTCCGACTGGGTTCGTGGGTCATGTCTGCGATCACCTGTCGTGAACCGTCGGTACACACTCGGTGCCGATCGCCTAAAAAGGTGCGAGCAGATTATCCGATACTGAGAGCGTTCACAATCGCGTCTTCGGCCGTGTCATCCCCTCGACGAATCGGTGGGATGACGGGGCGGTCGTTCGCGGTCGTGGACAGTCTTCGGGCGACGACACACGCGATCTGCCCACGACGTGACGCGTCGGACGCCGCCGATCGAGCCCGGACCACCTAAAGGCGGAGCGGCCCTCGGGTCTGACATGCGCCTCGTCGCCATCGCCGGGTATCAGGACAGCGGAAAGACGACGCTGATCGAGCGACTGGTCCCGACTCTGGGGGAGCGTGGTCGGGTGGGGACGGTGAAGTCGATCCATCACGACGTCGAGGTCGACACGCCGGGAAAGGACACCCACCGTCACCGGACGGCCGGGGCCGACGCCGTCGTCGGGGTCACGCCCTCGCTGTCGTTCCAGGTCCGGCGGGAGGCAGAAGAACACGACGGCGACCGTCGACTCGAGCGTGGTCTCGACCTCCTCGGCGACGGGTTCGCCTTCGTCCTCGCGGAGGGGTTCAAGGCGGTGCCCGTTCCGACCGTGCTCGTGGGGGACGTGGCGCGGTCGGCGGTCGAGGGCGAGATTCTCGCGCGCGTGTCAGACCCGGCCACCGCAGACGTGACGGCGCTGGCCGACCGGATCGAGGCCCGGGGCGCGGAGGTCTGAGAATCGACGTGACCGCCGTCGGCAGACGGAATCGGCGGGATCGTCGTCGGCATACAGCTATTTGCCCGCGCGACACGTTGTGTCGACAGACATGACCACCGGCGCCGCATCGATCGACGACGGGACCGCGATCGACCCCCGTGCACTCTACGAGCGCATCGAGGCGGGGGAATCGGTCACGATCCTCGACGTCCGCGGACCGGAGGAGTTCGCGGAGTGGTACATCGACGGCGACGCCGTCGAGGTCGAGAACGTGCCGGGCACCGTCTTCGAGGGCGGTCTCGACGAGGACCTCCTCGACTCCCTTCCGCGGGACGACCCCCTGATCGTCGTGTGCGCGAAGGGTCGCTCGAGCGCGGAGATCGCGGGGATGCTCCGCGAACGGGGTATCGACGCGAAGAACCTCGCGAACGGGATGGAGGGCTGGGCCCGGATCACCGTCGCGAGGGAGATCACCCGGTACGACGGTGCGGGTCGACTCTATCAGTACGAGCGGCCCTCCTCCGGGTGTCTGGCCTACCTCCTGGTCGACGGCGCGGAGGCCGCCGTCTTCGATCCGCTGCTGGCCTTCGCCGACCGGTATCGGTCCGACGCCGAAGCCGAGGGGGCGACGCTCGCGTACGCCGTCGACACCCACGTCCACGCCGACCACGTGAGCGGCGTCCGCGCCCTCGCGGAGCGCGGGGCGACGGGCGTCCTCTCGGAGCGGGCCGCCGAGCGAGGCGTCACCTTCGCCGACGAGGTCGAGACGATCGCCGACGGGGAGACCCTCCGCGTCGGAGCGGCGACCGTCGAGGCGATCGCGACGCCCGGACACACGACCGGGATGACGTCGTTCCTGATCGACGACGAGGTGTTGCTCACGGGCGACGGCCTCTTCTCGGAGAGCCTGGCGCGCCCGGACCTCGAGGCGGGCGCCGACGGCGCCGAGGCGGCCGCCAGACGCCTTCACGAGTCCATCCACGAGCGGATCCTCACCCGCTCCGATGACACGGTGATCGCGGGCGGCCACGTCAGCGAGACCGCGGAACCAGCGGCCGACGGCACCTACACCGCCACCGTCGGGGAGTTGCGCGAGTCGATGCCGATCCTCTCGGTCGACGCCGCCGAGTTCGCAGCGGAGGTGCTCGCCGACATGCCACCCCGCCCGGCGAACTACCGCACGATCATCGCGATCAACCTGGGCGAGGAGTCGGTGAGCGAGGACCTCGCCTTCAGCCTCGAACTCGGCCCGAACAACTGTGCGACGAGCACCGAGGCACTGCGGGGGGTCTGAATGGTCATCGCGTCGCTGTCGCTCCTCGACGTCTTTCCCCGTGGCCTCGGACAGTACGTCCTCGGTGGCGCCCTGATCGGTCTCGGGATCGCCGGAATCTACGTCCTCACCGGAATCGTCCCGGGATCGAGCACCTACCTCGAGTCGACGCTGTCCCACGTCTCCTCGCTGTCCCGGTTCGGCCAGTACGCCGCCAGTCGCTCGTGGCGCCACCTCTTCACCCTCGGCATCGTCGCGGGCGCAGGCCTCTATGCGGTGTTCGTCGTCGGCGAGGCCTGGCGGACCGACGTGCAGTGGTACCGGCTCCTCGTCGGCGGATTCCTCGTTGGCGTCGGCACGCGGGTCGGGAAGGGGTGTACGACCGGTCACGGGATCTGTGGCGTCGCCTCGCGCTCCCGGACGTCCCTCGTCAACGTCGCGGTGTTCATGGCCGTCGGCATCCTCACCGCGACGCTGGTCTCGGCGATGGGGGTGCGCCCCTGATGGTCTCGCGGGCGGCCCGTGCCGTCGTGTTCGTCGGCGGAATCGTCTTCGGGTTCGGACTCGCCGTCGGCGAGATGACCCACATGGAGGTGGTCCTCTCGTTCCTCCGACTCGAGGACCTGGGGCTCGCGGTCCTGATGGCCGTCGCCACGCTCGTGACCGGGACGGCCATCGCGCTCGCAAGGCGCTCCGGCGGGACGTCTCCGATCGGCGGGCGTGCGTACACCCGACGACTGAAGACGCTCGACCGACGGGTGGTGATCGGGGCCGTGATCTTCGGTGCCGGCTGGGGGCTGTCGGGGGTCTGTCCCGGTGCGGCCTACGCCAGCCTCGGGGTCGGCAACGTCTCCATTCTCTGGGCCATCGGCGGGATGTTCGCGGGGGCGTACGCGCAAGGATTCGTCCGCTCGCGACTGGCGGGGGACGCTCCGGGGCCCTGACCCCCGGTCGCGCCCGGCGCCGTCCGGCCGTGGACGATCGTCACCGTTCTGCACAACGCTTTTGCCCGGAACGCGCGTATTTCGCGACGATATGCCCGAATCGATGAGCGAGTACCTCTCCCGGGACATGCAGTGCGAGGGACTCCTCGAGTGCATGCACGGTCTGAAGACCCTCGACAAGGAGGTCTTCAAGGAGCTGACGAGCGCGGAGGAGCCGATGACCGTCGACGAGATCGCGGAGGCCGTCGATCGCGAGCGATCCACCGCCTACCGGTCCGTCCAGCGACTGCTCTCGGCCGGCTTCCTCACCAAAGAGCAGGTCAACTACGAGCAGGGGGGCTACTATCACGTCTACCGACCGACCGATCCCGAGATGATCGCCGAGGACATGCAGCGCCTGCTCAACGACTGGTACGCCAAGATGGGACAACTGATCAGCGAGTTCAGGGCCAAGTACGACGAGGACGACCTGCCGCCCGTCGAGGGGACCTAACCCGGAGACATTTCCGAACGGAGCCATCACGCGAACACATGGCCGCAGTACCGCCACCCGAGGACGACGCGGAACCCGACTCCGTGGCCTTCGGGATCCCGGCGCTCGACGACCGACTCCGCGAGGGATCGGTGGGATTTCCCGTCGACGCGGAGTCCCTCGTCGACGCCCTCGACGACCCGGAGATCCCCTACGATCCGTCGGGGCGCACGATGCGACTCTCGGAGGCCGTCGCGCGGGCGGATCGCCACCGCTTCGAGTCGCGACGCGACCTCCTGAACGCCCTCCATCCCGTCTTCGAGGAGGCCCGGGAGGGCGGGGGCGTGGGGTCCTGGTTGCGACGCCTCCTCCCCTTCTGATCGTCGCCGGTCGACGTCGTCGCGAACCGACGACCGCCGCGTCAGTTCTGCCCGCGATTCGAGAGCAGGCCCTGCAGGTCGTCCCGGTCGCCGGTTCGACCGTGCACGAGGTAGTGGGCCGCACACGCGTTCGCGAGCGTCAGGGCGTCCGGCCAGGGCCACGCCAGGGCGCGAGCGTACGTGATGCCGGCGCTGAAGGCGTCGCCGGCGCCGGCGTGGCGTGTCGGCTCCAGGTCCTCGACGGTCGGCACCGTCGTGACGCCGTCGGCGGTGGCCGCGATCGCGCGCGCACGCTCGTGGATCACGACGGCGTCCGCACCGGTGTGTGACCGGAGCGCGGCCGCCGTGACCGAGTGGTCTCCGCTCGGCACGTCGATCGCCGCTGCGAGGCGATCGGCCTCCTCGCCGTTGGGGCTCACGATCAACTCCCCCGCGACGTCCTGGGCGGCGAGGCCGTCGAGGAGCGCCGCGGCGTCCGTGAGCGGGCGGGTGGAGACGGCCCCCGGGTCGAGCGCGAACACCTGGTCGGAATCCACGGCTGCCGCCAGGTCCGCGATGGCCGCGGTACCGTGCGGGAAGGCCGCCCAGTTCGTCCAGAGGATCGCCCGACTCCCCAGGACCCGATCGGCGTCCGGACCCACGGTCTCGTGGAGGCGGTCGACGGTCCACGTCTCGATGTCCGTCGACTCGGTGGCGAACATGGTGACGCCGTCGGCCAGTTCGTAGACGTGAATCTCGGCGGGATCTCCCATCGAGTACGTGCGGAAGGAGAGCGACTCGAACTGGGGGTGATCGAGGTGCCCGATCACGGTCGTCTCCGCGCCGAGGGCGGAGAGCTGTCGTCCAGCGTTGACCGACTGACCGCCGGCTTCGACGCCGTGTCCCGTCGTGAGGAACGTCTTCGCGCCGTCCGCGATCGCCTCGGCCAGGCGCTCGCGGCTGAGCGTGTCGCCGTCCGCGTCGACCACCGCGGACCGTCGATCGACGCTCCCGTCGGGGAGGACGGTGACCGCGACCGCGGCGCCAGACTCGAGTCGGTCCGCAATCTCTCGCATGGCGTCGATTTCTCCGGCCACCACCGAAAGCGCTCCGGCGCTACCGGGCGCGAGAGACGGCCTCGAGGAACCCGCTCGCGTAGGCCCCGTCGGTGACCGCGTCGGCGGCCGCCTTCGCTTCCTCGTCCGCGTTCGCGACCGCGAAGGACTGGCCAGCGAGGGTCAGCATGCCGACGTCGTTCGCCGAGTCCCCGACCGCCAGGAAGTCCTCCGGTGGGTGCCCCAACTCGTCTGCGACCGTGCGGAGCGCCGCCGCCTTGTCGATGGACGGCGACTTGACGTGATAGGCGAATCCCGTGTCGACGACCTCGAGGCCGTGTCGGTCGGCGATCTCCGCGAGTGGCGGAAGCGGCGACTCGCGGCTGACGGCGATCTCGGTCTCGCGCCAGCGGTTCGCGAGGTCGAGGCTGCCCCACCCGAGGTCGTGTCCCGCGTCCTCGTACTCCCGCGCGACCGCGTCGGCGGCCTCCCGGTCGCCGTGGACGGTCAGTTCGTCGTCCACGAGCGCGAGGCCACCGTTCTCCGCGACGACGCGCTCTGGAATCCCGACGAACTGACAGAGCGCGACCGGAAAGGGCAACGCCTTCCCGGTGGCCACGACGACCGGCGCCTCCCACTCGCGGAGGGTCGAGAACGATCGCGGATCGATCGATCGATCGGCGCGACTCAACGTCCCGTCGATGTCGACGGCGAGCGGGGGATCCATGTCTCCCGATCGGTCGCGGGGCCCCTTCACCCCTCCGCCGTGGGTTCGTAGCCTCGGTGGGTGTGGTTCAATCGGGTCGCGCCGTCCGCCGTGACGACGACCAGGTCCTCGATCCGAACGCCGAACTCCCCCGGGACGTAGACGCCCGGTTCGACGCTCGTGACCATGCCCGGTCGGAGCGTGCGGTCGTTGCCTCCGACGATCTCCGGTGCCTCGTGAACGTCGAGTCCGACGCCGTGGCCCGTTCGGTGGACGAAGGCCTCGCCGTACCCCCGGTCCTCCAGCACCGAACGGGCGGCCCGGTCGACGGTCGCCGCAGCGACGCCGGGTTCGATCGCGTCGACGGCCGCCGTCTGGGCGTCGCGAACCGCCCGGAAGGCCTCCTCGAAGCCGTCAGGCGGGTCCCCACCGAACACCACGGTCCGGGTCTGATCGCTGGGATAGTGATCGACCCGCGTGCCGAAGTCGAGGACGACCGGATCGCCGCGCTCGATCGTCCGGTCCCCGTGCGTGTGGTGTGGCTTCGCCCCGTTCGGACCAGATCCCACGATGACCTCGAAGGCGGGCTTCTCGCCGCCGTGATCGGCGAGCGATCGCTCGATCGTCCGGGCCACCGCCGTCTCCGTCCGGCCCAGGACGTCCGATCCCAACTCACGGACCTCCTCGATGACCGCGTCGGCGACCGCGCTCGCCGCCCGGATCGCCTCCAGTTCAGCTTCGTCCTTGGTGATCCGCAGGGCGGTCATCACGTCTCCCGCGAGACCGAACGTGGCGCCCGCGAGCGTCTCGCGGAGATCGATCGTGAACCGCGCGTACATGGTCGGATCGAGGAGGAGGTGTCCGTCGGCGACGTCCAGGTCTCTGGCCGCGGTCGCGACGCGCGCCAGTGGATCGCCGTCGTCGCCGTACGTTCGGACGTCCGCGATCCAACTCTCCTCCGCGAGTTGGGTCTCGTACAGGGCGGGCGCGACGATCGAGGGGTCTCCCGACTCGGGGACGACACAGAGCAGGTGTCTGTCGCTCTGGTGCTCGAAGAACCCGCTGAGGTAGTAGAGGTTGGGACTGGCGGTGCACACGACGGCGTCGCCCTCGTGATCCGCGAGACGGTCCTGCAGGCGACGGGTTCGGGCTTCGAAGACGTCTCCCATGCCGTCCCTCGGTGTGGCTTCCACAAAGAACGCACGCCACGGATCTGCCGCAACCCCCTCGCTTTAGGGGACGGAACGTGGGGATCGGACGTATGCGTCGCGGCGAGCGATGGGCGGAGATGGAAGACCGAACGGGGGGCTGACGTGTCGGTCGACCGGTCCTGGCGACACGTCGGCGTCGTGGGTGGATGGCAGGTGGTGGCCAGCACGACCTACTACGCCGTCTTCGCCGCGACCGCCGCGATCGCCGGTGCGTTCGAGGTCTCGACGACGGGGATCGGGATCCTGCTCGCCGTTCTCACGCTCGGGTACACGGTCATGCTGTTTCCCGCCGGCGCCATCGTCGACGGATACGGCGATCGGCCGCCGATGGTCGTGGGTCTCGCCCTCCTCGCCGTGGGCACCGTGGGCGTCGGCGTGGCTCCGTCGTTCGCTGCGTTGCTCGTCGCCGTGTTCGTCCTCGGTGCCGCGTACGCGACGGCGATGCCCGCGACGAACCGCGCCATCGCGGATCGGGCGCCGCCCGGCCAGTACAACCTCGCGGTCGGCGTCAAACAGATCGGCGTCACCACGGGGAGCGCGCTCGCGGCGGTCGTGGTCACCAACGCCGCCCGCGTCGGCGCGACCTGGCGGACCGCGTTCCTGGCCATCGGTGCCGTCGCCGGACTCGCGGCCATGGGCTACCTCGTGGCGTACCGGGGAACCGGTGGGACCGGGCGTCCCACGCTCCCGGACGTCCGCGGCCTGTGGGACGATCGATCCTTCGTCTTTCTCTCGCTCGCCGGCCTGTTCCTCGGGACGGGGATCTTCACCACGACCGGTTACCTGGTCCCCTTCCTCGAGTCAGCGGACGCGTCCGTCCACCTCGCGGGGTTCGCGCTCGCCACCATGCAGATCTCCGGGAGCGCGGGTCGCATCGGCGTCGGGGCGATCGCCGACAGACTCCCCGGATCGGCGGCGGCCGGGGCCGCCCGCGTCATGCTGGCCCAGTTGGGGACCGCCGCCGCGCTCTACCTGGCGCTGCCCCTCGTCGGCGTCGCCGCGGCCTTTCCGCTCGTGGCCGTGCTGGGCCTCTCGATGCTGGGGACGACCGGCCTCTATCACGGAACGCTCGTCCGTCTGGTCGACGACGACGAGGCCGGCGCGGCCACGGCCGCCGGACAGACCACGATCAACCTGGGCGGCCTCCTCGCTCCGCCGGCGTTCGGCGTCCTGGTCGACGCCGCGGGCTACACGATGGGGTGGTGGTTGCTCGCCGTCGGGAGCGTCCTGGGGGTCGGGGCGCTCGCGCTGTCCGTTCGATCCCTCGGCGGTCAGTAGGCGTCTTCGACCCGCTCGGCGAGGTGGTCGCCGAACGGGAGCGAGGCGGTGAGCCCCGGCGAGACCGCGTTCAGCACGTGGATCGCGTCGTCTCCCTCGACGAACAGGGGGTCTTTGACGAGTGACCCCTCGTCGTCGACGATCTGTGCCCGGATGCCCGCGTACGAGCGGACGAGGTCGTCCGCCGTCACCTCCGGAACCAGCCGACGGGCGGCGCCCGCGAAGCGCTCCGTCCGGTAGGACTTGTGCAACTCCGCGCCGGCGACGCGAAGCATCTTCGGCGACGACAGGAGCCGCCAGAACCCCCCGTAGCCGAGGGTCTCGGCGAGTTCCCGGGGGTGAACGTCGGTGTTGTCGTAGGCCTCTCGCCCGAAGGCCAGGACCGCGTTGGGGCCGACGATGACGCTGTCGTCGGTGCGCCGGGTGAAGTGGACGCCGAGGAAGGGCAACTCGGGGTCGGGCGTCGGGTAGATCATGCCGTCGACCAGCGACCGTCGGTCCGGGACCAGTTCGTAATACTCGCCGCGGAAGGGGACGATCTGGTACTCCTGACCGACGCCCACCTCGCGGGCGAGTTCGTCGGCGTGGAGTCCGGCAGCGTTGACGAGGAAGTGGGCGTCGAGGGGCCCGTGCGTCGTCCGCACGCGGTATCCACCGTCGGCCCGCACCAGCCCTTCGACCTCGGTGCCGGTGTAAAGGGAGACGTCCCGCGCCTGGGCGTCGCGTGCGAGTTGGTAGACGTACTGCTGGGAGTCCACCGAGGCCGCCTCCGGGGCGTGCAGGGCGGCCCGCCCCCTGGCGTGCGGTTCCAGTTCGTGGAGTCGCTCCTCGCCGACGATCTCGGCTGCCGTCCCGTTCGCAGCGGCCTGGTCCGCGAGGTCCTCGAGTCGCGCCTCCTCCTCGCGGTCGACGGCGGCCACGACGACTCCGGTCTCCTCGAGTGGGACGTCGTTCTCCTCGCAGTACTCCTTCATGCGCTCGGTCCCCTCGGTGGCGAAGCGCGCCTTGAGCGACCCCGGTTCGTAGTTGAATCCCGGGTGGAGCACGCCGGAGTTCCGGCCGCTCTGGTGGCTCCCGAGGTGGTGTTCCTTCTCGACGACCGCGACGTCGAGGTCGGTCCGACGACCCAGGTGCAGTGCCGTGGAGAGGCCGACGACACCGCCCCCGACGACGATCACGTCGTGGTGCATGCACGCGGGTACGTGACGGACCCACTTCAGTCGTCGGCGCCCGCCCGCGTCAACCGAACCAGGTCCGCGAGCGTCCGGTTGACCGGGGTCGAGACGTCGTGTTCCTCCGCGAGCGAGACGACGGCGCCGTTGAGCGACTCGATCTCGGTCCGCGATCCGGACTCCACGTCGCGACGCATCGACGACCGATTGGACGCGGTCGTCCTCGCGACCGCGCGCGCTCGATCGACGACGGACTCGTCGATCGAGCGCCCCTCCGCCCGTGCGACGGCCAGCGCCTCGCGTGCGGCCCGCTCGAGCAATCGCTTCCCCGGTCCGTATCGGACGAGGTGGCCGTTCGGCACGCGCGCGAGTGCCGTCGCCGCGTTGATGGCGACGTTGACGATCACCTTCTCCCAGAGGGCGTCCCGCGGACGATCGGTGACCGTCGTCTCGATGCCCGCCCGCGAGAGGGTCGCTGCGACGGTTTCGACGCGGACGTCGGAAGCGTCGGCCTCCCCGAAGTAGCGGCCGAGGACGGTGTCGCCCCGCCCCGCGTGGTCGACCACCCCTGGTCGGTCGAGGGTCGCGCCGTGGGACGTGGTCCCGACGACGACACGCTGGGGCGCGACGAAGTCGGCGATGGTCTCCGCGTTGCCGAGGCCGTTTTGCACCGTCACGATCGGACCGCTCGCGAGGGCGTCGCCGACCGACGCCATCGCCTCGGCCGTGTCGTAACTCTTGACCGCGAGCAGGAGCCAGGACGATCCGGCCACCGCGTCGTGATCGGTGGTGGCCTCGACCTCGATTCCCCGGATCGGATCGACGCCCGAGATCTCGATCCCGTCGCGCTGGATGGCCTCGACGTGCCCCCCGGGGCGCCCGACGAGCGTCACGTCCGTTCCCGCCGCCGCGAGTCGGCCGGCGAAGAGTGTCCCGAGGGCGCCGGCGCCCACCACCGCGACGTTCATGCCGTCACCTCGACCCGGTCCCCCATTAGGGCTGTGGATGCGACGACCGCCAGACTGAGGGGGAGGCGCGTCGAACTCGCGGTCGATGACGCGTCGAGTTGAGGCGATCGCGCCGCTGATCGCGGCGGCGCTGTGGGGCGGGATGTACGTCGTGAGCAAGTGGGGCTTCTCTGCGATACCGCCCGCGACGCTGGCCTTCCTTCGGGTGGCGCTCGGCGCCGGGTCGCTGCTGATCGTCGTCGGAGCGGGCGGTCGCGCGCCGGACTTCTCGCGCGGCGAACACGCGCGCTTCGCGGCCCTCGGCTTCTGGGTCGCCGTGACGCTCCTCACGCAGTTCGTCGGGACCGACCTGACGAACGCCAGTCAGGGCTCCCTGCTGACCGTGTTGACCCCGGTCTTCACGCTGATCCTCGGAATCGCCCTGCTCGGTGAGCGGGTCACGATCCGGAAGGTCGGCGGCATGGGACTCGCGACGGTCGGGACCCTCCTCGTGCTCGTCGGCCAGTACGACCTCTCCCGCCTCGGCGAGGGCAACGCACTCGGGATCGGGGCCCTCCTGCTCGCGAGCCTCGGGTGGGCCATCTACACCGTCTGGGGGACCCCGCTCGTCCGGCGGTACTCCCCGCTTACCACCGCGACCTACTCGACCGTCTGGGCCGTTCCAGTCCTCGCGGTCGCCGCGGCAATCGAACTCGCCACGTCCGGTCGGTCGATCGCCTCGATCCCGACCACGCTCCCCGTGATCGCGGCGGTCGTCTACCTCGGGGTCGTGAGCACCGCCGTCGCGTGGTACCTGTGGTACCGGGGGGTGGAGTCCCTCGAAGCCGGCGTCGTCGCCGTCTTCTTCTTCGCACAGCCACTCGTTGGGTCGCTGCTGGGCGTGGTCTTCCTGGGCGAATCCCTCGGTCCCACCTTCGCGGCCGGCGGCGTCGTGATGGCTGCCGGTATCGTCCTGGCGAGCACGGCCGAGGGACCGACCTGAACGCTTTTGCGGGTCGCCCTCCCAGCATCGGCCATGGGTCGCTCACGGGGGCAGGTCGTGCTCGTCGCGGCACTCGGGATCGCCGTCACGCTGCTCGCCCTCGGCGTGATCGCCAACGCTGCCGTCTTCACGGAGCAGTTGGCCACCAGAGAGACGCCGACCGGCGCCGACGCGATCGCCTTCCAGCACGCCGCGAGCGACGGCGTGGGTGGGCTGCTCGCCCTGGCGAACCGGTACAACGCCTCCTCGCGGTCCGAGATCGAGTCGCAGTTCAGGGCCGACGTCGCCGACCTCCGTTCGGCAACCATCGACCAGTCGGTCCGGTACGCGGAACTCGCGACGGTCTCGGTCCGCTCCACGACGGACGGTACGCGCATCCTCCAGAACGAGACGAGAGCCCTCACGAACGTGAGCGGCGCGGGGAACTGGACGCTCGCGACCGACGTGTCCGGCGTTCGTCGGTTCGTGATGAACGTCTCCCAGGACTCCCTCGGCGGCGATCGGCCCGTCACCGTGATCGTCGATTCCAAGGGCGCGACGTGGCGGATGACGATCGCCCCCGACGGGGGGAACGCGAGGGTTCAGACGTCGGCGGGCGTCGAGTGCACCGTCTCGGGTCCGTCCGTCGTCGTCGACCTGTCCGAGGGGCACGTGGCGGGCACCGAGTGCACGGACCTGCTCGTGGCCACGGGCGTCTCGTCCCCGTACGAGGTCCGGATCCGGAACGGGACGAGCGCGAGGGGGCGATACCTGCTCTTCGCGCGGTCGGCGTCGGTCCCGGCGACCAACTACGCGACCGACCCCGCGAACGGGCCGATCGCGGCGCCCGCGATCTACTCGGCGACGGTTCACGTCAGGGTGGTGGGCCCGTCGATCACCTACGCCACGAACGTCACGGTCGCCCCGGAGGACGCACCCGACGGGGCCGGCTACGGCGTCGTCTGATCGGGGGGATCGGCGGCGATCGTCGCTCCCTCGTCGTGGGGGTCGATTGCGACGTCGAACCCGAACTGATCGAGGACGTCGAGGTGGGTCTCGACGTGGTCGGTGACGGTCGGTACGCGCACGCTCCCACCGGCGAACGCGAGAAACGGAACGACCTGGTCTGCCAGGTGTCGATCGACCGCGGCGTCCGTCTCCCGGAACGTGGCGAATCGAGCGACGGCGTCGCCCGCGACCGCCTCCGCCGGCTTGCCCCGCTCCCCCAGCGCGGAGAATCCGGCGATCGATCGCTCGAATCGAGCAACGATCACCACCACGGAGCCCGGATCGGTCGTCTCGGGGTACGCGGCCGCGGACTGGATCGGCGCGGTCATCCGACCCTCGAGGCCCTCCAGGACCGCGTCGGCCTGTCGGTCTGCGACCGCGGCGTCCGCAAGCGAGGCGGACGCCACGGAGTGCACGGCGATTGACTCGAGGTCCCCGCGCCGGTCCAGCCGGAGTGGTGACACGGAGGAGGGCTCCAGGTGGAGGCGTGTGCGGCCCTTGCCGGACGGATAGAAGCCCCTGCGGTCGAGGGACACTTCCGCCGAGAGTCCGGCCCCAGCGAGCACCGGGAGCGTGACGGCCCGCAGATAGTCGAAGGGCGGGGACCAGGGGACGTCGGTGCCGCCGGTGACCGCAAGGTCGGCCGGTCCCTCGAGGCCGAGGACGAGTGGCAGCACCGCCTCGACGACCAGCGTGACGCTGCCAGCCGTCCCGATCGACTGCTCGTGACGTCCCCCCGGAAGGCCGCCGGGATCGAAGGAGAACGAGGACGACCCGATCGCGACGTCCTCGGTCGTGGCGTCGGAAAGCGCGGCGACGCTCTCGATGGCCGCGACGTGTTGTGCCTTCAGTCCGGGATCTGAACGGCCACCGCGGACGTTCTCCACGGTGACGGCATCCCCGGTGACGGCGCTCGTGGCCACTGCCGTCCGGACCTGTTGTCCCCCGCCCGACGCCCCGTCTATCTCCCGCATGGGAGACGCTGGGTCGTCATCGCTTGTAAACCTCACACCCTCCTGGGCGAGACGACACGAAGTCTCCCCGGTGAGACGCCACGGAGTTTCCCGAGTGAGACGGCACGACGAGCCACCCCGAGTGAGACGGCACCGACCGTCGCGGGGACGGCCATCCGCCGGTCGGAATCCGTTAGTGCGTCCGGCCCCGAGTGGCCACCATGCCCGACCCGGACTTCGACGAGGCGGCGTGGCGCGAGCGCCTGGAGGCGTTCAGAGCGGAGAAGGACGCCCACCTCGCGGACGCCGAGTTCTCGCCCGTCGACGGGGACTTCGCCGGCCTCACGTACTTCGACCCCGCGCCCGGTGCCAGACGCTCCGCGCGCCTCCAGTGGGTCCGGTCGCCGGAGACGGTCCGCCTGCCCGCGAATCGCGGGCCCGACCTGGAGTTCGAACGGGTCGCGACCCTCGGGTTCGAGACCGACGACCACCACGTGGTGACGGCCTATCGCGCACCCGAGGCCGAGGATCTGCTGGTCCCGTTCACCGACGAGACGAACGGCGTCGAGACGGCCAGCGAGGGTCGGTATCTCGCCCTCTCGGTCGACGACGCCGAGACCGGCGATCGGGTCGCCCTCGACTTCAACTTCGCATACCACCCCTTCTCCGTCTACGACGACAGCTACGTCTCGGTGCTGCCTCCGGAGGAGAACCACCTCCCGATGCCGATCAAGGCCGGCGAACGGCTCCGACCGGACGGGTGAGAATGTCTGCTGACGATCGGGGGCGCGGCGCTGTGCTCGACGGGGCCCTGCGATTCAGGCCGGAACTTCGGCGGCCTCGAGGAGTTCCTGATAGCGGTTGCGGATGGTGACTTCGCTCACGTTCGTGACCGCCGAGACCTCGCTCTGGGTCACCTTCTGGTTCGTCAACAGCGAGGCGGCGTAGATCGCGGCCGCCGCGAGGCCGACGGGACTCTTCCCACTCGTGACGCCGTCCTCCTGGGCGGTGCTCAACAGTTCGCGGGCCCGGCGCTCGACCTCCTCGTCGAGGTCGAGTTCGGAGGCGAAGCGGGGGACGTAACTCGCCGGATCGGCCGGCTGAACCTCGAGGTTGAGTTCGCGGACGATGTAGCGGTAGGTGCGCTTGAACTCCATCTCGTCGATCCGGCTGACGGTGGCGACCTCGTCGAGGCTCCGCGGCGTGCTCATCTGGCGGGCGGCCGCGTAGAGGGACGCCGTCGCGACTCCCTCGATGGAGCGACCGGGGAGGAGGTCCTCCTCCAGGGCCCGTCGGTAGATCACGGAGGCGGTCTCGCGCACCTCCTTCGGGAGGCCGAGCGCGGAGGCCATGCGCTCGATCTCGCCGAGCGCCTGCTTGAGGTTGCGCTCCTTCGAGTTTCGGGTGCGGAAGCGCTCGTTCC
>JBDGUE010000007.1:0-73674 GCA_042216045.1 Halanaeroarchaeum sp. | reverse complement strand
CGCTCACGACTGAGGCCCCTCCTCCACCCGTGCGGGGCTGTCCTGGTGGAATCTCCAAGGGCGAGCGAGCGAAGCGAGCGAGGGCTTGGACGTCCACGAAATGGCGATGGCGTTCACCGGTCGCCGAGCGTTCCGTCACGACTGAGGCGCCCGTTTCGGCCACGATCGAGGATCGGGGCCGTTCTCACGATCCATGAGCCCGGACTACAGGACCGCCGCGAGAATCGTGAGGCCGATCACGTGGAGGACGACGTCCGCGGTGAAGTGAGAGAGCATCGCGGCCAGGAGCCCGCGTCGCCAGTAGAGCCACCCGAAGACGATCCCGGCGACCCCGTTGAGCAGGATCGTGCGGGCGAGGAGGTAGGGGGTGATAGTCGCTCCCGCGGCCGCCGCGATCGGGAGGTGACCGAGGCCGAAGGCCACCGAGGAGAGGACGATGGCGACCCAGACGCCGATCGAGGGGAGGGCGTCGGGTCGGCCGGCGACGCGCCAGGCGATCCAGACGAACAGGGTCATCACCCCGTACCGGAGCAGGATCTCCTCGACGACGCCGCCGTAGGCGGTGACCAGGACGCGCGTCCACAGCGGCGGGAGGGCGGCCACCGCGAGCGGGTCGCCGCGGAGGAGGACCAGGCCCACGTCGATCGCGAGGAGTGCCATCCCGACCGCCGCCCCGGAGCCGAGGGCCAGGGGTGCGAGCGATCGAATCCGATCGGCGACGGGCGCGCCCCGCACGGCGTCGGAGACGACCGGCGCGCCGAGGCCGATCGGGTGGCCGAAGTACTGGCCGATCAGGATCGCGACCGCGAGGAAGATCGCGCCCTGGACGACGGCGAGGAGCAGGAGGACGACCTGTCCCTCGCGGAAGGGGGCGAGCGAAAAGGTGTAGGGGAGGCCGAGCGCGTACGCGAGCACGCCGGCGAGGAGGAGGGCACCGGCCGTTCGCCAATCCATGCGGCTCATGGGTGAACGTCGTCGTCGCGGGGCAAATAGCTTCGTGACCAACGGGCGGCGATCGTCGCTATCGAAGGCTATTCCCCCCGGGCGAACGAATCACCGGCAATGAGCGTCGGCGTCGTGCTGTTGAACTTCGGCGAACCGGCAACGCCCGATCGATCCACCGTCGAGGACTACCTCGAGCGGATCTTCTTCGACAACGCCGATCTCGAGGACTACGACTCCCCGGCGGCGGCGAGAGAGCGCGCCGAGACGCTCGCGAAGCGCCGGGCGCCCGGGCTGATCGAGGAGTACGAGGAGATCGGCGGATCGCCCCTCCAGGCCCAGGCCGAGGCCCAGGCCGATCGCCTGGAGGCCGAACTCGAGGGGCGCGGCTACGACGCGACGACCTACCTCGGGTACCAGTATACGGAGCCACTGATCGAGGACGCGGTGGCGGCGGCCCAGGCGGACGGGATCGACCACCTGATCGGGTTGCCGGTCTACCCCCTGAGCGGTCCCTCGACCAACGTGTTCGCCGTCGACGACCTGGAGGACGCCGTGACGGCCCGGGAGTGGGACGTCGAGTGGAACGCGGTCACGGGCTGGCACCGCCACCCGACCTACCCGCGAATGCGGGCGGAGAACGTCCAGTCCTTCGTCGAGCAGGCGGGGCTCTCGCTCTCCGATCCCGGGACCGAACTCCTCTTTTCGGCACACGGGACCGCACTGCACTACCTCGATGAGGGGAGTCGGTACGACCAGTACGTCGAGGAGTACACGGAGACCGTGGCCGCACTGCTCGGCGTCGAGGAGTACACCGTCGGGTTCCAGAACCACGAGAACCGCGACATCCCCTGGACGGAGCCCGACGTGGAGACCGCCATCGAGACCGTGGCGGCCGACCGCGTGGTCGTCGAGCCGGCCAGTTTCCTCCACGAGCAATCGGAGACGCTCTCCGAACTCGACGACGACCTCGCTGCGGAGGCCGCGGCGGCGGGCCTCGACTTCCACCGGGTGCCCGTCCCCCACGACGAGCCCCGACTCCCCGGGATCATGGCCGACCTGATCGAGCCGTTCGTCGCCGACTTCGACCCCGAGTACTACCAGCTCAGGCAGTGTCGCTGCCGGGACGAACCGGGGACGTACTGTCTGAACGCAGACCGCTGATCAGCGCTCTGCGGCCTTCGCGGCGCGGACGACGGCCTCGACCGCCTCCAGGTCGGTCCGGCGATCCACGCCGTGGCCCAGGTTCAGGATGTGGCCGCGATCGCCGGCGCGCTCGATCACCTCGAGGGCCCGCTCGGCGACGAAGTCCGGATCCCCGAGCAGGTAGGAGGGGTCGAGGTTTCCCTGGACGGGTCGGTCGCCCAATTCCTCGCGGGCCGCGTCCATCTCGACGGTCCAGTCGAGGCCGATCACGTCCGCGCCGCTCGCCTCGAGTTGGTCGAGTCGGCCGGCCATGTTCCGCACGAAGACGATCGTCGGGACGTCGACCGAGTCGACGATGCGCCGATGGACCGGGACGACGAACTCCTCGTAGTCCGCCGGGCCGAGCAGACCCGCGTACGTGTCGAAGAGTTGTACCACGTCCGCGCCGTGGTCGACCTGGTACTGGAGGAAGTCGACGACGACGTCCGCGAAGGAGTCGAGCAGGTCCTCGAAGGCGGCGGGGTGGGCCGCCCGAAAGCCCCGTATCGGGACGTGGGACCGGGACGGCTCGCCCGCGACCGCGTAGGAGGCGAGGGTAAAGGGGCCGCCGGCGAACCCGATGACGGCCGCCTCGCGCCCGACCCGGTCAGAGAGACGCGTGAGGAGGTCGCCGACGTACTCGAGGGAGACGTCCACCGGATCGTGGGATCCCGGCACGTCGGTCGGGCCCTCGATCGGGTCCTCGACGACGGGACCGACGCCGGACTCGATGTGGTACTCGAGGTCGAGGGGCTCGAGGGCGACCAGGATGTCCGAGTACATGACGACGCCGTCGAGGTCGAAGCGCTCCAGGGGCTGGAGGGAGATCTCCTCTGCCACCTCGGGCGTCGAGATGGCCTCCCGGAAGGTGTACTGGGCGCGCAGGTCCCGGTACTCCGGGAGGTAGCGTCCCGCCTGTCGCATCAGCCAGACGGGCGGCCTGTCGGTGCGGTCGCCGCGTGCGGCCCGGAGAAAGCGTTCTCTCATCGCGGTGTGATTGGGCGAGGGGGCCTTTAGGTCGGTCGGTGTTCGTGGGGAGTCCGACAGGCCTATGCGGGCCCACGGGGAGTGTCGAGTATGCGTTACGACGAGGCGGCAAACTTCCTCCTCGACCTTCGCCGGTACCGTCCCAAGCCGGGGACGGACTCCACGGCGGACCTCCTCTCGCACCTCGACGATCCCCAGGAGGGTCCGGCCTTCGTCCAGGTCGCTGGATCGAACGGCAAGGGATCGACCGCCCGCATGCTCGAGCGTATCCTCGCCGAGGCCGGCGCCGACGTGGGCCTCTACACCTCGCCCCACCTCGACGACCTGCGGGAGCGGGTCAGGGTCAACGGCCGGTCGATCCCCGAGTCGGCGGTCGCCGCCTTCGTCGATCGAATCGAACCCCGCGTGACCGAGCGGGCGGCCCGCGACGACGCCCCCACCTTCTTCGAGGTGATGACGACGATGGCGATCTGGCACTTCGGGCGATCGGACGTCGACGTGGCCGTCCTCGAAGTGGGGATCGGCGGTCGCTACGACGCGACGAGCGTCGTCGACCCCGTGGCCAGCGCCGTCACCAGCGTCACCCTGGAGCACACGAGCGTCCTCGGGGACACCGTCCAGGAGATCGCCCGCGACAAGGCGACGGTCGCACCGGCCGATGCGCCCCTCGTGACCGGGACGACCGACGAGGCACTGGCCGCCGTCCGGGAGGTCGCCGGCGACGTGATTCGGGTGGGGAGAGATCCGACCGCGGACGTCCGTGTTCGGTACGACGGACCGACCGACCGGTACGAGGGGGCCGTCGAGATCGAGACCGACGAGTGGTCGATCGAGACCGCCCTGCCCGTCCTCGGCGCCCACCAGGCGACCAACGCGGGGATCGCCGCCCGTCTCGCCGAACAGGTGACCGACCCGGCCCCCGAGACGATCGCGCGAGGACTCCGAAAGGCGACCTGGCCCGGGCGCTTCGAGCTGATGGAACGAGAGCCACTCGTGATCCTCGACGGCGCGCACAACCCCGGTGGCGTCGCCGCGGTCGCCGACACCCTGGCCGACCTGTCCTACGACGACCTCCACGTCGTCCTCGGGGCGATGCAGGACAAAGAGCACGCCGGGATGGCAGCGGCCCTCCCCGCCCCCGATCGCGTCACGACCTGCCGGCCAGACACCGATCGGGCTGAGGACCAGTCCGTCCTGGCCGAGAGTCTCTCGGGAGTCTGTGAGGACGTGTCGGCGATGTCGAGCGTCGAGGCGGCCGTCGCCGACGCGATCGACGCGGCCGACCCCGAGGACGCGGTCCTCGTCACGGGGTCGCTGTACGCGGTCGCGGAGGCGAGACGCCACTGGACGCGGACGATCGTCCCGCGCAGGGTTACGGACCTCTCGACGGCAGCGGACGCCCTCGAGAGCGCACACGTGACGCCGCCGGGCGTCTGGCGAATGCGCGCGAAGGGGGTCCACCGGGTCGTCGCCGCGAGGGTCCAGCGCCGACAGGCCCAGTACCTCAAGGAGGAGATGCTCTCCCTCGGCGGGGAGTGTGCGATCTCGGGCCTCTCGAACCAGCGGGAGGTCTTCCTCGAGGTCCGGCTCATGGGGACGCTCGCACAGTTCAACCGACTGCTCGACAAACTGGACGGCCAGCCGTACGGGCTCTCCGCGTTCGCCGAGGACCTCAGGGCTGCCCTCGACATCCGGACCGAAGGTCGACGGCGGGGATACCCCTGGGAGGACGGACCCGCGATCATGGGGATCCTGAACGTCACCCCGGACAGCTTCCACGACGGCGGCGAGTACGACGACGTCGACGCCGCCGTTCGGCGGGCGGAGGAGATGGTCGAGGCGGGGGCCGACATCGTCGACGTGGGCGGAGAGAGCACCCGGCCGGGCGCCGATCCAGTCCCCGCGTCGGTCGAGCGAGAGCGAGTCCTGCCGGTCGTCGAGGCCATCGCGGACCTGGAGGCCGCCATCTCCGTGGACACGCGAGACGCCTCGGTCGGTCGGGCGGCCCTCGAGGCCGGCGCGGACGTCCTCAACGACGTCTCGGGACTGGAGGATCCAGCGATGCCCCACGTGGCCGCCGAGTACGACGCCCCGCTGGTCGTGATGCACAGCGTCGACGCGCCCGTCGATCCGACGCGATCGGTGACCTACGACGACGTGGTGGAGGACGTGATCGACGACCTCACGGAGACGGTGTTGCGCGCTCGCAAGGCCGGCCTCGACCCCGAGCAGATCGTCGTGGACCCCGGGCTCGGATTCGGGAAGTCGGCCGGAGAGAACTTCGAACTCCTGGATCGTCTCGAGGAGTTCCACGCGCTCGGGGGCCCCGTCCTCGTCGGACACTCCCAGAAGTCCATGTTCGAGGCGGTCGGGGCCGAGACGGATCGGGGGGCGGCGACCGTCGCCGGGACCGCACTCGCCGTCGATCGCGGCGCAGACGTCCTCCGGGTCCACGACGTGGCCGCGAACGTCGACGCACTTCGGACGGCCATCGCGACCGGCGAGGGACTCGAGGACGGCGAGGACTAGTGGACGGCGAGGACTAGTGGATGGCGTCCCGGTACAGATCGAGATATCGCTCGACGAACGACCGGCGGTCGTACTCGGCGTACGTCTCGTCGATCGTCCGGTGATCGAGCGCGCCCGCCTCGGCCAGTCGCTCGGTCAATTCCTGGGCGCTCGTGGCCGTGAATCCCCGCTCGCGTCGCTCGACGAGTTCGTGTGCGCTCGAGTCTGCGTGGTACTCGACGATGCCCACCGCACCAGCCGCGAGGGCCCGCAGAAGGTCGATGGCGAAGGGGGTGTACTCGGCGGTGTGCACGTAGACGTGGGCGTTCTTGAAGAGGGCGATCCGCTCGGGCACCGAACGCTCGCCGACGAAGTCCACGCGATCCTCGATCCGGAGGTCCCGGGTCTGTCGTTCGTAGCTCTCGCGCTGGGGCCCGTCGCCCACGACGGTCGCCCGCCAGTCGTACTCCCGGAACTCGGCCAGTGCCAGGAGGAGCGTCTCGAGGTTGGCCGACTCGTCGAGACGGCGGGAGTAGACGATGTCGCCCCCGTCAGCCGGTTCCACGTCCCGGACGACGTCCATCTCGATGCCGGTCGGAACGACCGTGACGTCCTCCCCGGGAACGCCCATCTCGCGGACCCGCGTCCGGACGGTCCGCGAGGGAGTCACGACGGCGGTCGCCGACCGCGCGGCGAAGCCCGTGAGCCGTCCGACGACTGGTCCGAGGGTGGTCGGCGGGTCGTAGCACTCGAGGAGAACGGGAGCCCCGGCGAGGTGGCCCCCGACTGTCGCGGCTATCGGATGGCTCTCCGGTTCGCAGTCGGCGTGGATCACGTCCGGGTCGAACTCCCCGAGTGCACCCGGGAGGCGGAGCGCGAAACGCCAGTGTCCGGGGGTCCCAGCGAGGCCACGGTACTCGATGGACTCGTGCTCGAAGGCGTCGTGGTCGCCCTCCCACCACGTCGAGGTGAAGACGCTCACGTCGTGTCCGCGATTCGCGAGGTCCGCCGCGAGACCGTGACGGCGGGCCGTCGCGTCGGTTTCCCCGTGGTGGGTCGTCCTCGCGGACACGAACGCCACGCGCATACGCCCGACCAGGCGACGGGCCACAAAAAAGGACACCATTTGGCACGGTGACCCGCCCCCATCCCAAGGACTATCGTGCCCCCCTCGAAAGTGCTCCCGATGCCCTACGACATCGAGCGGTACCTCTCCGTCGACAGCGCCTACGGCCCGACACTCGACGCGGACGGCGGGCTCTCCTTCCTCATGGACACGACGGGGGTCCCACAGGTCTGGCACCTCGACGCGCCGGGCGAGTGGCCCGAGCAGCGCTCGTTCTCCGCGGAGCGGGTGGCCTTCGTCGCGGCCTCACCGACGCGGCCCGAGTCCGTCTTCGGCATGGACCGGGGCGGCGACGAGCGCGTGCAGCTCTACCGGGTCGCGGAGGGCGGGGCGACCGTCGATCCGCTCACCGATCGTCCGGAGGCCAAACACCGGTGGGGCGGCTGGTCGAACGACGGTGACCGGTTCGCCTTCGCGTCGAATCGCCGCGACGAGGGGGTCTTCGACGTCTACGTACAGGGCCGAACCGAACGCGGCGACGACGCGACCCTGGTCCACGAGGGCGACGGCTGGCTCTCGGTGGCCGGGTGGGATCCGGCCGACGAGCGACTGCTGATCCACGAGGCACACTCGAGTTTCGACCACGACGTCTCGGTCCTCGACCTCGCAACGGGAACCATCGATCACCTGACCCCTCACGAGGGCGACGTCCGGTACGGGTGCGTCGAGTGGGGACCCAGCGGCGAGGGCGTCTACGCGTGCACCGACGAGGGATCCGACACGCTCGAACTCGCGCGGATCGACGTCGAGTCCGCGGCCCTCGACGTCGTCGAGTCGGGCGGAGACTGGAACGTCGAGACGCTCGCGATCCACCAGGACAGCGGTCGAATCGCCTACAGCCGCAACGTCGAGGGATACAGCCACCTCGCGGTCGGCCGGGTGACGGGGACGAGCCTCGACGATCGGCGGGATATCGACCTTCCGGGTGGCGTCCTCGGTGGCCTGGACTTCGGCCCGGAGGGCGACCGACTCGCCGTCTCGATCGCGGGACGCACGGACACCTCGAACGTCCACGTCGTCGATCTGCGGAGTGGGGAGCGGACGCGGTGGACGCGGGCCGAGACCGCCGGCATCCCCCGATCGTCGTTCAGAGAGCCGGAGATCGTTCGGTTCGAGACCTTCGACGACCGGTCGATCCCCGCCCTGTTCACCCGTCCGGCGGGCGAGGGTCCGAACCCCGTGATCGTGGACGTCCACGGCGGGCCCGAGTCCCAGCGTCGCCCCTCGTTCAACCCGGTCGTCCAGTACTTCCTCGCCCACGGGTACGCCACGTTCGAGCCCAACGTCCGCGGCTCGACCGGGTACGGGAAGGCCTACACCCACCTCGACGACGTTCGGAATCGCATGGACGCCGTCCGCGACCTCCGCGCGGGCGTCGAGTGGCTGCGCGACCGGCCCGACGTCGACGAGCGCAGGATCGTCGCCATGGGCGGCTCCTACGGCGGGTTCATGGTGCTCGCCGCCCTGACGGAGTACCCCGACCTCTGGGCGGCGGGCGTCGATATCGTCGGGATCGCGAACTTCGTGACGTTCCTCGAGAACACCGGCGACTGGCGACGGTCGCTTCGCGAGGCCGAGTACGGATCGCTCGAGGAGGACCGCGAGTTTCTCGAGGAGATATCGCCGATCAACACGATCGAGGCGATCGCGGCCCCCCTGCTCGTCCTGCACGGCGAGAACGACCCCCGGGTGCCGGTCGGCGAGGCGACCCAGATCGCCGAGGCCGCGGCCGAACACGTCCCGGTCCGCACCCGACTCTTCGAGGACGAGGGCCACGGCTTCACGAAGCAGGAGAACCGCATCGCGGCCTACCGCGAGGTCGTCGACTTCCTCGAGGAACACGTCTGAGTGACCGCCGGACGGTCAGGCCGACGGGACAGCACCCAGGGCTCATAGGCGGGGCCGACCAAGGGGTGGCAATGATACTGGTGACCGGCGCGACCGGAACGGTCGGGGGCCACGTCGTCTCCGCGTTGAAAGAGCGTGGGGCCGCCATTCGAGTCGGCCGCCGCAGCCCGGAAGACGCCTCGGACGACGAGGACGAGTCGACGTCGGCCGAACGACCGGAGTCGAGGACTCCCGTCGGCGTGTCGAGACGAAACGTGGACGACCTGGAGGTCGTCGCCTTCGATTACGAGAAGCCCGAGACGTGGGGGTCCGCCCTGACGGGCGTCGAGGCCGTCTTCGTGCTTCGACCCGCGGGGATCGACGCGGACACGATCGAGCGCTTCGTCGCGGCCGCCGGTCGGTCGGGCGTCTCGCGGGTCGTCTACCTGTCCGGCATCGGTGCCGACTGGAATCCGCTCAACTCCCACTTCTACAGCGAACGGCGCGTCGCCGATGCGGACGTCGCCCACACCGTCCTCCGAGCGTCCTACTTCATGCAGAACCTCCGGGACATCCACCGGCGGGACGTCGCGGAGCGCGGCGAGGTCTTCGTCCCGGCGGGCGGGGGCGCGGTGAGCTTCGTCGACGCGCGCGACATCGGGGCCGTCGCGGCGACCGCACTGACCGAGTCCGGCCACGAGAACCGGGCCTACGACGTCACCGGCCCCAGCGCACTCGACTTCGAGGCGGTCGCCGCGGTGTTCACGGACGTCCTCGATCGGGAGATCACCTACCCGAATCCGTCGCTTCTCTCCTTCGCTCGCCGGTTGCGCGGCCGCGGCGCCTCCCTGGGGGACGTCGCGTTTCTCGGTTCCATCTACACCGCCGCCCGACTCGGGATGGCCGATCGGGTCTCGGAGGACGTCGAACGCGTCCTCGAGCGACGACCGCGGTCGTTGCGCGACTTCGTCGCCGACAACGCCGACGCCTTCCGCCCCGAGTCCTGATCAGAGGACGCCCGTCTCGTGGGCGACGCGCGCGGCGGCCTCCTCGCTGATGCCGCCACCGAGGATGGTGTACCGGTCCCGGATCTCGTGAGCGCTCGTCAGCGCCTCGATCACGGCTGATTCGGGGACCCCGAGCCCCGCGGCCGTCGTGGGGGCGTCGAGGCTCTCCAGGGCCGCCTTGACCTCCCGCCAGGTCCCGTCCTCGCCGGCGTGGAGGTACTCCGTCATGATCGCCCCGACCCCGACCTGGTGGCCGTGGAGGGCGGCCCCGGGCGCGATGCGATCGAGTTGGTGGCTGAAGAGGTGTTCCGCGCCGCTCGCGGGCCGCGAGGATCCGGCGATGCTCATCGCCACGCCGGAGGAGACCAGGGCCTTCACGACGACCCAGGCCGACTCCTCGAGCCCGGGCTTGATCGAGTCTGCGTTGTCGACGAGCATCTCGGCGGTCATCCGCGAGAGGGCGCCCGCGTACTCCGAGTACTCGACGTTCTGGAGGCGATTGGCGAGTCGCCAGTCCTTGACGGCGGTGTAGTTCGAGATGATGTCCGCACATCCCGCCGTCGTGAGCTCCCAGGGGGCGTCGGCGATGACGGCGGTGTCGGCGATCACCGCGATCGGGGGATCGGCGGCCACGCTGTGCCTGGTGTCGCCCTCCGGGACGGAGCCGCGACCGCTCACGATGCCGTCGTGGCTCGCGGCGGTGGGGACCGAGACGAACCCGAGACCGAGTTCGTCCGCCGCCATCTTCGCGATGTCGATGGCCTTCCCGCCGCCGACGCCCACCAGGTACCCCGCCGCTGCGTCCCGCGCGGCCTCAACGACCGACTCGACGGCCTCGAAGCTCGCGGTCTCGACGACGGCCATCGCCGGATCGATGCCCTCCGATTCGAGGGCGTCCACGAGCGGCTCGGCCGCGACCGCTCTGGGCGTGGGACTCGTGACGACGAGCGGGCGTCCCGCGAGGTGCGTATCGGCCACGACCGTCCCCGCGTCCTCGAGGACGCCGTGACCGACGACGACGTTCCGCGGAAGGCGGATCCACGTCGACTTCTCGAACATACACGGAGGGGGTGGGCCAACGCCAAAAACGGTTCGGGACCGATCAGACCGTCTCGAGGACCTCGATGATCCGCTCCTCGTCCGCCCTGTCCGGGCCGTTCTCACGGCCGTCGCGGTCGCTCTCGAGGTGTTCGACGACGGTTCGCTCCATCGCCTCCTGGAGGGGCGTCGAGGACCACCCGAGGGCGGCGAGCCTGTCGGTGTCGAGGAGGTGGGGCGTCGGGCGATAGAGCGGGAAGTCCTCGCGGGAGCAGTCGGCGATGGAGAGTTCGCGCTCGCTGGCGTGGACGACCTCGACGTCGGTCTCCAGCGCCGTCGCGATCAGGTCGACCATGCGGTCGATGGTGACGGCGTTCCGATCGCCGGCGTTGTAGACCTCCCCGGGCGTGCCCTCCTCCGCGACGACCCGCAGTGCGCTCGCGAGGTCCTCGACGTAGGCCCGGTGCCAGACGTTGGTGCCGTCGCCGGGAACCACGATCCGGTCGTGGGTCGCGACGCGGTCGATCCAGTAGTCCAGGCGCTCGGTGTAGTCGTGAGGCCCGTAGACGATTGGCGGGCGCACCGCCGTGGCGGGCACCCCGCGATCGGCGGCCCGCTTCACGGCGCGGTCGCCCTCGGCCTTGCGATTGCCGTAGGTCTCCGCGGAATCGTCGAGGGCCTGCTCGTCGGTGCACTCGAGGATCGGCGTCTCGTCCTCGCGCTTCGGGATCTGTTCTGCGGCGTAGGCGGAGCCACTCGACACGTAGACGTAGGCGTCGACGTCCGCGAAGATGGTCGTCGCGCTCTCGACGTCCCGCGGGTGGTAGGCGACCACGTCGAAGACGACGTCCGGGTCGACCTCGGCGGCCGCCATCTCGAGCGCGGAGTCGTTTGTCCGGTCGCCCGCAACGTGCTCGACCGCGGGGTCCTCATCGAAGGGATTGGGGTGGTTCCCCCGGTTGAAGATGGTGACCCGATAGTCGTTCTCCAGGAGGTCCTCGACGAGGTGTCGACCGATGAACCGGGTGCCGCCGATGACGAGTGCGCGTGTCACGACCGAAGCGACGACCGAACGGACCAAAACGGTGGCGTTCGACGAACCGAGTCCCGGGCCTGGGCCGGCTCAGTAGGACTTCGCGAAGTAGGCCGTCTCCACGGCGTCGTCGCCACAGACCGCACACTCCTCGCCGATGGGGGCCGCGTCCTCCTCGAAGGGCACCATGACGATCTCGGCGGCGATCTGATCCTTGATCTCCGTCTCGCACGCTTCGTCGCCACACCAGGGGGCCTTCACGTAGCCGCCGTGCTGGCCGATCGTGCCGAGAATCTCGTCTCGCGAGTGCGCCTCGCGGACGTTCTCCTCCAGGGTCTGTTCCGCGCTCGCGTAGAGTTTCGCGTAGACCTCGTCGAGGTGGGCCTCCACGGTCTCGACGAGATCCGCGCGGTCGTCGGTGATCGTCTCGCCGTCGGGGCGGTGGACGGCCGTGATCTCGCGGTCCTCGACCTCGTGTGGGCCGATCTCGAGACGGACGGGGACGCCCTTGAGCTCCCACTCGTTGAACTTGAAGCCGGGGTTGCGCTCGTCGCGATCGTCCAGGGTCACGCGCAGGTCGGCCTCCTGGAGTTCGGCGGCGATCTCCGTCGCGTACTGGAGGACCTCCTCGCGGGTCTCGTCCTGGTAGATGGGGACGACCACGACCTGCTCGGGCGCCATCGCGGGCGGGAGCACGAGTCCCTGATCGTCGGAGTGAGTCATGATGAGCGCGCCCAGCGCGCGCCAGGAGAGTCCCCAGGAGGTGGTGTGAGCGACGCGCTCCTCCTCGTCCTCGTCGACGAAGGTGATGTCGAAGGCCTCCGCGAAGGACTGACCGAGGTCGTGACTGGTCCCACCCTGGACGGACTTCCCGTCGGGCATGAGGGCCTCGACCGTCGTCGTGGTGTCGGCGCCGGGGAACTTGTCGTGTGCTGGCTTGCGCCCGCGCAGGACCGGGATCGCGAGCACGTCCTCGTAGAGGCGCTGGTACTGATCCAGGCGCAGCGTCGTCTCCTCCCAGGCCTCCGCGGCGGTCTCGTGGGCCGTGTGACCCTCCTGCCAGAGGAACTCCTTCGTCCGGAAGAACGGCTTCGTCTCCGTCGCCTCCCAGCGCACCACGGAGTTCCACTGGTTGAGTCGCATCGGCAGATCGCGGTGGCTCCGGATCCACTTCGCCATGAACGGGGCGATGATGGACTCGCTCGTGGGACGGACCGCCAGCCGTTCTTCGAGTTCCTCGTAGCCGCCCTGGGTCACCCAGGCGACCTCGGGATCGAACCCCTCGACGATGTCCTTCTCCCGCTCGAGGTAGCCCTCGGGGATGAACATCGGGAAGTAGGCGTTCTGCGAGCCGGTCTCCTTGAACCAGGCGTCGAGGTGGTCCTGGATGGCCTCCCAGAGGGCGTACCCCCGGGGACGCGTGACGATGAACCCACCCATGGGGGCGTAATCGGCGAGTTCGGCCTTCCTCACGACCTCGGCGTACCACTCGCCGGGACTGTGCTCCTTCGACTCGGTGATCCCGAGTTCCTGTTCGCCGCTCATTGGTGTAGCACTCGACGGAGACGGGCATAAATCCCCTGAACCGCACTCGGTGGGCCGATGCGTCCCCGACGAGTCGCGACGGTCCAGACAGCCCCGGCCGTGTGCCGAGATCGGCGGGTCAGACCTCGACGTCCGTGACCACGTGGAGCCCCCGCAAGGCGTCGCCCTCCGCGTCGAATCGGAACCAGCCGCGGAAGGTCCGATTCGCGAGGAGGTGGGGCAGCCAGTAGCGGTCGTCCTCCCACATCTCGTCGTAGGGAACCGCCTCGACGTCGACCCACGCCGGGTCCGCCTCGGGAGTCTCCGTGGGCTCCCCCGCGACGCCCGCCGCGTGATAGACGTGGACGGTCATGTGGTGGTCCGTCCCGAAGACGAACTCGAGGACGCCGACCTTCCCGAGATCCACGGGGTCGGCCCGAATCTCCTCGCGCACCTCCCGTCGGGCCGCCTCCCTGGGGCTCTCGTCGGCCTCGACCGTGCCACCCGGGCCGTTGTAGAGGCCCGCACCGATGCCGCGTTTCTTCTCGATGAGGAGGACGCGTCCGTCCCGGACGGGGTAGGTGATCGTTCCCTCCTGCACGGGCGTATCCCAATGCACCGGCCCCATATACTTTCTCCCCGTGGCCGAGCACCGGGAGCGGACTGAAGACTTATGAGCCGTGAGAACCACCTGCACACCATGGGTGACACGAAGCGAGGTCGCGAGCGCAAGGGCGAGAAGAAGGCAGAGCAGTTGCGCCGCAAGGAGCTCCAGAAGACCCTGGAGGCCGACGAGGAGATGCCCGACATGGAAGAGGAGGAGATCGACCTCGACGGCACCGAGTGAGGCCTCACCGCTTCTCGAGGCCGTCCGTCTCCGTCCAGTCCCAGCCCGGAACGCGCGTCTGTACCCCCGCGGCCAGGGCGGCGTCGACGTCGTCCAGGCCCGCCGGCCCATCGGCGTGGGAGTGGAGGTCGGCGACGTGAAACGTCGCCTCCGCGAGCAGTCGTCGCGGCTGTTCGCCGCCGACGATCGCCGCGAGTTCCCGGCCGAGCAACTCGTCGACGACGAACCCCGGATAGTCGGCTGCCACGTCGAGCTCCCGGAGGAGCAGGATCAGCGTGGCCGCGTTGAGGGCGCGGTCGGCGTCGGCGAAGACGTCGTCGATGGCTCCCGCGTAGGCCTCCGTGGACACCGGGTCGACGTCGGTCTCGAAGACCGCCCCGAGGCGCTCCCGAACGTCGTTCGCGAGCGGAACGACGACCGCCTCGCGGTCGAGCGCCCAGTCGTGGACGGCCGTCACGTCCGATCGAGTCACGTGCATACGGGTACCGCCCGCGGCCGGGGTGATGACCTTTGCGAAGGCTTTTATATTGTGACGGGTATACGTCAATCCAAGCGGGTTTTCCGGAACGATTCCCGCGGAGCCCCGCGACGGGTACGCCGCACCGAGCGATGACTGGAGGAATCCGCCGAGCCACGACGGGACCGAGGTCGACCGCTCCGGGCCGTCCGGAACGGGTGGCCCACCCGTCCGCACCCGCATCCCAAATCCATACGTTTGACTATGAGTGCTGTAGACCGGCAACTCGAAGACATCCAATCGACGATCGAGAGCGAAGTACCGCCCGACATCTCCGTGACGGAGGTGAAGTACGAGGGACCAGAGCTGGTCGTCTACACCAGGGACCCCAAGAAGTTCGCCCAGAACGGCGATCTGATCCGCCAGTTGGCGAGCAAGCTTAGAAAGCGCATCACCGTCCGACCCGATCCGGAGGTGCTGACGCGACCGAAGACGGCAAAGGAGGACATCATGGACGTCGTCCCCGACGACGCCGGGGTCACGGACCTCGACTTCCACGAGGACACCGGCGAGGTCGTCATCGAGGCCGAGAAGCCGGGCATGGTCATCGGTCGTCACGGCTCAACGCTGCGCGAGATCACGAAGCAGTCGGGCTGGACGCCCGAGGTGCTCCGGACCCCGCCCCTGGAGTCGGCGACCGTGAGCAACGTCCGGAACTTCCTGAAGCAGGAACGCGACGAGCGGCGTGACATCCTCGAGCGCGTGGGTCGACAGATCCATCGCGAGGAGATGTCCGACGACGAGTGGGTGCGAATCACCACGCTCGGGTGCTGTCGCGAGGTCGGGCGGGCCTCCTTCCTCCTGTCGACGCCCGAGACGCGAATCCTGATCGACACCGGCGACAAGCCGGGTTCGGACGACGTCCCCTACCTGCAGGTGCCGGAGGCCCTGGGCGCGGGCGCGAACACCTTAGACGCGGTCGTGCTGACCCACGCCCACCTCGACCACTCCGCGCTGATCCCGCTGCTCTACAAGTACGGCTACGACGGCCCGATCTACACGACGGAGCCCACGCGGGACCTCATGGGCCTGCTCACCCTCGACTACCTCGACGTCGCCTCGAAGGAGGGCCGGACCCCGCCCTACGGGTCCGAGATGGTCCGCGAGGCCATCAAGCACACCATCCCCATCGAGTACGGCGACGTGACCGACATCGCCCCCGACGTCAAACTCACCCTGCACAACGCGGGGCACATCCTCGGCTCGGCGGTCGCTCACTTCCACGTCGGCGAGGGCCTCTACAACGTCGCCTTCTCCGGGGACATCCACTACGACGACACGCGCCTCTTCAACGGGGCCGTCAACGACTTCCCGCGGGTCGAGACACTCGTCCTCGAGTCGACCTACGGCGGTCGGGACGACTACCAGACCGACCAGGAGGACGCAGAACGACAACTCGTCGACGTGATCAACGAGACCCACGAGCAGGGCGGCAAGATCCTCATCCCCGCGTTCGCGGTGGGCCGCTCCCAGGAGATCATGCTCGTCCTGGAGGAGGCGATGCGCGAGGGCAAGATCCCCGAGATGCCCGTCCACCTCGACGGCATGATCCTCGAGGCCACCGCCATCCACACCGCCTACCCCGAGTACCTGCGCGACGATCTCCGGGATCGCATCTTCCACGGGGACTCGAACCCGTTCCTCGCGGACGCCTTCAACCAGGTCGACGGGGGCGAGGACGAGCGCAAAGACATCGCCGACGACGACCAGTCGATCATCCTCTCGACCTCGGGCATGGTCACCGGCGGCCCCATCATGTCCTGGCTCGAGCACCTCGGCCCCGATCCGGACACCACGATGGTCTTCGTCGGGTACCAGGCACAGGGGACGCTGGGTCGGCGCATCCAGAACGGCTGGGACGAGATCCCCATCTCGAACGACGGAGGGCGTGCCGACCGACTCACCCTGAAGGCCGACGTCGAGACCGTCGACGGCTTCTCCGGCCACGCCGATCGCCAGGGGCTGATGAACTTCGTGAAGACGATGAATCCCCGCCCCGAGAAGGTCCTCTGCGTCCACGGCGACGAGCGCTCCACCCAGGAGCTCTCCTCCGCGCTGTATCACGAGTTCGACATCCGGACCTTCGCACCGAAGAACCTGGAGACCTTCCGACTGATCTGAGGCGAGCCGACCGCCCGACGCGCTCCGCTCGTTTTTCCCGGACGACGCACGGTTCCCCACCGCGACCGACAGGGCGGTCGGGACAGGCCTGCGGGCGGACGTTCTCGCCGCACCGGACCGAATGGATTCGCGTCCCGAATGGCGGGACGAGACGTCCTCAGACCGGCGAGAGGACGTTCAGGTTCGGGAAGAGGAAGAACGTCAGCCACACGCCGATCAGCAGGAGGAGATACGGGACCGCGGCCCTGGCCACGCGCATGTACTCCTGGCCGGTCATCTCGGAGATCACGAAGAGGTTCAGACCGTAGGGCGGAGTGATGAACCCGATGGCGTCGCTCATCATGAACACCACCCCCCAGGTGATCGGATGCATGCCGAGCGTCTCGGTCGCGACCGGCGCGAGCAGCGGGGCCGTGATGATCATGTTCGGCAGCGAGGCGAGCACGGACCCGGTGAAGAGCATCAATCCGACCATCGCGGCGATGACGAGCCACTCCGTGGGGAGTCCGGTGATGACGTTGGCGACGACCTCCTGGATCCCCTCGTAGGAGAGGCTCTGTTGGACCATGACGGAGGTCACGTAGAGTGGCACCGTGATGCCGGTGAGCGTGACGCCCTGTTTGAGCGAGGAGACGACCTGGCTCACGTCGGTGAACCGACCGGTGGCCAACCCCGTCACCACGATGTAGGCGAAGGCGATGCCCGCGGATTCGGGGGGCGTGAACAGGCCGCCGAGGACGCCTCCGACCAGCAGCGCCACCGTGATGAATGCGTGTTTGGCCTTCCAGGTGGCCCGGAGGATGCCGAGGGGTTCGAAGTCGTAATCGCCGACCCCGTAATCGTTGGTGTAGGCCGTGTAACTGGTGTACGCCGAGAGGACGAGCAACATGGCGATCCCCGGAACGATCCCGGCCTGGAAGAGCGCGGGCACCGAGACGTTGAAGGTCACGCCGTAGAGGATGAAGAGCACGCTCGGCGGGATGATGATCCCGACGGTCCCCCCGGACGCGATCGTCGCTGCGGCGAAGTTCGGGGAGTAGCCCTCGTCGAGGAGTTCGTCGTAGAGGGCCTCACCGACGGACGCGGTCGTCGCCTCGTTCGACCCGGTGATCGCCGAGAACACCCCCGCCGTGTAGATGGCGGTGTTGCCGATGGTGCCCGGCAGCCACCCGGCGATCGCGTTGGTGAAGTCGACGATGTCCTCGGAGATGCCGAACTCCCCGATGAGCGAGCCGACGATCACGAAGAGGGGAATGGCGACCCACGCGAAGGTGTTGAGCGACTCGTAGGCGATGATCGCCATGTTGATCGGCGGGAACAGAGCGTGGGTGAGCGCGTACCCGATCGCCCACGTCCCGAACACGAGAAGGATCCGGACCCCGAGGACGAACAGGACGATCGCGAAAAGCGTCAACAGCGGGAGGGTCTGGGAGGCGAGGATCTCGAGCACCACGGTCACTCACCCCCGCTCAGGTCGCTGCCCGTCATCATCGGTTCGCCACGCCGGTACTTCCCGGTCACCAGGACGATCTGCTGGAGCGTCCGAAGCAGGATCAGGCCGAAACCGACGGGGAGCGAGAGGTAGAGCAGGGAGACCGGAACCGACGTGCCCGTGATGGTGCTTCCCGACTGGACGAACTGCCTGACGTACGGGATCGAGTACCGGAGGATGATCCCGGAGAGAGCCACCCAGATCGCCCACTCGATCCAGTAGACGGCGTAGACACCGGTCCGTGGCAGGCGGGACAGCACGCTCGAGAAGCGGATGTGGTCGTCCGATCTGACGAGGCTGGCCGTGGAGAGCCAGGCCGCCCAGACGAACAGGCCGATGATGACCTTCTGGAGCCAGACGAACGAGTAGGCGTCGAGCACCAGTCGGCTCACGATCTTGTAGACGATGAGGGACGCGTAGACGAGGATGAACCCCATCGCCAGGTAGGTCTCGAGGTTCTCATCGAGGGTTCGCAGCCGGGACAGGTGCCTGTCCGGGATCGACCGCTCGATCCCGTCGGGGAGTGCCGTCATCCCTATATCTTCTCGAGGTGGTCGTCCCACCACGAGGGTACGCTGAACTCGGTGGTCGATTTCGGCGCGGCGCCACTGCGAGTCATGTCGTAGATCGAGTCCGCGAAGGCCTGGGCCTCCTCGGCGCTGCCGAGGATGTCGGCGGCGGACTCGTAGGTCCGCGTGTACAGCTCGCGGTTGCGCGTGTAGGCGACGGGGTCCCTCCAGCGCTCGAGTTGGGACTCCGTGAGGTCGTTCACCTTGATGTCGTGTTTTCCGTATGCGGAGTCCTCGGGCGGGGTGTGGACGGCGCCATTCCGCTCGGTGATGATCTCGGGAGTGTTTCGCACGAGGTCGCGGGTCACCTTCCGGGTCTCCTCCGCGAGGAGGGCGCGGTGCTCCGTGTCGATCCCCTGAAGCCAGTCGACGTTGACCCAACTCATCTCGATGCCCAGCGACCAGTTGTTCTTCACCGTCTGGTCGAGGGACGGCAACATTCCGTAGGCGGCCACGTTCGTGAGCCAGGTCTCCATGCCGGCGATGAGACCGGATTTGAGTCCCTGAATCGAGTCGCCCCAGCTCACCTTGACGGGACTGGCCCCCCACTGCCGGATGGCCTTCGCGGGGATGCGCGAGACGGTTCGCCGGATGTCCATCCCCTCGATCTGATCGGGGACCCGGACGCGCTCGCCGTTCAACTGCGCCGCACCGGACTGGCCGATGTGGAGCACGCGGTGCTGGGCGGGGTACCCGAAGAAGGGGACGTAGTTGTACTTCTTCCCGAAGGGGACCCAGAACCGCTTCCAAGCCTCCTCGCTGAAGATGCCGTAGGAGAGGGCGGCCCGGTTGTCCGCGGGGAAGAGGTAGGGGAGGGCCCAGAGGTCGTTCTCGGGGGAGTACTTCGTCGAGTTCCCCACGGAGGTCGTCCCGGCCTCGACGATGTTCGCCATGATCTTCGAGACGCAGTCCTGTTCCCCACAGAGCTGTCCGGACCCGATGATGTTCATCTGGACGTCGCCGTCGGAGCGCCGATCGAGGCGGTCGGCGAGGGTCCAGGCCCCATAGGGGTCGAGATCGCCCATGCTGTTGCCGTCCGAAGATCCGACGGTGCCGTATCGGAAGGTCGTCGTCCCGCCACTCGAGGAGGTGGACCCGCCCGATCCACCGTCGGTGCCACCGGATCCCCCGGTGGTTCCGGTGCATCCGGCCAGTCCGATCGCCGCTGCGGTGCCAGTTCCGGCGAGCAGGTCGCGTCTGGTGAACGTCTGATCGGTCATCGGTCGGTGTGGCCAGAAAGCCGATTCGGGCAAAAGAAACCACCGGATTGTGACAGGGGTGATGATCCGTACCACGACGCGGTCGTGACTGCGCAAAGCGCGGGTCGCTTCGCGAGTGGCACGGTCCCCGTCGCGGTGCCCCAGCGGAGAAACGCATAAGCGACCGCACCGACTACGTCGAAGCGAATGGCGTCGAGCGGTCTGACCGCGCTCTACCGACGGGCCATCGCCCCCGATCAGGACCCCGCGTCCCAACTCGACCGACTGCTCGCCTACGCCGTCCGCGATCGGGGGATCGACCGCTCGAACGTCGTGGTCGTCACCGATCGGCGCCCGGAGGGCGGAACCGAGGGGCTCGATCGCGTGGAGGATCTGGCCCGCGGCGGCGCGCTCTCGCGCCTGATCGTGACCGAGCCGTCCCGCATCGCGACGAACATGCGAGAGTTGGCCTCCAGGGTCGAGTTCTTCCAGGGCGAGCACGGCGTCGACGTGCACTTCCTCGAACCGTCGCTCGTCGTCGGGGAGGCCGACGGGGGTGACGCCGAATCGACGGCGAACCTCCGCAGCGCACTCCGCGTCGCGAGTCGCCTGGAGACCACGATGCGATCGAAGCGGGCCAAGGAGAACGTCGCGACCGCCAAGGCCGCGGGCAAACACGTGGGACGGCCACCCTTCGGATTCGACACCGACGAGAACGGCTACCTCGTGCCGAACGAGGACTTCGAGACCGCCCTCCGCGTCATCGAGCGCTGGGAGGCGGGTGGAAGCAAGCGATCGATCGCCGCCGACGCCGGCGTCTCCCGGACGACGGTCGGAAACATCATCGATCGCAAGGCGTTCTATCTGAAAAATCGCGACGTCGCGGTGGACTGACCGCCGGACTACTCGATTGCCTCTGCCGGATCGACGACCGTCCCCGCATCCGGGTCCACCCCCACGCGATCGCAGCGCTCGGCCAGGGGACACGCCGAGAGGTCGTCCAGACAGGCCGGGGAGCGGTCCGTGCAGGTGTCCCGGCCGAACTGGATGCTCGCCGTGTGGCCGAAGCCGCACTTCTCCGGTGGAACGTCGGCCTCGAGGACCGCCCGCACCTCCTCGTGGTCGGCGTCCGGCGGCGCGACGCCGAGTCTGCGGTAGATCCGGTGAACGTGGGTGTCGACGGGGAAGACGCCGTCGGCGCCACCCGCGAAGAGCAGGACGCAGTCGGCGGTCTTCGGCCCGACGCCTTGCAGCCGGAGGAGCGTATCGCGGACCTCGTGGGCGTCCTCCTCGCGAACGTACCGGTCGAAGGCGTCTGCGCTCCCGTACTCCTCCCGCACGTGGGCGCTCACGCGCTGGATGACCGCTGCCTTCCGGTTGTACAGCCCCGCAGACCGAATTGCGTCGACCACCGCGTCCGTGGGTGCGTCGGCGAGGGCCGCGGCGAGGTCGCCGTCGGCGTCGTCGAAGCGCTCCACGAGGCGGTCGTGGGCCGGTTGGCTCGCGGCGTCGCTCGTGTTCTGCGAGAGGATGGTCCGGATCAGCGAGACGAAGGCGTGTTGGCCACCGTAGGTCTTCTGCCAGTACAACTCGCCGAGACGGTCGACGACCGCCTCCGCTCGCGTGCCGGCGGTTCCGGGGTCGAAGGAGGCCGACCGGCCACCGCCGTCGGCCCCGCCGGAGATGTTCCGCTCTGGCTCGGGGTCGTCGCTCATGGGTGTCTCTCGGGGGAGGCGCGCATGCAAGCGTATCGGTCCCGTCCCGAGGATCACTCGACGGTCAGCCGGACCGTCGCCCTGGCCCCGTCCGCGAGGGTCGCGACGAGGGCACGGGGGACGTCGGCGGCCGCCTCGTCCGCCTCAAGCATGACGGTCCGATCGTCGACGTAGGTGCTCGTCCGTCCGACGAGCGATCGGTCGCTCTCGAAGACGAGGTCCGGATCGCCCCGCCCGGTGATGGTGTGGGAGTGATCTCCTGCCTCGATCGTCGCGGAGACGGTGGCGTCCGCTCGGCGAGCGGCCGCGACGAAGTCCTCGTCGAAATCGGCCGGCGCCGCGTCCGCCTCGATCCCGAGGATGCAGTCGCCCGCGGGCGTGAGGTACTCATCGGTCGTGAACTCGAAGGTGCTCTCGTGGGTTCCAGCGACGTGCTCGTGTCCCCGAGCGTGGATGACCTCGGTCTCGACCATGCCACGACTGGACTGCCCACGCACTTGAGCGACGCCATTCAGGGCCGACTCGTGGACGAGACGGTGATCGTGACGGCCCCGCAGTCGCACTCGTAGGCGTGGCGGACGCCCCCCGCGGACTCCATGGTGAGCCGCCGGTCCTCCTCCCCGAGTGGCGCGTCGCAGCGTTCACACGCACAGGCGATGTCGGCGAGCATGGTCGGAAGAAGGCCGGCCACCCACCTCAAAGCGAGCCAAGTGCGGGGCGAAAGTGAAAGTGAGCGCGTCGTTCGCGCGGCGAACCAGAGACGCGAGCGTCCGTGCTCGGACTTCCCGATTCGATCGAACACAACGCTTAAATGACGGCGCCAAGTAGGATGGATTACCAGAACGCTTCGGGCGTTCGGAGAGCACAGCGCGAGAATGACCGGATATTCTCCCACCCGGCGGCGGCACCTGATTCGACGACCGGCAGGTGTGTCTCCGAACGTCCGAGCCGGATGGCATCGAGGTTCGATCAATGGCTGAGGAAACCGAAATCACCGTATCGAGTGCGGACGAACTCATCACGGACGAAGAGCTTCAGGAAAAATCAAAGGGCCAGCTCATCAAGAACGCCGGCCAGTTCCGCGACCGACGGAACGAACTCAATCAACTCGCGAGCCAGCGGGCGTCGGAGCGCGACGACCTGAACGCGGAGACCCGCGAGAAGGTCGACGAGGCCCAGGGCCACCGCGAGAAGCGGGACACGCTCAACGAGCGGGTCCAGGAGCACAAGTCGGTCCGGAACGAGCTCAACGCCAAGGCGAACGAGCTCTTCGACAAGGTCGACGAGCTCAAGTCCGACCTCGAACTCGACGAGGGCAAGGACCTGGAGCAGCTCAAAGAGGAGATCGAGGAGCTCGAGTTCAAACAGCAGACCGAGGTCCTCTCCGCGGACGCCGAGCGCGAACTCATCGAGAAGATCGAGAACAAGCGCGAGGAGTACCAGGAGAAAAAGGAGAAACTCGACGAGAACAACGACCTCGAGGAGTACGTCGACGAGGCGGAGTCCGTTCGCGCCGAGGCCTCGAAACACCACGACAAGGTGACCGAGCTCGCCGACCGGGCCCAGAAACACCACAACCAGATGATCGAGGCCTACCGCGAGGCCGACGACATCCGCGACGAGGCGGACGAGATGCACGAGGCCTTCGTCGAGGCCCAGGAGGCGGCCGACGCCCACCACGAGGCCTTCGTCCGCGTCCAGAAGCGCCTGCGCGAACTGGACAAAAAAGAGGAAGAAGAGCGCCAGGACGAGCGCGCGGAGAAGCGCGAGGAGGCCCGCGAGGAGGCCGAGGAGATCTACGAGCGCTTCAAGGAGGGCGAGACCCTCGACACCGAGGACCTCCGGAAGCTCCAGAAGAGCGGCCACCTGTAGGGCGGACCGCGATTCGATCGGCGGGGCACGCCTGCACGGCAGCGCTGTCAGACTGACCAACACTTATCCGGGAGACACCCCTTCGAGAGCGTATGGCTTCCTCCGGAACCCGCCTGGACAGGCTGGCGGTCGTCGGCGTCCTCACACTGCTCGGAGTCCTCCTCGGGGCCTGGGCGTTCCTCTGGGTCCCCGGTGGTGACCTCGCTCGGCTCCTCGGGGTCCTCGCGACCGTCGGGGTCGCCGTCCTCGCCTTCAGGGTGGCGAGCGGGTGGGCACGTGAGGTCTTTCCCGACTACAACGTGGCGCGAGTGACCGTCGAGGGACCGATAGAGCGACGCCCGAGTCAGTCGATGCCGCCCCGGCCCCAGAGCGTCGGCGCCGACGACCTCGTGGACCGAATCGAGGCCGCGGACGACGACACGGCCGTCGACGGACTGCTCGTCGAACTCGACACCCCGGGCGGCGAGGTCGTCCCGAGCGAGGACCTGCGCCGGGCGGTGGCCGACTTCGACGGCCCGACGATCGGATACGCGCGCGACACCTGTGCGAGCGGCGGATACTGGATCGCGAGTGGCTGCGATCGCGTGGTCGCCCGCGAGGGGAGTCTCGTCGGGAGCATCGGGGTGCTCGCCTCGCGGATGACCGGGGCGGACCTCCTCGATCGCCTGGGGATCACCTACGAGCGCCTGGTGGCAGGAGACTACAAGGACGCGGGGGTCGCGCTCAAGGAGATGGAGGCGGACGAGCGGGAGTACCTCCAGGGCATCGTCGACGGCTACTACGACACCTTCCTCGACCGGGTGGCCGAGGGGCGCGACGTGGATCGGGAGGCACTCCGAGAGACCGAGGCCCGGGTGTACCTCGGTCCGGAGGCAAAGCGCCTGGGGCTGGTGGACGAGGTCGGGGATCGGGATGCCGCCCTCGAGTGGCTCGAGGAGTCGATCGGGGCGCCGGCCACCGTGCGCGACTTCGAACCGGATCGAGGGCTGGTCGAGCGCCTGCAGGGCGGCGCGTCGGCCGTCGCGTATTCTGTGGGCGCCGGCGCCGCGAGCGTCGTCTTCGGGGAGGACGGTCCGGATCGCCTCGAGTTCCGCTGAGTGCGGTCCCGCGTGGGACCGTCGGGCCGCCGGTGAGGGACCGACCACGTGTCCCGGCGAGGGAGGCGCGGGGTCCGAGGGGGCGAGGACGGCGAGGGTTTTTATCTCGTCGGGGAGAGCCTTCGGGTAGGCAATGCGAACGCTCGTGGTCGTCGTCGATCGGGCGGGTGACGTGCCCTCGAAGACCGGACTCGAGACCCCCATCTCGGGCTGGGAGGCAGTCCAGTCGCTGGTGGTCGACATGGGCATCGCCGATCCGGAGGACTCGCTCGTCAACTGTCTCCTGGAGGGACTCAAGGTCACGCGAGGGCTCCGGGACGACAACGAGGACGCCGTCGTCGCGGTCGTCTCGGGTGGATCTGCCGGCGTCGTGAGTGCCGATCAGGCGGTCGCCCGCGAGGTGGACGAGTTGATCGACCGCCACGACCCCGACGCCTCCGTGGTCGTCATCGACAGCACGGAGGACGAACGCCTGCTCCCCATCGTCGAGAGTCGCCTGCAGGTCGACTCCGTCGACCGGGTCGTGGTGCGTCAGGCTCGGGACCTGGAGTCGACGTACTACCTCCTCAAGCAGTTCCTCGCCGACGAGGAACTCAGGACGACCGTCCTGGTGCCGACGGGGGTGATCCTGTTGATCTTCCCGGCCATCCTGATGTTGAGCAGCCCGGCGGTCGCCGTGGGCGCGATCGCGGCGGTGGTCGGCACGTTCTCGCTGTACAAGGGGCTCGGAATCGACGACGATCTGACCGACCTCACCGCGGCGGCCAGAGACGCCCTGTACTCGGGACGGGTGTCGATCGTCACCTACGTCGTCGCGGTCGGACTGGCGCTCGTGGGCGTCTTCGCCGGGGTGCTCGGACTCTCCGAGATCGGCCTGAAGAACCTGCGCCTCCTCACCGTCATGGGCTTTACCTACTTCGCGATCCCCTGGCTGGCGCTCGGGACGCTCGCCGCGAGCACGGGCCGCCTCCTCGACGAGATCATCCAGAACGACCGGGTTCGAACCCCGTACCTCAACCTCCCGTTCGGGGTCGTGGCGGTCGGACTCGTCATCCGCGGGTTCTCCGTGTACTTCGTCGAGCGGGCGGGGTACGTCGCCGGACTCTCCGTCCCCACGACGCGGGTCGGTGCCGCGACGATCCTCGGGTTCACGCTCACTCCAGAACAGCACCTCGCGGGCTTCGTGGTCCTCGGCGTCCTCGTGAGTCTCGCGGGGATCAGGGTCTCCTCGTACCTCTCCGGGGAACTCGAGGAGGCCGGCGAACCGGCGTAACGTCACCCATATTTGCGTGCGCGTGCTACGCCGACCATGTCCCGCGGACGCTGGGTGTCGCTTTACTCGGGTGGGAAGGACTCCTCCTGGGCGCTCCATCGCGCGCTCGAGGTGGGTCTGGACGTCGGCAGACTCCTCACCGTCCATCCCACCGAGGACTCCTACCTGTACCACGTCCCCGCGACCGACCTCGTGGCACTCGCGGCAGAGAGCATCGGTGTGCCCCTCGTCGAGGTCGACCAACCGCCCGTCGAGGGGACGGACTCGACCGCGCGCGGCGACGCCGAGATCGAACCCCTCGAGGAGGGGCTCAGATCGCTCGCGCCCGAACTCGGCGGGATCGCCGGCCTGATCGTCGGTGCCGTCGAGAGCGAGTACCAGCGGGATCGCGTCAAGGCCCTCGCCGATCGACTCGACGCCGAGGTCTTCGCGCCGCTGTGGCGGGAGGACCCGGTCGAGGTCGCCACCGCGATGATCGAGAGTGGATTCGAGATCCGCTTCGTCCAGGTCGCCGCCGACGGTCTCGGGGAGTCCTGGCTCGGCAGGCGACTCGACGAGGACGCAGTGTCCGAACTCCGCGCGCTCAACGAGTCTCACGGCGTCCACGTCCTGGGGGAGGGCGGCGAGTTCGAGACCCTGGTGACGGACGGTCCACACATGTCAGAACCGATCGAGATCGAGGCGGAGACGGTCTGGGAGGGGGCCCGTGGCCACCTCGCGATCACGGACGCCTGGCTCGATTGACTGCCGTCGCTCCCGTGGCCGACGATCGGTCGCAATCTGCGCGGAGCCGTGGGGATCGAAGTCGCGGGCGCCGCGATCGGATCCCGCGGCTCCGTTATCGAGTCAGGAGCCGTTGGTGATGGTCGTGTGCGCCCCGATGAGCGCGCCGGAGAAGTCCACGTCCTCGAGGTGCGTGTCCTCGTCGATGATCGAGTCCCGCACCGTGCAGTCCTCGAGGATCGCGTTCGGGAAGATCACGCTCGCGTCGATCGCAGAGTCCCTGATCTCGGCGTCGGCCATCACGTGGACGTTCTCCCCGAGCGAGACGTTCTCCAGCGTGGCGTCATCGTCGATCACGTTCTCGCCGTCGAGGGCCCACCGGACCGCCTCCAGGTAGCTCTCGGGGGTTCCGATGTCGAACCACGCCCCGTCGAAGGTGTAGGCGTAGACCGCACCGCGGTCCTGGAGCCACTGGACGAACCAGCCCGGTTCGTCCGGGTTCTGGTCCTGGTCCAGGTAGGTCTCGAGGAGGGGCAGGGTGTCGGCCGGGAAGCCGTAGGTCGCGATCGAGACCAGCGTGCTCTGGGGATCGTCGGGCTTCTCCTGGAAGTCGACGACCCGATCCCCGTCGAGCCCGACGAGTCCGTAGGAGGAGGCGCGTTCGAGCGAGCCGACGTCGTAGGCCGCGATGGTGGGCGCACCGCGCTCCTCGAAGAAGTCGACGAAGTCGCTCACCGCGAAGCTGATGAGGTTGTCGCCGGCGATCACGAGCAGGTCGTCCGCGATCCCCTCGCGGTCGACGAGTTGGGCGAGCGCGCCGATCACACCGAACTTCTCCTCTTCCTCGGTCGTCTCCTCGACGGAGAGGACGGGCTTCTCGTAGTCCGCGGCCGCCAGGTGGTCGCGAAAGTCCCCCGCGAAGCGCTCGTTCGTGCTCACGTAGACGGTGTCGATGCGGTCCTCCGATTCGAGTTCCGCGAAGATCCGATCGATCACCGTCGACTCACCGATGGGGAGGAACATCTTCGGCCGGTGTTTCGTGATGGGCCACAGCCGCGTCGCGTATCCACCGGCGAGGACCACAGCGTCCATGATCGTCAGGTTCTCGTCGGCCCACAAGTCCTTTTTCATGTCAGTCGTCCGTTGCCGCCGTCGCCCGGCGGATTGATGGACGTCGACGACGATCCCCACCCATGGAGAACACGCGCACCACTCGCGAGCGCATCGCCGATCGGCTCAGGGAGGGACCGGCCACCGTCTCCGAGTTGGCGGCGGCGTTCTCCACCGGTCGTTCGGCCACCCTCCGCCACCTCCGGCACGTGGCCCGATCGGTCCACGGGACCGCAGAGGAGTTTCTCGTTCGGCCGCCACGGTGTCGGAACTGCGGCTTCGAGGACTTCGACGATCCGCTCAACGTCCCCTCCCGCTGTCCGCAGTGCAAAAACGAGGGGATCGAGGAGCCCGCCTTCCGGATCGAGTGACTCAATTCCGAGCGCGATCGATCCACCGGCCGATCCGCTTCGACGAGATGTCCGTCTCCGCGGCCAGGGTCTCGGGGTCCGCCGCCGCCAGTTCCTCGACCGACGCGACGCCGGCCGCCGAGAGTCGATCGGCGTAGGCGGAGCCGATCCCCTTGAGGTCGGTGAGGGGCGTCCCGTCGTCGTCCGCACCGGCCGCCGATTCGCCCCCGTGTTCGTCGGTTGCCGACTCGGGCCCGGATCGTTCGTTTGCCGCCCCCTCGTCGCCTGATTCCTCGTCACCGGGCGCGTCGTTGCGAGATTCGGCGTCCGAATCGTCCCCTTCGAACGCGCTCTCGGTCGCCTCTTCCCCGGCGTCCACCGCTTCCCCGGCCCGTTCGCTCCCCGCCGCGGACTGGTCCCGTGTGTCCGCCGCCCCGTCGCCGGCCGTCGCCTCGTCCCGGTCGCCGGCCGCCACTTCGTCTTCGTCGTCCGTCGTCTCGGCGTCGGCGGTCGTCTCCTCGGCGGTCGTCTCGGCGTCTCTGCCGGTCGTCGATTCGTCGGTGCCGCTCGACTCACCGTCCGGGGGGCGTCCGTCCGCGTCGGCGTCGCTCGCCGTCGTCTTCACCGCCCGCTCGCCGGACGCGTCGACCTCCTCCTCCTCGACGGTGATCGCGACGTCCTCCCGCCCCGAATCCGCCGAGGACGAGGCGCCGAAGAGAGAGCGTATCTTCTCGATCAGTCCCATGGCCGCCAGTTACCGGTGCCGACGGTAAATAGGTAGTTGTTCACCCAACCCCGGGGCCGCGTTCGGTCGGTAGGGCGTCTCGGACCGCCTCGTTCATCGCGTCGACGGGCGCGTCCCGGCCGGTCCAGCGCTCGAAGGCGGCGACGCCCTGGTAGAGCAGCATCCAGGCGCCGTCGATGGTGGTCGCTCCCGTCGCCGCTGCGTCGCGGAGGAGTCGCGTCTCGAGCGGGGTGTAGACCGCGTCCACGACGGCGAGGTCACCGTGGAGGGCGTCAGCGGGGACGGGCGAGGCGTCCTCCTCCATCCCGACGCTCGTTGCGTTGAGGAGCACGCTCGCCTGGGGGAGGAGGTCGGGGAGGTCCTCGAGGCCGTGCCCCGTGCCGTCGACCGCGGCGGCGAGGTCCCTCGCCCGCTCGCGAGTGCGATTGCAGACGTGGACGGACGCACCGGCGTCGGCGGCCATCACGGCCATCGCTCGGCCGGCGCCACCGGCACCGACGACGACGACCGTTCGATCCGCGAGCGTGACGTCGTGGCGCTCCAGGGCGCGTCTGGCGCCCTCGGCGTCGGTGTTGTGGCCCGTCGGGCCCGCTCCCGTGAAGTCGACGGTGTTCACGGCGCCGATGCGGGAGGCCAGCGGGTCGGGATCGACGAACTCGCGGACCGCCTCCTTGAAGGGGATCGTCACGTTGAGTCCCTCGATCCCGAGGGCGGCCGCCCCCTCGATCGCCCGCTCCAGGGCGGTCGGAGCCGGCTCGAAGGTCACGTACCGCGCGTCCATCCCGCGGGCCTCGTAGGCCGCCTCGTGCATCGGCGGCGACACCGAGTGGCCCACGGGATTGCCGACGAGCCCGTAGACGTCCATGTCCGGTCGGACGCGGGGGCCGAAAATAAGGGTTTGCCGCGATCAGCCGAGCACACCGAATCGGTCCGCGAGCGCGACGACGAGGACGAGCGCGACGGCCGGACCCACGACGAGCCAGACGTCCACCGCGACCCCCAGGTTTCTGAGGAGGACCAGGGTCTCGGCGGCGGCGAAGACGACGCCGACGAGGACGACGGTGACGTTCTCACCGCCGGGGGTGTTCGTGAGCGAATCCGGGAGCAGGCGGGTCGCGGCGAGGGTCGCGACGCCGAACGCCGGGATACCGAGGACGGCGAGGGGCCTGGCCACGACGGAGTCCGCGACGCCACCGCTCCAGTGGATGGCCATCTCGGCGGGCAGAGCGGGCCAGAGGGCGACGCCCGCGAGCGCCGGCGTCGCGATGGCGGCGGCCGCCAGGAGGTCGAAGAGGCGCGGGGACCGCATGGGACTCAGGACTGGTCGTCGATGGGGGCCTCGGGGGCGGCCTTCCGGACGCTCTCGATACCGCGCTTTGCCCCCTGCTTGGAGGCGTACCCCTCGCCGCCGTCCGCGATGACGTTCCCGTTGGACGCGCGGAGGCGCCACCGCCACTCGTCTGCCTCGTCGCGATACAGTTCGAACGTTGGCTCTCTCGGCATGGTGTCACGTACGGCCGGCGCCATCAAAAATGCCGGTGTCAGAGGGTGGTCAGTGGCCCCCGGAGACGGTGACCCCGAGGAAGAGCACGTGGTAGACGACGATCGCGATGAAGGCGGCGTAGAAGAGACCGCCGACGAGGAAGGGCCGGGGGTGCATCGGCTCGTCGTCGGCCGACCGGGAACGGATGTAGAGGATGGTCCCGCTCACGATCGCGAGCACCGCCGAGATGCCGTTGAGAAAGCCCGTCGTCCCCCACTGGAGCGAGAGGTTCCAGGAGGTGAACAGGATCCCGAGCGTCACCGGGAGGGTCCCCTGGAAGGCCATCGCCCCCGTGATGTTCCCGATCGCGAGGGTGTCCTTGTCGCGGGAGATCCAGATGATGGAGTTGAACTTCTCGGGGAGTTCGGTGGCCAGGGGCGCGAGCAGGAGCGCGAGGATCGCGGTCGGGAAGTGAAGCACCTCCGTGGCGAAGTACTCGACCTCGCCGACGAAGAGGTGTGCGCCACCGACGATCAGGCCGAGTGCGAGCAGCGCCTGTGCGAAGACCAGGTAGCGGTGGGGATCGGTCCCGTGCGCTCCCTCGCTCCCGACGGACGCGAACGGCGACCGGCCCCGCTGGAGCAGCGATCCGAGGTAGAGCGCGTCGAGGTCCTCGCCCTCCATCAGCGCGCCGGACTGCAGGGAGCGGTATACGTAGACGACGTACAGCCCGACGAGGACGAACGCGAGGACGTCCACGAACGGAATCGGACCGATCTGCAGGTGATCCGGGATGAGCGCGGCGCCGAAGGCGATGGTGTACCCGACCAGGAAGAAACTGAGGTCGCGCTGGGTCGACGCCGCGTTGAACTGGAAGTTCCGACCGTGAGCCCGACGGTCGCCGAAGTAGATCACGCTCGCGCCGACCAGGAACATCGCGATGGTGGCGAGCATGAACGGGGCACCGAGAATCGCCCCGACGCCCACGGAATCGGCGGCGGAGGTGTCTCCCGAGAGCACGCCATTGACGATGGCGATGACCGGAATCATGGTCTCCGGCAGTGCGGTCCCGACTGCCGCCAGGATGCTCCCGGTCGCGCTCTCCGAGACGCCGAGGCGGTGACCGAGCCACTCGACCCCGTTCGTGAACACCTCCGCGCCCAGAAGCAACAGGAGGAACGAGCCGACGAGGAGCACGCCGTTCTGCAGTGTCGGGGGGATCCCGAGCACCAGCGGAAGGGCGGACAGTTGGAACATTACGTCGACGTTGTGCGAGCGGTCAATTAAGCTGTTTCATCTGGAACGGGGCCCCCGCCCGACCGTCAAGACGATCGAGAGGTGGTCACCGGAAACCGGCCCGTCTTCGGGACGTGGTCACCGGAAACCGGCCCGTCTTCGGGACGTGGTCACCGGGGACCGACCCGTCGTCGAGACGGTGCTCTCAGGGGATGACGGTGACCGGCACCGAGGTCGACTCCACGACCGTCTCGGCGGCGCTGCCCAGCAGGCCCGACTCCACGTACCCGGTGCCGTGATGGCCCATCACCACGTGATCGTACTCGCGATCGGCGACCAGCTCGAGGATGTCCTTTCCCACCCGGTTCGAGGCCTTGAAGTCCGAGAGCCTGATGTCGCCGACGACCTCCATGCCGCCGTCGATGCCGGCGTCGGCGAGGACCTCTCCGACCCGCTCTTCGAGTTCGCTCGATGCGTCCCCCTCGTAGTCGGTGAAGTGGACGACGTCGATGGTCTCGTCCCGCGCCTCCGCGAGGTCGATCGCGAACTCGAGGGCTCGCATGCTGCACTCCGATCCGTCGACGGGTACCAGGATCGCCATACGAGCATCGACCACCGAGAGCCCCAAAAGCGTTCCTCGCCGGCGGACCGCGACCTGGGTCACGAGCGGACCGAGCGACTTAATCCGACGGACGGGCTCCCCTCGGTCGTGATCGGAATCGTCGTCAGTCGGGCCGATTCGGCCTCCGTCCACGTCGGCGAGCACCTCCTCGACCTCGCGGACTGGGAGGCGATCGACGGGGACGCGTACCGCACCGACGGGTTCGTGCTCAGGGAGTTCGACGACCTCCACCTCGACCTCGACCGGGTCGCAGACGCGTTCGCGGACCCCGACTGCGTGGTCTTCGCGTCGCGGCACTCCGGGAACAGCGGAAAGCTCCTGAGCGCCCACTACACCGGGAATTTCGGCGAGGCGTCCCACGGCGGCGCCGACCGGGACCTCTCGACCCCCTGTCCGGGCGCACACCGGCAGGTCCTTCGCGCCCTCGCTCGCAACGCCCCGGAGGGATGGGACGTCGCCATGGAGTGCACCCACCACGGGCCGACGACGATCGGTGCACCGGCCATGTTCGTCGAGTTGGGAAGCGAGGAGGCCCAGTGGGAGGATCCAGCGGGTGCGCGGGCGGTCGCAGAGAGCATCCTCGCGCTCGACGAGACGCCGCCGGACCCGGACCGAACCGTGGTGGGGTTCGGGGGGAATCACTACGCGCCGCGTCCCACCAGGCTGATCCAGGAGACCGACGTCGCCGTTGGCCACGTCGCCGCGGACTGGAGCCTCGAAGAGCTGGGGAAACCGGCCACCCACCCGGATGTCGTGGCGGCGATGTTCGAGGAGAGCGACGCGGACCTCGCGGTCTTCGAGGGGGACCGTCCGGCGGTCGAGGAGGTCGTGACGGACCTCGGGTACCGCGTCGTGAGCGAGACCTGGCTCCGGGAAACCCAAGGCCGCTCGCGGGATCTCATCGAGACCGTAGAGGAGGCCCTGGGCACCGTGGGTGAGGGCGTCAGGCTCGGAACCGTCGAGGCCGCCCCCGCCGACGTCGTGGTGCGAGAGGTGCCGGCCGACCTCCTCGCGGCGGCCCAGGGGATCGACCGCGAGGCGACGGTCGAGTGCGTCGCCGCCTCGTCGGTCGCCTACCGGACCCTCGAGAACGGAAACCGGGTCGACGACGCGGCGGCGTTCGCCTCGCCGGACGGGTACGAGGAGATGATCGACGGACTGGCCGAGGTCCTCCGCGAGGACTACGACAACGTGACCCGCGTGGACGGGGCGATCGTGGCCGAGCGCGAGGTCTTCGATCCGGAACGGGCCCACGAGGCCGGCGTCCCGGAGGGACCGAAATTCGGTGCGCTGGCCGCGGGGGAACGGGTCGAGGTTGACGGCGAGACGATCGATCCGGAGCGGGTCAGGCGCCGCGAGACCAGCCGCTTCCCCGTCTGACGCCCGTCAGACACGGAGGGGAAAGGTCATTAGGCTCGGTCCGTAACCGGTTTATCAACGATGGATTCGATTGTACAGGACGCAATCGACGAAGCCGAGACGGAGCCGTCGGCATCTGGGGATGGCACGGACCCGGGAGCAAAGGAGACCCCTTCCGGGACGATGACCGACGAGGAGCTCCAGAGCGTCCTCGAGGACCTCCAGACGGAGATCACGGTCGTCGGCTGTGGTGGGGCCGGGAGCAACACCATCGACCGGATGTTCGAGGAGGGCATTCGTGGCGCGTCGCTCGTGGCCGCAAACACCGACGTCCAGCACCTGGTGGACGTCGAGGCGGACACGAAGATACTCATGGGCAAGGAGAAGACGGAGGGTCGCGGCGCGGGTTCGCTCCCCCAGGTGGGCGAGGAGGCGGCCCTCGAGAGCCAGAACGAGATCCGGAACTCGATCGCCGGTTCGGACATGGTCTTCGTGACGGCCGGTCTCGGCGGCGGGACGGGGACGGGCTCTGCCCCCGTCGTCGCGAAGGCCGCCAAGGAGGCGGGTGCGCTGACGATCGCGGTCGTCACGACGCCGTTCACCGCCGAGGGCGAGGTGCGACGCACGAACGCCGAGGCGGGCCTCGAGCGTCTCCGCGACGTCGCCGACACGGTCATCGTGGTCCCCAACGACCGCCTCCTCGACTCGGTGGGGAAACTCCCGGTTCGCAAGGCGTTCAAGATCTCCGACGAGATCCTGATGCGGTCGGTGAAGGGGATCACCGAGTTGATCACCAAGCCCGGCCTCGTCAACCTCGACTTCGCCGACGTTCGGACGGTGATGGAGCGAGGGGGCGTCGCGATGATCGGACTGGGCGAGGCCGAGACGGACAGCAAGGCGACAGAGTCCGTCCGCGAGGCCCTCCGCTCGCCGCTGCTCGACGTCGACATCTCGGGGGCGAGTTCGGCGCTCGTCAACGTGACCGGCGGACCCGAGATGTCGATCGAGGAGGCCGAAGGCGTCGTCGAGGAGATCTACGACCGGATCGACCCGGACGCGCGCATCATCTGGGGGACCTCGATCGACGAGGCCCTCGACGAGCGGATGCGAACCATGGTCGTCGTCACGGGCGTCCAGTCGCCCCAGATCTACGGACAGACGGGGGAGGGGCAGGCAGCCCAGACGGGGGCCGAGGGCATGGACGACATCGACTTCGTCGAGTGACGGTTCCGACTTCTCGCGTCTGATAATCGGGCCGAATCATTCATGAACGATGGGAGCAGCCACTCGGATGGATCATCATGTTCGAGTGGCTCACCCGCCCGTTCCTGGGCCACCAGGAGACGGACGGGGGCGACGGCGGCGATCGCGCTGAGGACTGGGAGTTCGAAGCGTTGCGCGGCGACGGCGGGACGCGGGCGGTGACGATGGCAGGCGAGGACGAGGAGACGGACGCGGAAGCCACCGGGGACGACGCGGGCCCGTTGGAGCGGGCCTCCTTCCCGCTCGGCTTTCGGGCCATCATGGACCGGATCGGGACGCCCCTCTTCGTCCTCGATCGGTCCGGCGACGTGGTTCACTGGAACGCGGCCGCCACGGAGTTGACCGGCGAGACGGAGGAAGCGGCGAAGTCCTACGACCAGGCGTCACAGGCCTTCTACCACGACGGCCGACGGGGGAAGACCCTCGCCGATAAGGTCCTCGAGGCCCCCGAATCGGCTGACCGTGAGTTCGGCGTCCCGCGAGTGGAGTCCTACGAGTACACGCTCTATCGGGACACCAGCACCATGATCGACGCCGACGGAGACGAACGACACATCTCCTTCAGCGCCGCGCCCCTCTACGACGGCGACGACCTCGTCGGCGTGGTGGAGATGGTCCAGGACCGGACCGAGGAGGAGCGACGCAACCGACAGACGGTGGCCCTCGTCGAGGAGGTGCAGTCCACGATGGAGGAGATCGAGGCCGGCGACCTCGGCGCTCGCGCCGACTTCGAGGGCGGCGCCTACGTGGACGACGAACTCCTGGGCGTCGTGGACGCGCTGAACGAGATGGGAGAGCGCCTCCAGTCCCTCGTGGCGGACGTCTCGAACCGGACCGCCGAGTTGCACACGGCCACCGAGTCGGTGGCCGAGAGCGCCCAGGAGATCGACCGCCTCGCCGAGGAGCAGTCCGAGAGCACCGCGGAGGTGGCGGGCGAGGTCTCGAACCTCTCGGCGACCATCGAGGAGGTGGCCTCGAGCGCGGACGAGGTGGCAGAGACGAGTCAGCACGCCCGCAAGCGCGCGGAGCACGGCAGCGAACGCGCCTCGGAGATCAAGGACGTGATGGACGAGGTCAGCGACGCCAGCGCATCGGTCCGCGAGGACTTCGACGACCTGCAGGCCCGGATCGAGCGCATCGACGAGGTGGTCGAGGTCATCGACGACATCACCGATCAGACCAATCTGCTCGCGCTGAACGCGAACATCGAGGCCGCCCGGGCCGACGACTCGGGCGACGGGTTCGCGGTCGTCGCCAACGAGATCAAGGACCTCGCCGAGGAGTCCAAAGAGCAGGCCGCAGAGATCGAAGAACTGATCGTCGAGGTGAAAGCGGGGACCCAGGAGACGGTCGAGAGCCTCGAGCGCACAGAATCGCGGATCCAGAGCGGCGTCACGGAGGTCGACGAGGCGATGGACATCCTCGACGAGATCGCAGACGCGGTCGAGGAGACCGTCGACGGGATCGAGGAGGTCTCGGCGGTGACGGACGATCAGGCGGCGAGCGCCGAGGAGATCGCCGCGATGGTCGACGAGGCCCAGGAGAAGGCCCAGACGGTCTCGGAGGAGGTCTCCGACGTGGCGGCGGCGACCGAGGAGCAGACCCAGCAGGTCGCGGAGATCGACGAGACCGTCGGGACGCTCGCCGAGGGTGGTCGTCATCAATAGATAGAAAAGCCCCGGTCGCAAAGGCGGTGGCATGGAAGTACCGTACGATCTCACGGCCTACACGCGCGTGCTCAAACTGGCGAGCACGCCCGACTGGGACGAGTTCTCCCAGGTCGCGCTGATCGCGGGTGCCGGGATCCTGCTGATCGGGATGATGGGCTTCATCATCTTCCTCCTCATGGACGTTCTGCCGGGGGCCTGATCGTGTCCATCTACGCCGTCAAGACCACGGCCAGCCAGGAACAGACCGTGGCGAGCATGATCGCGAACCGCGAAGAGCCAGAGGTTCACGCCGTCCTCGCGCCCGAGTCGCTGACCAGTTACGTCATGGTCGAGTCCGAGGGGACCGCCGTCCTCGATCGGGTGCTCGAGGAGATTCCCCACGCGCGGTCGGTCGTCCCCGGCGAGAGTGGCATCGGCGAGGTCGAACACTTCCTCTCGCCGAAGCCGGACGTGGAGGGGATCGCGGAGGGCGACATCGTCGAACTCATCGCCGGCCCGTTCAAGGGCGAGAAGGCCCAGGTGCAGCGCATCGACGAGAGCAAGGACCAGGTGACGGTCGAACTCTACGAGGCGACGGTGCCGATCCCGGTGACGGTCCGCGGCGACCAGATCAGGGTCCTCGACAGCGACGAGCGCTGATCGCGTCCCCGGTCGTCTCAGGGCCGTTCGCATCCTCGGTCGTCTCAGGACCGTGCGGCCTCGATCTCTCGCTCGAGTCGCGACTCGTCGACGATCTCCTCGACGGTCTCGACGAGGTTCTCCCGGAGTCGGATGTCGTCGGAGTCGGCGTCGTAGTGTCTGACGTACTCCGCCCGCGTATGTTCCTCGACCGCGTGTCGGATGGCGAAAAACCCCTCCGGAACGACGTCCTCGCACATCCGACACCGGTGGGGGTCGTGCCCCGCGACCTGGTGGGCGACGAGCGCCTCGACGTCGTCGAACGTCGCGCCACAGTCGCCGATGTCACAGGTCCAGGGAGGCATCGTACGGGGATAGTCGGAATGCCTAAATAAGGGTTTTCGTTGTCGGAGCGGGCTCCCGTCGATCGGGGGCGAGCGCGGCCGCAGACGCCCGATCGTGGCCTCCACCGTCGACGCGGACCTCGTCGCGATCGATCGCACGGCGCCTCCTTCACGACGAGCGACCGACCGCCTCCCTCTCGGCGAGCGCGGAGGCGGTCTCGCCGATCCCGATCGTGCGGAGAGGCCATCTACTGGCACCTCGAGGTCGTCCCACGGAGCGTCCGGGGTCATCTACACCGCCTTCGTGAACGCCGGGAGCGGCGGGGTGACCCTCGTCGAGGGCACGTCCCAGTCGACGCGTTCGTGACGCAATCGGCGGTCGAGAACGTCACGGATCGACCGGGCGAGGCCCAGACCGGGATGATCGCGACGATCGCGGTCACCGACGCCGACGGCGAGATCACGAGGAGAGTGAACGTCACCGTCCCGCGGGGCGGGAGCTTCGAGGTCGACGTCGAGGACGCCACGAACGCCACCGCCAACGCCACCGCGACGGATTCGACGACCGCCGCTGCCGCGTGACCGAGGCGGTACACGGTCCTCCCCGATTCACCCGCCGACGACGTCCGGATCGAGGGCCGTCTCCGAACCGTAACCAGCAACACGGAGGCTCCCGTACCCGGACTCGTGCCGACCCACGTCGACCTCCACGTCAAGGTGCTCGACGACCGCGTCGCGAGGCGAGCGAAGGCCCGCGGGATCGACGTCCTCGTCTACGCTCCGCACTTCAGGCGATATCCGGCCATCGAGGCGACGGCCGAGCGATACTCGGACGCGGAGTTGCTCGTGGTGCCGGCCCGGGAGGTCTTCACGGGCACGTGGCGCGACCGCAAACACGTCCTCGGGATCGACCTCGACGAGCCGATCCCCGACTTCGTCACGCTCGAAGGCGCCATGGAGGCACTCGACGCCCAGGCCGGGGCCGTCCTCGCACCGCACCCGGAGTTTCTCACGGTGAGCCTCGAGCGGGACGACCTCGCCACGTACGGGGACGTCGTCGACGCCGTCGAGGTCTACAACCCGAAGCACCTGCCCGCCCACAATCGACGGGCGAGGGCGACCTGGGAGGCGTTCGACGCGGACGCCTACGCCTCCTCGTACGCCCACTTGCCGGGGACGGTCGGGGAGGTCTGGACCACCTTCGAGCGGGACATCGACTCGCGGTCCGCCCTGGTGGACGCACTGACGAACGGCGCCCCGCGCAGGATCGAGCGGCGGGACGGGCCCGCCCACGACCTCCGACGCGGCCTCGAGATGGCCCACCTCGGCTACGAGAACACCTGGAAGAAGATCGACCGACTGTTGCTCTCGGGCACGGAGCCGACCCACCCCGGCCACATCGCCTACGGCGGCGCCTACGACGACGTGCGCGTCTACTGACCGACCGCTAACACCTCGTCCGCCAGGACCTCGAGTGCGTGTTCGGCGATGGCCTCCTTGATCGTCCGTCGATCGCCCTCGAAGGTGGCCCGCTCGACGGTCGCGTAGGACTCGCCCGAGCCCCACGGGCCCGCGTACGCGACCCCAACGAAGACGGTCCCGACCGGTTTCTCCGGGGTCCCGCCGGTGGGGCCCGCGATGCCCGTGGTGGCCACGGCCCAGGTCGTCCCGGCCCGATCGCGTGCCCCGCGGGCCATCGCCGCGGCAACCGGTTCGCTCACGGCACCCTCCTCGTCGAGGAGTTCCCGGGGGACGCCGAGGTCGAGTTTCGCGTCGTAGGAGTAGGTCACGTAGGCCCGGTCGAAGTACTCGCTCGCCCCGGAGACGTCGGTCACGAGCGAGCCGACCGCCCCGCCGGTGCACGATTCGGCGGTCGCGAGGGTCTGATCCGCGTCCGCGAGCAGGTCGCCGATCCGTTCGGCCACCGCCAGTCGATCCGTCATGGACCGGGCTACGAACGCCTCCCACCTAAGTGTCGCCCGAAACGCACACGTGCGCGGGGGGACTGGGATGCGTATGGACTACGAGGAGCCGCTGTTCTTCCGGGTGATGTCGTACGCGATGGACGCGGATCGCGACGTCGTCGACATGGTCTCGGGCAACCCCGACTGGGGAGCCCCCGAGGGCATCGCCGAGGGTCTGTCCGAGTACGCCGAGACCGGCGGCCGGGCCTTCCAGTACCCGCCCAGCGAGGGCCTGACGGAACTTCGTGCGGCCATCGCCGACCGCGAGGGCGTCCCGACCGACCGCGTGATCGTGACCGCCGGGGGCGGGGAGGCCAACTACCTGGCGATGGCGCGTGCCCTGGATCGCGCGGACGGATCGGAGGTCATCCTCACGGATCCCGTCTATCCCTACTATCCCGGAAAGACCGAGATGCTCGGGGGCGAGCAGACCGTCGTCCCGACCGAGGCGGACGGGCAACTCGATCCGGCCCGCGTGGCGGCCGCCGCGAGCGAGGAGACCGCCTGCATCGTGATCAACACGCCCAACAACCCGACCGGGGCGGTCTATCCGGCGGAGACCGTACAGCGGTTGGTCGGCGTCGCCGAGGAGGTCGACGCGATCCTCGTGAGCGACGAGGTCTACGACCACTTCGACCACTCGGGCGAGTTCACGAGCGCCCTCGCGGTCGACTCCAGTCACCGCATCGTCACCGGTTCGTTCTCGAAGACCTTCGCGATCACGGGGTTCCGCGTCGGGTACGCGATCGCCCCGCCCGCCCACGTCGAGGCGCTCCGGACCCGACACATGCTCACGAACGTCACCGGGTCCCGGCCCGCACAGTACGCGGTCGCCCACGCGCTCGAGACGACCGACCCCGCCTACCACGAGGCCAACCGCGAGTTGATAGCGGAGCGCATCGAGACGTTCACGAGCGCGCTCGACCGAGCGGGTGCGGAGTACACGACGCCCCAGGGCGCGTTCTACGTGATGGCCCGATTCCCCGGACTCTCGGGGAGCCTCGAGAACGCCTTCGCCCTGATCGACGAGGTCGGCGTCGCCGGCATGCCCGGAGAGAGCTTCGGAGACGCGTTCGCCGACTGGTTCCGGTTCGCCCTGGTCAGCCCTCGCGTCGAGACCGCCGCCGAACGACTCCGGTCTCACTTCGGGTGAGGCGGGACCGACGAATACTCCCGGATCGGCCGCCCAGGGTGCGTATGGACGAGCTGACGGTGGAGGCGGTCGACTCTCTCGAACCGACGCTCGACGCGGCGACGGCGGAGTACGTCCTCTACGGCGGCAAGGGTGGCGTCGGCAAGACCACCATGGCCGCGGCGACGGGGCTGGCCAGCGCGGCCGACGGAACCGACACGCTGGTCGTGTCGACCGATCCCGCCCACTCGCTCTCGGACACGCTCGAGGTCGACGTCCCCGCCACGCCGAGTCGGATTCGCGAGGACGTCCCGCTCTACGGGGTGGAGATCGATCCGAATCGGGCGATGGAGCAGACCCGGCTCTTCGGCGACGACGGCTCGCCGGTGGGAGCGCTCGACGACCTGCTCGGCGAGGGCGGACTTGACCCCACGATGGGCGGACAGATGCCCGGCGCCGACGAGGCGGCGGCGATGCAACTGCTCCTCGAGTACCTCGACGACGATCGGTTCGACCGCGTCGTCGTCGACACCGCCCCGACCGGTCACACCCTGCGCCTGCTCGAACTGCCCGACCTCCTCGATTCGATGGTCGGGCGACTCGTCTCGCTGCGCGAGCGCGTCGGCGGGATGTTGGAGAACGTGCAGGGGGCGTTCGGCGGCGAATCGGGCGAGGGCGAAGGGGCTGGGGACCTCGACGACCTGGCCGACCGCGTCGAGCGACTGCGGGCGATCCTGCGCGACCCGGCACGAACCGACTTCCGGATCGTGACCGTCCCCGAGGAGATGGCCGTCGAGGAGTCACTCCGGTTGCGCTCGCGACTCTCGGAGTTCGGGATCCCGGTCGGGACCGTCGTGGTCAACCGGGTGATGGAACCGCTCTCTGCGATCACGGACGACGTTCCCGACGACGCGTTCGTCGCCCCGAACCTCGAGGACTGCGAGTTCTGCCGTCGTCGCTGGGACGTCCAGCAGGACGCCCTCGAGCGGGCCCACGAACTGTTTCGCGATCACGACGTGAAACGCGTCCCCCTGTTCGCAGCGGAGGTCAGGGGCGACCGAATGTTGCGCGTCGTCGCGGCCTGCCTCGAGTGATCACGCGGGCAGGACGACGACGCGGAGGTCGTTGACGTTCGTCCCCGTCGGTCCCGTCTCGATCGTCGCGTCCTGGCCCGCGAGGTACGGCGCCACGTCGTGTGACTCGAGCGCTCGGTCTCCGGCCGGTGCGTCCACGTCGCCGTCGGCGTCGAGGATCGCGCCCGCGGCGTCGGCGGTGCCGTCGACCCCGTCCGTGTCGACCGCAGCGACCGTCGCCGGGACGTCGGTCGCGAGGGCGGCCCCGAGGACGAACTCTTGATTGGGCCCGCCTCGACCGTCGCCCGCGTGCGCGACGGTCGTCTCGCCCCCCGAGAGGAGAACGGCCGGCGGGGCCACCGGCGACCCCGTCGCGGTTGCCTCCGCCGCGATCGCAGCGTGGGTCTCGCCGAGGGTGGCGGGATCGCCCTCGAATCGCGAGGAGAGGACGATCGGCTCGTGACCGCGCCGCCGGGCGGCGTCCGCGGCCGCCTCGAGGGCGGTGTATCCGTCGGCGAGGACGTGCGTGGAGACGGGATCGAAGATCCGGTTCCCCGCCGACGGCGTCTCCGCCACGTCGCCCGCGGCGCCGGCCTCGAGGCGGTCTCGCACGCTCTCGGGAACGTCGACATCGTGGCGTGCGAGGACCTCGTGGGCCTCGTCGAACGTCGACCCGTCGGGGACCAGTGGACCGCTCGCGATCACGTCGAGGTCGTTACCCACGACGTCGGAGAAAACGAGCGAGACGGTCCTGGCCGGGGCGAGCGCGGCGGCGAGGTGTCCGCCCTTGATCGAGGAGCAGTGCTTGCGGACCGCGTTGATCTCGTGGATGCTCGCGCCGCTCCGGAGCAAGGCTCTGGTCGTCGCCTGGAGGTCCGCGAGCGTGACGTCGCCCGCCGGGGCCGCCATCGTCGCGCTGCCGCCCCCGGTGATCACGCCGAGCACGAGCGTGTCGGAATCAGCCTCCGCGGCGGCGTCGAGCAGGCGGCGCGTGGACGCCACGCCCCGCGTCGAGGGGATCGGATGGTCGGCCGGGAGGACGTCGACCGTTTCCGTCTCGACCGGGTCGTCCGTCACCACCACGCCACCGTCCAGGCGGTCGCCGAGGACCGACTCGAGGGCGTCGGCGACGTACGCGGCCGCGTTCCCGCCCCCGAGGACGACGACGCGGCGGTACTCCCCGAGGTCGACGGTCTCCCCTGCGACCTCGAGGCGGTCCCCCTCGAGGGTGATCGACTCGCGGACGATGCGGTCGGGACGGGCCGCAGCGATCCCGGCCTCGATGCAGGACAGCGCGAGGTCACGCCGGTCCGAACCGGCCACGAGAGCTGCCCGGTCTTCGATCTCCGTCATGGGAGCCGCGCGACGAGCGAGAGGATCGCGTCCCGGAGGCGATCGGGAACGAGACGCGCCAGTCCGGCGTACCGCGCGACCGGACCGACGCCGTAGCGCGGATCCGGGTCGGTGGAGACGCCGGCCTCGAGGATCACGGAGGCGACCGCCTCCGGCGAGACGGCCGCGACGCCGGAGACGCGGCGGTAGTCCTCGTAGGTCTCGTAGAGGGCCTCGTAGGCCGTCCCCTGGGGGAGGTCCGCGAGTTCCTCGCGGGCGCGCTCCCGGAAGTCGGTCTCGACGGGCCCCGGTTCCACGAGCACGACGTCGATCCCGAACCGCGCGACTTCGCTCCGGAGGGCGTCGCTCATGGCCTCGATCGCGGCCTTCGACCCGGCGTAGACGCCCATTCCGGGGGTCGGAACGCGCGCCGCGAGGCTCGAGACCGTGACGATGGTGCCGTCCTCGGCCTCCCGCATGTGCGGCAGCGCGACCCGAATCAGCCGGTGGGGACCGTAGACGTTCGCGTCGAACTGTCGGTGGACGTCCCGCGTGGGCACGTCCTCCAGGGGGCCGAACTGGCCGTAGCCCGCGTTGTTGACCAGGACGTCGATGCGTCCCGCCTCCCCGGCGACGTCGTCGACGACCGCCTCGACCTGGGCCGGCTTGGTCACGTCGAGTTCGCGCGTCACCGCGCCGGCGTCGGCCAGGTCCCCGAGGTCGGCGACGTCACGCGCCGTCGCGTAGACCGTCCAGTCCTCGGCGAGATAGGCCGCCGCCGTCGCCCGGCCGATGCCGGACGAACAGCCCGTGATGAGTGCCGTCCGTTCCATACCGGACCCTCGCGCGGTCGACAGTTATAGCTTGCACACCTCCGCGTGATGGCGCACGCCCGCCAGTCCGTGGACCGCCCGGTCAGTCCGTGACCCGATCGACCGCCCGGTCGGCGAGTCGCGTCGGCTCCGGAAGCTTGTACCCCGTACCGAGGGCGGCGACGAGGTCCACGGTCGTGGCGACGCCGGTCCGGTGGCCGGGGCTCACGAAGAGCGGGTTGACGTGTCGCCGCGCGGGACGGGGGAACTGCCGGGACTGGAAGGCGTGCCCGAGGACTGCCCCCGACGGTGCCTCGACCGCATCGGTGGCGAGGATCGGGACACGCGCGCCGGCGGGCATGGGGTCCTCGAGCGATCGGGCCGGCCGACCGCAGAGCAGGTTCTTCGCCACGCCGATCGCCGGCACGTCGAAGAGGACGCCGACGTGGGTGGCGATGCCGGCCTGACGGAAGTGAATCCGGCCGCTCCCGTCGAGGACGAGGAGCGCTGGATCGACCGAGAGGTCGCCCAGGGCGGCGACGATGGCTCCGGCCTCGCGGAACGCCAGCAGGCCGGGGACGTACGGGATCGCGAGCGCTGCCCGCCCGGTCGCCCGATCGACGACACGGCCGTCGCGAATCGCGACCGCGACGCTCACCGCCTCGTCGTCGGTGAACGCCTGGTCGATGCCCACGACGACCGGTCCGTCCTCGGTCGCCGGCAGGGACGCCGCGTCGCCGGGGAGCGAGAGCGGGTCCTCAAGGGTCACCGCGTCGGGGTCGGGGGCGCCGTCGTCCCGGAACGTCGCCAGAGCTGCGACGTCCCGCTGGCGGGACGCCATCGTCTCGCGGTCGAGGCCGGGGTCGGGGAGGAGTCGGTCGTGGAGGGGCTCCATCTCAGCGTCGACCGGGGCCGCGTCGTCGGCCGCCGCCCCCGCCGCCGAAGCTGAGCTGCTGGGGGCCGCGGGCACCCCGGCGCTTGAGGACGACCCCGTAGGCCAGTCCGATCCCGAGCCCGGCGAGGTGGGCGAGCTGGGCCACCCCGCCGAAGCCGACCCCGTACACGGAACTCACGAAGAGGGAGTACCCGGCGAACAGGACCGTGAAGACCCACAGCGGCATCGGGATCACGAAGTAGAGGTAGATCCGGAGGTTTGGGTTCAGGACGGTGAGGACGCCCATGAGCGCCATGATCGCCCCACTCGCCCCGAGGATCGGTGTCACACCGCCCAGGGCGAGTTGGGCCAGCACCTGTGCGAGCCCGGCGATCGCGCCGCTGGCCACGAACAGCACGGCGAACTTCCGCGACCCGATCCGTCGCTCGACGACGGGTCCGAAGAAGTACAGCACCAGGCTGTTGAAGAAGATGTGGAGGAAGCCGTTCGGACTGTGGGCGAAGATGGAGGTCACCCAGGTCCAGACGTACTCGACGTGGAGCGGCGAGAGCGTAAAGAGCGCCCGAAAGAGCTCCCATCGCCCCATGATGGGGCCGACGATCGCCTCGAGGACGAAGGTCGCCCACATCAGGACGAGGAAGACGTAGGTCACGTTGTTGCGAACGTAGGCGCCCAGACCGCCCGGACCGGTGTCGACGGGGATCGCGTCCGCGATGCCCGACCGCGAGGACTGCCCGGTGCGCACCGAGTCGTCGAAGCCGGAGTCGAAGACGCCGTCCGGATCGTCCCACTGATCGAGGCCCGGACAGTCGTGGGCCTCGGGGAGTCGGTGCTCGGCACAAAAGGTCCCCCCACAGAGCCGACACTGGTAGGGCATGCCCTCCTCCTGTCCGCACACGTCACACGTCGCCATTGTCGAGTCTTGTGTCGAACCCGGGATAGGCGTTCCGGTGAGACCCGCGAACGACGGCCAGCGTTAATGTATCGTGGGCCCGTAGTGTCACTCGTGAAGGAGTACGAGCGCAAACAGCTCCTCGAACGGGTCGGTCGCGAGGGGGCGACGGTCGGCGCTGCGATCCCGGAGACGATCGAACTGGCGGGCGAACCGTTCGACCTCGCGTCGTTCGTCTTCGAGACCAAGCGCCTCGAGGAGGTCCCGGCGTCCCACCGCGATCGCGTCGAGGACGTGACGCGGCGGCTCAGAACGGAGCGACAGCGCCGGCAGACCCGCCTGGAGGAGGGGGACATCTCCCGCGAAGAGGGGGAGGACCTGGCCGCGGCCATCGTGGGCATCGACCGGGCCCTCGAGGCCCTCCGCACGCTCGCGGAGACGGACCTCGAGGACGAGGCCCAGGCGGCGGAGACGGCCGACGCGAAGCGGTGGCTCTCGTTCCTGCACCGCGCGCTGGGCCACGACGCCGAGGACGAGGGACCGGGGGCGCGGGTGCGATGAGCGAGAACGCCGAGGTGGCGCGACGGCTCCGCGAGTTCGCCGACCTGCTCGAGGCCCGCGACGTCGAGTTCAAGCCGCGGGCGTATCGAGAGGCGGCGGACAACATCGCCGATCACCCCGAGGCAATCGAGGACCTGGCCGCGTCGGGACTCGACGCCGTCACGGCCATCGAGGGGGTCGGAGAGGGCATCGGCGAGAAGGTGATCGAGTACGTGAAGACGGGATCCATCGAGGAACTCGAGGAGCGCCGCGAGGACCTGCCGGTCGACATGGCGGCACTCACAAGCGTCGAGGGGGTCGGCCCGAAGACCGTCGCGGACCTCTACGACGCCCTCGGGATCACCACCCTCGACGAACTCGAGGCCGCGGCCCGGGACGGGCGGATTCGGGAGGTGACGGGCTTCGGCGAGAAGACCGAGCAGAACATCCTCGACAACGTCGGGTTCGCCCGCCAGACCCAGGAGCGCGAACTCCTGGGGGAGGCGGTGCCGGTTGCCGAGGACGTCCTCGGATACCTCGCGGACGTCGACGCGGTCGAGGAGTGCGAGGTCGCGGGATCCATCCGTCGCTGGCGGGCGACGATCGGGGACGTCGACGTCCTCGTCGCGAGCGACGACGGCGAGTCGGTCGGGCGGGCGCTGACCGAGTGGGACCGCGTCGGGCGGGTCATCGAGACAGGGTCGACCAAGACGAGCGTCCGCGTCGGGGACATGCGGGTCGACCTCCGCGTGGTCGACCCCGCGGAGTACGGGAGCGCGCTCGTGTACTTCACCGGGAGCAAGGACCACAACATCCGGCTCCGGAACGACGCCATCGACGCGGGTCGGAAGGTCAACGAGTACGGCGTCTTCGACGTCTCGGAGGTCGCCGACCCGGACGCGGGACAGCGCGTGGGCGAGTTGCTCGCGAGCGAGACGGAGGCGGCCGTCTACGACGCGCTCGGCCTCCCGTGGATCCCTCCGGAACTCAGGGAGGATCGTGGAGAGGTCGACGCCGCGCGGGAGGACGCGCTGCCGACCCTCCTCGCGGAGGAGGACGTCCGCGGAGACCTCCACACGCACACGGAGCACTCCGACGGCGATCACACGGTCGCGGAGATGATCGAGGGGGCGGCCACCTTCGGACACGACTACCTCTGCATCTCGGACCACGCGACCGGCCCCGGTGTCTTCGGGGACTCGGGGCTGGACGACGACGCGATCCGGGACCAGATGGAGGAGATCGGGGCGGCCGCATCGGACGCCGACGTCGAGGTGTTCGCGGGGATCGAGGCCAACGTCGGCCCCGACGGGGCGGTCGGTGACGTCTCGGACGACGTCCTCGAGGACCTCGACCTCGTGATCGCCTCGCCACACAGCGCACTCGGCGGCGAGGACGATCAGACCGACCGACTGATCGAGACGGTCGAGCACCCGGCCGTCGACGTGCTCGGTCACCCGAGCGGTCGCCTGCTCAACCAGCGTCAGGCGATGCAGTTCGATCCCGAGCGACTGGGGACGGCCGCGACCGAGGCGGGCGTCGCCCTCGAGGTGAACGCGAACCCCAACCGCCTCGACCTCTGGGGAAGCGCGGTCCAGACCGCCATCGAGGCGGGCGCGACGATCGTCGTCGACACGGACGCCCACTCGCCCGCCGAGTTCGAGTTCCTCCGGTACGGCGTCCACACGGCCCGACGCGGATGGGCGACGGCGGAGGACGTCCTCAACGCCCGCGACGCGGCCGGCGTCCGCGAGTTCCTGCACTGAGCGCATGACGGACCGCACCGACGCGACCGCGACGCCGGCGGACACCGCGCTCCTGATCGACGCGATGTGCGGCGGACTGCGATCCGTCCTCAGAATGGCCGGCTACGACGCCGCCTACGCGCTCGAGCGCGGCGTCGAGGCCGACGAGGCTGTCCGCGAACTGGCGGAGCGAGAGAGCCGGACGCTGATCACCCGCGATCGGTCGCTCGCGGCGGCCGCCGCGGACGCCGTCCTCCTGCAGTCACGCGACGTCGACGAGCAACTCGCAGAACTCGAGGCCGCCGGATTCGCGCTAGACTTGGGGGAGCCGCGTCGCTGTTCCGCGTGCAACGGCACCCTCGACCCCGTCCCCCCTGGAGACGAGACGCCGGCGTACGCACCGGACTCGGACGAGGCGGCGTGCGCTCGCTGTCGGTCCTGTGGACGGGTCTACTGGAAGGGGAGCCACTGGGAGGACGTCGCCGACCGACTGGCCGCGATCCGGCGGGATCACTCCGCCTGACGGCGGCTGTTCGTCTCCCACCACTCGCAGGCCTCCATGTCGTCCATGGGTTCCTCGTGGAGGCCACAGTAGGGCCGCATCGTCGACGCGTCGCGGTCGTAGTCGAAGTGCGTGCAGTTCCCGCAGTACCGATCGGGGTCGACGGCAGCCTGTGGATCGCCCGCGACGACCTCGGCCCCCTGGTCGAGGTCGTCGTCGAGGGGCGAGGAGATGTCGGTGCCCGCGGTCGCGCCGCCGTCCGACGCCGACGGCTCGAACCGGGCGTTCTCGTCGAGGTAGAGGGGCTCCTTCTCGTCGACCCCGCCGAAGACGCCGACCGCCCCGCTCAGGGACGCGGTCGCGGCGTGGAACTCCTCGCGTGCGGCCTCGACGGTCTTCGCCGCACCCCCGGTGGAGACGGACAGCGAGACGGTGCCGCCGGGATCGTTCCTGGTCTTGAACGTCGCGACCGCCGTGAACAGCGCCCAGAAGGTGACGATGACCCCGAGGGTGTACACGGCGAGCGTCGAGAGCGTGACGGAGGAGGGGATCCCCGTCCGGGCGTACCAGCGGTACGGATAGGCGTACTGGAAGAGCAACACGCCGAGGATCGCCAGGCCGGATCCGAAGACCGTCGCCGCGCGGTGGACCCGGCTCGCGGGGAGGACGATGCTGATGCCCACGAAGACCGCGGGCAGTCCGAGACCGGCGAGGACGCCGCCGATCTCGCGGGCCTCGAGGAGGGAGAACCCGCTCCCCACGAGGAGTCCCGTCGCCCCGGCGAGGATCCCCCCGACGACGAGCAGCGCCCCGGCCGCGAAGAGGCCCGTCCCCAGGACGACCTGTCGACGGCTGGCGGCCCCCGCGCGTCGGTCGTACGTGTCCCCGAGGCTCGGCATACGTCCGCGTACGAGACGAGGGACATTAACCCTACGTCAGACGCGCGTCGTCGCCGACGGCATCGAAAGCTTGAATCGGTGCCGCGCGGAAGGCCGAGTCATGGCCGACGACGAGGAGCAAACCGTGTCACTCGGCGAGGGCGAATCGGTCGAGGGCGCACCGCTCGCGCGGGTGTCCGCCAGACTGACCTGGGCGATCCAGAAGAGCGAGATCGATCGCAAGGAGGGGGACACGGTGATCCGGACGCCCGCGGGGCCCCGGAAGCTCTCTGCCGTCCTCGAGGAGGTCGACGAGACCTACTTCGACACGCGTCGGGCCTTCGAGGACGCGGTCAGAGAGGTGATCGGCGTGGGCCCCGTCTCGACGGCTGAGGCGGCCGAGGAGTGACCGCTCGGCGGGTCAGAACAGGATCGCCGCCCGCTGGGGGAGCATCGCGACGGAGACGTATATCAGGCCGAACAGCGTCGCGTTGTAGGCGCCGTGGACCAGGATCGGCACGACCAGGTTCTCCGTGACCTCGTAGACCGTCCCGAAGATCAGACTGGGCAAGAAGAGCACGCCGATCGCGACGAACCGACCGCCGGCCCCGCCGGTCAGCGAGACGAAGTGGATCGTCGCGAAGATGACCGCGGTCAACACGATCGCGATCCAGGCCGGAAAGGCCCCGCGCAGTCGTCGCTGGACGGTGCCACGAAAGAGGAGTTCCTCGCCCGGCGCGATCACGAGAAAGGACAGCGGAACGAGCCAGAGCAGCAACGTGGGGTGTCGCATGCCCGCGACCGCCGCCCGATTCGCGGTGTCCGGAGAGACCCCGAGGACGGTCATGACCACGGCCGCGGCGAGGATCGCCCCGAACGCGGCCAGGTAGCCGCCCACGGTCCAGGCCGCCTCCGAGAGCGACGGGACGCGGACTCCGACGAAGGCGATGGGATCGGCGACGCGTCGTCGCAGGTACAGCGCGGCGACGGTCACGAACCCGATCGACCCCGCGACGAAGGTGACGACGAACGAGACCGTGACGGTGAGACTCAGGTCGAGGGCTGCGAGGGCGCCGCCGACGGCCACCCCGATCACCACCGACGCGAGGACGCCCGCGAGTGCGAGGCCGACGGCCGCTCCGATCGCGTACGCCGGACGCTCCCACGTGGCCGCGTCGATGCCATCCACCGCGCCGTTCTCGGCGTCGGGTGGCCCAGTGGCGTCACTCATCGAGCGAGCGCCCCCGGCGCCGTGCCCCACGGCGCGCACCGCGACGGTCGACGGTCCGTGGTGGTGGCCGTGGTGGCGTCCGTCTCCGTGGCCGTGGTGGCGTCCGTCTCCATGCCCGATCGTGTGGCGTGGGCACCGATAACTGTTCTGGCGGGGGCCAGCGAGGTCCGCGCTCAGGCGGGCCGACGACGCGATTCGGTCTCTGTCGGCCCGAGGACGGCGCGACCCACGGTCTGGCCGATCGGTGCGCCGTGGGTCACGCGAAGTCGTCGAGGCCGGTCTGCAGGCCCGCGACCAGCGTCGACTTCCGGCGGAGATCCGCGAGCGAGATGGGGAGGTAGGGGGCGATCTGTCGGATCGCGTCGTGGAAGGTCTCTGCCACGCCAGCCTCCGACGGTCGGTCGTCGCCGACCGCTCCGGCGTCGAACGCGTTGCGCACGCTCTCGCGCACCTGCCAGACCCCAACCGGCGCCCAGTAGTCGTCGGAGACCTCCCGGAGGACGAGGGCCTTCGCCTGCCGGCCAATGCGGTCGAGGTACTCGAGGACCCCGAGTCGGGCGGCGTAGTAGGCCCCCGCCGTCTCCTCGACGTAGCCCGTGCGTCCCTCGTAGCCCTCGGACGCGCTGGCGAGGTAGACGTCGCCGGCGGGATCCGGGTTCCAGATGCTGCCCGGTGATTTCATCTCCACCAGTTCGTACTCCCACTGCCCCGGGGCGAGGACGATCCAGTAGCGGTTCCCCAGGTACTCGTTCTCGAAGACGCGGACGCGGTCCACCGAGGGTCGGTTCCGGATGCCGCCCCGGAGGAAGGCGCCGATCGTGTCGTCGACCGCCGTGATCGACCACCGGGTCGGAACCAGGCGGCGCTCTCGCCCCCGCCCCAGGGCCCCGACCGAGAGGATGCGATTGACGTCGTAGACGTCGAATCCGCGCCGGTAGAGGTAGGTCATCGCGCCCTCGGCCCGCCAGTCGTCGTCCTCCAGGGTCTTCTCCACCGACCGCGGGACGTGGGGGTTCTCGCGGAGGTCGGCGGACTCGGCCGTGGCGTTCGGACCGGATGGCGCGTTCGCCTGCGGGTTCGCGAACCGGTCCGCGTCGAAGGTGGGGCGCTCGGAGAGGCCGATCTCCACGTCGACGGGTCGGTCGGCGATGGCGACCTCGCGCTGCACGCCCACGAACCCGTCCCAGACGTCCTCGACGGAGACCTTCGCGGAGCGTCGCGAGTTCAACAGACCGGTCCGGTACTGGAGGACGGAGTCGATGTCGAGGCCCCTCGCGTACCACTCCCCCGAGGTGGCGAACTCCTCGGCCTGGTCCTCCTGGCCGACGGGGGCGAGGATCCCCGCGTTGACGTTCGGATACGAGGACCGACCCACGAAGACGGAGGGTGCCGTGCTCCCGACCATCGCGTCGCCCGAGAGCGCCGACTCGAAGGACGACTCGAGGCCCTCGACGTACTCGAGGATCTCGTAGGACTTCTCCTCGGCGAGTCGCCGTCGCGTGGCGGACTCGTCGGGTTCGAGTTCCTCGATGTACTCGTCGAGGCGCATCACCGATCTGTACGTCGGCGGCCCACAAAACGGCTCCGGGATCGACGAGTGCCCGTCGGGCCGGTCAGTCGGCGTCTGCCTGCCACTCGCGGACCGCGTCCGCGGAGACGCCCTCGACCGACTCGGCCAGGTCCTCTGCGTCCAGTTCCGAGAGGTCGCCGACCGACTCGACGCCCGCGTCGCGGAGGCGCTCGGCCGTCTTCTCCCCCACGCCGGAGAGCGACTCGAGGTCCCGGTCGTCGCGCCGGGCGGAGTACTCCTCGTAGTTGCAGATCGGACAGCCCAGCTCCCAGGGTTCCTCGCCGTCGTGAACGACGAGTTCCGGCAGGTCGTGTTCGTCACACCGCTCGGCCGTGACCTCGATTTCGCCGCGGCGGGGCAGGGGCAACGAGTACTCGCAGTCAGGGTAGCGGGTGCACCCGACGAGGCGGTTCCCGTTCCGCAGTCGCTTGATCGCCAGTTCGCCACCGTGGGCGTCGCCGCACTCCGGGCAGTCGCCGATGACCCTGTCCTCCTCTGCCTCCGCCTCCTCGGCCCGGCACCGGGGGCACCCGTGGACGAAGGTCTGGCGGCCGGCGAGCATCTTCACCTCGCGGAGGTCGTGATCGTCGCAGGTGTCCTCGAGGACGACGGGTTCGCCCGTGTTCGGCAGCGGGAGGGTGTACCGACACTCCGGGTACCCGTCGCAGCCGACGAAGTACGACCCCTGACGGCTACTGCGGATCACGAGGTCCTCGCCGCACTCCGGGCAGGGCCCGAGGGTCTTATCGGCCTTCAGGGACTCGCGGAGGTGCTCGCCGATCTCCTCGCGGGACTCGGTCAGTTCCGAGAAGATGCGATCGAGTGCCTCCCGGGAGTCCTCGGTGACCTCCTCGAGGGTCTTCTCGCCCTCGGCGATGGCCGTCATCTCGGCCTCCAGTTCGCTTGTCATCTCCTCGCTCACCACCAGGTCGGCGAACTCCTCCGCCGCCGCGACCACGGCGCGCGCGAGTCTGGTCGGCCGCGGGGGGTCCTCCTCGACGTACCCACGGTCGTAGAGCTTCTCTACGACCTCGTGGCGCGTGCTCTTGGTCCCGATGCCGAGGTCGTCCATCGTCTCGATCAGGCGCGACTGCCCGTAGCGCCGGGGTGGCTGGGTCTCCTTCTCCGCCAGACGGACGTCCTCGATGGCGAGCCGTTCGCCCTCCGCCACGTCGGGGACGTAGTTCTCCTCCGTCCCGAAGTAGGGATAGACCGCGTGGTACCCTGGTTCGCTGAGGCGCTTCCCGTTGGCCAACAGCCGGAGGTCGTCGGCGACCGCGACCACCCGGAGGTGCTCCCACACCGCCGGCTCCGCGAGCGTCGCGAAGAAGCGCCGCACCACGAGTTCGTAGATCTCCCACTCGTCCTCGGAGAGGGTCGCGCGATCCGGGAGATCCGCCGTCGGATGGATCGGCGGATGGTCGGTCGACTCCGTGTCGCCGCGCGTCGGCGTCAGGTCACCGCTCTCGAGGAGCGACGCTGCGTCGTCCCCGAAGGACGCGGTGCCGACGAAGGACTCGAGGAGGTCGGCCTCGTCGAGGTCGTCGGGATAGACCGTGTTGTCGGTGCGCGGGTAGGTGATGTACCCGGCCGTGTAGAGGTCCTCCGCGATGCTCATCGCCTGGCCTGCCGCGTACCCCAGCGACCCGGCGGCCCGGATGAACTGCGTGGTGTCGAAGGGCGCCGGCGGGTCGTCGGTGCGGGTGCGCCGCGAGACCGAGTCGACGACGGCCTCGCGGGCGTCCTCGAGCGTCCCGGTGACCTCGAGCGCCGCGTCCTCCGCCCAGATGCGGTCGGCCTGCGTGCCGTCGTCGTCCTCGTAGACGTACTGGGCCTCGAAGTCCTCGCCGTCCGTGCCGAGGTCCGCGAAGAGTTCCCAGTAGGTCTCCGGATCGAAGGCCTCGATCTCGCGCTCCTTCTCGACGATGAGTCGCAGCGTCGGCGTCTGGACCCGGCCCACGCTGATGAAGTCCTCGCCCCTGCGTCGCGCCACGAGCGAGAGAAACCGGGTCAGCGCGGCACCCCACAGCAGGTCGATCGTCTGTCTCGCCTCGCCAGCGGCCGCCAGGTCGAAGTCGAGGTCGTCCGGATCGGCGAAGGCTCCCTTGACCTCGTTCCCCGTGATCGAGGAGAACCTGACCCGGTCGACGGGAACGTCCGCGTTCGCCTCGCGGATCAGTTCGTAGGCCTCCTTTCCGATCAACTCGCCCTCCCGGTCGTAGTCGGTCGCGATGACGACAGCGTCCGCCCGGCGGGCCAACCGCTTCAGCGCCCGGACGATGTCCTCCTGGGTCGGGTGCTTCTCGACCGGCGCGTGAACCAGTTCGGCCGGTTCCACGTCGCGCCACTCGCGGTACTCCTCGGGAAAGTCGACCCCGACGACGTGACCCGAGAGCCCGATGACCCGGTGGGTCCCCCAGGAGTACACGTCGACGCCGCCGACCCGTTCGGTCGACGCGGAGCCGTCGCTGAGGATGTCTGCGATGCGTCGCGCCGCGTTGTCCTTCTCGGTTACGATGAGTTCCACGGTCGTATCACCGCCGCCTCGACGGGTTCGTTCCGAGTAGGCCGGAGGCCCTTCTAAAGATTTCGCAGACACCGTGAAGGGGATCGAGCCACGACGCGCTCGCGGGCGTGATCCACGTCGACCCGATCGACCGCCCCGCAGGCGGTGATCGATTGCCCCACGGGCACTGCGTGGACGAACCGTCGTCGAGTTTATATACTGAGACCGGGCCACCGCGGCACAGTGATCTGACCTCGGCGCGTGCGGTCCCGCCGTCGTGCGACGCAGCCCCACGCGACCCCTCGGCCGTCCCTGGCATCCGAGGACCACTCCGCGCGTCGCCTGTCCGCAACCGGCGAAGAGCCCCAGGTGCGAGGGGCCGGTGGACTACGACAGCTTCTCACGAAGCAACTCGTTGACCGTTGCCGGATCCGCGCTCCCGCCGGTCTTCTGCATCACCTGCCCGACGAGGTAGTTGAGGGCACCTCCCTCGCCGTCGTGGTAGTCCTCGACGGCGTCGGGGTTCTCCGCGATGGCCGCCTCGACTGCGTCCGCGACCGCGTCGCCGGTGGTCTTGCCGAGTCCCTCCCTCGCTGCGACCTCGTCTGGCGTCTCGCCCTCGTCGAGCATCGAGCGAAGGACGACCTCGCGTGCGTTCTTCTCCGTGATCTCGTCCTCGGCGACCATCTCGACGAGGCGAGCGAACTCCTCGAGGCGATCCTCGACGTCCGTGACCGCCATGTCGCGGTAGTTGAGTTCGCCCAGGAGATCGTCTGCGACCCACGTTGCCGCGAGTCCGGGGTCGAACCGATCGGCGACGTCCTCGAAGAAGTCCGCGACCTGCTTCGTCGAGGTGAGCTTGTCGGCCGCCTCCGCGTCGAGGCCGTACTGCGCCTGGAAGCGCTCCCGCCTGGCGTCGGGAAGTTCCGGGATGTCGATCGCCGCCTTCCAGTCCGAGACCTCGAGCGGGGGCAGGTCCGCCTCGGGGAAGTACCGGTAGTCCTTCTCCGCCTCCTTCGAGCGCATCGAGACGGTGATGCCCCGGGACTCGTCCCAGTGACGGGTCTCCTGTTCGACCTCGCGACCCCGCTCGATGGCGTTTCGCTGCCGGGTGATCTCGTAGGACAGCGCCTTCTGTGCGCCCTTGTGACTCGAGATGTTCTTCACCTCGGTCCGGTTGGCCGCGGCGAGCGCCGCCTCGTCGACGTCGCCGCGGTCGGCCGCCGCGGCGTCGACCATCGAGATGTTGGCGTCGATGCGCAGACTCCCGTCGCGCCTGCTGTCGTAGATGCCGAGGTACTCGAGGACCTCCTCGAGTTTGGCGAGGAAGCTCCGCACCTCCGCTGCGTCCCTGAAGTCCGGTTCCGTGACGATCTCCATCAGGGGAACGCCCGCCCGGTTGTAGTCGACGAGCGTGTAGTCCGCGGCGTCGATGCTCCCCCCGACGTGGGAGAGGCTTCCCGGATCCTCCTCGAGGTGGGCGCGCTCGATTGCGATCTCCCGTCGTTCGCCCCCGTGTTCGATCGCGAGCGACCCGTCCCGACAGATGGGGGCGTCGTACTGGGTGATCTGGAATCCCTTCGGGAGGTCGGGGTAGAAGTAGTTCTTCCGGTGGAACCGGGTGCGCTCTGGGACCTCCGCGTCGATCGCCTTCCCGAGTTTGACGGCGGCCTCGACGGCGGCCTCGTTGAGCACCGGCAGGGCCCCCGGCAGGCCGAGACAGACCGGGCAGGTGTTCGTGTTGGGCGCCGCGTCCGTGACGTCCGTCGAGCACCCACAGAAGATCTTGGTGTCGGTCTCCAGTTGCACGTGGACCTCCAGACCAATGACGGCCGCGAGGTCCTCCTCCGTGGCGGCCTGCGCACTCATTGGGGCCGGCTTCGTCGCGGGGACGCTTAGGCATGACGAAGGTGTCACGGGGGGCGTCGCCGACGGTGGCGACGGTGGGGATCAAAGCGGTGCGTCTGACGCGTGGCTGACGGACCCTTTATATTGTTCCCGCCGACTGTGTGGACCATGAGCGACGAATCGGAAGAGCGCGGTCTCGAGGCGCGGGTCAGGGAGCTCGAAGCCACGGTCGACACGCTGACGTCGGAGCTGGTCGACGCGACCGAGCGCATCCGCGAACTCGAGGCGGCCCTCGACGAGGACGAGGATCGCGGGGACGAGGAGTCCTGGGTCCCCGCGGCCGAGGCGGTGGGAGACGACGCCGACTCGTCGTCCGGGTCGGAAGAGGGCGACGGGGACCGTACCGCCGACGACATCATCGTCGCCTGACGGCGGGTCTCAATGTACATAGACGAGATCGTCCTGGACAACTTCAAGAGCTTCGGACGGACCACGAGGATCCCCTTCTACGAGGACTTCACCACCATCAGCGGTCCCAACGGCTCCGGGAAGTCCAACATCATCGACGCCATCCTCTTCGCGCTGGGGCTGGCCAGGACCCGCGGCATGCGCGCGGAGAAACTCACCGATCTCATCTACAACCCGAGCCACGAGGGGGACGCGGTCGCCGGCCCAGCGGAGGCGAACGTCGAGGTCGTCCTCGACAACGAGGAGCGCACGCTCTCCCGGTCCCAGGTGGTCAACGCCGCCGGTTCGGACGACGTCGGCGACGTCGACCGGATCAGGGTGAAACGACGGATCAAGCGCACCGAGGACAACTACTACTCCTATTACTACCTCAACGGGCGCTCGGTGAACCTCTCTGACGTCCGGGACCTGCTGGCGCAGGCGGGCGTGACGCCGGAGGGGTACAACGTCGTGATGCAGGGCGACGTGACCGGCATCATCCAGATGACGCCTCACGAGCGCCGAGAGATCGTCGACGAGATCGCCGGCGTCGCCGAGTTCGACGAGAAGAAGGCCGACGCCTTCGAGGAACTCGAGGTCGTCGAGGACCGCATCGAGGAGGCCGAGTTGCGCATCGAGGAGAAGCAGGAGCGACTCGACGACCTCGAGGACGAGCGGGAGATCGCCCTGGAGTACCAGGGACTCCGCGAGGAGAAGGCGGAGTACGAGGGGTTCCTCGACGCCGCCGAACTCGAGGAGAAGCGCGAGGACCTCGCCGAGACCGAGGCGGACGTCGAGGATCGGCGGGAGGAACTGGAGACGCTGACCGAGGAACTCGACGAGCGCCGCGGGGAGGTCCTCCGCCTCGAGGAGGACGTCGCCGACCTCGACGCAGAGATCCAGCGCAAGGGCGAGGACGAGCAACTCGAGATCAAGCGGGAGATCGAGGAGGTCAAAGGCGACATCGGACGCCTCGAGGACCAGATCGAGGCCGCCGAGGAGCGCATCGAGGAGGCCGAACAGACCCGCCGGGAGGCCTTCGTCCAGATCGATCGCAAGCAGGAGACGATCGAGGACCTGGAGGCGGAGATCCGGGAGAAGAAAGTCGAGAAGTCCTCGCTCGCCGAGGAACGGGAGTCGAAGCGGAAAGAACTCGAGGAGGTGCAGGCGGAGATCGACGACGTCGACGCCGAGTTCGAGGAGCGAAAGGACGAACTCGAGGAGAAAAAAGACGCCCTCGAGGAGGAGAAGGCGGAGCGAAACGACCTCCAGCGCGAGAAGGACCGCCTGCTCGACGAGGCGCGGCGTCGCTCGAACGACATCGAGGAGGCCGAGTCGAACGTCGAGGACGCGACGGAGCGACTCGCCGAACTCGACGCGCGAATCGAGGACCTCGAGACCGAGCGCGAGAAGGCGAAGAAAAACGAGGAGCAGATCGCCGACGTCGTCGAGGACCTCAAGGAGGAAAAGCGGGAACGCCAGTCGGCGTTGGACGAAATCGAGGACGAACTCGGCGCGGCCAGAGAGGAGTACGCACGTCTCGAGGCCAAGGCCGACGAGAACGGCGACGGGTCCTACGGGAAGGCCGTCTCGACGATTCTCAACGCGGACATCGACGGGGTCCACGGCACCGTCGCCCAACTCGGGGGCGTCGAGGGACGGTACGCGACCGCAGTCGAGACGGCCGCCGGTGGCCGGATGGCGAACGTGGTGGTCGACGACGACGGCGTCGGCCAGCACTGCATCGACTACCTCAAGTCTCGGAACGCCGGCCGGGCGACCTTTCTGCCGCTGTCGGAACTGCAGGACCGCTCGTTGCCCACCGAGCCCGCGGACCCGGGCGTGATCGGGTACGCGTACGACCTCGTGGACTTCGACGATCGGTACGCGGCGGTCTTCTCCTACGTCTTCGGTGACACGCTCGTCGTCGAGGACCTCGAGACCGCCCGGGAACTCATGGGCAACCGTCGGATGGTCACCCTCGAGGGCGACCTGGTGGAGAAGAGCGGCGCGATGACCGGCGGCAGTCGGTCCGGATCGCGGTACTCCTTCTCGGAGACGGGGAAGGGACAACTCGATCGCGTCGCCGAGAGGATCCAGCGTCTCGAGGACGAGCGCGAGGAGCGACGAGAGGAGTTGCGCTCGATCGAGGAACGCCTGGAGGGCGCACGCGAGAAGCGGGCGGACGCGACGGAGCAGCTCCGCGACGTGGAGTCGGACCTGGATCGGGTGCGGGGCGAGCGAACGGAGACCGAAGAGCGCATCGAGTCCCTGCAGGAACGCATCGAGGACCTCGAGGCCGAGCGGGAGGACGTCGACGAGCGAATGCGAGAACTCGAGGAGGAGATCGAAGCACGCGCCGAGACGATCGACGCGATCGAGGCCGAGATCGCCGACATCGAGGAGGAACTCGCCGACTCGCGCGTGCCGGAACTCGCCGATCGACGCGAGGAGATCGAGGGCGAGATCGCAGACATCGAGTCCCGGATGGACGACATCGACGGCGACCTCAACAGCCTCCAACTGGAGAAACAGTACGCCGAGGAGGCCGTCGAGGACCTCCACGACGACGTCGAGGCCGCCCAGAACAAGAAGGCCGAGCAGCAAGAGCGCATCGAGGACCTCGAGGAGTCGATCGAGGACAGAGAGGCCACCCTCGAGGAGAAGCAGGCGGCAGTCGCCGAACTCGAGGAGGAACTGGCGGACCTCAAAGAGGAGCGCGAATCGGTGAAGGAGGACCTCGCCGAGGCGAAAGAGCGCCGCGACGAGAAACAACAGGAGGTCGAGCGGGTCTCGAACCGCCTCGACAGTCTCGAGGGGGCCGCAGAGCGGCTGCGATCGGAGATCGAGGACCTCGAGGAGACGGTCGAGTCCTACGATCCCGAGGAGATCCCGGACCTCGACGAGGTCGAGGACGCCATCGACCGACTCGAGCGACAGATGGCCGATCTCGAGCCGGTCAACATGAAGGCCATCGAGGACTACGATCGCGTCGAGGAGGCCCTCGATGACCTGACCGATCGGAAGGACGAACTCACCGAGGAGCGAGACGCGATCCAGGAGCGCATCGAGAAGTACGACCGACTCAAGAAGGAGACGTTCGTCGAGGCCTACGAGGCCATCAACGAGCAGTTCCAGACCATCTTCGAGCGGCTCTCGGACGGGAGCGGCGAACTCGTCCTCGAGGACCCCGAGGACCCCTTCGAGGGCGGGATGACCATGCGCGCCCAGCCGGGCGATAAGCCCATCCAGCGTCTGGAGGCCATGTCCGGCGGGGAGAAGTCACTGACCGCGCTGGCGTTCATCTTCGCGATCCAGCGGTACAACCCCGCCCCGTTCTACGCGCTCGACGAGGTGGACGCGTTCCTCGACGCGGCGAACGCCGAACGCGTGGGCGAGATGGTCGACGAACTCGCCGAGGACGCCCAGTTCGTGGTCGTCTCCCATCGGTCCGCGATGCTCGACCGATCCGAGCGAGCCATCGGGGTCACCATGCAAGACGACAACGTCAGCGCGGTGACCGGCATCGACCTCACCGCCCGGGAGGGGGTCGCCGATGACTGATGGGGTCCCCCGGGAGGGAGCGTAGATGGCCGACGGCGTCGACGTTGCGCGGCCCCCCGATCCCGACCCGACGGAGGGGGACGATGGCGACGTCGAACCCGTCGAACTGCTGGTGCAACTCGCCGAGGAGGGCGAGATCGACCCCTGGGACGTCGACATCGTCACGGTGACCGACGAGTTCCTCGCCGCCCTCGACGAGGGCGACCTCCGGACCTCCGGGCGCGCGCTCTTCTACGCGAGCGTCCTCCTCAGGATGAAGAGCGACGCCCTCCTCTCGGACGACGCCGAGGAGGAGGAAGCGGACCCCATCGACCCGGCGGCCCTCTGGGAGGAGGACGACTGGATCGAGGAGGGCGCCGACGGCCCCGACGGCGACCCGATCGAGGCCCTCGAGAGCGAGATGGAGCGCAGACTCGATCGAAAGACGGCGCGCGGGACGCCCATGACCCTCGACGAACTCGTCAGGGACCTCCGGACGGCCGAGCGCGGGACCTGGTGGAAGGAATCGCGCACCTACGACACGAGCGAGTCCCCCAGCGGGTTCGATCGCGGCGTCCAGGACCTGGACTACCGCACGGGCGACGACACCCGCCTCGAGGGCGAACCCAACGCCGAGGACGTCACCGGCACGACCCACCAGGAGAACGTCGACGAACTCATCGAGGCGGTCTGGAGCCGACTCGTCGAGGCGTACGATCGCGGGCGCACCGAGGTCCTCTTCGCCGAGATCGCGGAGGCCGCCGGGTCGCGCGTGGAGTCGTTCCTCGCCGTCCTCTTTCTCTCCCACCGGGGCGACGTCGTCCTCGAGCAAGACGAACTGTTCGGCGACCTCTGGATTCTGGACCCCGCCGCCGACGGAGACGACGCCGACGCCGGCGAGGTGGCCGAACAGCGCCCCACTGGGAGCGAACGGGGATCGTGACGCCTACAGGTAGTCCTCGGTGAGCGTGGAGACGCGATCGAGGGTCTCCTCGGGGATCGCGTCCCGCGGCGTGTTGATCGCGCCCTCGAGGGCGCTCCCGCAGTCGCAGTGTCGTGTCTCGGGGAGCGAACGGATCGCCGCCTCGACGGTCGCCTTGATGAGGTCCTCGTTGTGGGCCGCGTTCTCGAGGACCTCCTCGAGGGTCACCTCGCTGTCGTCCTTCCAGACGTCGTAGTCCGTGACGCCGGTCACCGTCGCATAGCAGAGTTCCGCCTCGCGGGCCAGGATCGCCTCCGGGACGAGGGTCATGCCCACGACGTCCCAGCCCTGCTCCCGATAGAACTCGCTCTCCGCCCTGGTCGAGTACTGGGGCCCCTCGATGCAGACGTAGGTGCCACCGTCCTCGACCTGGGCGTCGGTGGCCTCGCGGGCCGCCGCCACGAGGAGGTCTGAGAGCTCCGGACAGAAGGGGTCGGGCTGAGACTGGTGGACGACGATGCCGTCGCCGAAGAACGTGTACTCGCGGTGGCGCGTCCGGTCGAAGAGCTGATCCGGGACGAGGAGGCTCCGCGGCGGGAGGTCCGCGCGGAGGCTCCCGACCGCGTTGCTCGCGAGGACGCGCTCTGCGCCCAGTTGTTTCAGCGCGTGAATGTTGGCCCGGTAGGGGACGTCCGTCGGCGAGTACTGGTGGTCGGTGCCGTGTCGCGGGACGAAGGCGACCTCGACGCCCGTGTCCTCGAACTCACCGATCGTGAGTGGGGCGCTCGGCGCGCCGTAGGGAGTCTCGACCGATCGCTCGCGGACGTCTCGGAGGGGGAGTGCGTCGTAGACACCGCTGCCGCCGATGAACCCGATCATGGAACGTCCTGTCGGGAGGACCGGCAAAACGGTTCCGTTCGACGATTCGGTCAGTCCTCCGCCAGCGTCCAGGACTCCTCGCCCGCCGGTTCGACGACGTCGCGCCGAACCATCTCCGAGACGACCTCGTCGAGGCGGTTCGGCTGGGCGATCTCCATCTCGATGCGCTCGATGTCGTGGTACGATGAGAGGAGCCGGCGAATGTCCTCCTTCGTGTAGGGACCGTCGCCCTCGCGCTCCATGACGCCCGAGACGATGTCGACCATGTCCTCGATGAAGTTCCAGGGATAGACGATCCAGGCCCACTGCTCGAGTCGCTCGCCGACGAAATCGGGCTCGAACTCGCTCGTCTGGAGCAACTGCAGGGTCGCGGTGCGGACCTCCTCCGCCTCGCGGTCTGTCACGTACTCGTGGGCGCGCTCGATCGACCCGCCCGTGTCCGCGATGTCGTCGACGATGAGGACGTCCTTGCCCTCGACGGACCCCTCCGGCATCGGATACCGGATCTCGGGCTCGCCGCTCTGCTCTGCGGTGCCGACGTAGTGCTCCATCTTCAGGCTCGTGAGATCGTCGAGACCCAGGAAGTCACAGAGGACCCGCCCCGCGAACCAGCCGCCGCGGGCGAGGGCCACGATGACGTCCGGTTCGAACTCGTCCGCCTTCACCTGGTCTGCCACGTCGCGAGCCAGGCCGTAGATGTACTCCCAGTTCGTGACGGTACACGGAAACTCCTCCGGGAGTTCAGACATCTGGTGGTGTCACCACTTCCCGTGAGGGATCGGCCGATCATAACTGCTGTGAACCTGTATCGACGAGACCGCCGTCCGGGATCGAACGGCGGGAAGAGGGGGAAGGGGGAATACGAAAACGGGTGCGTTGGACGGGCGGTCGGAGACGATGGGGAGTGCGGTGGGAGGGAGGTTCCGACCGTTCCGTGCCTCTGACACCCAGGTGAATCGCGCGGCTCGACCCACTTAGCACTTGTCATCGAATTCCGACCGTCGATCGACAGGTCCGTCCATCGAGGGCGAGTCGTCGCCGCGACGGCGTCACCTGCCCCGCCCCGGCGGGAGTCCGCCTCGAAACCTAGTTTGAACTTGCCGCCCCCGAAGTCCACTGTATGGACGCAGACCGTGACGTCGTCCGAGGACTCCTCGTCGACGCGTTCACCGACCGGGCCTACGCGGGCAACCCGGCCGGCGTGGTGCCCGACGCCGCCGACCTCGACGCGGACCAGATGCAGTCGATCGCCGGCGAACTCGGCGCGAGCGAGACCGCCTTCGTCCGGCCCTCGACGGCGGCGGATCGCCGTCTCAGGTACTTCACGCCGACGACCGAGATCGACCTCTGCGGGCACGCGACCGTCGCCAGTCTCGTCCACCTCGCCGAGTCGGGGGCCCTCGACGCCGGCGAGCACACGATCGAGACCAACGTGGGCCTCCTCGACGTGCGCGTGGACGCCGACGGCACCGCCTGGATGACCCAGTCGCCGCCCACCGTCGAGCGAGTCGATCTCGATACGGGCCGGGTCGCGGACGCCCTCGGCGTGGACGCCACCGCCGTCGAGGCGGTCCTGGGTGACCTCCCGATGGCCGTCGCCAGCACCGGGTTGCCGTTCCTCGTCGTCCCGATCGACTTCCTCGAGCCCCTCGGGACGGCCGCCCCCGACGACGCGGCCGTCGAGGCCCTCGCCGACGAGGTCGATGCCGCAGGGGTGTACGCGTTCACCCTCGACACGATCGACGGCGACGCGACGGTCCACGGACGGGCGTTCGTCCCGGGGGCGGGAATCCCGGAGGACCCAGTCACGGGCACCGCGAGCGGTGCCACCGCCGCGTACCTCATCGACGTCGGGGCGTTCGACGGAGGAGGGTCGGCACCGGGGACCAGCGACGTCGCGGTGCCGACGGGAGCCCCCGAGGAGATTCGCTTCGAACAGGGGCACTTCGTCGACCGGCCGGGTCGCGTCCGCGCCCGCGTGGAGGGCGAGACGGTGACGGTGGGCGGGAGTGCGCGGACGGTCCTCGACGGAACGATGGTGGTGCCGACCCCCGACGAGGACGACATCCTCGAGGCGTAGGCGCAACGCTCACCCCCGAGAGGTGGCGTCGACTCACCACCGAACGGTGGCTCAGAACTCGAAGTCGCCCTCGGACTCCTCTTTGAGTTCGCGGATCTCGCGGTTGACCGACTGGAGGTCGTGTTGCATGTCCGAGAGGCGATCGTCGAGCACCGAGACGATGTCGCTTTTGACGTGCTCGGTGTCGAAGGTGTCTGCGAGTTGCTCCTCGACGGCCCCGGTCAGCGTCATGTAGAGCGCGAAGGCCCTCCCGAAGCGCCACACGACGACGCCGAGGAGCGCGGGGAGGAGGGAGACGGCCGCGCCGGTCGCGGCCGTCACCGCGCTGCCCGAGGATCGATAGAGCTCGAGGGCCTGCAATCCGCCGTATCCGAGACCGACGCCGACGAGGACGGCACCGACGACGGCGAACAGCGCGCTCACGAGGAAGTAGCGGGCCGACCAGGCGAGTGCACGACGTGACTCCATGGACCCCACTCGTGAGCGCGCGCACTAAAAACGTGCGTGCGTGGCCCGATCGGGTGCCGAGACGTATTTACTCGGAACCGTTTCAATAAATCCGGGCTCTGCGGCCGTCTCGCCCGGACCGGGCGGCTTTCGGCGCACTCCGGTCGCAACCTTCTTGTGCACGATCGCGGTCTATTCACGTGCCACATGGCTGTACGCTGGCTGGAAGACATCCGGGCCGACGACATCGACCTCGTCGGCGGTAAAGGGGCCTCACTCGGGGAGATGACCGACGCTGGGCTCCCGGTGCCGCCGGGGTTCGTCGTGACGGCGGGGACGTACCGCGACTTCATCGAGGAGACGGGCATCGCCGAGGAGCTGTTCGAGGCGGTCGACGTGGACACGGAGGACTCGGCGGCGCTCGCCGAGGCGGCCTCGACGGCGAAGGGTCTCATCCTCGACACCCCGATGCCGGCGGAGCAACGAGAGGAGATCGAGTCGGCCTACGACGCCCTGGGCGACGGGGAGGCCTTCGTCGCGGTCAGGTCCTCCGCGACCGCCGAGGACCTCCCCGACGCGAGTTTCGCGGGCCAACAGGAGACCTACCTCAACGTCGAGCGCGACGACCTGGTCGACCGGGTCAAGCGCTGCTGGGCGTCGCTGTTCACCCAGCGCGCGATCTACTACCGCCAGCAGAAGGGCTTCGAGCACGACGTCGTCAACATCGCCGTCGTCGTCCAGACGATGGTCGACGCCGACAAGAGCGGCGTGATGTTCACGAGCCACCCCTCGACCGGCGCCCCGACGGTCATCGTCGAGGCCGCCTGGGGACTCGGGGAGGCGGTCGTCTCCGGATCGGTCTCGCCGGACAACTACGTCGTCGACCGCGACTCGGCGGCCGTCGAGGAGGTGACGGTCGCAGAGAAGAAGGTGATGATGGAGCGGGACGCCGACACCGGCGAGACCGTCGAGCGCGAGGTGCCCCAGGAGCGCCGGTCCGCGCGGGTGCTCTCGGACGAGGAGCTCTCCTCGCTGGTGGCCCTGGGGCGGCGAGTCGAGGAGCACTACGGCACCCCCCAGGACGTGGAGTGGGCGATCGCCGACGGCGACGTCTACATGCTCCAGTCCCGACCCATCACCACGATCTCCGACGAGGAGGAGGGCGCGCCGAGCACCGAGGGCGAGGGAGACGAACTCGTCTCGGGCCTCGGTGCGAGTCCGGGTATCGCCTCGGGGGCGGTCCGCGTCGTCGAGAAACTCGACCAACTCGACAAGGTCGGCGAGGGCGACGTGATCGTGACCGAGATGACGACGCCCGACATGGTTCCGGCGATGAAGCGGGCGGCCGGGATCGTCACCGACGAGGGCGGGATGACCAGCCACGCAGCCATCGTCTCCCGGGAACTCGGCGTGCCGGCGATCGTCGGGACCGGCGACGGGACCGCGATCCTCCGGGACGATCAGATCGTCACGATCGACGGGGATCGCGGCACGGTCACCGAGGGGCAGAAGAAGACCGAGGAGGAACGCGAGCCGATCGAGGAGGCGCGACCGAAGGCGCCGGTCAAACCCATGACGGCCACCGAGGTCAAGGTCAACGTCTCCATCCCGGAGGCCGCAGAGCGCGCGGCCGCGACCGGCGCGGACGGCGTTGGCCTGCTCAGAATCGAGCACATGATCCTCTCGACGAACAAGACGCCGGAGCGCTACATCGCGGACCACGGGGAACGCGCCTACGTGGACGAGATCGTCGACGGCGTCCGCGGCGTCGCCGACGAGTTCTACCCGCGCCCCGTGCGCGTGCGGACGCTCGACGCCCCCACGGACGAGTTCCGCCAACTCGAGGGCGGCGAAGACGAGCCCCACGAGCACAACCCCATGCTCGGGTACCGGGGGATCCGTCGCTCCCTCGAGGAGCCGGACCTCTTCAGGCACGAACTCGACGCGTTCGCCCGCCTCTACGAGATGGGCTACGACAACGTCGAGATGATGTTCCCCCTGGTCAACGACGAGACCGACGTGGCCCGCGCGCGAGACCAGATGGAGGCGGCCGGCATCGATCCCGAGAAGCGCACGTGGGGCGTCATGATCGAGACGCCGGCCAGCGCCATGATGATCGAGGAGATGGCCGGGGAAGGCATCGACTTCGCCTCCTTCGGCACCAACGACCTCACGCAGTACACGCTGGCGGTCGACCGCAACAACGAGCACGTCTCCGACCGCTTCGACGAGTTGCACCCCGCGGTGCTCCGCCTGATCGGCCAGACCATCGAGGCCTGCCGCGAGCACGACGTCGACACGAGCATCTGCGGGCAGGCGGGCTCGAAGCCCGAGATGGTCCGGTTCCTCGTCGAGGAGGGCGTCTCCTCGATCTCGGCAAACATCGACGCCGTCCGCGACGTCCAACACGAGGTCAAGCGCGTCGAGCAGCGACTGATCCTCGAGGACGTCCGGAACGGCCGAACGTGACGTCCTCCCCGCGGTAAAGCGCGAGGCCTTCGCCTCGAACGTTCCGCAATCGCTAAACGGTCCCCGGCGCTCCGGGAGACCATGACCCCGCCGGCGTCCGACGGGCTCCCGGAACCCCAGTCGTTCGACCGCGTGCTCTCCTCGATGTGCACCGAGCCACACCCGGCGGCCCGCGAGGCCGCGAACCGCTTTCTCGCCACGAATCCCGGCGATCCCGAGACCTACCCCGCAGTGGCGGACCTCGAGCGCGAGGTGGTCGAGACCCTCGGCGAGATGGTCGGCCTCGATGGCCCCCACGGGTACGTCGCGGGCGGCGGGACCGAGGCGAACGTCCAGGCGGTGCGGGCGGCACGAAACCTCGCCGAGACCGACGATCCGAACGTCGTCGCCCCGGAGAGCGCTCACTTCTCCTTCCAGAAGGCCGCCGACGTCCTCGACGTGGACCTCAGACTCGCGCCGACAGACGGGGACCACCGTGCCGACCCGGCCGCGATGGCGGGACTCGCAGACGAGTCGACCGTCCTCGTCGTGGGCGTCGCCGGGACGACGGAGTACGGCCGGGTCGATCCGATCCCGGCCCTGAGTGACCTGGCGGCGGACGTCGGCGCCCGCTTTCACGTCGACGCCGCCTGGGGCGGGTTCGTCCTCCCGTTCACCGACGCCGACTGGCACTTCGGTCACGCGACGGTCGACACCATGACGATCGATCCCCACAAGGTCGGGCAGGCGGCGATCCCGGCCGGCGGATTCCTCGCGCGGGAGGAGGCGACCCTCGACGCGCTGGCAGTCGACACCCCCTACCTCGAATCGACGGGGCAGGCGACGCTCGCGGGGACGCGCAGCGGTGCGGGCGTCGCGAGCGCCCACGCCGTCCTCGAGGCGCAGTGGCCGGACGGCTACCGCGAGACTTTCGAGCGCGCGATGGACCTGGCGACCTGGTTCGCCGACGAGATGACCGAGCGCGGGTACGACGTCGTCGATGTCCACCACCCGATCGTCGCGGTCGACGTGCCGGCGTCCCTGTTCGCGTCACTTCGGGACGCCGACTGGCGCGTCTCGCGGACGGAGCGCGGCGAACTCCGGGTCGTCGTCATGCCACACGTCACGCGGGAGCACCTGCGGGCGTTTCTCGCCGACCTGGACCGACTCGCCGACCGGGGTTCGTGACCCGCTCCCGGACGGGTGGTCGAACACCGGACGGGGACCGCCACGTGGCCCACGAGCGGTGACGGCGGCGCGACGGGCCTGCGGCGGAGCGGATGCGCGCCGGACCGAGAGCGGTAGCGATATGGGCTCCGATCGCACAGTGTTCCCCGTGAGCCTGGCACTCGCGCTGGGATTCGACCCGCTCGAGGCGGCGATCCGCACGGCCAGTGGCTGGTCGGGGATCGGCCTGATCTTCGTCTACTCCGTGTTGATCTCCTTCGCGCTGCCGCTCCCCAGCGAGGTCGTCCTCTACCCGCTCGGGTACTTCGAGTCCACGCAGGCGATGGCCCTGGGCCTCCCCTTCGGGGCCGAACTCGCGATCGTCTTCGCCGCCAGCGGCCTTGGAAAGGCCCTGGGGAGCGTCTTCGCGCTGGCGATCGGACACAACGCGAGTCACTCGGGGATCGTGGTCCGCACACTGGAGCGGATGGGATTCGATCCGATCGGCTGGTCGGAGCACAAGGTCGCCATCCTCGTGAAGCGCTGGGGGTACGTGGGGCTCGCGATCGGCCTCTCGGTCCCCTTCTTCCCCGACACGCTCTCGATCTACGCCTTCTCGATCCTCGAGGACGACTATCGGAAGTTCGCGGCGGCGGCCTTCGCCGGGACGATCGGTCGGCTCTCCATCACCATCCTGATCATCGAGGGCACGCTGTTCGTCGTCTGAGGCGAACAGCTAAGATCTCGTCCCGCGTCTTAGGCGCATGACACGTGTACGGTCTGGTTCGTCACCGGGATCGTCGTCGTGATCCTCGGCGGCCTGTTGATCGTGGGCAACCTGCGCGGCGACGGTCGGGCGGTGCCGACCGAGGACTCCGATCTCTCCCTGCTCTCGGTGTTCGGTGGCACGAAGCGGCGGGTGACGACCGACGCCTCCGCGGGTGGCTCGGTCGTCTCTCTCTTCGGTGGCTCGGAGATCGACCTCCGTGACGCCGCCGTTGCCGACCCGCCGGCCGTGATCGAGGCGGTCTCCCTGTTCGGCGGACTCGACCTGCGAGTCCCCGAGGAGTGGGCGGTCTCCCTCGAACTGTTGACGCTGTTCGGCGCGGCCGAGGACTCCCGGCCACGCGCGGCAAGCGGTGAGCCGATCGTCGTCGTCACCGGGCTGACGCTGTTCGGCGGCGTCGAGGTCCTGGACTGAGGCGGGAAACCGCGAGCGTTAACCGGACGGAACCGGGATCCACGACCATGAGCCACGAGGACTTCCCCACCGACCGACCGGCGGTGGTCACCTGTGGGCTCCCCTACGCGAACGGGGACCTCCACGTGGGCCACCTCCGGACGTACGTGAGCGGCGACATCCTGTCGCGGGCCCTCGAGACGATCGGTCAGGAGACCGCCTTCGTCTCCGGGTCCGACATGCACGGCACCCCGATCGCGGTCAACGCCGCGGAGGCCGGCGTCTCCCCCGCCGAGTTCGCCCGCGACTGGCACCGGACCTACGAGGAGACGTTCCCCGAGTTCGACGTCGACTTCGACAACTACGGGCACACCGACGACGAGACGAACACGGCGATGACCCGCGACATCGTCCGCACCCTCGACGAGCGCGGGCACGTCTACGAGAAGGAGATCGAGGTCGCCTGGGACCCCGTCGACGATCAGCCCCTCCCGGACCGCTACGTCGAGGGGACCTGTCCCTACTGCGGGGAGCGCGCCCGGGGCGACGAGTGCGACGAGGGCTGCGGTCGTCACCTCGAGCCGGGGGAGATCGAGGACCCGGTGAGCACCCTCACCGGCAACCCGGCGGAGTACCGGACCCGCGAGCACAAGTTCTTCCGGGTCTCGGACTTCCAGGAGTACCTCGGGGAGTTCATCGATCGTCTGGAGGGGACCCAGAACGCGAAGAACCAGCCGCGGGAGTGGATCGAGGGCGAGTTGCAGGACTGGTGTATCACGCGTGACCTCGACTGGGGAATCGACTACCCGGGCGACGACGAGGAGGCCTCGGACCTCGTCCTCTACGTCTGGGTCGACGCCCCGATCGAGTACGTCTCCTCGACGAAACAGTACACCGAGCGAGTCGGGGCCGACGTCTACGACTGGGAGGAAGTCTGGCGCGACGAGGACGGCGAGGGTGGCGGCGAGATCGTCCACGTGATCGGCCGCGACATCATCCAGCACCACACCGTCTTCTGGCCCGCCATGTTGCACGCCACGGACTTCGCGGAGCCGCGTGCGGTCATGGCGAGCGGGTTCGTCAACCTGGAGGGCCAGGCGTTCTCGACCAGTCGGAACCGCGCGATCTGGGCCGAGGACTACCTCGAGACCGGCTTCTCGACGGACCTCCTGCGCTACTACCTCGCCACGCAGGGGAGCTTCGAGCGGGACGTGGACTTCTCCTGGGACCGATTCCAGGAGCGCGTGAACGCCGAACTCGCGGACGACGTGGGCAACTTCGTCTACCGGGCCCTGCTCTTCGCCGCCCGCAACTACGACGGGACGCCGGACGCCGAGGTCACCGAGGCGGTCGAGGCCGAGATCCGGGACGCGATGGACGCCTACCGCTCCGCCCTGAACGACTACTCGCTCAGGCGGGCCGGCGAGGCGGCCGTTTCCCTCGCGCGGTTCGGCAACGAGTACATCCAGCGAAACGAGCCCTGGAAGCTCACCGACGAGGACCCCGAGCGGGCCGAGCGGGTCATCCGCGACACCGTCCAGCTCGTGAAGGCCGTCGCGGTCCTGCTCGCGCCCTTCACACCGCAGAAGGCCGAGACCGTCTGGTCCCAGCTCGACGAGTCCGGGTCGGTCCACGATCGCGAGATCGAGGCCTGCCTCGAGGCGCCCCCGGCGACCTTCGGCGAGCCGACCGAACTCGTCGAGAAGATCGAGGACGAGACCGTCGCCGACCTGAACGACCAACTCGCGGACCGCGTCGCCGCGGCCAAGACCGACGACGAGGCCGAAACCGAGACGGACGAGGACGCAGAAGACGCCCCCACGATGGATCTCGAACCAGTGACGGAGGACCGCGTCTCCTTCGAGGACTTCACGGACCTCGACATCCGCGTCGGGGAGATCCTGGAGGCGGAGCCGATCGAGGGCGCAGACGACCTCGTTCGCCTCCAGGTCGACATCGGCGTGGAGGAGCGCCAACTCGTCGCCGGTATCAGGCAGTTGCACGACCTCGAGGACCTCCCGGGGACGAAGATCGTCGTGCTCGCGAACCTCGAGCCGGCGGAGCTCTTCGGGGTCGAGTCGAACGGCATGCTCCTCGCGGCCGGCGAGGAGGCCGACCTCCTTTCGACCCACGGCGACGCGGTGCCGGGCACCCGGATCCAGTAGCGCCGAGCGTCAGTCTTTTTTCGGCAACGAGTGAATCGTCACACCATGCGCAACGCCAAGATCGTCTGCACCCTGGGCCCGGCGTCCAACACCGTCGACGCCATCCAGGCGCTCGCGGACGCGGGAATGACCGTGGCCCGGATCAACGCGAGCCACGGCACCGCAGCGGATCGCGCCGCTCTCGTCGACCGGGCCCGTCGGGTCGACGAGCGGACGGAGAACCCGCTCGCGGTCATGATGGACTTACAGGGACCCGAGATCCGGACCGGTGAGACCGAGGATCCGGTGACCCTCGAGACGGGACAGACGGTTCGATTCGAGGAGGGAGAGACGATGACCGCCGACCGCATCGGCCTGTCGACGGGCATCGAGCGGGTCGCCCCCGGGGATCGCGTGCTCCTCGACGACGGTCGGATCGAGACGACCGTCGACCGCGTCGAGGGCGACGTCGTGGTCGCCACGGTGGGAAGCGGCGGGGACCTCGAGAGCCACAAGGGCGTCAACGTGCCGGGCGTGGACCTCGACCTCGACGTCGTCACCGAGAAGGACGAACGGGACCTCGAACTCGCCGCCGACCGCGACGTCGACTTCGTGGCCGCGAGCTTCGTCAGGGACGCCTCGGACGTCCTGGCGGTGAGCGAGTACCTCGAGTCGATCGGCGCGGAGATTCCGGTCGTGGCGAAGATCGAGCGCGCGGGGGCCGTCGAGAACCTCGACGGGATCGTCGACGCGGCCCACGGGGTCATGGTCGCCCGCGGCGACCTCGGGGTCGAACTTCCGATGGAGGACGTTCCCCTCATCCAGAAGCGGATCATACGGCGGGCCCAGGAGGCCGGGACGCCGGTCATCACGGCCACCGAGATGCTGGATTCGATGATCCACTCGAACCGACCAACGCGCGCGGAGGCCTCCGACGTGGCGAACGCGGTCCTCGACGGGACCGACGCTGTCATGCTCTCCGCGGAGACGGCGGTCGGGGACCATCCGGTGAGCGTCGTCGAGGCCATGGATCGGCTCGTCCGCGAGACGGAGGCGAGCGCGGAGTACGACGAACTCACGGAGCAACGCGTCCCGACCGCGGCCGAGGACGCCCGCACCGAGGCACTCGCCAGGTCGGCGCGATTCCTGGCGCGCGACGTCGACGCGAGCGCGATCGTCGTGGCGAGCGAGTCCGGCTACACCGCCCGCAGCGTGGCGAAGTTCCGGCCCGGCGTCCCGGTCGTCGCGACCACCCCCCGGGACCGGGTTCGACGCCAACTCGGCCTCGTCTGGGGCGTCAACGCACAGCTCGCGACGATCGAGGGGGGTTCGGCGACGTCGGTCATCGACCGATCGGTCCAGACGAGCGTCGAGGCCGGCGTCGTCGACAGCGGCGACACCGTCGTCGTCCTCTCCGGCATGATGACCGACCTCGACGGCGAGGACGCGGCGAACACGCTCAAGGTCCACGTCGCGGCCGAGACGCTCGCGGTCGGGCGGGCCGTCGTCGACGGTCGCGTCTCCGGACCGGCGGTCACGCTCGTCGACGGCGACCTGACCGACGTCCCGGCGGGGGCCATCGTGGTCCTGGGGCCGGACTTCGAGGAGGAGTTCGAGGGCGACGCGACCAAACTGGGCGGCATCGTCAGCGCCGCCTCCGGCATGACCGGGTACGCGGCGATGGTGGCCCGCGAGATCGAGGTCCCGATGGTGAGCGGCGCCGAGATGCCCGCCCTCGAGGACGGGACCCAGGTCACGATCGACGGCGAGCGGGGGGTCGTCTACGCCGGCGCCGTCGAGGGACAGTGACCTTATGGGCGCCGGCCCGGTATCGGGAGACGATGAGCGACTGGAAGTACGACATCGCCGACGTCGGCCCCGACGCCGAGGCGGCGCCGGATCGCCCGTCGATCGAGCCCGGCACCCCCGCCATCGAGAACGTCGCGTTCTTCCTCGCCGGGGTCGCCCTCGCCCTGGGGGTCTTCGCGATCCTCCTCGGGGTCGTCGGGTAACCGTTTTTGCCGTGGGACGCCAAGGACTCCCATGGTCGACGTCTTCGGGCAATCGCTCTCGCTCGTCCTCTTCGGTGCCGGCG
>JBDGUE010000012.1:0-157438 GCA_042216045.1 Halanaeroarchaeum sp. | reverse complement strand
TCTTCTCAAGAGCGGGGTGATTAGTCCTACTCAATCCTTTTCGACCATCACTTCACCACCCAGTACGAGATGGAGCAATTGTTTCGAGCATTTCTGCTCAAGGAACTTCATGGGTGGACGCACGAAACAGCACTCGTCCAATACCTCCAACAGTCACCCGAGATTAGTGAGCAACTCGGCTTCGACTCAGTACCAGACCAGTCGACGCTCTGGCGTACCTGGAACAAGCGCTTCACGGGAAATCTTCGGGAAACGATCCAGAAAGCGGCTCGTACGATTCTCGTCAAAGCACAGAACGCGGATGTCGCCGTGCCACGCGAACCAGACCGAAACCTCCCGCATCAAGGAGACGACGCGGACGAATCTGACCCAAATGATCAAGCTATTCTTGACAAGGCTGGGAGGATCACCGACCACGTCAGTCACGTTGTGTTCCCCGCGTTCTCGTTAGAGCGTAGCGAGGGCTGTGAGATTCCTGAGAACGCTTACTGGGGCTTACAGACCTATTTGGGACTCCGTGAGAATTTGGCCGCCAACGAGGGCGCTCGCAGCTTCATTCACGAGTCGACACGAGATCGAACACCCCTCGGACACGGTCATCGCGACCAGATTCGTGATCTCTCTATCGAGCAGATCCGCGAGATGTACCGACAGGCAGTCCGACAGCTCATCAACGAGCTCGCGGAGACAGAAGAGTTCTACCGAGCCGGAATCGTCGCGATCGACATCACTGAGGACGACCCCTTTACGGGCGACCGCACCGGCCACGAAGACGAGATCATCGGGACGAAAGAGAAGAACGACGAGTACGCCTACCAATGGGCGACAGTCCAGCTGGTCGGCAACGCAGTCCCACTCGTCCTTGATGCCCGCCCAGTACGGAAAGGCGAGTCACGGAAGGAGATTGTGGAGGATTTGCTCGACTCCGCTGAGGATCTCGTTCACGTCGATAACGTACTGATGGATCGGGAGTTCGACAGTCAGCACATCCTGGAGATGATCGGCCAGCGTGGGCTCTCCTATGTTGTCCCGAAACGGATGCAGACCAGCGAGAAAGCCCAAGCCAAACGGTTGCTCCAGCGCGATCAGGACCGGTACGAGACCGACCGGAAGCTCCACCTCGGCAAGAACGAGTGGCATGAGACGACGCTGATCTACCGCCGGAAAGAAGACTCTGAGCACGACGATCACCGGTAGTACTCGGTGTTTATGTCCAACCGTGGCGGTGGATTCCTCAGCGAGTATGGGTATCGCTGGGAGATTGAGAGCGGCTATCGGTCGATTAAGCGATTCATGGCTGCGACGACGTCGACGAATTTTGGGCTGCGGTTCTTCTACTTCGCGTTCGCCTGTTTGTTTTACTCGATTTGGCGAGCGGTCGATTTGCTCGTGCAGGTCGAATTGACTGGAGAATATGAACGGTCACCGATGGTGACTGCCGATAATACGCTCACGCTGTTGAAGAAGGTGACTGGAATCGGATAAGGCGGTACTCTATCCGGGGCAATGCGGATTCCTGAGTGGCAACGCTGTTGGGAATCTCGGAAATCCACCGATATGGTTAGTGGACAGACAGGAAGGGGTGGTTGAGAGGAGATCCGAAGCATCTCCCAGTTACTGATTCGTCCGAAACCACTCATCACAGCCCCGCTAAACCCGCCGTAGTCTCAACTTCCAGTGGGGGTCGACACCCCAACTCATCACTGGCAATCGCAGATGTGAACCCCTCGCAGGCGACGACACGGCTCCGTCTCGATGGGAGTTGCCGCCGTCGTCCGCGGCCGTGACTATTTGATCCTCGATCGCCAACGAAGGAGGAAATGGGCGAGAGACAGCAGAGCAGAGAGGCGGCCGGCGAAGACGGCCGCGTTCACTCCGTCGAGTTCACCCAGACGCTCACCCCGACCGTCGCGGTCCTCGAGGCCGTCGCCGACGCGATGGACGAGGATCCCGCGGCCATGTCCGACGTCTACGACGTGATCGATACCGACGCCCTGAACGCGATGCTCACGGGCGCCGAGGACGGCTCTCCGGTTCGCGTCTCCTTCGAGTACGCTGGGTACGACGTGACGATTTCCTCGAGCGGGGACGTGTTGGTCACCCCCCGTCGGTAGCCGCTCCGCAGGACGCCGGTGGACGGCGGAGCACAACCTATACCCCAGCGCCCGACGAAGTGCCGACGATGAGCGACCTCGCCGCGGACGCGGTCGTCGTGGTCGGCGAGCGGCGATGGACCGTCGATCCCACCGTGAGACGATCCGCCGACTCCGCGATCGAGGCGGACGTCGTCTGTGCGACGGGCAACCGGTACTCGGCCGAGTGGGCGGGCGTACCGGTCTCGACGCTCGCAGAGCGCGCGCGGGCCCCCGCGGAGACCACCCACCTGGTCGTGGAGTCCCACGACGGCTACCGGATGACGGTGCCGATCGCCGCGGGCATCGACGGCCTCCTCGCGGTCGAGAAGGACGGCCGACCGATCGGCGAGACCGAACCCTACGACACGCGGTTCGTCGCCCCCGACGTCGCGGGTGCGAGGGACGTAAAGGGGGTCGCCCGCATCGAGTTCCGCGCGCTCGACGCCGGGGAGGATCCAGAGGCCTTCGAGCAGTTCGAACCCGACGACGACCGATTCGCGGCCCCCGATCAGAAGCAGTAGACGAAGGGATAGAGCAGGGAGACGCGGTCGCCGTCCTCGAGTTCCGTGTCGAGTCCGTCGAGGAAGACGTTGAAGGTGCCGTTGACGAGGACCCGCGCGTAGCGGCGAGTCTGATCGCCCGGGGGATTTTTCTCCCACCGGCCCGGAAGTGCTTCGGGTCTGGGGGCCCACCCGTCCGTCGTGGTGTCCGCTTCCGTCTCTGCCATGATCAGGTCCTCGACGTCGTAGGTCTCGAAGACCGCGTCGAGCAACTCGCGAAGCCGGGTTCCCTCGAACGTGAACGACTCCTTGCCGAGGCCCGCCGCGCGGCGGACGTGGCCCGTGAGTCGCAACTCGACGGTCGTCTGTTCGGTCTGGTCGGCCGCCTGGCTCATGGGGACGGTAGCCGGCACCCAGTGAAGAGGCGCGTCCCGAACGTGTTCGGTCGGCTCAGGCGATCGGCAGGGACTTCCTGTCCCCCTCGATCGCGATCGCGTCGCGCACCGTCTCGATGGGCGCCTCACCCGTCTCGTGAACGTTCTCGAGGAGGACCGTCTCGCTCGGGAAGAGCGTCTCGCCGACCCGGAGACCGTGTTCGCGGGCCGTTCGCCCCGTCATCGTCAGGTACACGCCGACGCCCACCTCCGCGATCGCGGCCTCCTCCTCGCGACCGGGGTCCGGATATTCGAAGTCGAGCGTGCGGGTGGTCTGGGTGCCCAGCACCGCCTGGACCAGGCGCTCGTACCGGGGGGAGATCACGATCGGTCCCTCGTACGATCGGAGGAACGACCGGCCGAGATCCTCCGCTGGTCCCCGCTCTATGGTCTCGGGCGTCGCCAGCAGCGTGTGCCCGACGGTGTCGCCGAGTCCGGTCACGACGCGGACGTCCGTGTCCTGGGGATCGATCCGGTCGTTGAGTTCCGCGATGTCGGAGAGCGGGTCCGGTTCGAGGGAGACGACCTCCTCAAGCACCAGGTCCGCGCTGTCGAACCCGAGGGCGAACGAGTGGGTCCGAAGCGCGCGAAACGGCTCCTCGCGACCGACGAGTTCGACTGCGACCCCGTCGACGTCGACCGTCACCGCGTCGAAGACGATGCGCTGGGGCTTGCCCTCGCGGTCGTCTCGCAGGAGGGTGTACTCCGGGGCGCGTGGATCCTCGAGCGAACTCTCCGCTGCGAGTCGCTCGTAGACGTCCCGTTCGTCCGTTCGCTCTCCCTTCGCTATGGCCTTCTCGTACCGGAGCGTGGAGACGACGTCGGAAGCGAGTGCCTCGCGTCCGCTGACGTCCGCGAACCGATCGAGGACGGCCTCGAGGGGCCGACCCTTGCGGGGGACGGCGATCCTGACCTGGGCGGTCATCGACCGATCGAAGCGCCCCGACCGAAATACCCCTTGCGTTTGCGGGATTCAGTTGAAGAGGTCGGACAACTGGTCGCGCCACTCCTTGAACTCCTCGACGTCCTCCTCGACGGCTTCCACCTCGTCCTCGACGGCCTCGACCTCGTCGTCGAGGGAGTCCACCTCCGCCGCCAGTGACGCGACGTCGTCATCCAGGTCGCTCACCGCGAGGCGCGCCTCCTCGCCGTCCTCGACGCGTTCGTCCAGGGCGGCCAGGTCGCCCTCGATCCGCTCGAGGCGCTGGTCCACGTCCTCGATCGCTGCCACCTCGTTCTCGACCGTCTCGACTCGCTCGCGGAGCGCCTGGCGCTCGCCCTCCGCCGAATCGACGGTGGACTCGATCGAGGCGACCGCCGCCGAGAGGTCCTCGACGGTGCCCTCGAGGTCGTCGAGGACCTCCTCGGCCCGGCCGTTCTCGTCGATGAAGGCCTCGAGGGCGTCGGTGTACGCCTCGAGGTCGGCGACGCGGCCCTGGAGGTGGGAGAGGCGGACCCGTTCGCTCTCGGATCGGTCCCCCAGTGCCGCGCGAACCGTCGCGAGGTCGTCTGCGTCTGCGTCCCCCTCCCGGATGTCCGCCGCGAGTCGGCCGATCAGGTCGTCGTGGTCGACTGCGTCCGTCGGTTCCTCGTCCTCTTCCTCGCCGGCGTCCGATGTGCGGTCTTCTTCGGTCATGGTGGTCCCCGTCGCGTCGGTTTCGGCTGCGTCGATCGACGTCTCATCGCCGGTCGCCGATTTTTCTTCGTCGATCGGATCGTCGTCGGTCGTGGACGCCGCTGCATCGATCGTCGCGGTCTCCTCTGTGTCGATCTGATTCTCGCTCGCGCCCGCGGAGCGGCCTGCAGCGGTGCTCTCGACCATCGATTCGTCTCGAGCGGATTCGACGTCCTCGCCCGTCCGTTGCTCCGATGCCGCATCGACGGCGTCGGCACCTCGTTCGGTCTCGTCGGCCTCGTCACCGGCGGGGACGTCGGCCCCCGAGGATCCCGCGTCGAGGATCTCGGCCTCGTCGGCGGCCGAATTCGCCTCGGGGTCGGCGCCGCGATCCCCCGCTTCGGCGGCGTTCGGCTCCGGTTCCGTTTCCGTCTCCCGGTCCATTTCCGTCCCGCTGGTGTCGTCCTCGCCCAGGATCTCGGCGTCGTCGTCGGCGACTGCGGACACCTCCTCGTCCGTCGCCGACGCCTCGGCCGGCGTCCCAGTCGAACTTCCCTCGTCGAGGCCGGGAACGGAGTCGCGTTCGCCCTCCGCGAGTTCTCGCACCACGTCGGAGTTCTCGCTCCCGATCACATCCTCGACCGCCGTTCCGTCGTCCGATTCGGGGTCCACGTCGAGGGTCGGGGCGCCGAGGAAGGGCGCTCCCCCCTCGTCGTCGGCCATCTTCACGCCGTAGACCGTCGTGAACGCTTCGCCGGCATCGACCGTGCGCTCGAAGCGGACGACGCCGTCTCCCGTCGCCGTCCAGTGGTCGCTGCCGTACTCCGGGTGGAAGCCGATCTGCTCGATGCCGAACCCCTCGGGGATCTCGTCGACGATGCGAACGGTCACCGGCTCCGACTGGTCGGATTCGACCCGGAAGGTCACCGCCGGCACCGGGAATCCGTCGCGATCGAACTGCTTGGTGACGGTGATTCCTCGCTCCTCGACGACGGTCTCGTCGGTCACGAGGACCACCTCGCTCGGGTGCGGTTCATGGACGGACGTTGTCGAAGACCCACTTAAAACATCCGCCGTCAGTCCAGGTCGATTCGGTCGCCGATCTCGACGATCTCGAGGGTCGCCGGGTACTCGTAGCTCCGAACGTGATCGTGGAGCGCGGTGGGATCCGCGGTGAGACCCTTCCACATGTCCCAGTGGGTGGGAACGAGGGCGTCGGCACGCAGGGCCCGCGCCGCCTCGACGACCTCGTTCTCGTCGCTGTACCACTTCGTCACGCTGGGCTCCCCGGTGTCCTTCTCGGGGACCGCCCCGTCGGACCCGAACGCCAGGGCCGCCACGTCGACGTCGTATCGATCGCCCACGTCCTCGAGGACGGCGCCGGGTTTCGTGTCTCCGCCGTGGAGAAACGTCCCGGCCGCGTGCTCGATCACGTAGGAGACCGGGTGTGCCGCGTCCGGGTCGTGGGCCCCCTCGACGTGGACCACGAACTCGCCGACGTCGAAGGAGTCGCCCTCGTCGACCGTCACCAGGTCCCCCTCGTCCACGTCGTAGGACCGTGTCCAGTCCTCCTCGTCGCGGGCGACCTCGATCGCCGCGTCGGGACCGAAGAACGCGGCGTCCGTCTCCGCGAGGATCGGCGCCTGACTCGGCCCGTGGACGTGGTCGGTGTGCTCGTGGGTGGCCAGGATCGCGTCGGCCGAGGCGACGTCTCGGGGGTCGAAGGGCACCGGGATCATGCGGACGGTCCGGGGCGGGTCCCCCGTTCCGAGGTAGGGGTCGACGAAGACGGTCGTCCCGGACGCCCCCTTGAGGACGAAGCCGTTGCAGCCCAGGTACCAGACGGCGAGACCCTCGGGATCCGCGTCGTCGACGGCCCGGGGGAGCCACTCGCCCCAGTCGCTCGCGATGGTCATGCAGGTGGCTGATCGCGGGGCGGGCTAAGACCTTGCGGTGTGCCGGTCGTGGCGCGACCACCTCCATATCGAGGGATTTGACGTGAAACCGTCGACGTTTTACCCGCCAGTCCAGTAGCGGACCGCAATGAGTCAGGAGCGCTCCGACGGGGACCTCAGGAACACGGGGATGGCCCTCAAGCACGACCGGGAGTGGGACTACGAACTGGACCGCGTGGCAGCGGCCGTCGACGAACGCGACGCGGAGTCGGTGGGGTTGCAGTTTCCGGAGGGGCTCAAGCGCCGATCCGGCGCCGTCACGGACGACCTCCGCGCGTTGCTGCCCGATGCGGTGACGATATACATCTCGGGCAAGCCCTGCTATGGCGCCTGCGACCTCGACCTCGAGATGATGCGACGGACCGACGTCTTCGTCCACTTCGGGCACTCCCCGATGAAGGAGTCCGGGAACGTGGTCTACGTCCCCCTCTTCTCGAACGTCGACGTCTTCCCGATCCTGGAGGAGGCCGTCGAGGAACTCGAGGAGGGTCCCCTCGGCCTCGTCACGACCGCCCAGCACATGAACCACTTCGAGGAGATGAAGGAGTTCCTCGCGGAGCGCGGCTTCGAGGTGGAGACGCGTCGCGGCGACGAGCGGTTGACCCACGAGGGGCAGGTCCTCGGGTGCAACTACGCCAGCGCGGACGTCGACGCCGACCAGGTGCTGTACGTCGGCGGGGGGAAGTTCCACCCCGTGGGACTGGGGATGGAACACCCCGACAAGCACGTCGTCATCGCCGACCCGGTGAACAACGTGGTGACGGAGGCCTCGACGGAGAAGTTCGTCAAGCAGCGCTACGGCGCCATTCACCGGGCGATGGACGCCGACACCTGGGGCATCATCGTCTCGACCAAGATCGGACAGCGTCGGTGGGACGCCGCACGCGACCTGGTCGCGGACAACGACGACGCCTACCTCCTCACCCTCGAGGAGGTCACCCCGGACAGGCTCCGAAACTTCGGGTTCGACGCGTACGTCAACACGGCCTGCCCCCGGGTCACCACCGACGACGGCCCGCAGTTCGACGAGCCCATGTTGACCCCCCAGGAGTACCGGATCGCCATCGGCGAGGAGCCGATGGACGCCCTCGAGTTCGACACCTTCCACGGCACCTGGTAGATGGGGTCCGAACTGGCGCGGCGACTGGGTGCGATCGCGGACTTCGACGATCCGTCGCCCGCCCTCGAGCAGTATCGCACGCCCGCGGACGTCGCGGCACAGCTCCTCTCGCGGGCGGCGATCGACGGCGACCTGCGAGATCGCACCGTCGTCGACCTGGGGACGGGCACGGGGATGTTGGCCGTCGGGGCCGCACTCGCCGGCGCCCGCCGATCGATCGGGATCGAGATAGATCCGGGAGCGCTCGAGCGCGCTCGGGAGAGCGAGCGTCGGGTCGACCCGGCGATCGGCATCGACTGGATCATCGCCGACGCCACCGACCCACCGCTCGACGTCCGGGGGGCGACCGTGCTCACGAACCCGCCATTCGGGGCCCAGCGCGGCAACGAACACGCGGATCGTGACTTCCTCGCGGCCGCGGCCCGGATCGCTGACGTGTCCTACACCGTCCACAACGCGGGGAGTCGGTCGTTCGTCGAGTCGTTCGTCGAGGACACGGGTGGCGCGGTCACCCACGCCTACGAGGCGACGCTCTCCCTCCCCCGGCAGTTCGATCACCATCGCGAGGCGGACCACTCCCTCGCGGCGGAGGTCTACCGCATCGAGTGGTCGTCGGCCGGCGGCGACTGATCAGGCGTACGTCTCCCGCGTCGCGATCCGGACGACCGTGTCGTCGTGGTGGGCGATCAACGCACCCCGTCGATGGACGATCCTGAGCGGACCGAGGCGCGCGGACCCGTTGATCGGGGGGACCGGGTCGGCGTCCAGGCGGTCACCCCCGCGCGTGGCGACCAGCCTGAAGGTGCCGTTCCCCGCTCGAATCGTGACGTTGGTCCCCGCGACGGTCGGGCCGGCCGTCGCCGGTTGGGACGCGAACACCCACTGGCGGTGCCCGCCGCTCACCGCGAGTGCGACCTGGTAGACCGTGGGCCCGCCGACCGTCGACCACCCGCGCCTGATCGCCTCGACGATCACGCGTCGATCGAGGCCACCCACGACCGTCGTTCCCCGCCCCCAGTAGGACAGGCTCCCCGCCGAGACCGTCTCCGTCCAGACCTCTCGTTCCGCGTCGACGACGATCACGCCGCTCGCGGTGACGTTCGTGGCCGCCTCGACCCCCGGCAGGTCGATCGCCCTGACCCGTCGATTGGGGACGCCCTCGGCGTAGGTGACCTGGTACCCGGCGACGTCGATCGCCTCGCCCGGGAGGTCGGCGTCGTTCACGACCGTCGCGTTCACGGGGACGGCGACGAACCCCATCGTGAGTATCGGGAGGGCGAGCGCGGCGATCCCCACCTGTCGACGGGAGACGCCGCCGACGAGCGCATCGTCGCTCGCCCGGGTCGCCGCCGCGAGCAGGCCGGCCAGCACCACCACGAGGACGAGTCCGAGTCCGCGATAGAGCACGTATGACTGTCCCTCCCCGTACCACCAGATGGCCCAGATGGTCAGGTTCGTCCCGGCGAGGACGGTGCCCAGCCAGAGTCGCAGGCCACTCGGGTGCTCGGCGGATCGCCGCCGGCCAACGATCGCGACGGCGAGGGTCGCCCCGAGCAGGAACCCGAGGAGGTGGCCCTGGATGGCGATCCCGGCCCACCAGGGCGGACCGTAGGACGGCCCCGCGCTCGCGGTGACGATCGGGTCGCGGAGAGTGTAGTAGAGGGTCCCGATCAGGTCCCGGGCGACGAGGGCGACGACCGTGGCGAGCGGGTACCGAACGAGGGCGAACCCACCGAACGCGAAGACGACCCCCGAGAATCCGATGATCGGTCCCCACGCGAAGAGACTCGTGAGGAGACCGACGCCCACCACGCCGCCGGGAAAGAGCACCAGGGCCCGGACGAAGGGGTTCGTTCGCCAGGACGTGAAGGCCGCCGATCCACGCTCGGTCGGGAAGTGAGAGAACGCGTACTCGGCGAGCGGTGCCAGCGCGAGCGTCCCGATCAGGTTTCCGGTCACGTGGCCCAGGTCCTGGTGGGCGAAGGGAGCGGTCAGGACGCCGAGTGGGTAGGCGTACGACCAGGACGTGAAGGGGACGTACAGCGGGTCGTTCGGGGCCACGAACCCCCGCTGGACCACCAGGTAGAAGGAGAGGACGAGTGCGACCGCGACCAGTGTCCCCCACGGGATGCCGAGCAGGAGACGGGAACGGAGTCCGTGCCCATAGCGCCCCCCGGGGTGGTCCAGTCGGCGGACGAGGAGGAGCGATCCGAGGAGGCTCAGGACGACTGCGGCGACGACGAGGCGCCCCAGCAGTCCGTCGACGCCGATCCCGAGGACGTCCATACCGTCACTCGCCGCGTCCAGCCACAAAAATCCCGCTCACGGCGACGGGCCCGCCCCGGGCTTCGAAACGTTGAAACGCCTCTCAGTGCTAGCCTCGCCCATGGATCTGCGGGTCATCGAGAAGACCGACGAGGAACTCACCATCGAGATCGCCGGCGAGGACCACACCTTCATGAACGTCCTCAAGGGCGCACTCCTCGAGTCGGAGCACGTGGCGGCCGCCACCTACGACATGAATCCCGAGCAGTCGGGCGGCCAGACCGAACCGGTCCTCACCGTCACCACCGAGGAGGGGACCGATCCGCTCGACGCCCTCGAACGGGCCACCGAGACGGTGAACCAGCAACTCGCCGACTTCCGCGAGGCCTTCGAGGCCGCCGCCTGAGGAGTCACCGCGGGTGTGACTTCGATCCGATTCGGCCCGAAGCGGTTCCGCTCGGTCACCGGTGGTCTCCCGACGACTCGCCGTCGACGATCTCCCGCCGGGCCGTTCGAGGCCCGTTTCGTCGCGTGGGCTCGTACCCGACGATTCCGGTGGACGCCTCCCCGTCGGTCGTGGCTGACCGCGTCCCTCGGACGCTATCGTCTGATCGGCACGCCCGCGTCCGCGAGTGCGGCCTTCGTCTCCTCGATCGTGTACTCCCCGAAGTGGAATATCGAGGCCGCGAGGGCCGCGTCTGCGCCGGCGGCGTAGGCCTCTCGCATGTGTTCGGGCGAGCCCGCACCGGAGGAGGCGATGATGGGCAGCGAGACCCGATCGGCGACCGCCTCCATCAGCGCGAGATCGTAGCCCTCCTTCGTCCCGTCGCGGTCGATGGAGTTGACGAAGATCTCGCCGGCGCCCCGCTTTTCCGCCTCCTCGACCCACTCGAGGACGTCGATGCCGGTGCCCTCGCGACCCCCCGCGACCATGGCCTCGAACCAGACCGACTCGCCGTTCACGTCGACGTAGTTGGTGCCCCGGTCGTCGTGGCGGCGCTTGGCGTCGACGGCGACGACGATGCACTGGCTTCCGAAGGCCTTCGCGCCCTCGGTGATCAACGCGGGGCGATCGATCGCCGCGGTGTTGATCGAGACCTTGTCCGCGCCGGCGCGGAGGGTCTCCTTTATGTCCTCGACCGAGCGAATTCCCCCGCCCACGGTGAGGGGGATGAACACCTCGTCGGCCACCCGCTCGACCACGTCGAGCATGGTCTCTCGACCCTCCGCGCTCGCGGTGATGTCGAGGAAGACCAGTTCGTCGGCGCCGGACTCGTTGTACGCCCGGGCCATCTCGACGGGATCGCCCGTGTACGCGAGGTCCTCGAACTGGACGCCCGTGTAGACGGCGGCCGATCCGTCGTCGTCGATGTCGACGTCGATACAGGGGACGACGCGGTTAGTCAGTCCCACGTCCGTCACCTCCGTCGGTGCGTCCCGGCGGTTGCATGGGTGTGGATAGTCGAACGGCCCTCAAATCCCTTCCGGCGCGGCGAACGGCCCACGCGGAGGGTGATTCCGGCCAGTCGGCGGCAGCGACACCAGCAGTCCTTATGGGGCGGCCACGCGTCCGGCCAGCATGGACTTCGTGGTCGCCTTCGACGCCAGTCCGATCGCCTGTAGTGCGCTCGGGAGAGCCGAGACCCTCGCCGCGGCGGTCGGCGGATCCGTGACCACGGTCACCGTGATCCCCCGGAACAACCCGACGTACGCCCGAAATCGCGGATGGATCGGGCCGGAGGAGGCGTTCTCGACGGAGTCGATCCGGGAGACCGTCGAGGAACGGGTGGCGTCGATCGCTCCCGGGGCGGACGTCCGCACGCGGACCGTCGAGCGGTACGCCCCGCGCGGAAAGATCGGTCGGGTCCTCCGGACCACGGTGGCGACGATCCCGACGGACGTGCTCGTGATCGGGTCGAGGAACGTCGGCAGGGTGTTCACCGCGGCGACGACCGCCTCGGGGGCAGTCGCCGAGGGGGCCTACGACGTGTTCGTGGTCCGCTCGGTGGACCCCGCGTGTCGCTCTGGGGCCTTCGATACACCAAAGTAGGGCGGCCGCGAAGGTGGGGCCATGACAGCCGACGCCACCGAGGACGGTCGGGTGACCGCCCCGCAGCAACCGTACTCCGGAACCGACGTCATCATGGGATTCGTCGTGCTCGGGATCGGCCTCTTCGTCGTCGCCGGATTCCCCTACATCTTCTGAGTGGGGTCGACGCGCACGCTCGCGCTCGACCCCGAGACGTCGGCCGCCGTCACGAAGGAACGATTCCCCAGGATTAGGATCACCGTCTCCCTGCCGACGCGGGACAGCGAGAAGGCCGCGCCGTCGTCGATCCAGACGCCGCCGCGTTTCGTGGCCCGGTCGGCGAGGTAGGCCCGCGTCGCGTTCTCGAAGGCCGTCGCGTTCGTCCGGTCGTCGAAGCGCAGCGCCCAGACGTACGCGGTTCGGTTGTCGCTCGTCACGGCGACCCGCACGTCGGTTCCCCAGCCGTCAGCCGCGGCGCTCGCGCGCTCCGCGTCGAGTTGGGTCGCGAGCGCCACCCGCACGAAGAGTTGCCCCATCCGATCGGTGCCGTTGCGCTGCCAGTCCCCGGTCGCGACCGTCACCGCGAGGGGCGGGAGCGGTTCGGCGCCGCTGGGGAGCCCCGCGAGGAGTTCCTCGGTCGTGTGCGGTGGATCGGCGTAGTACTCCTCGACCGCCGCGAGGGCGACCGGTCGCGACTCGACATACCTCGCGCCCAGGTAATAGGGGGCGTAGAGCCACTGTCTGGCCCCCTCGGTGGCCCGAAACGACCGGCCCATGGCCTCGACGGGGCTGCTCCCCGTTCCGCCGTGCGTCCGCCAGTGCTCGGTCTCGACGGCGGTCGCCACCCCCTCCATCACGGCGAGGCGGACCGCCCGGCCGTCCGTCGTGTTCGCCGCCGGGACGGAGGCCCGGAGTGTCTGGGGCGCTCCCCGTCGCTTCTGGACGACGTGGACGTACTCGTGGACCAGCGTCGATCGGAGCTGGTCCGGATCGGAGAGGAGGATGGCGTTGACGTGGACCACGTCGGGGTCCGCGACGTAGCCGAGGGCGGTCGCCGTTCGGTCTGCCCCCTCCGGACGGTCGACGCCGACGAGGTCGAAGAACGGCGACACCGGATCGCGCATGATGGCCATGCGTTCGGTGGGGACGACGGCGATCCGTCGCGGGGGCGCTGCCTCGCTCTCCAGACGGTCCGTCACCCAGTCGAACGGTCGCCCGGGATCGATCGGCAGCGTCGCGTTCTCGACCCGGATCGTGGCCGTCTCGTCCGACTGACCCGCACCCGGTGCCGCGATCGGACTCGCACAGCCAGCGAGCAGGACCAGGAGCGCCAGGCCGACCGGGGCGCGTCGCATGACTCCCAGTACCCGAGACGGCAGAAAAGGGTTCCGGGGATCGGCGTCCGCGAACGCGCCCACGACGGGCCGCGCCGCCCGCGGTCTCAGTCCATCGCGTCCTCGATCGTGGCTCGCAGGTCCGCCACGTCCGCCGCGTCGTAGGTGACCGTCCGCCCGTCGACCGAGAGCCGCAGTTCGCCGTCCGGAATCGCCTCACCGAGGGTCACCACCGGAGCGGCGTCGGCGAACGCCGCGCGAACCGCCTCGGGGTCGGTCGTCTCGACGACGGCCCGACCGGGCAGTTCGCCGAAGAGCGCGAGTCGATCGGGGACGGAGACCGCCGCGCCGGCCTCCGCCGTCAGCATCTCGGCCAGCGTGACGAGGAGTCCGCCGTCGCTCACGTCGTGGACCGCCCGCGTCGCGTCGGCGTCTGCCACGGTGGCGAGCGTCTCGAGTCGCTTCCGGGGGTCCGCGGGAAGCGTCGGGAACCGATCGGTTCCGCCCACCTGGGCGAGGTACTCCGACCCGCCCACCGTCGACGCGTGCTCGCCCACGAGGAGGAGGGTCCCCTCGCCGGCGAGCGACAGCGGCGGGGCCTCGTAGCCGTCCTTGGTCCCGAGCATCGAGAGCGTCGGCGTCGGGGGGATCGCCCCGGTCGCCGAGTCGTTGTAGAGGGAGACGTTGCCGCCGACCACCGGAACGTCGAGGGTCGAACAGCCGTCGGCGAGGCCGTCGACCATCGCCGAGAACTCCCCGTAGACGTCTGGCTTCTCGGGATTTCCGCCGTTGAGGCAGTCGACGGCGGCGATCGGGGTGGCCCCCTTCGCCGCGAGGTTGGTGGCGTTCTCGAGGGCGATCGCCCGCGCGCCGTCGTGTGGGGCGGTCTCCGTCCAGGCGGGGTTCCCGCCAGCCGAGATGGCGAGTCCGGTCTCGGCCTCCCGGATCGCGAGGATCGCGGCGTCGTCGCCGGGGCCGCGCGCGGTGCGCACCCCGACCTCGTGGTCGTACTGCCGGTAGACCCAGCGCTTGCTGGCCGCGTTTGGGCTCGCGATCACGGCCTCGATCGCCGTCTCGAGGTCCGGATCGGGGAGGTCGCGCTCGGGGACCGCCGGTTCGACCGCGGGCAGGTCGTTCATCGGCGCGCCGTCCGCCACGTAGGTCGCGGGAACGTCGACGACGGTCTCGCCGTCGAATCGACAGACGTACCGCCCCGAGTCGGTCACCCGGCCGATGTCCGAGAATCCCAGGTCGTACCGGTCGGCGATCGCCGCGACCCGATCGACGTCCGCCGGGGCCACCTCGTAGGCCATCCGCTCCTGGGACTCGGCCAGCAGGATCTCCGTCGCGGTCATCCCCGTCTCGCGGAGGTGGACCGCGTCGAGGTCGATCTCGGCCCCACGATCGCCCTTGGCGACCATCTCGGAGGTCGCCCCGCCGAGTCCCGCCGCACCCAGGTCCCGGGCGGCCCGAACGACGCCGGCGTCGAGGAGGTCCTCGTTCGCCTCGATCAGGCGCTTTTCCGCGTAGGGGTCGCCGACCTGGACCGCCGGCCGGTCCGCCGTCTCGGCGTCCTCCGCGAGGTCCTCGCTGGCGAAACTCGCCCCACCGAGGCCGTCTCTGCCGGTGGCGTTGCCCACGAGGACGATTCGGTTGCCCGGCTCTTTGGCGCGCGCGGTCACCACTCGATCCTCGTCGACGAGACCCACGCAGGAGACGTTCACGAGCGGGTTGCCCTCGTAGTCCGGGTGGAACTGGGTGCTGCCGCCCACCGTGGGAACCCCGATCGAGTTGCCGTAGTCGCCGATCCCCTCGACCACGCCGTCGAAGAGGTACCGGGCGTGGTCGTCCTCGAAGTCGCCGAAGTAGATCGAGTCCGTGAGTGCAATGGGGTAGGCCCCCATCGAGAGGACGTCGCGAACGATCCCGCCCACGCCCGTCGCGGCGCCGTCGTACGGATCGACGTAGGACGGGTGGTTGTGACTCTCGATGCCGAACGCGACCGCGGTCCCGTCGTCGATGGCCACGACCGCCGCGTCGTCGCCCGGCCCCACGATCACGTCCTCGCTCGCCGACTCGAAGCCGGAGAGCAGCGGGCGCGAGGACCGATACGCGCAGTGTTCGCTCCAGAGGTTCTCGAAGAGCGCCGCCTCGGGCGTGGTGGGCTCGCGACCGAGTTCCTCGATGACGAGCTCGCGGTCGGCGTCGGGAAGGCTCATCCACGGTATTGGTCAAAGCGAACGCGTTTAGTCGTTTCGTTGTGCACGTTCGTGGGAGGCAGGACCGGGGGGCTTTTTGTCGCTCACCGCCAACCACCGCGCGTGCTGACGGTCGAGCTTCACGCGCACTCGGCGCTCTCCTACGACGGCCGCGACCCCGTCGAGATGCTCCACGAGCAGGCGGCGGCGGTCGATCTCGACGCGATCGTCGTGACGGACCACGACGAGTTCTCCGCGAGCGCCGAGGCCGCCGAGACCGCCCAGGACTACGGCCTCCTGGGCATCGCGGGCATGGAGGTCACCTCCGCGGCCGGACACGTGCTGGCGATCGGCATCGACGAGCGGGTGCCGTCGGGTCTTCCCTTCACCGAGACGATCGAGGCGATTCACGACCGCAACGGCATCGCGATCGTCCCCCATCCGTTCCAGTCCTCGCGCAGCGGCGTGGCCGAGAACGTCGAGACGGGGGACCTCGCGCGGGCGGACGCGATCGAGGTCTACAACTCGCGGCTCCTCACGGGCCGAGCGAACCGACGCGCGAAGTCCTTCGCTTCCGAGCACGACCTCCCGATGACCGCCGGGAGCGACGCCCACATCGCGGAGATGGTCGGCCAGGCCGTCACCCTGGTCGACGCGGACGAGCCAACGCGGGCCGGCGTCCTCGAGGCCATTCGCGAGGGGCAGACCACCGTCGAGGGACGGCGGACGCCCTGGCACATCAGCTTCCGACAGGCGGCGGGTGGCGCCAAGCGCCGGGTCAGAAACCGGCTCCGAGACCTGCTCGGATGATGCGGGGAGCGACGCCCGCGGCGGTTCGGGATGCCATCGCAGCGAGCGACCCCTTCCCCGGGACCCGCGGATTCGCCGGCGCGCTTCCCGACGGACGTCTCGTGCGGGACGTCCTGGGCCGCGAGCCACTCTTCGTCGAGGGCCCAGACCCCGAACGAGCGGGCGACTGGGCGTTCGATCCGACGGCCCTGGAGGACCCGCGTTCGGTGCCCGCTGGGACGGTGATCGACCGGACCGGTCCCAGCGACGTCTGGTCGCTCCCGGAGAGATTGCCACGCGACCGCGACGAGGCGATTCGGTCCCTGGGGAACGCGGTCGACGCGGCCCTCGAGTCGGTCCCGTCCGAGGGACTGGCGGTGGCCTTCTCGGGTGGCGTCGACTCGGCCCTGCTCGCGTCGGCCCTCGACGCGCCCCTCGTCACGGTGGGCTTCCCCGACGCGCCCGACGTGTCGGCGGCCCGAGACGTCGCCGAGGTGCTCGGCCCGTCGATCACCGTCCGCGAACTCTCCCTCGACGACCTCGAGGCCGCCGTCCCTCGGGTCGCCACGGCGATCGGATCGACGAACGCGATGGACGTCCAGATCGCCGCCACGCTTTACTTCGCCGCCGAGACCGCCGCGGCGGCGGGCCACGATCGGGTCGCCTTCGGCCAGGGGGCCGACGAGTTGTTCGGTGGCTACGAGAAGATCGCGGCCCTGGATCACCGGGTCGCCGCCGACGACGTTCGCGGCGCCCGTCGCGAGGCCCTCTCGGACCTGCCCGCCGGTCTCGAACGCGACGTGCTCGCGATCCGGGCGGCCGCCGTGACGCCGGTCTTCCCCTACCTCGACGATCGCGTCCTCGAGGCCGCGCTCGCGCTCCCCGAGCGGTCGATCGTGGCCAACGGGACGCGCAAGCGTGGGTTCCGGAGGGTCGCGGCCGACCGACTTCCGGGGCGCGTCGCCGATCGCGAGAAGCGAGCGATGCAGTACGGGAGCCGGGTCTCCCGGGAACTGGATCGCCTCGCGCGCCGGGCGGGCTTCAAGCGCCGAATGGATCGTCACGTCACGCGGTACGTCCGCGACCGACTGGATTGACCGCCCGAGTGGACCGTCTCGGCGGATCACCCCTCGTCGGTCGCGACCTCGAGCAACTCGTGGTATCGATTTCGAATCGTCACCGCCGAGACGTCGGCGACGTCCGCGACGGCCTCCTGGGTGACTCGCTCGTTCGCGAGGATCGCCGCCGCGTAGATCGCCGCTGCGGCCAGGCCGACGGGGCTCTTTCCGCTCGTTCGGCCGGCCTCCGCGGCCGCCTCGAGGAGGCGGCGTGCCTCGCGCTCGACCGCCTCAGAGAGATCGAGAGCGGAGGCGATGCGGGGGACGTACTGGGCCGGATCGGCGGGGGCGATCTCCAGGTCCAGTTCGCGGACCACGTAGCGGTAGGTGCGGGCGATCTCCTCCCGCTCGACCCGGGAGACGGTCGCGACCTCGTCGAGGCTCCGCGGGGTCTCGGCCTGTCGGGCGGCGCCGTAGAGGACGGCGGTCGCGACCCCCTCGATCGAGCGGCCCAGGAGGAGCCCCTCCCGCAGGGCCCGCCGGTAGGTGACGGCGGCCCGCTCGCGCACGCTCTTCGGGAGCCCCAGCGCCGCGGCCATGCGTTCGATCTCGGCCAGTGCCTGCTTGAGGTTGCGGTCCCTCGCGTCCCGCGTGCGAAAGCGTTCGTCCCACGTGCGAAGTCGGTGCATCTGCGTGCGCTTGCGCGCGGAGAGGAGGTGCCCCCTCGCGTCGCGGTCCTGGTATCCGATCCTGGTCGAGAGCCCCTCGTCGTGTAGCAGTTTCGTCCGCGGTGCACCGACCCGCGACTTCTCGTCGCGCTCCGCGCTGTCGAAGGCCCGCCACTCGGGCCCCCGGTCGACGGCGTCCTCGTCGACGACGAGGCCGCACTCGCTGCAGACCGTCTCGCCCCGCTCCTCGTCGCGCTCGAGGTCGCCGCCGCACTCCGGACACGCGCGTTCGGCCTGGCGCGTTCCGGGGTCGGCCACCTCGTCGGTCTCGGTCACCTCGTCGCGGTCCCGGTGCTCTGCGTCCTCGCGGTCGTCCTCCCGCACGCGCTCTGCGTTCCGTTCGGTCATCTGGTGTCTTCGGCTCCCGTCGCGGACGGGACCCCTCGATCGCACTACGTGTTTCCAACCCGATAAGTCTAGGCCCGCTGGCCGCTGACGGGCCCATCGAACCCGTCGTCTGGGCCCATCGAACCCACCGTCCAGGCGCATCGAAACCCTTACCGCTCGCACGCGCGTTGGCGCGACCATGAGTGAATCGCCCGTCGACGCCGAGCAAGTGCGCCACGTGGCGGACCTCGCCCGGATCGACCTCGACGAGGATGCCCTCGAGGAGTTCACCGAGCAGTTCGCCGACATCCTCGATTACTTCGAGGCCTTAGAGGAGGTTCCGGACGTCGAGTCCGAACCGGACCTGGTAAACGTGATGCGCGCGGACGAGGTCGAGCCCTCGCTCACCCAGGCGGAGGCCCTACAGAACGCCGAGGAGACCGAGGACGGTCGGTTCAGGGGACCGCGGGTGTCATGAGTCACAACGCGTTCATCACCGAAGAGACCATCCAGGGCGACGCGTCGGGACCGCTCTCGGGCACGACGGTCGCGGTCAAGGACAACATCTCGACGGCGGGCGTGCGGACCACCTGCGGGTCGGAGATGCTCGCGGACTACGTCCCGCCGTACGACGCGACGGTCGTCGAGCGCCTGAAGGGAGCCGGTGCCACCATCGTGGGCAAGGCCAACATGGACGAGTTCGGCATGGGCACCACCACGGAGACGTCGGCGTTCGGGCCAGTCGAGAATCCGGTCGACGAGGCCCACGTCCCCGGGGGCTCCTCCGGCGGGAGCGCGGCGGCGGTGGCGGCCGGCGACGCAGACGTGGCGCTCGGGAGCGACACCGGCGGGTCGATCCGTGCCCCGGCCGCGTTCACCGGGACGGTCGGGATCAAGCCGACGTACGGGCTGGTCTCGCGGTACGGCCTCGTCGCGTACGCGAACAGCCTGGAGCAGATCGGTCCGATCGCGCCCACCGTCGAGGAAGCAGCCGAACTCCTCGACGTCATCGCGGGCCCCGACGATCGCGACGCGACCACGCGCGAGGAGGGAGCCGACACCGACATCGCGGGTGCGGTCGGCGACGACGTCGAGGGTGCCACGATCGGGATCCCCACGGAACTGACCGAGGACGTCGAGGACGCCGTCGCGGAGCGCTTCGAGGCGGCGATCGAGGTCCTCGAGGCGCGGGGCGTCGAGACGACGGCGGTCAGTCTGCCCTCACTCGAGTACGCCGTGGCGGCCTACTACGTGATCGCGATGGCGGAGGCCTCCTCGAATCTCGCACGCTTCGACGGCGTTCGATACGGGACGAGTGGGGGGACCGAGGGCGACTGGAACGAGGTCTTCTCGGCCGCCCGCTCTGCGGGGTTCGGCGACGAGGTCACGCGTCGCGTCCTGCTCGGCACCTACGCCCTCTCCGCGGGATACCACGACAAGTACTACGAGCAGGCCCAGGAGGCGCGCTCGCTGATCAAGCGGGACTTCGACGAGACGCTCGCGGACGTGGACGCCCTCGTGACGCCGACGATGCCGGTCCTCCCGCCGAAACTGGGCGAGAGCCTGGAGGACCCACTGACGATGTACCTCATCGACGCGAACACCGTCCCCGCCAACCTCGCGAACCTGCCCGCCATCTCGGTGCCCGCCGGAGAGAAGGCGGGCCTTCCAGTCGGCGTTCAGTTCGTCGGCCCCGCGTTCGGCGAGGAGACCATCGTCTCGCTCGCCGGTGCACTCGAGGCGGGGATCTGAGCGGACCCCGCCAGTCACTCCTCGTAGACGAGGTTCATGATCCACTGCGAGAAGGCGTCGGACTGCGGGTCCATCTCCTCCTCGCCCACGAAGGGTGACAGCATGTCCCCGGCCATCAACAGCGTGTAATCGAGGTCGCGATCCCTGATGACGGGGCGAAGTTCGTAGGTCGTGTTCCCCGCGTGGACGGCCTCCTCCCGCTCCACGAGGCCGGCGTCCTCGAGGGACGTCGCGATCCGGCTTCCCTTGCGCGAGGAGACGTCGAGGGCCTTCCAGAATTCCGACTGATAGATCGAGCCCTCCTCCCGTATCAGCTCGAGGCCCCGGCGCTCGTCCTCCGAGAGTTCCTCGAGTGCTTCGGCGCTCATACGTCACCAAGCGTCCCCGGCCAGTTTAAACCTGATTGTCGACGGGTCGGAACGCCGTCCGACAGGGTGGGCCGTCGGCGTATCGCCAATCGACGTCCCCCTCGTCGACCGCGAGCAGCGACGACGAGACGGTCTGGTACCGATCGTGGTGACGACACGCCCCCAGGTCGTGATCCCCGAGGGCCCTGCCGGCACGGTCGAGCCACTCCGCGACGCCCTCGTCCGCCTGGGGCGCGAGTCGATCGTCCAGTCGTGCGGCCGCGTCCGCCTGCCGGCGCCCGGCCGCGGATCGGTCCTCCGGAATCTCGTGGTCGCCGTCGAAGCCCACGTTGACGAGGACGTGCAGTCCGGGGTCGAGGTCGTGCGTGTCGAGGTCCCCGTCCCAGACGAGGAGTCTGGCCCGATCGCTGGTCGCGAGCACCAACGCGAATCCCTCGTACTCGTCCCGATCGAGGGCCTCCCGAACCCGGTCCGTCGCCCCATCGATCGAGGACTCCTCGAGGACGTCACGGACCAGGAGGCCCCGGGAACGCTCGCCCGCGAGGTCCCCCTCGGTCCACCGGTTGGCGACGACGGCGAGCAGTCCGTCCTCCGTGACGCCCATCCACGTGCCCCCGGCCTCACGATCGACGGGCATGATGGCAGCGGGGTCGCCCGGGACGCGACGGGGCGGATCGGCGGGTCGGTCGGGCGACTCGTCCCTGTTCGCGGCGAGGGCGATCGGGGCGTCCTCGAACACCCGCCAGGCGAGAACGATCGTACACACGACCGGCGATTCGGGAGGGCGACCCTTAAGCGTCGTCGTCCCGGCGGCCCCCGGACTCTCGCTGTAGCCGGCGGCGCGCGGCCTCTCTGTCGATCGTCCCCGACGGGGTTCGCGGCAGGTCGGAGACGATCGCGACCGTCCGCGGTCGCTTGTAGTCGGCCAGCCGATCCGCGAGGAAGGCCTCGAGCGTCTCCCCGTCGATCGCGCCGACCACGAGGGCGGCGACGCGTTCGCCCCACTCCTCGTCGGGGACGCCGAGGACGACCGCGTCCTCGACAGAGGGGTGGGCGAGGATCGCCTCGCGGACCTCGTCCGGAGCGACGTTCTCGCCCCCGGTCAGGATCAGGTCGTCCGCCCGTCCAGTCACGAAGAGACGCCCCGCGTCGTCGCGAAAGCCGCGGTCACCCGTCCCGAACCAGGCCCCGTCTCGGGGGGACTCCCCGACGTACCCGGGCGAGACGGTGGGCCCCCTGACGGCGATCTCCCCTCGCTCGCCCCTGTCGACCCTGTCGCCCGCCTCGTCGAGGATCGCGAGTTCGGCCCCGACGAGCGGTCTTCCGACCGTCTCGACGGCCGATCGCAGGTCGGTCGGGGTCGCCGTGGTGATCTGGGAGGCGGTCTCGGTCATGCCGTAGGTCGGGTGGACGGGGACCCCGGCGTCGAGGGCCCGCTCGAGGAGGTCGGCGTCGGCCGCGCCGCCCCCGACCAGTGCGAACCGAAGGCCCGACCCCGACAGCCCCGCGTCGAGCAGTCGATCGAGCATCGTCGGGACCAGGGACACGCCGGTGACGTCCCGCTCGGCGATCGCTCGGGCGACGGCCGACGCGTCGAACTCGCGCGCGAGGAGGGTCGTGGTCCCGTACAGCGTGGTCCGGATCGGGACGGAGAGACCGCCCATGTGGAAGGTGGGCAGGGGATCCAGCCACTCGTCGCCCGGGACGACCCCGAGGCGGAACGCGGAGGCGACCGCGCTCGCGAGGACGTTCCGGACGAGGAGGCACACCGCCTTCGGATCGCCCGTCGTCCCCGAGGTGAACATGACGATCAGTTCGTCCCCCGGCATCGTCTCCTCCGGGTGGACCGGCGCCGGATCGACCGCGTCCAGGGGGCGGTCGGCGTCGTCACCACCGTCGACGGAGAGGACCGGGGCGTCTCCGGCGACGTCGGTGGCGGTCGCGGCGTGGCCGGACTCGGTGAGGACCACCGCCGGGTCGACGCGGTCCCACTGCGGGGAGAGTTCGGCCGCCGTCTGTCGGACGTTGAGCGGGACCAGGGCGGCGCCCAGTCGCTGACTCGCCCAGAGCGCCGTCACGACGGCGGGCCGATTCTCGAGCAGGAGGGCCACTCGATCGCCGGCCTCCACGCCCACCGCGGCGAGTGCACCGGCGAGGGCGTCCGTCCGCTCGTGGAGGTCGCGGAACGTGAACGATCGTCCGGTGGCCGCGTCGACGAGACCGACGCGGTCCGGCGTCGCCGCCGTGCGGACGGCGAGGACGTCACGCATCGATGGACACCTCCTCGATCCCGAGTCCCGGTCCCTCGGGCACGCGCATGTGTCCGCCCGAGACGGGCGCCGGATCGGGGGCGAGGTCGGTCGCGAGGAGCGAGGCCGTGCCCAGGCCCGTCGCCGAGACCGCCGGGAGACTCGCGGCGAGGTGGAGGGCGGCGAGGCGACCGACCGTCCCCTCGATGGTGTTCGAGACGACGACCGAGAGGCCGCGACCGCGGGCCCGGCGAGCGACGCCCCGCGCCACGTCGACGCCGCCCAGGGCCATCGGCTTCAACACGAGCGCGTCGGCGGCCTCGGCCTCGAGGATCGCGGTCGGATCGACGGCCGAGAGGGACTCGTCCAGGGCGATCGGCACGCTCCCCCGGAGCGCCCGATGTCCCGCGAGGTCGTCGGGAGCGAGGGGCTGTTCCAGGAGGTCGACGCCGAGAGAGGCGAGGGAATCCATGGCTGCCCTGGCCTGCTCGACCGTCCACGCGGCGTTCGCGTCGATCCGGAGGGCGACCGCGCCACCGACGCGGTCGCGGACCGCCCGCAGGCGGTCGAGGTCCGCCGACAGGTCGCGGGCACCCACCTTCACCTTCAGCGTCTCGCTCCCCCCGTCGACCGCCTCGCCGGCACGCTCACGCGTCTCCGCGACCGATCCGTCGCCGATCGTGGCCTGGACTGGGACGCTCGCCCGCGACCCTCGGCCGCCGAGTTCCCGGTGGAGCGGCACGCCCCGTTCGCGCGCACGGCGGTCGAGGAGTGCGGAGACGAGTGCGTGTCTGGCCGCGGGGGCGTCCCTCGTCGCCGCGAGGGCCGCCGGCCAGTCCTCCGTCCGGAGTGCGCGTTCGGCGGCACGGAGCGCCTCCTCGCAGGTCGCCGCGTCCTCCGTGAACCCGGGGAGCGGCGTCGCCTCACCGAAGCCCCCCACGTCCCCTCCGAGGGCGAAAACCCACCCCGACCGACGCTCGATGGTGTGACCGCCGGTCTCGAAGGGACGCGTCAGTTCGAGGTGGAAGGGACGGACGTCCACGGTCATAGGAGGATGCCCGCGCCGAAGAGGGCGGCGTAGGCCGCGAGCAGTTTGCCGGTGTCCTCGAGGGCCGGATTGAGCGCCGCCCCGTCGGTCCGGGTGGCGACGGTCCGCCAGATGGTGGCGGCGTACGGGAGGGTCACGAGCGGCAGGAGCACGAGCAGGCCCCACCCCTGCCAGGCGAAGTACACCGGGACGACGTAGGCCACACCCAGGAGGGCGAGGAACTCGAGTCGGCTCCCCCGGTACCCCAGTCGGACGGCCAGGGTGAGCTTCCCGGTCTCCCTGTCGGTCTCGAGGTCCCGGACGTTGTTGACGACGAGGATCGCCGTCGAGAGGGCCGCGATCGGCAGGCTCGCGAGGACGACCGCGGGCGTGACGGTCCCCGGGGGCACCCAGAGCGGCACTCCACTGGCGAGGTGTGCGGCGGCCTGGACGTAGTAGGTCCCCGTCACCGCCACCAGTCCGAAGAAGACGAAGACGAAGACGTCCCCCAGCCCGTAGTACCCGAAGGGGTAGGGACCGCCGGTGTAGGTGACGCCGGCGGCGATGCTCGCCAGCCCGATCACCACGATCGGCAGGCCCCCGACGGAGGCCAGGTAGATGCCGACGAGGAAGGCGAGCGCGAAGGTGGCCGTCGCCGCCCACCGCACCCGCTCGGCCGAGATGAGCCCGGACTGGGTCACCCGGGTGAACCCCTCGCGGTCCTCGGTGTCCGCACCCTTCTGGGCGTCGAAGTAGTCGTTGGCGAAGTTCGTCGCGATCTGTATCAGTTCGGCCCCGAGGAGGGCGGCGAGGGCTGGGACGGGGGCGAACAGGTCCGCGGCGACCGCCATGGCCGTGCCGACGACGACCGGCGCGGCGGCAGCGGGCAGCGTCTGCGGTCGGGCGGCCATCAGCCACGCGGTCGCCCGGGCCGTGTGGTCGCTCATCAGTAGTGCCAGGGGAACTCCTCGAAGTCGGGATCGCGACCCTCGAGGAAGGCCTCGCGTCCCTCTCTTGCCTCCTCGGTCTCGTAGGCCAACCGCGTCGCCTCGCCCGCGAAGACCTGCTGTCCCACCAGGCCGTCGTCGGCGAGGTTGAAGGCGTACTTCAGCATGCGGATGGCCGTGGGGCTCTTCCCGGTGATCTCCTCGGCCCACTCGAGGGCCACCTCCTCTAGGTCCTCGTGGGGGACGACCTCGTTGACCATTCCCATCTCCGCGGCCTCCTCGGCGTCGTAGGTCTTCCCGAGGAAGAACACCTCGCGGGCCTTCTTCTGGCCGATCTGCTTCGCGAGGTAGGCGGAGCCGAATCCGCCGTCGAAACTCGCCACGTCCGGGTCCGTCTGGAGGAATTTGGCGTGTTCCTCGCTGGCGATCGTCAGGTCCGCCACCACGTGGAGGCTGTGTCCACCCCCGACCGCCCACCCCGGAACCGCCGCGATGACCGGCTTCGGGATGTGCCGAATGAGCCGTTGCACCTCGAGAATGTGGAGGCGCCCCGTCTCTGTGTCCTCCCCCTCGTCGTACTCGTACCCGGACTCGCCGCGAACGGACTGATCCCCTCCGGAGCAGAACGCCCAGCCACCGTCCGTCGGCGACGGGCCGTTCCCGGTGAGGACGACGGCCCCCACGTCCGTCTGGCGTTTGGCGTGCTCGAGGGCCTCGTGCAGTTCGTCGACCGTCTGCGGTCGGAAGGCGTTGCGGACCGCCGGTCGGTCGAAGGCGATCCGCACCGCGCCGACGTCGGTCGCCCGGTGGTAGGTGACGTCCTCGAAGTCGACCCCCGCCACGGGCGCGAAGCGGTCCGGGTCGAACAGGTCAGAAACCATTGCTCTGTGGAGGTTCGGTGACCGCCCCCCATGTTCTTTTCGGGGCGAGCCGATCAGGTGAGCGACGCGATCACGTCCCGCTTTATCTCCTCCCGGCGACGGTGGCTCGCCTCGGCGTCGGTGCGCACGGCGATCACCTGCGTGCCGTCCGCAGCGAGGGACCTGCGGTAGGCGTCCTCGAAGTCCGCGAGGCCCTCGACGCGGGCGAACGAGAGGTCGAAGAGCGCCTCCGTCCCCCCGAGGTCGACGTCGTGGGGCGTCTTGAACTGGGACGTGAAGGGCGGGTCGTAGTCCTCGATCGGCAGCATGTGGAAGATCCCGCCGCCGTCGTTGTCGATCAGGACGACGGTCGCCTCGAGATCGAACCGGCCGAGCGCGAGCAGCCCCGTCGCGTCGTGGAGGTAGGTCAGATCGCCGGTGAGAAAGACGAGCGGGTCGTCCGTGACGCTGCCCGCACCGAGGGCGGTGCTCGTGGTTCCGTCGATGCCGCTCGCTCCGCGATTGCCGAGCACGGTGAGGTCCGCGTCGCGGGGAGCACCGAAGCGGTCCAGGTCCCGCACCGGCATGCTGTTGGCGACGACGATGGTCGCCGGGTCCGGGGCCGCCCCGACCACTCGCTCGGCGATCGCCCCCTCGAGACGGTCGTCGACCTCCCGCTCGAGGACCTCCCAGTGGGTCATCGCCCCGGTGATCCAGGCGTCGTGGTGGGACCGGTCCGGCGACCGGGAGACGGTCGACGCGAGCCGATCGGCGAGTCGCGTCGGGTCGGCGACGAGCAGGTCGGAGGCCGTGAACGTGGCCTCGCGCCACCCTCCGGCGGGATCGACGACGAACTGCCGGGCGTCGACGTCCGCGAGGTACGTCCGGAGCGCCTTCGAGGTCGGCGACGCGCCGAATCGGAGCACCACGTCCGGATCCGGCCAGTCGGCGTACACGGCCGGCGCGAGGAAGCCGTCGTACCCACCGATCACCGTCGCCCCGTTGCGGTGTGGGCCAAATCTGACGCCGGAGAGCGGATCGGCCAGGATCGGGAACCCGGTGGCCGCCCCCAGGTCCGCTGCCGTCGCCGGATCGATCCCGAACGCGTCGTCCGGGCCCGCGACGATCAGTCCACGGTCGGCCCCCTCGATCGCGCGTGCGACCGCCGCCTCGGCGGCGTCGTCGAGCACGGGGTGACCGTCCGACGCGTGCACGAACGGCCCGTCCCGGCCCGTCGCGGCGAGCGGATGCTCCGCGGCGAAGTCCTCTGGGACGTCCTCCGGAACCCGACGCGGCTCGAGGGGCTTGCGGAACGGGACGTTGAGGTGGACCGGGCCGGGTGGCGTTCCGGTCGCGGTCGCCACCGCCCGGTCGACCGTCGTCCGCAGGGACCGGAGCTTCCGGTCGTCGGCCTCCGGCTCCGGGAGGTCGCGGTAGAACCGGACGGCGTCCCCGTAGAGCTTCTCCTGGTCGATGGTCTGGTTCGCCCCGCTCCCCCGCAACTCAGGGGGCCGATCCGCCGTGAGAGCGATCAGCGGGACGCGGGCCTGGTTCGCCTCGACGACGGCCGGGTGGAAGTTCGCCGCCGCCGTGCCCGACGTGCACACGAGCGCGGTGGGCCGCCCCGACCGCTTCGCCCGTCCCAGCGCGAAGTACGCGGCCGCACGCTCCTCGAGGTGCGAGTACGCGGTGAGTCCGTCCTCCCGGGCCGCGGCCACGGTCAGCGGAGTCGAGCGACTCCCGGGAGCGATCACGACCGCCTCGACGCCGGCGGCGACGAGTTCGTCGGCGATCACGCGGGCCCACAGCGCGTTTCGGTTGGGTGCGGTCATCGGAGGGCGTCGAGGATCGGGCTGTACTTCAGTTGGACCTCGTTCCACTCCGCGTCGGGATCGGCGTCGGCGACGATCCCGTTGCCCGCGAACAGGGTTGCCCTGGCGTCCTCGGCCACGGCCGATCGAATCCCCACCGCGAAGGTGCCGTCGCCCGCGCCGTCGAACCACCCGATCGGCGCCGCGTACCACCCGCGGTCGAAGGTCTCCGTCCGACGGATTGCGTCGAGGGCCTCGTCGGGCGGGAGTCCCCCGACTGCCGGCGTCGGGTGCAACGCCGTGACCGCCTCGAGGACGTGATCGGCGTCGGCGGTCGCCTCGATCGGCGTGAAGAGGTGCTGGACGGCGTCGAGCCGACGGATCGTCCGATCGCCGATGCGGACGTCCCTCGCCACCGCCTCGAGTTGCCTGACGATGGACTCGACGACGACCGCGTGCTCCCGGTCGAACTTCTCGTCGCGTTGGAGCCTGTCGGCGAGTGCGGCGTCCGCCGCCTCGGTCTCGCCCCGGGCCACCGTGCTCGCGAGGGCCCCGGTCAGCAGCGTCTCGTCGGCCATGGTGACGAGGCGCTCGGGAGAGGCCCCGAAGAACGTCGGGATCGCGTCGGATTCGGACCCGGCCGGGGTCACCCCCCGCGCCGCCCCCGGGCGGATCGCGAACCGATAGCACGACGGGTAGACGCTCCCGAGTCGGTCGAGCGTACCGGCCAGGGGAAAGCGATCCTCCAGGGTGGCCTCGAGCGTCTGGGCGAGCGTGACCTTCTCCAGGGTGCCGGACTCGATTCGCGCGAGGGCGCCCTCGACCTGATCGATCCACCGGTCGTACTCCGTTCCCCGCTCGGTGGCCGCGACGCCAGGGGACTGGGCGACCGTGCTCTCCGTCTCGATCCCGTCGCGGATCTCCCTGGCCGTCTCGGTCAGGTCGGCGGCGGCGTGATCCCCCGCCGCGCCGGTGACGGTGAGCCAGCCGCCGTCGTCGCCGAGGACGAACTGGACCGTCGGTAGCACGAACCACGCCTCGGGGAAGTCCTCCCAGGGGGGCGCACTCGCGTGTCGATCGTGAAAGGAGAAGCCACCGAGAAACCGGGGGCGGGCGGCGTGCGGTCCCTCGGCGTCGAGGGCGTCGAAGACCCGGTCCCCCGCCCTCCGGATTCCGGCGAAGCGGTCGCGGCCTTCGGCCGTCACCGTCTCTGCGACGCCGCTCGCGACCACCGTCGGCTCCGAGGGGGCGGTGAAGACTGCGTGTATCGGGCGATCGAGTCGGAGGACGTCCCGCAGCGCGATCGAGGGGAGCGAGACTGACCGACTGCGGAGCCTGGTCGGTCGGGCGTCCTGCCCGTCGGGGGAAGCCATTACCGAACCCGAAGGGGAGGCCACCCTTTATCCTAACTGTATCGATCCTCCGACCAGGGGTCGGCCGTCGTCGAGTACCCGCGCTTCTCCCAGTACCCCCGTCGAGGCTCGGTGAGGAACTCGATGCCGGTCACCCACTTCGCCCCCTTGTAGGCGTACTTGTGCGGGGTGACGACGCGGAGCGGGCCGCCGTGGTCCGGTTCGAGTGGCTCCCCCTCGTAGGACCACGCGAGGAGGACCTCGGGTCGGTCGAGGTCCGCGAGTGGCAGGTCCGTCGTGTAGCCGTCGGCGGCGTGGAACATGACGTGCTCCGCGTCGTCGTGGACGCCGACCCGATCGACGAGCGTGGAGAAGGGGAGGCCGGTGAACTGACAGTCGAGTTTGCTCCACCCGGTGACGCAGTGGAAGTCCTGACGCTGGGTCTCCGGGTCGAGGTCCTCGAGGGCCGCAAGCGACAGCGTCGTCGGATCCGAGACCGCGCCCTCGACGTCGACGGTCCACTCGCCCTCGACCGACGGCGTCCCCGACATCGAGAAGACGGGGAAGTCCTCGGTGAGTCGCTGTCCGGGGGGCAGGCGGTCCTCACCGAACTCCTCGTAGAGGTCCGTGACGTCCCGATCGATCATGGGCACGAAAGGGGCGACGGCCACTTCTCCCTGACGGTTCTCACGTGCGTTAACGAAACCGACGTCGATCGACAACCCAATCTCCGATCCGTTCGGGATCAGTTGTCGTCGACGGTATCGTCCCCCGTCAGGCTTATAAATGGAGGGGGCGAAGCCCCGATCGCTCAATGCCGACGGTGGAACTCAACATCCCCGACCACATCGAGATGCAGATCGCCCAGTTCGTCGAACAGGGAGAGTTCGTGAGCCAGGAGGAGGCCATCGAGCAGTTGCTCTCTGCCGGCATTCGGGCGTACAAGACCAGCGGCCCCATCGACGAGGAGGAGACCCTCGAGGACGAGGGCATGATGGGCCACGAGGACGAGTACGTGTTCTGAGTCCGCCCGGTGACGCCGACGTGCTTCAGAGCATCCCAGTGGACTCCACGGTCACCCGCCAGTGGACTCCACGGTCACCTCTCGGTGGGTCGACTGACGCACCGGCCAGCAGGCGGGTCGACGCGTGAACCCACCCGCGAGCGGGGAGTCGACGGGCCACTCGGCGCGCCCCAACTCCTCCACCCGTCCAACTGATCCGGTCGGTTCCTCGAGGGCTCACCGTCGTCGCGGGCCCAGACCATGGTTCGGTTCGCGTCGCTTGAATCGACACGATCGACCGGACGCCAGCCGAATTCGTGACTCGACGCCGTCCAAATACTTGGTTTCAGGCGCACGTGCGAAGGAATGCCGGACAACGTTTAAACGGTCGAGTTTCGTAGGTCCGCCAAGATGCACAAAGACGAACTCCTCGAGTTGCACGAGGAGATGGTGGCGATCAAAGACCAGTTCCTCCAGTTCGATCACATCTCCGAGTCGGACTTCGACGCCTACGAGCAACTCGAGGTCGATCCCTCACACGTGCACAAGTCCAAGAGCGAGCACAAGCACGCCGTCTTCGTCCTGGGCAACGCCATCGCGGCCGCGATGAGCGAGGACGAGTTCTCGAGTGCCGGTCGCATCAGCAAGCGCATGTCCGAGCTCGCCGACGACGCCTCCCAGAAACTGTAGGCGGGCTCCCCGACGCTCGTCTGACGTCCCGGAAAGTCTTTTACCGCCACCTATCGTTCGGACGCGTATGCAATCACGTACGGTCGAGCAGGTCGAGTCTTGGGACGCTCGGCCGTTCTCCGGGGGCTACCGCGAGTTGTACGACCTCGCGGACGAGGACTTCTCGGGAGCGGTCGTCGCCGACGACGTGTGGTCGTTCTTCCTGAACGGGCGCGTCGTGGGCGTCTTCCAGGGCGAGATCACCGACTTCGCGTCGGAGAGCGGGACGGTCTATGCCGCCCCAGACGACTCGTTGCCCCTCCTGTTCAGCATGCAGGAGCGTGGCGGGAGCACCCGGGCGAAGTACTTCACCAACGACACGTCGATCTCCGAGGCGCACGAGACGCTCTCCGATGCCAACTTCACGGGGTACCTCGAACTCTCCGAGAACGTCCTGAGCGGCGATTACTACGTCTCGTACTACGGCGGCAAGTCGATGAGTACCGCCTTCGTCGGGCAGAGCGACCGGCTCCTGACCGGGGAGGAGGCCTTCGAGCGGGCGGACGACGAGGTCGGCGTCTTCGAGGTCCGGACGGTCTCGATGAACATCACGGAGATCCCGGAGCCCCGCGACGACGGGGCGGAGGACGCCGCGGAGACGGCCCAGGAGGCCGCGACCGCTTCGACCGCCGTCGGCATCGAGGAGGCCGGGGCCGACGAACGCACCGAGGCAATCGAGGACCACGCTGCGGGAACGGCCGACGACGGAGGGAGCACGGCCGACGATGGAGAGGGAACGGACGACGATCCGCGAGCGTCGGAGCGGACGGCCGACGACGGGCGGGCCGGCGCCCAGGGAGACGCGACTGATCGCTCACCCGAGGCGGCCAGTGCCCGCGCAGACGACCCCGAGGCGAGCGAGGCGGAGGCCCGCGATTCGACCCGTGACCCGACCCCCTCTGATGGGGTCGTCAGCGCCGAGGCGACCGATACCGAGGCGACGCCGAGTGCGGATCGGGAGACACCGTCGGCGGCGGGAGCGGAGGAGCCCTCGCGGGCGAACTCGGCGAACGACGGCGAGGCGACCGCCCGCGAGCCGGCTGCGACGACCGGAGACGAGCGATCGTCCCCGTCCGACCCGGCGGCCGGGTCCGAGCGGACGGACACGGACGCGGACCGGGGAGACGACGCCTCGATGAGCGAGCACGAACGTCGCGTCAAGGAGTGGGGGAAAAAGGACCGCGACGAGCGGGAGGCGGCCCCCGAGGAGACGCCCTTCCGTGAGGAGGCGGCCTGGCGACGGCAGACGGCGATTCCGGCGCTCGACCCGGAGGAGAGTGGATCCACTGGCGACGACGACGGAACGACGACGGCGACGAGCAGGGGAGAGGCCACGACCGGACGGGCACGGGGCCAGGGAGCGACGCCACGGTCCCAGAGCACGGCGTCGCGGTCCGAGGACCGATCCCCCGACGCGGCATCCTCGAGCGACACTGGGGGGTCACCGGCGGACCGATCGCGGGACCGCTCCCCGCATCGCCAACCCGCCGATCCGGATCGCGTCTCGAAGCTCGAGGACGCGCTCGCGAATCGCGAGGACCGCATCGAGGACCTCGAGTCGTCACTCGACGAGGCGGAGGCCGAGCGGGACGAACTCGAGGATCGCGTCGCGTCGCTCAAGGCCGAGCGCGACGACCTCGAGGAGCGGATCGCCGATCTGGAGGCGGACCTCGAGCAGGCGCGCGCCGGGGGGAACGGGGAGGAGCGAACAAGCCTCCCCGCCCAGGAGGCGCTCGCGGGGACCAACCTCTTCGTGCGCTACGACTCGAAGGGGAAGCCGACGCTCTCCGGACTCGCGGACGGGGACGTCGACCCCGCAGGGATCGACGACAACCTGCGTCTCGAACACCACACCCAGTTCGAGGCGGCCGAGACGAGCGTCGACGGCGTCCCCTTCGAGCGCTTCCTCGAGGAGAGCAGTCGGTACCGGTTCGTCGACTGGCTGGTGCGCGACCTCCCCTTCGAGGTGCTCGACTCCGACGCGACGACGCACCTGAAGGACGTCTACGAGGCCATCCCCTCCTTCGACCGGATCGAGTTCGACGGCACCGTCGCGGCCACGACCGAGGAGGGCGAGGACCGCTCTCACGACTTCGACGTGGTCGTGCGCGACCGGATGGGCGACCCACTCGTCGTCGCCGACATCAACGAATCCCGGGATCCGGTGTCCGACGCGTCCATGGACGACCTCGTGACCGGGGCGAGCGCCGTGAGCGAGGCTGCCGAGTCCCTGGCGGGTGCGTTCTACCTGACCGCCAGCTTCTTCGAACCGGGCGCCCTCGAGCGAGCACAGGAGGCGACCGAGGGCGGTGGATTCTTCAGTCGGTCCGACCGCGAGAGCTACGTGAAGGTGGGCCGGAAACGGGGCTATCACCTCTGTCTCGTCGAGGATCGGGGCGAGGCCTTCCACCTGACCGTTCCGGAACTCTAGACGCGGCGGACCGATTCGTCCCCGACCGGGTCCACGTCCGAGGCCGACACACGGATTCGATCGGAGGGGGTCCGTGGCCCTCGGCACTCGATTCCGTGCCCCGCGTCGTCGGCGATCGCGTTGCTCCCAGTCTGACGTGTCGGCATCCGCCGGTCGGTCGCATTGCTCCCCGTCGGACGTGTTGGCACCTGCCGGTCGGGGACTCGCGTCGTCGAGCGGTCTCGAAAATCAGTCGTTAGGCGCTCTCGGCCTCGGCGTCGATCTTCATCGAGTCGAGTTTCCCGATGATCTCGTCGAGTTTCGAGCCGAGGTCCTCGACGAACTCCTCGGTGCGCTCGGTGGTGATGGCGCCCTGACTGGAGGGCTCGATGAGGTTCTCCTCCTCGAGGACCCGCAGGGAGTACCGGACCTTGTGGTGGGGATAGCCCGTCTCGTTGGACATCTTCACGATCCCGATCGGTTCGCTGTCGATGACCATCTTCAGGACCTGCAGATGTCGTTCCAACATGTCCACTTCCTTCTCGAGCCGATCTATCATGGCATTTGTTAACTTGTCGTTGCCCGATTTAAAGGTTGTCCTCGATCGAGAACGCGTCGCCGGACGATGCTGTACGTTCGCCGACAGAGACCATAACTGTTGTGGCGATCGTCGACTCGCTCGACGTTCTCCACCGGCGCGCGGGGGCGATCGCGGGGATCGTAATCTGTTTACCCCCCGCAGGGGAAGCCCTTCGCATGACCGTCACCATCGTGGGTGCGCAGCTCGGCGACGAGGGCAAGGGCGGCATCGTGGACCTCTACGGCGAGGAGGTCGACGTCGTCGTCCGCTACCAGGGCGGCGACAACGCCGGCCACACCGTCGTCTCCGACGGCGAGGAGTACAAGCTCTCGCTCGTCCCGAGCGGCGCGATCCGCGGAACCACCGGGGTGCTCGGCAACGGCGTCGTCCTCAACCCCCGGACGCTGTTCGAGGAGGTCGACGCCCTCGCGGACCGCGGGCTGAATCCCGACCTCCGCATCGCTCGCCGCGCGCACGTGATCATGCCATACCACCGCGAACTCGACGGGGTCGAGGAGGCGGTGAAGAGCGACTCGGACCTGGAGGCGGGGACGACCGGCCGGGGCATCGGACCGACCTACGAGGACAAGGCGGGCAGGCGCGGGATCCGGGTGGGGGACCTCCTCGATCCCGACGTGCTCCGCGACCGACTCGAGTACGTCGTCCCCCAGAAGCGGGCGCTCTACGAGGAGGTCTACGGCGAGACGGCCGGGGCGGCGTTCGACGTCGATGCCCTCTTCGAGGAGTACCGCGGGTACGGCGAGCGCATCCGCGAGGCGGGGATGGACGTCAACGCCGGCGAGTACCTCGCCAGCCGCATCGAGGCCGGCGACGACGTGATGCTCGAGGGGGCCCAGGGCAGCTCGCTCGACATCGACCACGGCATCTACCCCTACGTCACGTCCTCCAATCCGACGGCGGGGTACGCGGCGACCGGATCCGGTCTCGGCGTGACCGAGATCGGTCAGGGCGAGGTGATCGGCGTCGTGAAGGCCTACCTCTCCCGGGTCGGCACCGGTCCGTTGCCCACGGAACTCGACGGCGATCTGGCCGAGTACATCCGCGAGGAGGGCGGCGAGTACGGCACGGTGACCGGTCGGCCCCGCCGCGTGGGCTGGCTCGACGTCCCGATGCTCCGTCACGCGACGCGCGCGAGCGGGTTCACGGGCCTCGCGATCAACCACCTGGACGTGCTCGCGGGACTCGAGGAGGTCCGCGTCGGACACGCCTACGAACTCGACGGCGAGACGATCACCTCGATGCCGGCGACGACCGAGCGATGGGGCGAGTGCGAGCCGGTCTATCGGACATTCGACGGCTGGCCGGACGTCGACTGGGAGGCCGTCGCCGCGGAGGGCTTCGAGGCGCTCCCGACGGCGGCCCGGGACTACGTCACCTACCTCGAGGACGAACTCGGGGTGCCGGCCTACGCGATCAGCGTCGGACCGGGCCGCGAGGCCTCGATCGTCCGGACGTCGGTCTTCGACTGACGGCGGCCGCGACCGGGACCCAGCACCTTTTTTGCGGCGCGTCACGAGGCTTTCGACAGGTGATCATCTCGTGAAGGAGGACCTCATGGACGTGATCTGCTGTCCGCTCGACAAGGCCGACCTCGAATTGACCGTCGACGTCGAGGAGGACGGCGAGATCGTCGAGGGGACGTTGACCTGCACCGAGTGCGGCGAGAGCTACCCGATCGAGGAGGGCATACCGAACCTCCTCCCACCGGACATGCGAGAGACCGAGCCGGCCTGAACCTTTTTGGCTCCGTCGCCGTAGCCCTACCCATGACCGATCGCCTCCGGGTTCACGTCAATCGTGCCAGCGCGCCGAGCGTCGAACCGGAGGCCGGTTCGTTCCACGTCGAGGACCCCTTCGAGGTCGTCCTGACCAACCACGGCCGACCGGCCCACGTGCACGTGCGGGCCGACGACGCCCTCGCTGCCGTGGCCTCGTTTCCCGAGGACAACTGGTACCTCGAGACCGACGAGACGCGAACGATCCCCGTCGACGTTCGGTCCATCGACGAGGTCGCGGGCGGGATCGAGGTGACGACGGGCTTCGGCGCCGAACGCGCGACCGTCGACGTCACCGTCGCGGCGGGGACCGGGGGCGTGGACGTCGACGACTCGCTCGGGGAGGTGGCGACGGCGCGGGAGGACCCGGACCACGGTCGCCCCTCCATCGTCGCGGGCGCGTTCGTGGCCGCGGGGATCGTCGTCGCGATTCTCGTGACGGTGCTCGTCGATGACGCCCTCGCGCTCGCGGCCGGCCTCATCGCGGTCGCGCTCGCGGTCGGTGCCGCACTTGCCGTCCTCGCACTCGACTGATCGGGCCGTGCCGATCGACTTTTGCGCCCCTGGCCGCCACTCACCGACATGGAGTCGCTCGCAGCACAGACGAGGGAGGCGGTCGACGCCCACCCCTTCGTCCGGGACGCGCTCCGGGCCGAGGTCCTCAACTTCGCCGCCGCCGCTCGCTACCTCGACGTCGAGGGGGGCCAGGAGGCCATCGCGACGGCACTCCGTCGGTACGCGGCCGAGTTGCCGCCGATCCAGTCCCGCGACGGGGCGGTCCGGGTGACCATGCGTCGAGGGATCGATCCGGACGAGCCGATTCTCGCGGTCGGAGACCGGCTCCCGGCGGCCTCTTCGACCGCCGTTCTCGCGGTCGGCGACGTCGACGCACGCCTCGCGGCGACGGTCGCGGATCGCCTCGCGGCCTCCGACGTGGGGATCGAGGGCCTCGGCCTCGTGGGGGACGGCCTCATCGCGGTCGTCGAGCGCGGCGGCGGTCGCGTGGCCCTGGACGCAGTCGAGGACGCGGCCGCGCGGTATCGGTGAGGTCACTCGTTTCGACGCATTATAAAACGCTGGCACGAGTACTGGCGGGCAATGCCCCTGACCGTCACGAACACCCTGACGGGGGACCGCGAACCGTTCGAGCCCCAGGATCCGGAGTCCGTCCTCCTCTACTTCTGCGGACTCACGGTCTCGGACGACGCTCACCTCGGCCACGCCCGCGCCTGGGTGCACGTCGACGTGATGCACCGGTGGCTCGAGCACCTGGGCTACGACGTCCACCACGTGGAGAACTTCACGGACGTCAACGAGAAGATCGTCGCCCGGATCGGCCAGGACGACCTCGGTGACAGCGAGGCCGCCGTGGCCTCGCACTTCATCTCCTCCGTCGTCGAGGACATGCGCGGGTTGAACCTGAAGCGCGCGGAGGTCTACCCCCGGGTATCAGAGCACATCCCCGAGATCCAGTCGCTGGTCGAGACGCTCGTCGAACGGGGCTACGCCTACGAGGCGAACGGGTCGGTCTACTTCGACGTCACGTCCTTCGAGGACTACGGAAAGCTCTCGAATCAGCGCATCGAGGAGATGGAGGCCCAGGGACAGGAGGACGAGCGAGCCGAGAAACGCCACCCCCAGGACTTCGCCCTCTGGAAGGCGGACGGCGTCTCGCCGGACGCGATCGCCGAGCACCGCGAGGGGGACCTCCCCGACCCCGCGGAGGTCTCCACCGGACAGACCTGGGACTCGCCCTGGGGGGAGGGACGCCCGGGGTGGCACGTCGAGTGCTCCGCGATGAGCATGACCCACCTCGACGAGACGATCGACATCCACGTCGGCGGGCAGGATCTGATCTTCCCCCACCACGAGAACGAGATCGCACAGAGCGAGGCGGCGACCGGCGAGCAGTTCGCTCGCTACTGGATGCACGTCCGCCTCCTCGAGACGGGCGGCGAGAAGATGAGCACGAGTCTCGAGAACTTCTTCACCGTCTCCGCCGCCCTCGAGGAGTTCGGGCCCGACCCGATCCGGATGTTCCTCGTCTCGACGGCGTACGACACGCGACAGACCTACAACGAGGAGGCCCTCTCCGAGGCCATCGAGCGCTGGGAGACCCTCGAGCGGACCTACGACCGGGCCTCGGAGGCGGTGGACGGCCCCGACGCTTACGCCAAGGAGACCGACGAGGCGCTTCGATCTGCCGTCTCGACCGCCGAGGAGGACTTCGCTTCCGCGATGAACGACGACTTCAACACCCGCCGCGCCGTCGCCGCCCTGCTGGAACTCGCGACCGCCGTGAACGGTCACGTCGACGGCCACGACCGGTACGACTACAGGGGGCTGACGCGAGCGATCGAGGTCCTCGAGACCCTCGGCGGCGGCGTCCTCGGGTTCACCTTCCGCGAGGCCCCGGCAGAGGGCGCGGTACACCTCGCCGAAGATCTGGTCCAGTTGCTCCTCGAGGTCCGGGAGGCCGAACGGGACCGGGGGAACTACGAGCGCGCCGACGCCATTCGCGACGACCTCACCGACCTGGGCATCGAGGTGCAGGACACCGACGACGGACCGACGGCCAGGTTCTGAGCCGCTCAGAGCACCCCCCGCAACCCGACCGGGACGAGGAGGACCCCCATCAGGTGGACCCGTCTCGCGTCGAACCACAGCGGGAGGAGTCCAACGACGGTCGCCACTCCCAGGATTCCGACGCCGCGCCAGCCGGTGAATCCCCAGACGAGGGCCACGAGCAGTCCCGCCACGCCGATCGCGAGGGCGCGCGGATCCACTCGGCCCACGACCCGGAGGTAGGGGTCGCCGAGGACGGGGACGAGGACGAAGGCGACGCTCGCTGCGATCGCGACGGCCGCGAGAACGAGCGGGAGGTTGACGGGGAGTCTGGCGTCTTCGACGGCGACGAGGACCCCGGTTCGCGGCGACCCGAGGGCGACGAGTGCGAAGAGTGCGAAGACGGTATTCGCCGTGTTCACGCCGCTCACGGTGGCCACGAAGGCCCGATCACCGGCGTCCGCCGGGAGGAACGGAAACGCGAGTGCGGCGGCGACCGCGGCCGAGACCCCCGGCAGGTAGGCGACGAGCGCCCCCGCCACGGAGCCGAGGACGCCCCAACCGACCGACCGCTCGGCCGCCATGGCCACCGTCGCGTCGGTCTGTACCGGCACGCCCGCTCCGCGGTACGCGAAGACGAGCACGGGGACGCCGAAGAGCCCCGAGAGCAACGGCAGCAGCGTGTCACCGCCCGGGAGGACGCCACCGGTCGTGACGTCGAGCAGGAGGAGACCGAGCACTCCGCTCGCGAGCAGCGAGAGGGCGCCACCGAGGACCGCCACGCGATCGCGCTCGGTCGCCAGGAGCACGAACGCCACGAGCGCGACGACGAGGGGGAAGACTCGCTCCAGTGGCGCGGCGACGGCGCTCATTCCGAGTGTCACCGGCACGCCCAGGACGACGGCCACGCCGACGGCGGACAGACTGCCGACGGCGGAGACGCGAAGCGCCTCCCGCCCCCGCCCGCCGAGGACGAGGCGATGGCCCGGAAGGGCGGTGACCGCGAGGGCGGCGTCGGGGACGCCGATGGCGAGCATCGGCACGACGTCGAGAAAGGAGTGCGTGACCCCCGCCGCGACCATGCTCACCGCAAGGAGGTGGGGTGGCGCGGGAACCACCGGTGCCAGTCCGGCCATGACGACCGCGAGCGTGTTGACGTGGAGACCCGGCGTCAGGCCGCTCAGCGTCCCGAAGAGGACGCCCCCGCCGACGAACGCCAGCGCGAGCGCCGTGGTCGAGGGACCGAGCAGCACTCTGACGCCGAGGACCTCCATCGTGGTCCGGTGGTCCGGTCCCGGTACAAAAACCCGCGGACCGGCACGTGAACTGCTGGCAACGCGCAACCAATAAGTCCCTTCGCGCGAAGTCGGATGCAGTGTGATTATCGGCATCGACACCGGCGGGACGAACGTCGACGCGGCGCTCGTCGCCGAGGACGGGGTCCGGGCCAACGCGAAGGTCGAGAACAGGGAGACGACCGAGAGCATCGAGGCGGTCCTCGAGGGACTCCTCGCCGAGTGGGACCCGGACGCGGTGGATCGCGTCGTCGTGGCGACGACACTCGTGGTGAACGCGGCCGTCCAGGAGCGACTGCCGGCGGCGACAAGCGTCCTCGTTCCGGGTCCGGGGCTCGCGCCGTCGCGGGCGTTCTACGGGGAGGAGAACCTCGTCGCCGACGGGAGCGTCGACCCGCGCGGTCGGGTCACCGAGGCGGCGGACCTCTCGGCCACGCCGACCCACGACGCGGTGGCGATCACGGCGAAGTTTGCCCCACGCAATCCCGCTCCGGAGCGAGCGATCAGAGACGCCGTCGAGGCCGACGCGGTCGCACTCGGGAGCGAGTCGGGGGCGGGTTTCTCCTTCCCCGAACGGGCCGCGACGACCGTCGCGAACGCGAAGGCGATTTCCCTATTTCGCTCCTTCGAGTCGGACGTCGACGCGGCCGTCGACGCGGTCGGAATCGACGCACCGGTGTACTACCTCAAGGGCGACGGGGCGATGCTCTCCGCGTCCTCGATGGCGGAGACGCCCGCCCAGTCCCTCCGCGGGGGCTCCGCTGCGAGCGCGCTCGGCCTGCTCGCCCTCTCCGGCGCGACGGACGCGGTCGCGATCGACGTCGGGGGAACGACGACCGACGTGACCCGCGTCGCCGACGGCTACCCCGCCGTGGAGGGATCGATCCCCGTCGCGGACATCGAACCGGCCTACGAGGGGGTGGTCTCCGAGAGCCTGCCGCTCGGGGGCGACACGCGCGTGGTGGAGGATGAGGGGGAACCATCCCTCGCCTCGGAGCGGGCGGGCAACGCCGTCGCCTTCGGCGGGCCGGAGGCGACGCTCACGGACGCCCTCCACGTGCTCGACGTCTTCACGGAGGGCGACGAGGCCGCTGCCCGTCGGGCGATCGCGAGCGTGGCGCCCGGAGATACCGCGGAGGCGGCTCGGACCGTCCTCGACGGGTACCTCGAGGCGGTCGCGACCGCCGTCGGGGGGATCGCGACGGCGGACACCGAGGAGATCGTGGGCGGGGGCGTCCTCGCGCCGCACCTCGTCGGTCGCATCGCCGGCCGAACCCGCGTCGATCGGGCCACCGTCCCGGACCACGCCGACGTGGCCGGCGCGGTGGGCTGTGGCGTGGCCCGCGTCAGCGTCGAGACGGCGGTCCACGCGGACAGCGCACGCGGCGTCCTGACGGTCGCCGCCATCGGTCCGGAGACGGTCGAATCGATCGACGAGGGACGTCGATTCACGGACGAACAGGTGCGGGAGATCGCCGGCGAGTGGGCTCGCGACGCCGCCGAACGGTCGGGCGGCGATCGCGACGCGCCGGTCGAGGTCCGGTCCCTACAGCGGTACAGCGTCGTCGAGAGCAGCGAGGTGGTGGGCCAGATCTTCGACGCGAACGCCAGGGTCGAACCGGGGCTCGAGTACCGGTTCGCGGGGGGATCGACGTGACCGTCGGCCTCGTCTACGACGAGGACTACCTCCTCCACGAGCACACGCCGACCCACCCCGAGCGACGGGAGCGGTTGCAGTACACGATGGACCAACTCGAGGAGGAGGGGCTGCTCGCGGATCCCGCGATCGAGGTCCTGTCGCCCGAGCGCCCGGACGACGCCGCCCTCTCGCGGGTCCACACCGACGGGTACCTGGAGCGACTCCGCTCGATGTCGGCCAGCGGATCGGGGATGTTGAGCGTCGACACCCACATCTCGACGCACACCTGGCGGACGGCGCGACTCGCCGCAGGCGGAGTCATCGAGGGGATGGATGCGGTCACGACCGGCGGGTACGACGGCGCGTTCGTGATGGCCCGTCCCGGAGGCCACCACGCCGCCGCGGATGACGGTCACGGCTTCTGCTATCTCAACAACACCGCGATCGGAATCCGTCACGTCCAGGCGACGACCGACGTCGATCGGGTCCTCCTCTGGGACTGGGACGCCCACCACGGCGACGGGACGGAGTCGATCTTCTACGACGACGACAGCGTCCTCGTGATGTCGACCCATCAGGACGGCCGCACGCTGTTCCCCGGGACCGGCGACGTCCGCGACGTGGGCGAACACGAGGGCGAGGGGTACACCGTGAACGTTCCACTCCCCCCGAAGACCGGCGACGAGGGCTACCGCCGGGTCGTCGAGGAGATCTTCGATCCGATCGCCCGCCAGTACGACCCCGACCTGGTCTTCGTGGAGGCGGGCCAGGACAACCACTTCACCGACCCGATCACCGACCTCGGCGTGACCGCACAGGGGTACGCCACCCTCATGGATCACGCGGTGGCGGCGGCGGATGAATTGACCGACGGCGACGTCGTCGCCTCGCTCGCCGGGGGCTACGGCATCGAGGGCGGACTGCCATACACGAACCTCGCGGTCATCGCGACGATGGCGGGGTTCGACACGTCTGCGATTCGCGAACCCGCGATCTACGAGCCACCGACCTACGAACCGGACGTCTCAGACGTCATCGATCGCGTGAAGCGCGTTCAGGACCACTACTGGTCGCTCTGACCGTCGTCGGCAGCGATCGTCTCCCTCGGCCCCGCCGCGGGCGGTTACTGGTGGTCGCGCAGGTGATCGACGAAGTCGACGGTCAACTCCGCGACCCGGTCGGCCCAGTCGACGGTCAGGTCGTCGATCGATCCGCTCGGGTCGCGCGCTTCCGCGAGTTCGTAGAGCGCCTGGTAGAGGTCGAGGCCGTAGAGGTCGCCCTCGTTTCCGCGCTCGAAGAGCGTCGAGAGCGAGACGTCGGGTGCCGGCGCATCGACCTCCGTCACCGAGAGTCCCTGGCGCACGTACCCCTCCCAGAAGGCGAGGAGGTCCTCGACGGCAGCGTCGGGATCCTCGCTCTCCAGTCGCGAGGCGATGGATTCGACGGACGCGATCGCCCTGTCGACGGTCGCCGCGTCCAGGCGGGGGTGGGCGGTCGTCGCGATCTCGCCGGCCAGTGCACGCAGTTCGTCGCGGTCGTCTTCGACGTCCGTCATCGCCTCCGTGGAGGGCCGGATCCGCCTTAAGCCCTCGACATCGCTCCGCCGCGCGAAGATATTTATCCTCTCCCCAACATATTTCGCCATGGACACGCACGCCTTCCTCTTCCTCTCGATGGACGCCGCGCTCGTCGCCGACCTCGCGTGGCAGGTCCACGAGGAGGGCCACGACGTGAAGTACTACATCGAGGCAGAGAGCGACAGGGAGATCGGCGACGGGTTCGTCCCGAAGACCGAGGACTGGCGTGCCGAGGTGGACTGGGCGGACGTCATCGTCTTCGACGACATCTGGGTTGGTTCCGACATCGGAACCGGGGAACTCGCCCAGGAACTGCGTGAGCGGGGGAATGCAGTCGTCGGGGGGACGGAGAACACCGACCATCTCGAAGAGGACCGGGGGTACGCGATGGAGGTCCTCGAAGAGCACGGCGTCACCACCGTCGAGCATCACATTTTCAACGACTTCGACGACGGCATCCAGCACGTTCGAGAGCATCCGGCACCCTACGTCATCAAGCCGCTCGGTGAGGTCCAGAACGTCAAACGGCTCCTGTACGTCGGGAACGAGGACGACGGTAGCGACGTCGTCGAGGTGCTCGGAGCCTACAAGAAGGCGTGGGGCCACCGAATGAAGGGCTTCCAGCTCCAGCGGAAGGTCGAGGGGGTGGAAGTCGCCATCTGCGGGTTCTTCGACGGCGATCAGTTCGTCGACCAGATGAATTTCAACTTCGAGCACAAGAAGTTGTTCCCCGGAAACATCGGCCGTCGACGGGCGAGATGGGGACCTCGATGTTCTGGGCCGGCCAGAACAAACTGTTCCAGGAGACGCTCGGGAAGCTGGAAGACTGGCTCGGAGACGAAGGCTACGTCGGAAGCATCGACCTGAACTGCATCGTCAACGCGACCGGCATCTACCCGCTGGAGTTCACTCCCCGATTCGGGTATCCGACGATCGCGTTGCAGGAAGAGTCCATCGAGTCGTCGACCGGCGAGTTCCTCTACGACCTCGCACACGGCAACGACCCGGAAATAGAGGTGCACGACGGGTATCAGATCGGCGTTCGGATCGTCCTGCCGCCGTTCCCGTTCGACGACGAGAAGACGTACGACGAGAACTCCCGGAATGCAGCCGTGGTGTTCGAGACGGACAGCCGCGACGGGATCCACCTCGAAGACGCGAAGAAGGTCGATGGTCAGTGGCGCGCGGCGGGCGACAACGGGATGCCCATCGTCGTGACCGGCACGGGCGACACGATGCAAGCCGCACGTGAACGAGCATACGACCGCATCGACGACGTCGTGATGCCCAACATGTACTACCGAGACGACATCGGCGAGCGGTGGATCGACGGCGACGGAGACCGCCTTCAGGCGTGGGGATACCTGGGTCCGGGGGACGCCTGATCCGCCCCGGACGACTGTCGGGTGGGTCCGTCACTCCTTTCGGCGTCCCGCCCCAACCGAGAGACATCGTGCCCGCGGACGACCCACTCGACGACATCGACGTCCCAGCGGATCCGACGGCCGACCTCGATCGTGCGACCCAGCACCTGGCCGTCCACACCGAGGAGCGACGCTACGGAAAACGGATGGTGGTCATCGAGGGTCTCGAGGACGACGCCGAGATGGAGTCGCTCGCCTCGGACCTGAAGGCCGCACTCGGAACCGGCGGCACCGTCAAGGAGGGCCACGTCGAGATCCAGGGCGACCACGAGGACCGCATTCGATCGCTGCTTCGAGAGAAGGGCTACGACCTCTGATCCGGGGGGCGGCGACCGCCGATCGAAGGGGGATCGGTTCGGTCACTGCGCGCTGCCGTCTGGGCAGTGACGCCGTACCGAGGCGATACGTGGCCTCCGATGTGGGGATGGAACCGATCCCGCAATTCGATCTCTTCACGGAGCGACTGTGCCAGCGCGAGTGATGGCGGGGTCAGTCGCCGCTCGCTCGCTCCCAATTGCCCTCTGACACTCAGCGTCCGACGTGCGAGGGCGAAAGGCCTTCCGTCGTTGAGACGGCCGTACCGCGTTTCTTGATCTCCTGGCACGCGTCACGCAGGGCGGATCCCGGGAAGCAGCGGAGTAGCGGATGGCCAACGTGACGCCAACCAAAGCCCGCCCCTCTTCTCTCGTGTCGTTCGCTGAGGACCGTCTCCGATCGGGGCCCGGAACCGACAGTGCCTGTGCGTTTCGGCGCCTTATTTACTCCCGGGACCCCTCGATTCACCTGGAAACCATGATCGCTGAATCAGTCGCGGACCTCGTCGGCGAGACGCCGTTGCTCGCCCTCTCCGCCGTGAGCGGTGACGTGTACGGAAAGGTCGAGTCGATGAATCCCAACGGGTCGGTCAAGGACCGCATCGCCCTCGCGATGATCGAACGGGCCGAAGAGCGTGGGGAGATCACCCCCGAGACGACCATCGTCGAGCCGACCAGCGGAAACACGGGGATCGGCCTGGCGTCGATGGCCGCGGCGAAGGGATACGACCTGATCCTGACGATGCCGGAATCGATGAGCGAGGAGCGCCGGTCCATGCTCCGGGCGTACGGCGCGACCCTCGAGTTGACCCCCGCCGAGGGCGGGATGGCGGGCGCCATCGAGCGCGCGGACGAGATCGCGGCCGACCTGGCGGACGCCTTCGTGCCACAGCAGTTCGAGAACCCCGCCAACCCGGCGATCCACCGGGAGACGACGGGGCCGGAGATCTGGGCGGCGACCGAGGGCGCGGTCGACGTGGTCGTCGCCGGCGTCGGGACCGGCGGAACGATCACGGGGATCGCCCGCTACTTCGACGAGGACGCGGACGCCGACGTGGAGATGGTGGCGGTCGAACCCGCGTCGTCGGCCGTCCTCTCCGGCGAGGAGGCGGGCAGTCACGGCATCCAGGGCATCGGCGCGGGGTTCGTCCCCGACATCGTCGAGGAGGACCGCATCGACGACGTGCGCCAGGTCGCGGACGAGGACGCGATGGCTGCGGCCAGGCGCGTGGCGAGCGAGGACGGCCTCCTCGTCGGGATCTCCGCGGGGGCGGCCGTCGAGGCCGCTGCGTCCCTGCGGAACGATCCGGAATACGAGGATTCAACAGTCGTCGCGATCCTACCCGACACCGGCGAGCGGTACCTCTCCACCGACCTCTTCGCCGGTACTGAATGATCTCACGCATCACGGAGGACGTACGGACCGTCCTCGATCGCGACCCCGCCGCGCGCAACGCCCTGGAGGTGGTCCTCACCTACCCGGGACTGCACGCCATCTGGTTCCATCGCGTGAGCCACGCGCTCTGGAACGCGGGATTCCGACTCCTCGCGCGACTGCTCTCCCACGTCGCGCGCTTTCTCACCTCGATCGAGATCCACCCGGGGGCGGAGATCGGCCGCCGGTTCTTCATCGACCACGGCGGGGGCGTCGTCATCGGCGAGACCGCAGAGATCGGCGACGACGTCCTGCTGTTTCAGGGCTGCACGCTCGGGGGCACCTCGAACGAACCGGTCAAGCGTCACCCGACCCTCGAGGACAACGTCGTCGTCGGTGCGGGCGCGATCCTCCTCGGTCCGATCACGATCGGGGCCAACTCCCAGGTCGGGGCCGGGTCGGTGGTCCTCGAGGACTACCCGGAGAACTCGACGATCGTCGGCGTCCCGGCCGCCTCCACGGACGATTCGGGGACCGGCGATCTATCGGACCTGGAACACGGGGACCTGCCGGACCCCATCCACCAGGAGTTCGAGGACCTGAACGACGAGGTCGAACGCCTGCGCGAGCGCGTCGACGAACTCGAATCGCGGCTCGAGCCCGACGAGGAGTTGCGGGATCCGTAGCGGTCGTCGACGGCCCCGAGCGGAGCCTTCCGATCTGCCAGACCACCGGCCTGTGGTACCGCGACGACTGTTCCGGGCCGAGATCCGACTCGAATGCGGCGCGTCTTTTCGAGTACAGCAATTACGGGCGTCTGGTCGGGTGGGTGGCCCACTCCGATAGCTCGTGACCCCACGTTATCATGGCACGGTCTCGATCGACTGTCGAACATCGCCGATCGACGACCTGTCCCGGCCCGGTTTCGTCCCCTCAGTCCGCCCGCTCGTCGGCCCAGGGCCGGAGGATCGCGGTGATCGCCTCGTTCATCGGGACGTCGACGTCGGTCCGCTCCGCGTGTCGCACCACGGACGCGTTGAGCGCGTCGAGTTCGAGGCGCTTCCCGTGGGTCAGGTCGTAGTGGAGCGAGGAGACCACGTCCACGTCGAGGTCGCGGGCGAAGGCGAGCCACTCCTCGACGGTGTCCTCCGAGACGTCGACGCCCTCTCGGTCGGCGACCGCGAGGACCTCCTCGATCACCCGGCGGTACATCTCCCAGGTCTCCGGCGTCTCCCGAATGGCGCCGATGGGCTTGCGGGTCGCGGCGGTCATGCCCGACTGCGCACAGATGAACGCGAACTTGCGCCAGAGTTCCTCCGTTACGTCCTCGGCGAGGACGGCCTCGATCCCGTCGCTCTCCGAGAGCGCCTCGTCGAGCGCCGCGATGCGGTCGGTGTGCGCCCCGTCGAGTTCCCCGTAGACGAAGCGAGCGGGGCCGCCCGTGTGCTCCACGACGCCGGGTTCCGCGATGGTCGAGAAGATGTAGGCCACGCCCCCGACGACGTGGTCCTCGCCGACCGCCTCGGCGATCCAGCGCTCGTTGTCCACGCCGTTCTGGAAGGAGACGACGGCCGTGTCCGGACCGATCAGCGGGCCCAGATCCGCCGCGGCGTCTCTCGTGTCGTAGGCCTTCACGGTGAAGAGGACGAAATCCACCGGGCCGACGTCGGCGGGGTCGTCCGTCGCGGGCAGGTCGACGCTCGTGTCTCCCGCCACGCTCTCGACGGTCAGACCCTCGGACTGGAGGGCCTCGAGGTGGTCGCCGCGCGCGATCAGTGCCACGTCGTGTCCCGCGTCGGCCAGCCGCGCCCCGAGGTACGCGCCGATGCCCCCGGCGCCGAAGACGGCGAATTTCATGGTCGTCGTTTCCCCGGGTGAAAGAAGAACCTGTCCGTCTGGGTGGCGCGCGCTCGACTCTGTCAGTGCGCCGGGATCGTCCACCTCGACTGGACGACTGACGGACGAAACGACCGACTCCCGGTGGGCGGAGCGACCGTCCGTGTGGAACGAGCGATCGTTCCCTCGAGTGTCCGTAAACGTGTCGGTAGTCTATCACGGTCGTATATTTTGAATACGTATAGATGCTGTAAAATTAGATTTCAGGCCCGTTAACCGACGATACATGGATCAGCCTTTTTCACGGCGAGCCCCAAGGAGGGGACGCGATGACCTTCACTCAGGTCTTCGGACGCGCCCCACAGCTGGACGAACTGACGACCGACGGCGACGACGGGACGGACTACATCGAGGAGCTCGCCGCCTTCCGCATCTAAGGGCGGCACTCCCCATCCCGTCGGTGCGGTATCGCTCGCCGAAAACGCCCGCCTCCGGGTACGTCTGATTTTTCGCGCGTCGAGAACTCCTCACGGTGTGGTCTCCCGATCGATCAGGGGGCGCCGGCGAGGACGAAGGTGCTCGGCACGTCACCGTTCTCTATCTGCCGGGTCGCCTCCGGTGCGATTCGGACGGCGTCGCCCGCCGATAGCTCGACCGACTCGCCCTCGACCGTGACCGTCGCCTCGCCCTCGACGAGGAAGTAGACCTCCTCGTGGTTCTCCTCGGCGTGATCGTGTTCCTTCCCGGTCCAGCCCGGGTCGCACTCGACGACGGTCAGGCCGACGGTCTCCGCGTCGAGGGGCTCTCTGAGGAAGTGCATTCCGTCTGCGACCGGATCGACGTCACGGTAGTCGACCGTGCTATATGCCATCGTCCGACAGTTGGGCGCGCCGCTCAATAAGCGCTGGGGCGATCGATCCGATCGAGGGCGGTCGACGGGCACCGCACCATCGGGGACCGCGCCACACCTGGCGTTCTCGAGGGGCCACGTCTGGTGGTCCTCTCGTCTCGCGTCCGCCCAGCCGTGTCAGCGACCGTCGTCGTGCGCACCGACGCCGTCCCCTCAGAGCCCACTCGCCGCGAGTCCGAGGACGAACAGGAGCATCGTGAGGAGGACGAGGGCCTGATTGTAGAGTTGCAGTCGTTCGCGGGTGACGTCGAGGGCGTGGAAGCTTCCGTGGTACATTCCCCACATTCTTCGGGAGACGTAGCCCGCGAGGGGGAGCGAGAGCAACGGGGCGAGCAGCAGGCGACTCTCGGTCGCCGTCGAGAACCAGACCGTCACGAGGTACGCCCCCAGGAGCATCGCGTGATAGACCACCAGGCCGACGGCTCGGCCGTACGTCGCCGGAATCGTGCCCTTGCCGGTCCGGCGGTCGTGTTCCACGTCGGTGTAGTTGTCGATGAACTTCGTCGCGGCGATGAGCAGGCCGACCGGGACGCCGGCCAGGATCGCCCACCGGGGGAGCGTCCCCGCGGGGATCACCAGGGGGAACGGATGCGATCGGGCGACGACCGCCTGCACGTAGTACAGTCCGCCGGTGCTGATCGCGCCGAAGGCGAGGACGAACAGCGGGACCTGTAGCTTCGCGGTGACGCGCGAGGAGAAGTGGTGATATCCCCATCCGGTGACCACGGCCGCCCCGCCGACGACGAGCGCTGGGACCCCGCCGACGGCCACCAGGTAGAGCAGACAGAGGGCGGCGAGGCCGACGAGCGTCCAGACGACCAGGCGCATCTCGTCGAGGGAGAACGACCCCGAGACCGCCGCGTAGGGCAGTCCCGGATGTTCGTCGACGAGGTGGGGGTTCTCTCCCTCGACGAATCGCCTCGTTCGCACGTAGTAGGTCGTCGTGTTCCCGACGAGGAGCACCAGCGAGAAGAACGCGAAGCCGACCGCGAGCGGAACCGGTGCGAAGACCCCGTCTCGGGCGGCGAGGATGCCGGCGACGGCAGCGGGGGCCGGTGCGATGATGAGGTGGCCGGGGCGGAGAAACAGTTTCGTCAGGACCGACCGTCGGGAGTCCGGGTCGACGTCATCGAAGAGCGGATCCTCCGGATCCACGCCGATCCTCCGCGCGAGCGCTTCGTCCATGCCGAGACGATGGATCCGCGACCACATGTCAACACGTACAAATTCTCGGATGACGGGAACGTCGCCGTCGCGAAGACGGGGTGGCAGGGAGGCAGGGTGACCATTCTCCTGCGGGAACCCGACACGGTGCTGGGATGGGGGGTCAGAGTCACGGCGTCGACATCCCTCATCCCTGGCCGCCACCGGCGCGTCCGATCGGAACGCGACTGAGGAGCGAGCGGAGATGTCGAACCGCTGCCGATGGCCGAATCCGTACAGAACGTCCAAGCCGGAGGGGGGATTTGAACCCCCGACATATTCCTTACGAAGGAATCGCTCTGGCCAGTCTGAGCTACTCCGGCGGGCCCGTGTGCACTCTCCCGTACCCGGATTACGATGAAAAGCCTTCCGAATCACCGACGCGCGAGGCGGACGTCGAGGACCACGTTGACCTCGTGGGGCGCGTAGGTCCGGACCTCGTGGCGCGTCTCGACCGAGACGTCGTACGTCGGCGCTGCCGCCGCCCTGATGGCGCGCTCGCCCGGTCCGTAGGGGTCGTCCTCGTGCTGGATGTCGTAGTAGTGGAGGACGGCCTCCTCGCCGGCCAGCGCGACCGCGGTCTCGAGGAACGCGTCGGCGCTGTGCGGGAGGTTCATCACGAGTCGGTCCGCCCGGTTCTCGTACTCGTCCGCGAGTTCGCGGACGTCCCGGGCGTTGGCGGTGACGCGATCGGCCACGCCGTTGCGGCGGGCGTTCTCGCGGAGGTACTCGATCGCCGTCTCGTTTACGTCCGCCGCGACGACGTCGGCACCGGCCATCGCCATGGGAACGGCGTAGGGGCCGACCCCCGCGAACATGTCGAACGCCCGCTCGTCGGCACCGACCTGCTCTACCACCCGGTGACGCTCGGTGGCGAGGCGTGGCGAGAAGTAGACCTCGGCGACATCGAGGAGGAACTCGGCGCCGTACTCGCGGTGGACCGTCTCGGTCCCGTCGCCGGCGAGGATCGCCCAGTCGCGGGTTCGCTGTTCGCCCTTGACCTTCGAGAGCTTGTTGAGGACCGTCGAGGCGGCGACGTCGGACTCCATCAACGCGGCCGCGATCGCGTCCGCCCGGTCGGGATCGTCCTCGTCGACGATGATCACGTCGCCCAGCCGCTCGTAGGTGGGCTCGAATCCCAGGAGTTCCCCGGGCATGGTCTGGGTGTCGCGGGTCGGCGCGTCGTACCGGACGACCTCGAGGTCGTCCGGGACGGCGTCGGGGTCGGCGACCGGCACGTAGAGGCTGCCGTCCTCGACGGCGATATCGTGGCTCTCCGAGAGGAGGTCCGCGTCGGCGAGGCGTTTGCGGACGGCCTCCCCTCGCTCGCGGTCGACCCGGACGCACGGGACCGTCATGTCCCACACTCCGCGGCGGCCGTGGTTAGGACTGACGCTTCCGTCGGCGGGTCGAAACGCCTACCCCGGGCGACCGCGCAGTGCGGGTATGCTCACGTTCGTCGGACTGGGACTCTACGACGAGCGCTCGATCACCGTCGAGGGGCGGGACGCCCTCCGATCGGCCGATCGAGCGTTCGCCGAGTTCTACACCAGCCGTCTCGTCGGGGCCGACGTCTCGGACCTGGAGGAGTACCACGACGTCTCGATCGCGGTGCGGGATCGTGACGGCGTCGAGGGCGATCCGGGTCCGATCCTCGCGGCCGCCGCGGAGGGGGACGCGGTCTTCCTGACGGCCGGCGATCCGATGATCTCGACGACCCACGTCGACCTTCGCCTGCGCGCGCGAGACCGGGGTATCGACACCCGCGTGGTTCACGGCCCGACGGCGGAGACGGCCGCGAGCAGTCTGACCGGTCTGCAGAACTACAGATTCGGCAAGGCCACGACGCTCCCGTTCCCCCGGGCCCACGGTGCAGACGGCGTTCCCGCGAGCGTGGTCGACGCGATCGAGGACAATCGCGACCGCGGCCTGCACACCCTGGTCTACCTCGACATCAAGGCCGAGGACGACGCGTACATGGACGGATCGACGGCGGCGGGCCTCCTCGCGGAGCACTGGAACGGCGAGGCCCTGGGCGTGGTGGTCGCGCGCGCGGGGAGTCCGGAACCGCTCGTCGTGGCGGACGAACTCGAGGCGTTGGCGGACCGATCGCTCGGGCCGCCGTTGCACCTGCTCGTGATCCCCGGGGACCTCCACCACCTGGAGGCCGAGGCGCTCCGATCGCTCGCCGGTGCGCCCCCGGCGTCACTCCCCTGAGAGGTACGCGCGGTACTCGGCCGTCGCCGCGAGAAAGAGCCAGGCGACCCCCAGGGGGATCGCCACGAGGCCGGCCTGTCTCGCGGTTCCCAGACCGTAGAACGCCACGTTCAGCCCCGCCAGAAAGAGCATTCCACTCGCGACCGGCGATCCCGGTCCCCGCTGGCGTCGGACGAGGAGCCATCCCAGGGCGCCGACGTAGAGGCCGAGCGCGAGGAGGTGGGCGAGCGCGAATCCGCTCACGGCGAGGCCGGACCGGCGCCCCCCGAACAGCGCGAGGACGGTCACGATCCGCGGTCCGGGATCGATCCACCCGAGAGCGAAGAGGACGTACTGACCGGTCCCCCAGGAGACGACGACCCAGGGCAAGAGGAGGGGAGCGAGCAGGATCGCCCAGCGAACCCGGCGGTTCATCGGCGGGCCACGATCCGGAGGACGTCCTCGTCCTCGAGGACGTGATCGCGGCCGACCTGCTGGTCGTCGTGCTTCGCGCTCGGACCGCTCACGCGCGCGAAGCGGAACCGCTCGTCGAGGGTCCCGCCGAGCTTCTCGAGGGCGTCGTCCACGGTGTCGCCCCGCCGGAGAACGAGTGGCTCCTCGCGATCCACGCCGCGACCGGGCTTGTCCATGTAGACGCGAATGAGTTCGAGTTCCTCCCAGAGACGCTCCTTCAGTGCGTCGAGGCCCCGTTCCTCCGCGGCGCTGATGTAGACCGCCTCCTCGGGGTCGATGCCCTGCTCTCGCAGGTCTGCCTCCATGGTCTCGAGGTACGACGGGTCGATCAGGTCGACCTTGTTCACGGCCACGAGCGAGGGCAGATAGACGCGATTGTCCTGGATCCCGTCGATGAGTTCGTCGATGTCGGGATCGCCGCGGATGGCGATGTCGGCGTTGACGTACCCGTGCTCGCGGGCGACGTCGGCGATGGTGTCCTCGTCGAGGGCGAGGTCCTCGGGCGCGTTGACGTCGATGCCGCCCTTGCCCTTCTTGGTCACCCTGACGCTCGGTGGGGCTGTGTCGAGGCGGATCTTGTTGGCGTAGAGTTCCTCGGAGAGGCGCTCGTACTGCTCGATCTCGAAGGCCGAGAGCATGAAGACGACCAGGTCAGCGGTGCGCACCACGGAGAGGACCTCCCTGCCACCGCCCCGACCGCCGGCAGCGCCCTCGATGAGGCCCGGAACGTCGAGCAACTGGATGTCCGCTCCCCGGTACTCGAGCATGCCGGGATTGACGTCGAGGGTGGTGAACTCGTAGGCACCGACTTCGCTGTCGGCGTTCGTGACCGCGTTGATCAGCGTCGACTTCCCGACGCTGGGGACCCCGACGAGGGCGACGGTGGCGTCGCCGGTCTGCTCGACGGCGTAGCCACCGCCGCCGCCGCTCCCGGCCTGCTGGCGCTCGAGTTCCTCTTTCTTCTCGGCGAGTTTGGCCTTGAGACGGCCGATGTGTGCCTCCGTGGACTTGTTGTACGGCGTCTCGGCGATCTCCTCTTCGAGCGCTTCGATCTCCTCCTCGAGGCCCATTCGTCTCTCCGGTAGGCCACTCGTCCCAAAAAGGATGTCCCATTCGTCCGTCACGGGGCGATTCCGACACGTTAAAGCGGCTACCTCAGAGAGTTGACAGTGATGGTCGACGCCGCCAGTTTGCGCGACAGCACGCAAATCGTTCTCCCTCGCGACGCGCTGGCGGGAGTCGAGGTCGACGTCGAGGAGGAGTTCGTCGTCAGCGTCCTCGAGGAGGGCGAGCAGATCCGCATCGTCGGCAGTCCGGTCGTGATCCGCGAGGTGAGCGACTTCCTCTGCCGGAACGGCATCACCGTGCCCTGAGGCCCCAGCACGGGAAAGAAAGGGTTAAAACTGCCCGTCGAGTTCGTTGTGACATGACCGAGACCATCGAAGTGCTCGTCCCCGGCGGAGAGGCAAACCCGGGTCCGCCCCTCGGACCGGAACTCGGTCCGACCCCGGTCGACGTGCAGGCGGTCGTCCAGGAGATCAACGAGCAGACCGCCGCCTTCGACGGGACCGAGGTGCCCGTCACCGTCAGCTACGAGGACGACGGCTCGTTCGAGATCGAGGTCGGGGTTCCCCCGACGGCCGCGCTGATCAAGGACGAGGCCGGCTTCGAGACCGGGAGCGGCGAGCCCCAGGAGGACTTCGTCGCGGACCTCTCCATCGACCAGGTGAAGACGATCGCCGAGCAGAAACTCCCTGACCTGCTGGCCTACGACCTGAAGAACGCCGCCAAGGAGGTCGTCGGCACCTGCGCCTCGCTCGGCGTCACCATCGAGGGCGAGGACGCCCGCGAGTTCAAGGAGAAGGTCGACGCCGGCGAGTACGACGACGTCTTCGCCGAGGAAGCCACCGCGTAGGAAGCGTCTGTCCGGTCGGCGTCGATCGGATCAGTCGTGGGCGCGAGATCCACAGCACGCTCTTTTTGCATCGGCGCGTCGCCGTCTCTCCGCCACCGGGGCCGTGGTTTCGACGGGTTTAAGGGCACCATCGGCCTGTGTCGAGACGAGACAGGCCTAGCCTGTTTCACTGACCCGTAGGAGATCCGACCCACGTGGGTCGCAGACTACGGAGGTGAAAGATGGCAGATACAGACATCGAAGAGGCTGTAACTCGCGCCCTTGAGGAGGCACCTGAGCGGAACTTCCGCGAGACGGTCGACCTCGCCATCAACTTGCGCGATCTAGACCTCAACGACCCGTCGAATCGCGTCGACGAGAGCGTCGTGCTGCCGTCGGGCACCGGACAGGAGACGAGCATCGTGGTCTTTGCCGAGGGCGAGACCGCGGTCCGCGCCGGGGACGTCGCCGACGACGTCCTCGACGCAGACGATCTCGAGGACCTCGGGGACGACACCGATGCCGCCAAGGACCTCGCCGACGAGACGGACTTCTTCGTCGCCGAGGCGTCCATGATGCAGGACATCGGTCGATACCTCGGGACCGTTCTCGGTCCTCGCGGAAAGATGCCGACGCCGCTCCAGCCCGACGACGACGTCGTCGAGACCGTCGACCGGATGAAGAACACCGTGCAGCTGCGCAGCGGGGAGCGACGGACGTTCCACACGCGCGTCGGTGCGGAGGACATGTCCGCCGAGGACATCGCCGACAACATCGACGTCGTGATCCGCCGGCTGCACGCCGAACTCGAGAAGGGGCCCCTCAACGTGGACAGCATCTACGTGAAGACGACCATGGGGCCCGCCGTCGAGGTGGCATGATGTCGGCAGAACGCACCACTGACGTCGTTCCCGAGTGGAAGAAGGCGGAGGTCGCGGAGATCACCGACCTCCTCGAGGACTTCGAGAGCGTCGGCGTCGTGGACGTCGAGGGCATCCCGAGCCGCCAGCTTCAGGAGATGCGCTCGGAGCTCCACGGCGAGGCGACGCTGCGCATGAGCCGCAACACCCTCCTGGGTCGGGCCCTGGAGGAGGCGAACGAGGGGCTTCCCGCCCTCTTGGAGTACCTCACCGGCCACGTCGGCCTGATCGGGACCAACGACAACCCCTTCGCGCTGTTCAAACACCTCGAAGAGTCGAAGACCCCGGCTCCCATCAACGCCGGCGAGATCGCCCCCAACGACATCGTGATCCCGGCGGGCGACACCGGCATGGACCCCGGCCCGTTCGTCGGGGACCTCCAGAGCATCGGTGCGAACGCCCGCATCGAGGAGGGGTCGATCCAGGTCCTCGAGGACAGCACCGTCGTCGAGGAGGGCGAGGAGGTCTCGGCCGACGTCGCGAACGTCCTGGCCGAACTCGGCATCGAGCCGAAGGAGGTCGGTCTCGACCTGCGCGCCGTCTACGCGGACGGCGTGCTCTTCGAGGCGGACGAACTCGCACTGGACGTGGCGGAGTACCGTGCGGACCTCGTCTCCGCCGCGGCCGGTGCACGGAACCTCTCGATCAACGCCGGATACCCGACCGAGCGCACCGTCTCGACGATGCTCGCGAAGGGTAGCGGCGAGGCGAAGAGCCTCGGCCTGCAGGCCGCGATCGCGAGCCCCGAGCTGATGGACGACCTCCTCAGCACCGCCGACGCACAGGTCCGGGCGCTCGCCGCGAACGTCGACGACGAGGAGGCCCTGCCGGAGGACCTCCGGGACGTCGAGGCGGCACCCGCGACGACCGACGCAGCGACCGAGGAATCGGAGACCGAAGACACCGAGAGCGAGCCCACGGAGGCGGCCGAGGACGACGGCGACGACGATGACGACTCGGACGCCGGCGAGGGGCTCGGAGAGATGTTCGGATAATACAACAATGGAGTACGTATACGCAGCACTCATCCTGAACGAATCGGGCGCAGAGATCAACGAAGAGAACATCACCGGCGTGCTGGAGGCCGCCGACGTCGACGTCGAGGAGTCGCGGGTGAAGGCGCTCGTCGCCGCCCTCGAGGACGTCGACATCGAGGAGGCCGTCGCCGAGGCCGCCGCGGCACCCGCCGCACCCGCTGGCGGCGCTGCGGCCGGCGAGGAAGCCGAAGGAGCGGAGGAGCAGGCAGACGAGGAAACGGCCGAGGAGGCGGCCGACGAAGCGGAGGAAGCCGACGAAGAAGAGGAAGAGGCCTCGGGCGAGGGCCTGGGCGACCTCTTCGGCTGATTCGGTTTCCCGCGACGACGAGCGCGTCGGCTCACCGACGATTCCTTCCGTTGCGCGCGGATTCCCCAGCCCTCGCTCCGCCCGCCCCACGCGCGGCGGGCCCTCGCGCCGTCGCGATCACAAACCCGAGACGCGTTGTTCCGCGTGTGCGCTGACCGGGATTTAAGGGGGTGCTCGGGGAACCACGTCGCATGTCGATCCCCCCGCTCACCGCGTCACGGCGAACCCGTCGTCCCACCGGCACCGCAATCCTCGGAGGTCGGCGATGACGGCGCTCGACCTCCACCTGCCGGTCGCCGAGCAACCGACGATCGAGGACTACGTCGAGTACGCGGTCGCGGGCGAGGACCACGGCTACGACGTGGTCTGGGTCCCCGAGACCTGGGGGCGAAACGTCGTCGCCGTGCTGGCGGCGATGGCCGACGCGACCACCGAGGTCGGTCTCGGCCCGAGCATCCTCAACGTCTTCTCGCGCTCGCCGGCCCTGCTCGGACAGACGGCGGCGACCCTCCAGGAGGTCACGGAGGGGCGCGCTCGCCTGGGCGTCGGAACGAGCGGCCCGATCGTCATCGAGGGCTGGCACGGCGCGGACTTCGATCGCCCCCTCAAGCGGGTCCGCGAGGCCGTCGAGATCGCGAAGGCCGTCCAGTCCGGTGAAGAAGTGCGATACGACGGGTCCGTGTTCTCCCTGGCCGGCTTCAGACTGCGCAGCGATCCCCCGGAGACGCCGGCGCCCATCGACGCCGCCGGCATGGGACCGAAGTCGGTGGAACTCGCGGGGCGGTTCGGCGACGGGTGGCACGGGATCGTGCTCTCGCCGGACGGGATCCGGGATCGGCTCGCGGACTTCGAGCGGGGGTCCGATCTCGGTGATCGGGATCGAGCCGCCCAGCGAACGATGGTCTCCGTCGAGGCGATCGTCGACGACGACCGGGAGCGGGCGCGCGACCTCGCGAGACAGCACCTGGCGTTCTACGTGGCGGCGATGGGCGATTACTACCGCGAGGCACTCTCGCGGCAGGGCTACGAGGAGGCCGCCACGGAGATGGCCGTCGAGTGGGGCAACGGCAACCGGGATGCCGCGAAGGCGGCCGTCACCGACGAGATCCTCTCGGAGTTCGCGATCGTGGGCACTCCGTCCGAGGCCCGCGATCAACTCGAGCGATTCCTCGACGTCGACGGCCTCGACGCGGTCGGACTGGGCTTCCCCCGGGCCGCGGATCGGGACGACATCCATCGAACCATCGAGGCCCTCGCACCGGACGGGTCCTGACCGGATGCGGGTCCCGATCAGGGACGGATCGGCTCGATCCGATCCCGTCGGCCGTCGAGGATCTCGAAGCGCTCATCCCTGCGGGACTCGAGGAGGGCGAGGAGTCGCTCGGCCCACCCGAGTTTCGCGGTCTTCTCGTCGTCGACCGTCGGGTCCTCGAAGTCCCACCCGGGAAAGCGGAGCCGCTTTGCCCCCAGGTGATCGGCGAGGAACGCCCCGCGATCGCCGTCCGTGAACCCGCCCACGTCGACGACGCCGTCGGTCGGGGCGACCTGGCAGGTGCCGAGGACGTTGGCCGTCGCCATTCGCGGGAGCGTGGCCTCGATCGCGGAAACGTTGTCGCCGTGGGCGTGAACGGCGACGGGGACGCCGGCCCGGGTCAGCGCCACCGCGGTGTCCGCGTTCTTGTCGAGGTCGGTCACCATCAGGTCGACGCGAACGTCGCCCCCGAGGAGGACGTCGGCGGCGGTCGACGCGGCGACGACGGCGTCGGCCTCGACGAGACGGGGATCGTCGGCCGACAGCGACGGAGCGCCACCGGCGACGGCGACCGTCCGACCGCGCAGATCGAGTCGGCCCAGGTCGAAGGGCTCGACGAAGGCCGCGAGACGGTCGCGGGCGCGTTCGTCGGCCGCTCGGTCGTACCCCATGTCGGCGCGAATGGCCTCGTAGATCGGGTTCCAGTCGTCGTGGTCCATGGCTGGTGCTACACGGTTCGAAGAAATGGAGGTATCCGATCTGGGCCGGTCCCCGCGATTGCGTACCCCTACCCAATCGGGGCCGGCTTCCATTGCCCGCTTTAGCCCCATCCGGTATAAGTTTTCTCGTTGTTCGCGAGCCGTCGGGCCCCCGCCGTCACGGACTCGAGGGCGCCGTCGCGGGGGGTGAGCCCGGCGGCGAGGGACGCGAACGCGTCGGCCGGACCGGTGAGCACGAGGCGATCCTCTCCCTCGACTGTGAGCCCCGCCTCGGCGGCCGCCGTTCGCAATCGGGACCGCTCGTCCGGTCCCAGTTCCTCGACCGTCGCAACGCGCTCGACGCCCGACATCCGGGTCGGATCGCCGCCGGCCCGGGCCACGTGCCGGGCGAGCTCAGCGTCGGTGGTCACGTCGCGTTCCTCGAAGTGCGCCCGTCGGACGCGGTCCCGGGCGAAGGCCGCACCGATGCGGGCCGCGTCCCTGGTCTCGGCGACGTCGTGGGTCCTGAGGACGTGGGCTCCGCGCGCGACGGCCATCGCCGTCGCTCCGAGACTCGCCGGGAGGGCGCCCGCCGTGTCCCGGTCCACCACGTCCTTGAGGAAGTTCTTCCGGTTGATCGAGACGAGGATCGGCCGATCGAGCGCGCGAAACTCCCGGAGTCGCCGGAACGTCTCCCGGTCGTCTTCGAGGGTCTTCGTCGCGGACCACCCGCCGAAGGCGGGGTCGACGATGGTCCGTTCGGTGAGTTCGCCCCCCTCCAGGGCGGCGTAGACCTCGTCGACGTAGGTCGCCTCCCTCGCCCACTCCGCGGAGCGCCTGCTGGCCCAGTCGACGTCACCGACCGCCCCGGGCCGCTCCAGGTCGTTCGGACCCGCCATCTTGACCACCGGCGCGTCGTGCTCCCGGGCCACCGCGGGCATCTCCGGATCGGCGAACCCACAGACGTCGTTTACCATGTCGAAGCCGCTCTCGAGCGCCCGCCGTGCGACCGACGCGTAGCGGGTCTCGATCGAGAAGACGACGTCTGCGTCCACCCACTCGACCGTCTCGATGGCCAGGTCGAGTCGCTCCAGTTCCTCCCGCGCGGAGAGGGTCTCGAAGCGCTTGTTCGCCGACTCCAGGCCCACGTCGACGATGTCCGCGCCCTCCGCGACCAACTCGGACTCGACGTACCGGGCCGCCGCCTGGGGGTCGTCGTAGACGCTCGGATCGTAGGGCGACTCACGACTGACGTTGAGGACGCCCATGATCCGGGGCGGCGCGCCGTCGCCGATAGCGAGGTCCCCGACCTCGACCGTGTTCATGGATCAGGGGAGAGTGGACGGGCCTTAGGTGCCACGGTGCCGGCGTCGACCCCCGACGGCGCGTCACCGGCGGAGGTGGACTTTTGGTGTCGCGGGCTGTCGGCGAACCCATGTCGATCGAGTACGAGCGCTCCCGCCAGGAGGCGACGTTCTACAGCCCCCTCGAGGACTTCGAGGAGACCACCGTCGAGGTCGAGGTCAGAGTGGACCCCCTCACCGACCGACAGACAAGACTCGTCCCGGAGAGCTTCCTCGTCGCGGAGGATCCCGACATCGAGGCCGCCGTCGCAGACGACGAGGACTGCTTCTTCTGTCCGGACGCCGTCGAGGACGTCACGCCCGAGTACCCGGACTTCGTCGGAACCGAGCGCGGGTCCGTCGGCGAGGCGACCTCGTTTCCCAACCTGCACCCCTACGGTTCGCACTCGAACGTGGTCGTGCTCACCGAGGAGCACTTCGTCCCCATGGAAGCCCTCGGCGAGGATCGGCTCGCGGACGGGTTCGCCGCCGCCCTGGGGTACGTAGAGCGGGTCTTCGAGACCGACGCCGACGCCGCGGTCGGCTCCGTCAACATGAACTTTCTGCCCTCCGCCGGCAGCAGCATCGTCCATCCCCACATGCAGACCCTGGTCGACGATCGGGGGACGAACCGCCAGCGGCGGCGCCTTGCGGCCCTGCGCGCGTACCACGACCGGACCGGCAGCCGGTACGTAGAGGACCTCCTCGCCCGGGAACGCGACGGCGAGCGATACGTCGGTGCGACCGGCGCGGTCGAGTGGTACGCCCCCTTCGCCCCCCGGCACCATCGCCACGTCCGCGGAGTGTTGCCGACCGGGCTCCCCTCCGCGGCGGACGACGCGGTGAGTGATCTCGCGTCCGGCCTGACTGCCGTCCTGGAATCCTACGCGGAAGCCGGGCTGAACAGCTTCAACCTGGGTCTGCACCTGGCTCCCGGCGAGCAGGCGACGCGTCCGGTCGTCGACGTCGTCGGTCGATCGGTCTTCGACGAGTACTACTGGAGCGACGCCACCTTCTTCGAGACGATCCACGACGAGGGAGTGATCGACGAGGCGCCAGAGGACTACGCCGGTGACGTGGCCGACCGGCTCTGAACCGGCCGCTCCCAGGACATATACGTTGTCGCGACCAACCATCGGCGATGCCAACGCCGGCCGTCGCCGTGGTGGACGCCGAGACGCCCGGGAACGTGGGGACGATCGCCCGGGCGATGAAGAACTTCGGGTTCGAGGACCTCCTCCTCGTCGACCCGCCGGACCTCGACCCGGACGGCGAGGCCTACGGCTTCGCGGGACAGGCACGCGAGGACGTCCTCCCGAACGCGACGGAACTCGACTTCGAGACCCTCGCCCGCGAGTATCACACCGTCGGGTTCACGGCCATCACGAACGAGGACGACTCGAAACACGTCCGGTTCCCCTACGTCACACCGGGGGAACTCGCGGCCGACCTCGCGGCCCTCGAGGCCCCGGTCGCCCTCGTCTTCGGGCGCGAGCGCGTCGGGTTGCGAAACGACGAACTGGCACGGTTGGATCGGATCGCGGCCGTCCCGGCGAGCGAGCGCTACCCCTCGCTCAACCTGGGGCAGGCGGCGACCGTCGCGCTGTACGAACTCCGCGACCTGGGGATGGCCGACTCACAGCTCCCCGATCGCGAACACACCCGGGCCAGCGAGCGCGAGATCGAGGGACTCTACGAGGAGTTCGAGACCCTCCTCGAGTCCGTCGGGCACCGCGAGGAGAAGCGCGCGAAGACCATGCGATTGATCCGCCGTCTCGTCGGCCGGGCCCATCCGACGGGCCGAGAGGTGTCCACGCTCCGGGGGGTGTTCCGGCGCGCCAGGCGCGAGGACGAGGACTGATCACCCGGTGTTCTTCATCCCCGCGGCGATGCCCTTGACCGTCAGTCGGAGGACGCGGCTCTCCGCGTCGGTTCGGTCGTCCCGATCCAGGAGGGCTACCTGCATGGCGTTGAGCGGGTCGACGGCGGGATTCCGCCGCTCGAGGCTCTCGGCCAGCCAGTCGCGCTGGACGAGGCGATCGCGACCGGTGATTGCACTCACGGCCGCCACGGACCGATCGTACTCGGCGGAGAGCCGCGGCGCGAATCGCTCCCGGAGGTCCTCCGGGGCGAGGTCCGCGTAGGCGGCGGCGATCTCCGGTTCGGACCGGGCGAGGGCCAGGCTGGCGTTGTCGATCGTCGTCTCGAAGAACGGCCAGGTCTCGTACATCTCTCGGAGGGTCTCCACGTCGCCGCCCTCGAGGGCGGCCTCGATCCCCGTCCCGAGCCCGTACCACCCGGGGACGATCCACCGGCTCTGGGTCCAGGAGAAGACCCAGGGGATTGCCCGGAGGTCCTCGACCGTTCGGTCGCCCGAGCGCGAGGCGGGCCGCGAACCCAGGTTGAGGTCCTCGATGACGCCGATTGGCGTGACCGCCGAGAAGTACTCGACGAAGCCCGGCGTCTCGAGCAGGTCGCGGTACTCCTCGCGGGCGGCCTCGGCCATGGTCTCCATCGCGGACTCGTGGGCCGCCGGGACGTGCTCCCGTTCGACGGTCAGGGCCTCGCGACGCGCCCGAATCTGGGCGTCGAGCATCTGCTCGATGTTGCGCTCCGCGATGGCCGGGTTGGCGTACTTCTCCGCGATGGCCTCCCCCTGTTCGGTGAACTTCACCTCGCCCGTCACCGTCTCCGTGGGCAGGGCGCGCAGCGCCTCGTTCATCGGACCGCCGCCGCGGGAGATCGAACCCCCGCGCCCGTGGAAGAGTCGCAACGTGACGTCGTGGTCCTCGGCGATGGCCGCGAGCCGTCGCTGATCGGTGTACAACGACCAGTTGGCGGCGAGGAATCCGTTCTCCTTGTTCGAGTCGGAGTATCCGAGCATGACCTCCTGGGTGCGATCGCCGGCGGCGAGCAGGTCGGCGTAGGCGTCGTTCTCGAAGAGGGTCTCCATGATCCGCCGAGCGCCCGAGAGGGCGGACTCGGTCTCGAGCAGCGGGACGATGGAGAGGCCGCCGTGATCCGGCAGCGAGACGACGCCGGCCTGGTCGGCGAGGAAGAGGACCTCCAGGACGTGACTGGGCTCCTCGGTCATGCTGATGCAGTACGTGTCCACCGCGTCGCGGCCGTACTCCGCCTGCCAGTCCCTCAATCGATCGAAGCGGGTGGCGACCCTGGTCGTCGTCTCGCCGTAGGGGGCGGTGTCGCTCGGATCGACGATCGACCCGTCCCGCCGTATCGCCTCGGTGAGCACCGACTGGCGCTCGTCCTCGTCGAGCGAGCGGTAGTCGATGCCCACCCGGTCGAGGAGTTCACCGACCGCCTCGGTGTGGTTCTCTCGGTGGTCGCGCAGGTCGAGTGCGGCGAGCACGAATCCGAAGGTCTCGACGCGCCGACGCAGGGGTTCGACGTGGGTCTCGGCGACCGCGTGGGCGTCGTTCTCCCGCAGGCTCTCGAGGAGGAGATCGAGATCGGCAAGGAGTCCGTCCGGACCGTCGTAGGCGCCGGGTCGGACGTCACCGATCCGATCGAGTCGCTCGCGCACGTACAGGACCTTCTTTCGATATGGCTCCCCGTCGTACCGCTCCGCCAGGGTCTCCGCGAGGGCGGGGAAGCGGTCGCGGTCTGAGGCGAGAGATTGCTCGAGACGATCCGAGACCGAGAGGTGGTCCCGCGAGTGACTGAGCACGGTGACGAGGTCGTCCAGGCGATCGCGATACTCCTCGATCGCGATCGATCGCTGCCGCGCGAGGGTCCGTTCGGTCACCGCCGGTGTGACGTGGGGGTTCCCGTCGCGGTCGCTGCCCGCCCAGGACCGGAACGAGATCAACTGGGGCACCGACACGTCGTCGGCGTCGGCCGCGACGAGCGATCGCTCGACCTCGTCGTAGACGGTCCCGATCGTATCGAAGAGGGTGCGTCTCAGGTACCAGTGGACGTTCCTCGCCTCGTCGATCGGATCCGGTCGGTGGTCCCTGAGCCGCGGCGTCTGCCAGAGGCTCTCGACGGTCGCCTCGAGGCGACGTCGGACCCGCCGACGGTGGCGATCCGTGTCCGCGTCCTCGAGGGCGGCGAGCGCGTCGGCGACGGCACGGAGCTTCGACTTCACCGTCTTGCGACGGGCCTCCGTCGGGTGGGCCGTGAACGTCGGTTGCACGTGGACGTCCGCGAGCACCCGCTGGGTGGAGACGTCGGGGTCGTCCACCAGGTCCGCGAGCGAGTCCGAGAGGTCCTCGGAGAGCGCTCCCTCGTCCCGGCGTCGCTCGATCTCGCGCACGCGCTGGCGCTCCTCGGCGAGGTTGGTGAGTTCGAAGTCCGTCGTGATGACCCGCGCGAGCGAGGTCATCTCACCCGTGGAGAGCCTCGCCATCCGATCGAAGAGCGATGCCCTGGAGTCGGCCGCTCCCGATCGATGGGCCGCCGCCGTCTCCACGACGTCGGTCTTCGTCTCGAGGGCCCACCGCTCGTCGTGGCGATCGAGGACCGACGCGAGCGTTCCCGTGAGCGCCTCGATGTCGGCCTGGATGTCTCTGCTATGGTTCGACACACCACGGTAGTGGGGGAGCCGACGTGAAGGCACCCCGCCCGCGACAATACTTGACGGTGGTCGTCCGTCGGAATCGGTCAGTCCCGGCCCCGCCGACTCGCGTACAGGACGATGGCGGTCATCTCCATCTTGGTCTCGTCGGCGTCGTTTGCCGTGCGAACGAAGATCTCGACGACGCCCCGCGAGGGGTCGCTCTCGGAGCGTCGCCTGTCGATCACCTCGGTCTCGACGGAGAGCGTCTCGCCCGCGAAGACGGGGGCGGGCCACCGGAGGTCGTCGACGCCCAGGGCGCCGAGGGCCGCGGCGTCCGCGAGGTGGTACTCGACGAGCATCCGCATCGTCATCGCGGCGGTGTGCCACCCGCTCGCCACGAGTTCGCCGTAGATGGACTCCGAGGCGGCCCGCTCGGGGTCGGTGTGGAACCACTGGGGATCGTACGCGTCCGCGAACTCCCGCATCTCCTCCTCGGTCACCGCGTAGGCACCGAAGGAGTCCCGATCGCCGACGGAGAGGTCCTCGAAGGTGACGGTCATCGACGATCCTCCGGCCGCCCGACCCATATACTCAGTGGATCAGGCGCCGGGTTCGCTCGGCGATCGCGGGGCCGGACACGCCGACGCGGTCGGCGAGGTCCCGGCCCTTGACCATCGCGAAGCCCGCGACGACGAGGACGAACCCGAGGACGGTCGCGACGTCGATGACCTCGCCGAAGAGGACCCACGCGGCGAGCGTGGCCCCCACCGGTTCGAGGTACCCGACGAGGTTGAGATCGGCCGGCCCCACCTCCTCCAGGAGGGCGAAATACAGGAGGAAGGCGAAGGCACCGGAGACGAGGGAGAGATAGAGCAGACTCGCGACCGCGGTCGGCGTGACGGTGATCGCCGCCAGGGTCTCCCCGCGCAGCGAACCGACACCCACGAGCGCGGTCGCCCCGAGGAGCATCGACCACCCCTGCAGCGACGTGAGGGGGATGGTCGAGGGGACGGGGTCGGCAAGGACCGCCCCGAGAGCGAAACTCGCGGCCGCGAGGAAGACCAGGCCGACGCCGATCAGCGTGCCCGACCCGAGGCCGGCCGCCGAGGGCTGGGCGATCACGACGACCCCGGCGACGCCCGAGAAAAACCCCAGCACCTTTCGGAGGCCGAGGTCGGCGTCGGCGAGGAGGAGACTCGCGAACACGGCCGTCAGGACGGGCGAGAGGCTCACGACCACCGCCGCGACGGCGCCGGAGACGTACTGCTCGCCCAGGTAGAGGAAGGCGTGATTGCCGAAGATGAAGAAGGCGGCGTAGATCGCGATCTTCAGCCCGTCCCGTCGGGTTCGCGGGAGCAGGTAGTCGGTCGTGAGCGCGGCGTACCCGAGGACGATCGCACCGGCGATCAGGTACCTGATCCCGGCGAACGTGAGCGGTGGCACGAAGTGGAGGCCCCGTTCGATGGCGACGAACGCCGTCCCCCAGATCCCCGCGAGGAGGAGAAACGACGCCCCGATGAGTCGCGGTGATGTATCACCGTCGAAGGCATTCATGTTGTGAGATTCAAAATTGGCGACTATACTTAAGCCCTTCTACAATGGATTGGGCACTCCGTCGTATGCAGCCGTTTCCCGTGAAGTGGCCTCTCGCCCGGGCCCCAGGCGGGCGGGTGGGTCTCGGGAGAACGCGGGCGAGTGGGCCTCGAGCGAGTGGACCTCGGTCGAACGCGACGGGTGCGATTAAGTGGACCCTCCGAGTACGACCGGCCGATGGACGAACGCGACCTGCGAATCCTGAAGGCCATCTCGGACCTCGGCACGGGCAGCCCCGAGCGCATTCACGAGGAGACCGACATCCCCGTCTCGACGATTCACTACCGACTCAACAACCTCCGCGAGGCGGGCGTGATCGAGAACGACCTCTACGATCTCGATCTGGAGGAACTCGGACTCGGGGTGACCGTGATCGTCGAGGTCCTCGCGGACTACAGCGACTCCTACGAGGACGTCGCCGACCAACTCCTCGAGATCGAGGGCGTCTCCGAGGCCTTCTTCACCATGGGGGAGACCGACTTCGTGGTGATTGCCCGACTCTCCGGCAGCGAGAAGGTCGAACGACTGATCCGGGAGTTCGAGGCGATCGATCAGGTCGAGCGCACGAACTCGACGTTCGTGATCACGCCCCTCCGCGAGGGCCACCGGATCCTCGAGAGTTACAGCATCGAGACGCTCGTGGCGGAACTCGGCGACGAGGAGTGATCGGCGGGCCGCTTCAGGTCCGTTTCTGTATCTCCTCTCGAAGCACGGCACTCACCAGATCACCGTCGGCCTTGCCACGGAGCTCGCCCATGCACTCGCCCATGAGCGCCGAGAAGGCGCCCATCCCCTCCGTCTCGACCTGCGCTGCGTTGCGGTCGACCACCGCTCGGACGGCCGCTCGAACCTCCTCCTCGTCGACGCTGCCGAGCCCCTCGCGCTCCGCGGCCGCTGCGGCCGAGAGCGAGGGGTCCTCTGCGAGTGCCGCGAGGAGGTCCGGGACGCCCTCCTGTGCGAGGTCGCCGTCCGCCAGAAGATCGAAGACCGCCGCGAAGTGCTCGTCCCGGAGGTCGGCGACGGGCACGTCGTCGCGGCGAAGTTCGGTGACCGTCGACTCCACCGTCTGGGCGGCGAGCGTGGGGTCGACCCCCCGATCGACGGCGTCCTCGAAGACGTCCCAGCGCTGCCCGTAGGCGACCTGCTCCGCCAGTCCCTCGTCGAGGCCGAGGGTCTCGACGTATCGGTCGACCTTCTCGGTCAGCAGTTCCGGGGTCTCGACGTCGCTCGCGTCGGGGGTCACGGGTGGCACGTCCGTCTCCGGGTACATTCGTGCCGCCCCCGGGAGGGGCCGCAGGTACTCGGAGGTCCCGTCCTCGTTCGCGCCCCGCGTCTCCTCCGGAACGCCCTCGATCGCGACGGCGGCGCGATCGGCGACGGCCTCGATCGCGTCCGCCGCGACGTCGCGATCGGCCGCCACCAGGGCGACGGCGTCGCCCTCTCCCGCGTCCACCGCGTCTCGGAGGGCGTCGACCTCGCCCTGGGTGACGCCGTAGGCCGGGAGTTCGTCGGTGTGGAAGATGCCTCCCGCGCCGTTTCGCTTCGCGTGATCCGAGAGTTCCGTGCCGAGTCGCCGGTCCGGTTGAATCTCTTCGCCCACGAGACCGTCGAACCCCTCCAGAACGACCGCCCAGACGGCTCCGTCACCCTCGAGTGCCTCGCGGATCACGCCGCTGTCGGTGTCCTCCATCACCTCCGTCACCTCCTGTGGCGACCCCACGGCGGCGTCGCGCTCCGTCAGGGCCGCCGCGATGTCGAGGAGTGCCACCTGCCGCCCGACTTCGTTCTCGACCAGGGCGTCGATGTCGTCCAGGCTCTGGACCCCCTTCAGTTCGACCCGGGCACCCTCAGCGATGGAGACGTTCACGTCCTGGCGGATCGATCCCAGGCCGCGTTTCACCCGTCCGGTCGAGCGCAACAGCATCCCGATGCGCTCGGCCGCCTCCCGTGCCTGCTCGGGACTCCGGATGTCGGGTTCCGTCCCTATCTCCACGAGCGGGATGCCCAGTCGGTCGAGGCCGAAGGTGACGCCCCCCTCGGTCTCCTCGATGCGCTTCGCGCTCTCCTCTTCGAGCATGAGGTCCTCGATGCCGACCGGCCCCTCGCTCGTCTGAATCTCGCCCTCCTGGGCGACGAGCGCGGTGCGCTGGAACCCCGAGGTGTTCGAGCCGTCGATGACGACCTTCCGCATGACGTGGGCCTGGTCGACGACGGTCATGTCGAGCAACGAGGCGATCTCGAGTGACGTCTCCAGGGCCTCCCCGTCCAGGCGGTGTGGCGGCTCGTCGTCCTCCTCGACCAGACAGGTCGTATCGTACGCCAGGTAGGTGAACTCCCGATCGAGTCGACTCTCCTCCCGGGCGGCCTCGTCGACCTCGCCCAGTTCGCTCTCCGTCGGGTGGAGGTATCGAGTGACGGTCCGGACCGCGGCCGCCGGTTCGCGCAGGCGCGTCGGACATCCACAGAAGAGCTTCGTCGCCGTGTCGAGTTGCTGGTGGATCTCCAGGCCGGCGACCAGCCCCAGGTCCTCGTAGTCGTACTCGCTCATTGTGGGTGACTGTGCGGGCGAGGGGTAAAAATCGTTCAGTCTGTCGCGGGCGTCGATTCGCCCGCTCCGTCCGGGGACCGGCGGTCGCCGAGGGCGGCCTGCAACCGGTCCCGTACGGCTTCTCGAAGCGTCACCGCGTCGGACTCGTCCAGGTCGATCGCCACGGCGTCGCCGCCGATCAATCCCCCCGAACTGGCGGTGTCGATGACCACGCTCGAAAGCGACCACCGTCGCTGAAAGAACGATCGGCGCTCGATCACCGTCTGGACCCGGAAGTCGGGGACGACGTGGGTCCGACGACGCCAGAAGCCGCGTCGCGTGACGGCGTGGTCCTCGCCCAGCCCGTAGCCACGGTGACGCCAGGTGCGCTCCGCGGCGAGGGGCACCCCCAGCAGGAGGGCGCCCGCGAGGTACCAGGGGACGGGAGCGAGCAGTCGCGAGACGACTGCGAGCGCGAGGGTGAGTCCGACGACCGCGAGGGCGTACCGTCCCGCGTACCGCCTGCGGGCCCGGGTCGGCGGTCGCGACAGCGTCGGCATCTCGAAGGGCTCGATTTCCCGGGCCAGCGCGACGACCTCCCGTCGCGCCGCGAGCGGAACGGCGGCCTCCGAACCGCCCGACGTCGTCGACCCCGGGGCGTACCCCGCCGTCTCGACGCTGAGTGCCGCGAACCCGAACTGACGCATCAGGACGTTCTCCTCGAGGACGACGGTCTGGACCTTCTCGAGCGGAATGGAGCCGTCGTAGCGCTGGATCAGTCCCCGCTCGTACCGGAGTTCGTCCCCCACGCGCGTGAGACGGAAGCCGTAGAATCGCACGAAGGTGGCGAACGCGGAGAGGAGCCACAGACCGAGGGCGGCGAGCATCGCGCCGGCGAGGCCGAGGACGATCGCCGTCGCACCGCCGATCGTGTCGAGGTCGGGAGCGAGGTTGGGGGCGAGCATCGGGCCGACGCCGAGGATCACGGAGAGCAGTCGCGGATCGAAGGAGAGCACGCTCAACAGGAGCAGGTCGCGATCGTCGAGGGCGAACAACTCCGTCTCGTCGTCGGTCTCTGTGGCCCCCTCGACTGACGTGGATCGCTTCCGGGTCCGGATCTGCTCCTGGACGCGTCTGGCCTCCGCGAGCGAGACGTACCGCAACCGCGCCTCCGTCTCGCCGCCACCCGCCGTCTCGATCTTGACGGTCGCGAGACCGGCGACACGCGCGAGCACCTCGCGGGCGATGTCGACGTTCTGGATTCGCTCCAGGGGGATCTCTCGGTCGCGTCTGAAGAGGACGCCGGAGGCGATGTCGAGCGTGTCCACGGAGACCTCGTACTCGAAGTGTCGGTAGTGAACGACCTCGTAGGCCAGTCCTCCCAGGCCGAAGAGCACCCCGAGTGGGACGCCCAGAGCGGAGCCGACGAGGGGAAGCGCGTCGGTCGCGGCGAGGTACCCGCCGACGACGCTCCCGAGCGTGAATCCCACGACGCCGGCCCCGACGGCCCGGCCCGCCCCCTCCAGGGGAATGGTGAGTCGATGCAGTCTCATACCGCGTCCTCGGCCTCGGACTCGCCGACGAGCGAGCGGAGTCGGTGCTGGAGGTCGCTCGCGCGCTCCGGGGTGAGTCCCGGGATCGCGACGTCGGCTCCCCGGGACCCGGCGGTGTAGACGACGACTCGCTCGAGTCCGGCGACCCGCTCGATGGGATTGCGTCTTGTGTCGACGTGCTGGACGCGAACGTAGGGCACGACGGTCCGGATGCGCGTGAGCACGCCTCGATCGAGGAAGAGCGCGTCCTCCTGCACGTCGAATCGCCAGATTCGGTACCGAAGGACGGCGTACCCGACGCCGATGACCGCGACGAGGACGCCGAGGACGATGCCGGGCCAGATCGGCCAGTCGAGGAGGATCGCGAGGAGGGCGACGGCGATCCCGCCCAGGACGACCGCCGAGACGAGGCCGGCGATGGCCCAGACGAGTCGCACGCGTGAGTCGAGACGCTGCATGAACTCACTCGCGGGCGCGGCACCCAAGAAGGTGCGGGGTCGGTGTCCGCTCCGGAGACGCCGACCGGTCGGCGGGGCGCTCGCGGGGATCGTCCTCAGTCGTCGTCGGTCAGGATCCCGCGCTCGGTCATCTTCGCGGGGTCGATGACCTCGGCGGCCTCCTCCTCGCTGAGGTAGCCCTTCTCGACGACGACCTCCCGGATCGTCTTGCCCTCCTTGAGGGCCGTCTTCGCGACGTCGGAGGCCTTGTCGTAGCCGATGGCGGGGTTGAGCGCCGTGGCCAGGGCCATGCTCTGTTCGACCTGATCGGCGCAGGTCTCGCGGTTGGCCTCGAGTTCGTCGACGAACTTCTCGGCGAAGACCGCGCTGCCGTTCGCGAGGAGTCGGGCGGACTGCAGGAAGTCGTTTGCCACGATCGGCTTGTAGAGGTTCAGGTCGATCTGCCCCTCGGCCGCACCGGCGGAGATCGCGGCGTCGTTGCCGACGACCTGCTTGTGGACCTGGTTTATCGACTCCGCGACGACCGGGTTGATCTTGCCGGGCATGATGGACGATCCCGGCTGGTTCTCCGGCTGTTCGATCTCTTTGAGCCCGTTGCGGGGTCCCGAGGCGAGCAGGCGGAGGTCGTTTGCGATCTTGTTGAGCGATCCGGCGATCACCCGGAACGCCCCGTGGGCCTCGCTCATGGCGTCGTGGGCCGCCTGGGCCTCGAAGTGGTTGTCCGCCTCGCGGAACTGCAGGCCGGTCGTCTCGGAGATGTAGTCCGCGGCGAGTTCGGGGAACTCGGGGTGGGTGTTGAGTCCGGTTCCGACGGCCGTGCCCCCGAGGGCGAGTTCCCGCAGGTGGCTCTTTGCGTTCTCGAGACGGGCGAGTCCCTTCTCGACCTGGGCCCGGTAGCCGCTGAACTCCTGGCCGAGTCGGATCGGCGTGGCGTCCTGGAGGTGGGTCCGGCCGGTCTTCACGACGTCGTCGAAGTCCTCTTCCTTCGCTGCGAGGGAGTCCCGGAGCGTCTCCAGTCCCGGTTCGACGTCGTTGACGACGGCCTCCAGGGCGGCCACGTGCATCGCGGTCGGAATCACGTCGTTCGAGGACTGACCGAAGTTGACGTGGTCGTTGGGGTGGATCTCACGCGTGCCGATCTCCCCGCCGTAGATCTCCGTGGCGCGGTTCGCGATGACCTCGTTCGCGTTCATGTTCGAGGAGGTGCCCGATCCGGTCTGGAAGACGTCGACGGGGAACTGATCGTCGTGCTCGCCCTCGATGACCTCCGTGGCGGCCTCGACGATGGCGTCGGCCTTCTCCTCGGGGACCATCCCGAGGTCGCGGTTCGCCTCCGCTGCTCCCCTCTTCACGATGCCCAGCGCCCGGACGAACCGTCGATCGAACGTCTGGTCGCTGATGGGGAAGTTCTCGACCGCGCGCTGGGTCTGTGCGCCCCAGTAGGCGTCCGCGGGCACCTGTACCTCGCCGAGACTGTCCTCCTCCGTGCGGTAGTCGTCTGCCATGCATGGTCGTTGAACGTAGACCCTGGTAAAACCGACTGAACCGTGTCACCGTACCGTGGGTCCCCTGGCCTTCCAATCCAGGACTCACGTGAACCTGTCCAGGCCCGTCTGCGTGACGGCCTCCTCGATGCGTTCGAATCCGCGGGCCACCTCGTCGTTCGGAATCCCCCACTCCTCCGTGACGTACTCTCGAGCACCGGCGACGTCCGGGGACGGATCGAGGTCCAGGTCGTACTCGTCGGTCACGTCGGGGTCGAGGAACAGGGACTGGATCTCAGCGGCGCGCTCGATTTCGGCCCCCGCCTCGTCCAGCACCCCCCAGAGGTCGCCGTGTTCGTGGATCGCGTCGAGCGCGGTCGCGGGACCGTACCCCTCCAGACCGTCGTTGAAGTCCGTCCCGATCAGGATGGCGACGTCGACGAGTTGCTCCCAGGTGAGGTCGTGGCGCTCGAGGGTGGACTCGAAGTCCATCAGCTCCGGATTCCCCCGGGAGGTCAGCTTTCGGAGCGTGAGGGGCGCGCCCAGTAGAAGGGTGTCGTAGTCCTCGCTGCCGGCGTAGTCGACACGGTCGTCCGTCCGGGCCATGTGGGCCGCCTGGGCCTCTCCCTCGGCCGGCGCCTCGACGACGGGGACGTCGAGCAGGCAGAGGAGTTCCCGCGTCGTCTCCTGGATCGTGTCGGTCAGGCGCTGGGTTCGGGCCTCGTAGCGGGCGGCCGCCACGGCGTCGCCCTCCTCCGCTGCCGTCTCCATCTTCTCTCTGGCGGCGGCCTTCGCCTCCCGGCGCTCCTCGATCTCCGCCGCCTTGAGGTCGGTGACGGCCCCGTCGAAGACGAAGACCGGGGTGAGATCGTGCTCGAAGAACTTCGGCAGCCCCTGGACGACGCCGATCAGGTTGGCCACCTCCTCGCCCGCGTCGGTCGTGTAGACGCCGTCCTCGGTGAACTTGACGGTGATCGTGAGGTAGCGGTACAGCCAGTTGTGGGCGTCGACGGCGACGACGTCGCCCTCGAGGTCGTCGAACTCGACCTCCTCGACGACGGCCACCTGCCGGAGGTCCGCGTTTCCCATCGGTCGCCCGTTCGACCCTGACCGGGTTAAGTGTCCTCCCCCGGCGGGTCGATTCTATCGGGCGGGCCCCGATCCAGGCGATCCGTCGCGAACGCCCGCTCCGACTCGGAGAGGTCGCGATCGAGGTAGCGGCGGAGACCGTCGCGGTACCGCTGGGGGGAGCGCTCTCCCGGCCGCTCCACGACCAGTTCGTCCAGGCCCGTCGTCTCCCCGGTGAACCCGAAGCCAGCCTTGAAGAAGGACTGGTAGGAGAAGACGTTGTTCGCACCGGCTCGCACCGTCTCGTTGTCCTCGAGCAGGCGGTTGGTCACGTACGCGGTGAGGCGCGGTCCGATCCCCTCGCCGCCCCGGTCGTCCCGGACCGTGACGTATCGGATCCAGGCCCGCGTCTCGTCCGATCGATCCCCGTTGAAGGCGATCGCCCCCACCGTCTCGTCCCCGTCGCGTGCGACGGCCTTGCCCGAGTTCGTCATCACGAACTTGCCCGCGTAGCGGAACCGCCGCCAGTCGAGGTCGAGTGCGGGTCCGTCCGGCGGGTGCCCGAGGATTTCGAACTCCATCGATCCCGCCTACGCCCTGCCCTTCATATATCTCTGTGCCCCAATCTCCGTCGTGCACGACGTTCCCGTCTTCGATCGGGTGGCTCCGGTCTACGATCTGGTGGCACCGAGTACCGACGCCCAGCCGATCGAAGCGGGGCTGTCGCGCGTCGAGCGGCGCCTCGAGACCGTCGTGGATCTGGGCGGCGGCACCGGTCGGGCGGCCAGGTCGATCGACCTCGACCCGATCGTCCTCGACGCGAGCCAGCCCATGCTCGCTCGGGCCGGAAGGCACGGTCATCGGACCGTTCGCGGGGACGCGAGGACCCTCCCCTTTCCCGAGGACTCGGTGGACGCGGTCGTCGCGGTCGACGCGATGCATCACTTCCCCGACCCGCCGACCGTCGTCGAGCGCGTCTATGGCGCCCTCGGGACCGGGGGAGGGTTCGTCGTCCGGGAGTTCGATCCCACGACGCTGCGCGGCCTGGGACTCAGGGTCGGCCAGCACCTGATCGGGTTCGACTGCACGTTCTACACCCCCGACGACCTGGCGGCGGTCTTCGATCGCGTCGGCTTCGAGACGACCGTCCTCGATCGCGGCTTCGTCTACACGGTCGTGGGCGTGGTCCCCGGAACCGAGTGATTTGAGGGCGTCCCGTCCCGAGTGCCCGCATGGACCTGGATAGACGCGCTCTGCGCCGGTACGCGGTCGGAGACGTCGCCGCCATCGTCCTCTTCGTCGTGCTGGGCGAGTTCTCACACGGTGCCAATCCGTTGCTCGTCCTCGGGTCGACGCTGACGACGGTCGGGACGTTCCTCCTCGGGTGGATCGTCGTGGCGGGCCCCGGTGGTGCTTACGGTGAACGGACCCTCTCCGAGGCGCGCGCGGCAGTTCTTCACCCGATCGGTCTCTGGGCGGTGGCCGATCTGCTCGCACAGGCCGTCCGCGCGACGGCGGCCGTTCCCGGGCACGCGGCGCTCTCCTTCTACCTCGTCGCGCTGATCGTCGGGGGAGCCCTGCTGGGGGGACAGCGATACGCTCTCTACCGAATCGACGCCTGGCCGCTCTCGGCACGGAATCGAGGGCCTCGACACTCGTAACTTATTCGGATCTCATACGATGGCAATGTGAGACCAACGTGTTGGAGCGCTCTAACCACGGGGAAAACTTTATATGGGTATCTGCCGTAGTATGTATTAGATTATGACTGAATACTACGATCTCGTTCTCGGCCTGATCCCGCTCGCGTTCATCGGGCTCGGTGGAGGACTGCACGTCGCCGGATTCGCCCTCACGAGTGCCCTCACCGTCGGTGGCCTCATCGCCATCGCTCTCGTCGGCCACGCCCTCTTCGTCAACGGCCCCGTCGACGCTCCCTCCTCGACGCGCACTCCGTCGCGGGACGCACCGAACGCGTCCCTCGAGACCGCCGACTGAACCCGATCCTTTTGTTCTCCGCCTGGGTAGTTCGCGTCGATGACCACGGTCCGATTTCTCGGCAGCGGTGCGGTCGACGACCTGGCCGCGCCCGAGGACTACGTCGATCCGGTTCGCGAGGCGTACAGACAGCGCGGCGAGGGCGCCCCCGCGGAGCCTCGCACCGCTCTGGTTCGAGACGATCCGTCCGGCATGCTCACGACTTACGCGGCGATCCTCCCGGAGACGGGTGCGATGGGTGGCTACACGTACAGCGCCGGATTCGGCGCCGGTGACGCCTGGTTTCTCGCGCCGCTGTTCGACGCCGACTCGGGGGAACTCCAGGCCGTGATCGACGGCGCGAGCATGAACCCGTACAAGACCGGAGCGGCCGGTGCGGTCGGCGTCGACGCGCTCGCGCGACGGGACGCGACCGATCTCGGGATCGTGGGCAGCGGTCCGCAGGCCCGCGGCCAACTCCTGGCGACCGCCACGGTCCGCGACCTCGACAGCGTTCGCGTCTACTCGCCCACGGTGGCCCACCGGGAGGCGTTCGCGGCGGAGATGGACGACCGCCTGGATGCGGACGTCGAGGCGGTCGAATCGAGTCGGGCGGCAGTCGGTGACGCCGACGTGGTCGTCACGGCCACCGACGCCGCCGAACCGGTCTTCGACGGCGAGGACCTCGCCCCGGGGACCCACGTGACCGCAATGGGTCAGTACCACCCGGAGAAGCGCGAACTCGACGCCACGACGATCGCGCGATCGGTGTACGTCCCCGACCTCCGCGATCGCGTCCGCCAGGACGCCGGGTCCTTCATCGGCGCCCTCGCAGCGGGAGCGATCGACGAGGGCCACGTCCACGCGGAACTCGGCGAGGTGGTGAGCGGCGCTGCCGCCGGCCGCACGGACGACGAGCAGATAACCGTCTTCGACAGCGGCGGGACGGGCATCGAGACGGTCGCAGCCGCAGCCATGCTGTACGAGCGCGCCGTCGAGACCGACCGTGGCTCGACGGTCGAGTTCACCCCCGCGAGCGAGGGGCTGACGGGCCGCTGACAGCGGCCGGGGCTCCTCAGAGCAGTCCCTCGAGGTCGAGCGCACCGAGGAGGGAAATCCCACTCGCGAGGGCGCCGAGGAGGTAGCCCGCGATCGACCCCCCGTTGAGCAGTGGGAGTCCCGCGTGCGGCCGTCCCTTCAGGACCATCCAGAGCAGCACGAGCAACCCGACCGTGGTCCCGGCGATCGCGCCGAGGGGGGCGACCTCGACGCCGAACAGGGTCGGCGTCTCGAGGAAGACGCTCGCGCTCGCGACCAGGATCGAGGGCATGACGGCGTCCCCGAGACCGATGAAGATGGCGTCGCGCGTCGACGCGTCACTGGCCGACTCGTCCGTGCCTCCCGATTCGTCTTCCCCCGCCGTCCCCTCGGTTCCCGACGACTCCGCCGACCGCGACGATTGCCCGTCGCCCACGGAGTCGGCCATGTCGGCGGCGTCCTCGATGAAGGAGTAACCGGCGGTCGTCGGCAGGACGATGACGACCGGGACGCGGAGTTCCATGACCCCCGACGCGAGCGTGAGCATGTGCTCGGTGCCGTAGACGGAGATGGCGTCGTAGACCGCGAGCGCGAGGAGGAGGAGGATCGCCGGGAGGATGCCGAAGGAGATGCCGAAGAGGGCGGCCGCGCCCATCCCCATGATCAGGCCGGCCCCGTCGATCACCCACCACTCCGGGTGGACGGCCAGGGCGAGGGCGAGGAGGGCCCCACCGATCCAGGGCGAGACGTCGACGCCACCCACGACGAGTGGCGGGAGGGTGACCGAGAAGACGTAGACGGCAATCAGCCCGCTGGTGAGCACCAGGAACGCCCGCAAAAGCAGCGTCCGTCCCAGGCGCATCACGAGGAGCATGACCGCGGTGGCCACGAGGACGATGCCGACGTAGATGGCGCTGTTCGCGGGGTTCTGTGGATTCTCGACCGACCGATAGCCGGCCGCCTCGAAGGGGCCGGCGAGAACGAGCGCCCCGAACTGGACGATCAGGAAGAAGGCGACCGCCCCGGCGACGGCGATCCCGCCTCGACGTGGTCGATCCATGGCTCGGACCACCGCGTGCTGACCCTTCTCCCTTCCGACTCAGCGCCGGTACAGCGTCTCCCCGACGAGCGCCGGCCCGTGGACGTCCTCCTCGGGGGTCACCGCGAGGTAGGGCCGACTCACCGGGCCGAAGACGTCGACGACGCGGCCGACGTCTTCGAGTCTCTCGTCGATCACCGTGTCCCCGATCGACGCGTGCGTCGAGTCCGCTGCCCTGAGGACGAGCAGTCCCTGGGCGATCCGCTCGACGGTGCCAGCGCGACGCATCACTCGCGCAGCGCCTGGACGTAGGCGGCGACGGCCTGGATCAGGTCGGTCTTGCCCGCGTCGTCGGCGTGCTTGACGAGGACCCGCCCCTCGGTCCGCCACGGTTGGCGCGGGTAGGTCGCCTCCCGTTCGATGACCGCGTCGTAGCCGACCTGCTGGACGGCCTGGGCGATCTCGTCGATCGTGGGCGACTCGACGGCCATCTCCGCGGCGACCCGACGACCCTCGGCGCGGGAGCGCTCGGCGTCGAGGTAGGCCGGCCAGAGTACGTTCTCCACCATCTCGTCTCCCAGTACCGGGCCACCCCGTTAAACGCTGACGGACGAGGTGCCCGCCCCGCCTCGAGCGCGACATTCTTTGTCGCCGGTCTCCGGAGGGAGACCATGGGACGTCTCTCTCGCCGCCCCCTCTCGGCGCTCATCGTCGCCGCCCTCCTCCTCCAGTCGATGGCCGTCGGGCCCGCCCTCGCTGCCGACGCGACCATCGACCGGACGACCACGCTCTCCCTTTCGCCCGAGCGACCGGGGTCCGTGCGCGCGGTCGTCACCTTCGACGTGCCCACGAACGTCGTCTCTCTCACGACGACCGTCCCCGACTCGGCGACCGTGCTCGAGACGGTCGGATTCGAACCCGACGGACCCGACGGGTACACCTGGGACGGCACGGGGGCAGATCCGCGCCTGACGCTGCGGTTGGCGGTCAATCGGACCGGCGCTGGCCTGCGGGCGGCCGCCGCGCAGAGCGGATACGAGTTCGTCGACGTCGGGCCGTGGGCCATCGTGGCGAGTCCGGCGATGTCGACGACCTGGTCGTATCGCGGGGAGAAGCCCACGTTCCAGTCCTCGATCGCCGTCGACGGCGAGGGCGTCGCCGGCGAGCGCATGGTCTACCTCGGGCCCTCCCGCACGTACACGCGATCGGCGGCGGGACAGACCGTCCGCCTCGTGGTCCCCTCGACCGCCGACCTCGCGCCGTCCCCGGACGCCGTCCTCGATTCGCTCGCGTCCGCGTCCCTGCACCTCCGCGTCGGCGAGCGCGATCCCCGCGTGACGGTCATCGCGGCACCGACGACCGTGGACTGGGCCGCCGCGGGACTGGCGGCCGACGCCGACGCCTGGGTGCTCGCGGACCGATCGCTCGGCGTGCCGGACAACATCTGGTTGCACGAGTACGTTCACACCAGGGCCGCGTTCCAGACGTCGCCGTCCGCCCGCTGGGCGACCGAGGCGACCGCCGAGTACTACGCCGCCCTCCTGTCCCTCGAGCAGGACCTGATCGACTTCGAAGCGTTCCGGGATCACCTCGCACTGGGCACCCGTCGCCCCTACCCCGCCGCGGTCCTCTCGGAACCCGAGACGTGGGCGCGCGGTGCGAACTACCTGAAGGGCGCCCTCGTCTACGGGTCCCTCGACCGCCGCCTTCGGATGGCCACGGACGGGCGTGTCACCGGCGAGACCCTCCTCGCGAGGATGAACGCCAGGCGTGAGCCCATCGACCACGCCGCCCTCCGCGCGATGGTGGCCGACCTGGGGACCGAGAGTACGGTGGACTTCGTCGATCGCTACGTGACGACGGACGCGGTGCCAGAGCCCTGGACGGCGGGCGAGCACGCCGCCGTTTTCGGGCAACCGGTGGCCCGCATGACGGTCGATCCGAACCTCTCGTTCGCGATCCGGGGGCCCTACCGCGACGCGAACGCGAGTCAGCCCCCGATCCTGGTGCCGGACGAGACGCTCGTGGTCGAGGCGACGGTCGAGAACGTCGGCGAAGAGGCCGGGTCGTATTCGGTCTCACTCGCCCACAACGGGACGACGGTCGACACGGCGCGCGGAGATCTGACTCCCGGGGAATCGACGACCGTCTCGCTCCGGACGACGCTCGAGTCGATCGGGGAGCATCGGCTGTCCGTCGGCCCGCACGGTATCACCGTGCGCGTCGAGGAGCCAGCGACGCCAGCCGTGCAGTCGCTCGCGGTCGACCCCTCGACCGTGCGGCCGGGATCACGGACGACGATTCGGGCCACGGTCGGGAATCCCGCCGCGAAGCCCGCCAAGGGGACGCTCACACCCACCGTCGACGGGCGGCCGCTGGCCGAGCGCGTCGTCAGGCTGGCACCGGGTGAGACGAGGGTCGTCGAGTGGACGGTCTCGCCGGAGTCCACTGGGCGGTACGTCGTGCGACTGGCCGCCGTCAGTGCGACCCTGTCGGTGTCCGTCGAGGACCGTTCGACGTCGACGGTTCGGACGCGAGGCCTCGGTGTCGGGGTGGCAGCGGTGGCCCTGCTGATCGGCGCACTCCTCGTCGACCGACGCTCCTGATGGCGATTGGGCCGGTCGGCTTCCGTTCTACGACGAAATATTTATATATGACCGCAATTCAACCAACACACGACAATGTCTGAGTCCAATGCAGGCCAGCAGCTACGAGGCGCAGGACAGCCCATGTTCATCCTCAGCGAGGACTCCGAGCGAACCCAGGGCAAGGACGCCCGGACGTCGAACATCTCCGCCGGGAAGGCGGTATCGGAGACCGTCCGCACGACGCTCGGTCCCCGCGGGATGGACAAGATGCTCGTCAGCGACAGCGGCGACGTCGTCATCACGAACGACGGGGCGACCATCCTCGACGAGATGGACATCGACCACCCGGCCGCCCAGATGCTCGTCGAGGTCGCCGACTCCCAGCAGGAGGAGGTCGGCGACGGGACGACGACGGCCGCCGTCCTCGCGGGCGAACTGCTGAGCGAGGCCGAGGAGTTCCTCGACCGCGACATCCACCCGACGACGATCGCGGAGGGGTACACACGCGCCCAGGACATCGCCCTGGAGGCCCTCGAGGACGAGGTCGTCGAGGGCGATCTCGACGACGAGATCCTCACCGACGTGGCCGAGTCGAGCATGACCGGAAAGGGCACGGGCGGGATGACCGCTGCGGCCCTTGCCGACGAGATCGTGACCGCCGTGCGCGCCGCCCAGGAGAACGGGTCGGTCGCCCGAGAGGACGTCCAGATCGTCGCCCAGTCCGGCGAGTCCTCGAACGCGACCGAACTCATCGAGGGCGTCGTGGTCGACGAGGACCCGATCCAGGAGACCATGCCCCGGTCGGTCGAGGACGCGACGATCGCCGTCGTCGACACGGACCTGGAGCAGCGCGAGGCCTCCATCGACGTCGAGTACAACGTCCAGAGCGCAGATCAACTCGACGCTGCCGTCGAGTCCGAGCAGCGCGAACTGGAGGAGTACGCCGACGCCCTCGTCGACGCCGGCGTCGACGTGGCCTTCGTCACCGGTGACGTGGCCGACGCCACGGCGGCGTACCTCGCGAAGGACGGCGTGCTCGCCTTCGACTCCGTCGACGACGCCACAGCGAAGTCCATCGCGAAGGCGACCGGTGCGAGCCGCCTCGCCTCGCTCGAGGGCATCGCGTCCGACGAACTCGGCGGCGCGTCCTCGGTTCACACCGAGACCTACGGCGACGACCAGGTCACCTTCGTCGAGGGTGCCGACGTCGGTGGCGCCGTCACCCTCTTCGTCCGTGGCGGCACGGGCCACGTCCTGGACGAACTCGAGCGTGCCGTCGAGGACGGCGTCGACGCCGTCGTGACGGCGATCGAGCGCGGCGGCGTCGTGCCCGGAGCGGCGACGTCCGAGGTTCGACTGGCGAACGCCGTCCGCGAGGAGGCCGCCGGCATCGAGGGCCGACAGCAACTCGCCGTCGAGGCCTTCGCGGACGCGCTGGACGCCATCCCGCGCACCCTCGCCGAGAACGCGGGCATGGACCCCATCGACGGCCTGGTCGAGATTCGGGCCGCCAACGACGCCGGTCGCGGCGGCATCGTCATCGAGGACGGCGAGGCCACGATCGCCGACCCCCTGGAGCACGGCGTCTACGATCCCGTGGCCGTCAAGCGCGAGATCCTCGAGTCCGCCACCGAGGCAGCGACCATGATCGTCCGCATCGACGACGTCATCAGCGCCGAGTGATCGGTCGACTGACGGCGTCGACCGTCGGCGCCGTCCCGCGACGTCGGTCGGATCGAGTGGCCCCGTTCTCTCTACTGTGTCGTTCGATCCGGGGGCGACTCCCCTCGTCTCCGTGCCCGGTATCCTGACCGTCTCCGTGTTCGTCCGTTTCGCCACCGTCCCTCCGTACTGTGGCTAGCTCCTTTTGCGAGTCCCCGACCAACCGCGAGGGAACGCATGCAGGCCCTGGAACGGCGACACGGCGACCGCGCGGTCTCGTTCGCCCGGTCGGTGATCGAGGAGCGGGTCGGCGGGGGCGACGGCGAGCCCCCGACGGTCGTCGACGGAGCGCTCGCGGCCGACCGTGGCGCCTTCGTCACACTGGCGGTCGACGGCTCGCTGCGCGGGTGCATCGGACGCCCGTATCCGACCCAGCCCGCCCACCGGGCGATTCGCGAGAGCGCCGTCGGGGCCGCGGTCGGCGATCCCCGGTTCCGGCCGGTGAGCCCCGACGAACTGGCGACGGTCACCGTCGAGGTGAGTCTCCTCTCCGACCCCGAGCCCGTCTCTCGACCGGCCGAGAGCGTCGACGTCGGCCGACACGGTTTGATCGTCGACGCGGACGAGCGGAGGGGCCTGCTCCTGCCCCAGGTGGCCGCCGATCGCGAGTGGGAGACCACCAGGTTCCTCGCGGAGACCTGTCGGAAGGCGGGCCTCGACGGTGACTGCTGGCGCGGCGAGGACGTCGGGGTCGAGCGATTCACCGCGTCCGTCTACGCCGAACGGGAGCCCCGAGGGCCGATCGTCCCGGTCGCTCTCGGGGAGTCCGCGATGGCCCGATCATGACGGGCGTCCGCGAGCCAGCAGTCGCCGGCCGGTTCTACGCCGACGACGCCGCGGCCCTCCACGCACAGGTGTGGGAGACCGTCGAGCACGCACGTGGTCCGGGCGACCTCCCGTCGCCGGAACCCGGCGCCCCCGACGTGACCGGTCTCGTCGTGCCGCACGCGGGTCTCCCCTACTCGGGACCCGTCGCCGCACACGCGTATGCGGCGCTCGCGAGTGGGCGGCCGGACGCGATCGTCCTCGTCGGACCGAACCACACCGGGATCGGTGACCCGCTCGCGGTCTCGGACGCCGACCGCTGGCGCACTCCGCTCGGTGCGGTTCCCGTCGCGGACGATCTGCGGAACCGACTGCTCGAGGCCTCGACGATCGCCACGCGCGACGACGCGGCCCATCGCCGCGAACACGCACTCGAGGTCCAACTCCCCTACCTGCAGGTCGTCTACGACGATCCGCCACCCGTCGTGCCCGTCGTGATGAGTCGACAGGACCGCGAGGTGGTCTCCGACCTCGTTGCCGCCCTGGCGACCGCGCCGATCGACGGGGAGACGGTCCTCCCGATCGCGTCGACCGACCTCACCCACTACGAGCCCCAATCGGTCGCCGAGCGACGCGACGCTCCGGTGCTCGCGTGCATCCGGGCCCTCGAGGCCGACGGCCTCTTCGAGGTGGTCGAGCGCGATTCTCACGGCATGTGTGGATACGGACCGACGGCGGCCGTCCTCGAGGCCGCAGACCGGGGTGGCGCAACGACGGGCGACGTCCTCGCGTACGCGACGAGCGGTGACGTCACCGGTTCGATGGACGAGGTCGTCGGGTACTGCGCGGCCGGTTTCCAGTGAACTCCGGTATCTATATTCGCGGGCCGCGAGAACGAGACCACATGACACGCACCCGTCGGGCGGTCCTTCGGGGTGGTGGTCTCGCTCTCCTCGGTGGCGTCGCCGGGTGTCTAAGCACGTCCGGGGGGACGACCGAATCGACGACGGGGGGCGCCCCCACCAGCGCCGATCGCGTGCAATCCCTCCCGACGCCGACGCTGGGCCCCGCGGACGCGCCGGTCACGGTCGCCGTCTACGAGGATTACGCCTGTCCGCACTGTCGGACCTACGCGACGACCGTGTTCCCGAAGATTCGTTCGACCTACGTGGAGTCCGGCGTCGTCCGCTACGAGCACCACGACTTCCCGATTCCCGTGCACGATCGGTGGTCCTGGGCGGCGCCGAACGCCGCCCGGCGGGTGCAAGATTCACTGGGGGACGCGGCCTTTTTCTCCCTCTCTCAGGCCCTCTATCGACACTTCGACTCCTACTCGCTCGATACGTTCGGGACCCTCGCCGCCGACGTCGGAGCGGACCCGACCGCGGTGAGACGCGCGGCGGCGAAGCGGCTGTACCGGCCGGTGATTCTGGCCGACCGGCGGGCCGGCCGGAACCGCGGCGTGACGGGAACGCCGACCGTCTTCGTGAACGGAACGCCGACCGCGAACTACGCCTGGGACACCGTGCGGGCGGCCATCGAGGACGCCCGGCCGTAGTCGGGAGGTCGGTCGCGCTTCGATCGATGGAAGTGCCTTTGTGGGCCGGCCGAAAACCGCACGGTCATGGACATCGCGGACATTCGCGCGGACATTCCCGCCGTCGAGCACCTCTACGCGAACTGGGGGGCGAGCGGGCCCAGTCCGACCCGCGTGGTCGACCGGATCGAGGAGACGGTCGAGCACCACGAGTACGACGCACCCCGCGAGGAGGGGATGTATCCGGCCGCGTACGATCGCTTCGATCGGACCCGTGCCTCGGTCGCGTCGTTCCTCGGAGCGGCGGACGAGGAGATCGCGCTCACCCAGAGCACCACCGACGGGATCAACCGGATCGCGAACGCGCGCTCCTGGTCGCCCGACGACGAGGTGGTGATCACCGACCTCGAGCACGCGGCGGGTATCGTGCCCTGGTACGCCCTCGAGCGAGAGCACGGCGTCGACGTCACCGTCCTCGAGACGGAGGCGGGACGGATCGATCCCGAGGCCCTCTCCGAGGCGGCGGCGGACGCCTCGCTGGTCTGCTTCAGCGCGGTCGACTGGACCTACGGGCGTCGGCACCCGGTCGCGGACCTCGTCGACGTGGCCCGGGACGCGGGCGCGATGACCCTGGTCGATGCGGTCCAGGCGCCGGGACAGATGCCCGTGGACGTCGCCGACTGGGGGGCGGACGTGGTCGTCGGGGCCGCACACAAGTGGCTGCTCGGGCCCTGGGGGGCCGGATTCCTTTACGTGCGCGAGGAGGTGGCCGAGTCGCTCGCACCCCGGACGATCGGTGGTCGAGGCGTGAGCGAGTACGGGGACGGCGCCCTCGAGTACGAACCCGGTGCCAGACGCTTCGAACTCTCGACGACGAACCCCGGACCCTACGCGGGCCTGATGGAGGCCATCAACCTGCTCTCGGCGGTGGGACTGGACACGATCGAGGACCGCATCGCCTCGCTCACCCATCGCTTCAAGGCGACGGTCCCGTCCGAGCGCCTGCTGAGTCCGACCGAGTACCACTCGGGCCTGGTCTCCGTCCGGACCGAGAACCCCGAGGAGACCGTCGAGCGACTCGCAGACCGGGAGATCCACGTCCGGTCGTTGCCGGTCCCGAACACGGTTCGCGTGTCGCTGCACGCCGTGAACACCGAGGCCGAGGTCGACGAACTCGCGGCGGCCCTCACGGAGTGATCGGGAACGTGGCGGGCCGGGCGCCTCGATATTGTGCGACCCACCCAGTTTCGTCCACCGTCGTCGACCGTCGGCGACGGCGACGCGCGACCGAACCGGCGGCGCGTGCCGCTATCCGTGTGACGTGCTGGCACTTCCACCGTGCTAGTATTGTGCCATCGTGGCAAAACCATTAAGTGCGCCCGTCGGGTACGAACGGGTGCAATGAGTGAAGCGGAGGAGACGCTCGAGGAGATCCGGCGCAAGAAGCGCCAGGAACTCCAGCAACGAACCGACGGGGACTCCGGGAGGGAGTCCGCCGCCGCGCCGTCCGAGCCCGTCTTCGTCGACGATCCGGAGCACTTCCAGGAGATCACGTCCACCTACGACGTCGTCCTGGCCGACTTCTACGCGGACTGGTGTGGTCCCTGCAAGATGCTCGAGCCGATCGTGGAGGAACTGGCCGCCGAGACCGACGCCGCGATGGCCAAGGTCGACGTCGACGAGCAACAGACCCTCGCCCAGCAGTACCGCGTCCAGGGCGTCCCGACCATGGTCCTCTTCGCCGACGGAGAGGTCGCAGAGCAGATCGTGGGCGTCCGCGAGAAGCACGACCTGCGAGAACTCATCGAACGACACGCACCCTAACATGACCGAAGACATCCAGGACGTCGTCGTGGTCGGATCCGGCGTGGCCGGACACTCGGCCGCGATCTACGCCGCACGCGCCGACTACGAACCGATCGTCTACACCGGCGAGGAACCGGGCGGACAACTGACCCTCACGACCGAGGTGGAGAACTTCCTCGGCTTCCCCGACGGCATCGGGGGCACCGAACTCGTCCAGAACGGTCGGAAACAGGCCGAGTCCTTCGGGGCCACCTACGAGCACTACTCGGTCGAGGACGCAGACCTCTCCGAGCGACCGTTCACCCTCGAACTCAACACGGGCGACACCGTGAAGACCCGCGGGCTGATCGTCGCGACCGGCGCCAGCGCCCGCTGGGTCGGCGCCGAGAACGAGGACGAGATGATGGGCTTCGGCCTCTCGACGTGTGCGACCTGTGACGGCGCCTTCCACCGCGGCGACGAGGTCCTCGTGATCGGCGGCGGCGACTCGGCGATGGAGGAGGCGCTCTTCCTCACCAAGTTCGCCGAGACGGTGTACGTCGTCCACCGGCGGGAGGAGCTGCGCGCCTCGGAGATCATGGCCAAGCGCGCACGCGAGAACGAGGACATCGAGTTCCTCTGGAACACCGAACTCACAGTGATCCACGGCAGCCAGGAGGACGGCGTCACCGGCGCGACGCTGGTCCGCCACCCCGAGGGCCACCCCAAGGACCGCCGGGAGAACGGCGAGGAGGTAGAGGAGATCGACTTCGACTGCGGGGGCATCTTCTACGCCATCGGCCACACCCCGAACACGGCGTTCCTCGAGGACACCCCGCTCGACCTCGACGAGGACGGGTACGTCGAGACCGAGACCGGCATGACGACCGAGACGAACGTCGAGGGCGTCTTCGCCGCCGGCGACGTCATGGATCGCGAGTACCAGCAGGCGATCACCGCGGCCGGGACCGGGAGCATGGCCGCCCTCGATCTCGAGGAGTGGTTCGACGCGAACGTCGAGAAGCCGAAAACGGAGTCCGAGTCGGCCACGGCGACTGCCGACTGATCGGTCGTTCGGTGCCGGCCGACTGATCGGCCGTTCGGTGACGTGCGGCGGATCGGAGACGACAGCCGATCGACCTTCGCAGGCGATCACCGCACTGCGTCGACCGCGACGGTGGGCCGCTACGTGACGGGCGGGGGCGAGTCCACGTCCTCGGACCCCTCCCCGTACTTCTCCTGGAAGCGGCCGATGAGGTAGCCGATCTCCGCGTACCAGTCGTTGAGTTTCTGTTGCATCGAGTCGGCCACGTCGTCGGGGTCCGTGATGGTGTAGACGTGGTAGTACCCGCCCTGATCGTAGTTGATCTGGGCTTTCTGTACGAGTCCAGCGTCGAGGAGGCGCTGGACCGACCGGTAGGCCGTCGATCGCTCGCGGTCGACCCGCTCTGCGATCTCGTCGATCGTGAGTCGCTCGTCTGCTGACGACAGAATCTCGAAGCACTCCCGGTCGAGATCGTTCAACTCGTAGAGACACTCGAGGAGTTCCTCGCACTCGAGGTCCCGTTCGAGGTCGCGATTCAGGGCGGACGATGCCATCTCGTCTGGACCGTGGGCGTGGTGACCCAAAAGTCTTGCTCGAATGTTTCAATACTCTCGGGCGCCCTCAGTCCTCGAGTTTGCCGTGGAGGACCTTCGCCGCCGTCAAGACGGGGTCCCAGGTCGGTCCGAACGGGGGCGCGTAGGACAGGTCGAGGTACTCGACCTCCTCGACGGTCATCTCCCCGTAGATGGCCGTCGTGACGGTGTCGACCCGCTTGGTGACGCCCTCCTCGCCGACCATCGACGCGCCGATGACGCGACCGCTCTCGCGATCGGCGGTGAGCGCGATCTCGACCGCGCTCCCGCCAGGGTAGTACCCCGCGCGGGACTTCGAGGTGATCGAGACGGAGACGGGGTCGAAGCCGGCCTCTCGGGCCCGCTCCTCGTCGGTGATGCCCGTCCGCCCCGCCTCGAGGTCGAAGGCCTTCACGACCGCCGTCCCCGCGATCGGTCCGGTCGGCGTCGGGTCCCCGGTGACCGTCTGGCCGATTGCTCGACCGGCGCGGTTTGCGGTGAGCGCCAGAGGCACGTGCTGTGGCTCGCCGGTGACGACGTGTTCCGCCTCGGCACAGTCGCCCGCGGCGTAGACGTCCTCGGCACTTGTCTCGCCGTACTCGTCGACGGCGATCGCGCCCGTGTCGCCGACCTCGATGCCCGCCTCCTCCGCGAGTGCGCTGTTGGCCTGCACGCCGACGCCGATCACCACCACGTCGACGGGGACCGTCTCGTCGTCCGTCCTGACGGCCTCGACCGTTTCCTCGCCCTCGAATCCCTCGACCGTCGTGTCGAGGTGGAGTGAGACGCCGTTCTCGCGGAGTTCCTCCTCGACGCGGTCGGCCACCACGTCGCCGAACGGGTCGAGGACGTGATCGAGCATCTCGAAGACGTGGACGTCGAGGCCCCGGCCGCGGAAGGCCTCCGCCATCTCGACGCCGATGTATCCGCCACCGACGATGCCGACGGTCTCCGGTCGCTCCGGTTCGTCGCGCTCGACCGCCTCCCGGATGCGGCGTCCGGACGGCGGGTCGCGAATGGTGTAGACGTCCTCCAGTTCGACGCCGTCGAAGGTCGGAACGACGGGACTCGCGCCGGTGGCGATCAGCAGGTCGCCGTACTCCTGTTCGACGATCCCCTCCGGACCGTCGACGGCCACCGTCTTCTCGTCGGGATCGATCTCGGTCACCTCGTGGTTCGTCCGGAGGTCGATGTCCCGTTCCTCGCGGAACCGTTCGGGGGGAACCGCGACGATCTCCTCGAGGTCCTCGATCTCTCCTTTGACGTAGTAGGGTAGTCCACACGCGCCGTAGGACACCCACTCGCCCTTCTCGAAGACGATCACCGCACGCTCCGGGTCCGCACGTCGGGCCTTGCTCGCGGCGCTCATGCCGGCCGCGTCGCCACCGATCACGACGAAGGGATCTGCCATACGCATCGATTCGACCGCGCGGACAAAAAGTATTGCCACTGCCGCACAATACAACGAGGGAGGATGGACACGATCGCCACGAGAGCGGATGGACTCGCCCGCCACGAGAGAAATGAGCTCTACTCCCCCACAAGAGAGTACTCCCTCGAGCCCGTAGCGTCGGGCATGCCCCGGACCGAGCCCTTCGAGACTCACCCCGACCGGTACGACGAGTGGTTCGAACACAACGAGGCCACCTACCGCTCGGAACTCGCGGCCCTGGAGCAATTCGTCGACGGGGATGCCGACGGACTCGAGATCGGCGTCGGATCGGGCCAGTTCGCCGACCCCCTCGACATCGGCGTCGGCGTCGATCCCTCCCGGGAGATGCTCCACCGGGCGGCCGAGCGCGGCATCAGGGTGATCCAGGGCGCAGCGGAGGCCCTTCCGCTTCGCTCGGATCGGTTCGACGTCGCCCTCGTCGTGACCACCATCTGTTTCGTGGACGACGTCCGGGCGACCCTCGCGGAGGCGGCCAGGGTCCTCGACGCCGCGGGCCGACTCGTGATCGGATTCGTCGACCGCGAGAGCGAGTTCGGCCGTCACTATCGGGAGATTGCGGCGGACAATCCCTTCTACAGCGACGCGACCTTCCTCTCCGCGACGGACGTCCTCGCCGCCCTCGAGGCCGAGGACTACCGGGACGTCGCGGTCGCACAGACCGTCTTCGACCCACCGGGGGAACACGACGCGGTCGACGAACCGCGCGCGGGCCACGGCGAGGGCTCCTTCGTGGCGATCGCCGCCCGACCGCCGGAGTGACGGGCGGCGTCAGTCGAGGGGCGTCTTCAGGTCGAGGACCGGCGACCCGTCGAGCATGTCGACCCCGCGGACCCGAATCGAGGTCCCGTCCACGGCGAGGACCTCGACCGTGGTCAGGACGATCGGGTTGGGTCGGGCGGGCGATCGACTCGTGAAGACCCCGCGGTCCGGGCCACGATCCAGGCGGAGCAACGACCGGTCGGCCTCGTGGGCGAACCAGACGACGACCAGTTCGTCTCCCGCCTCGAGTCCGTACAGGCCCGCTTCGTACGCCGGGTCCACCTCGATGGTCCCCTCGATGGACTCGTTCGTTCCCTGCCGCGGTGCGTCGCTCGTGCGCTCGATGGGCGTCTGGACCCGCCCGATCGGTTCGAGTTCGATCACGGGCGTCCATCGACGCGGGGGCTTACCGGCCTTGCGGTTCCGGGCACGACGTCGCGTAGTTCACGGAATTTTGATACGGTTTGGGCGTCGACGGACGTGTATGAGTACCACAACATGGTGGGGTCCACTGATGGAAACTATCCTGGCGAAATCGGCCCAATCGTCGCGGTTGGTCGCGATTGGGATCGATGCGGAATATGTTTCGATCTTCGGAAAACTGCCTCGCTAACCCAAAGTATATTATCAAGCACACCGAAGAATGAATCGCAATGTCCGAGGACGCAGCGGAGCGACCCCGACTCTCATTGATCGGGGATCGCTTTCCGGAACTGACCGTACAGACCACGCACGGCGAGAAACACCTGCCCGACGACTACGCGGGCGAGTGGATGGTGCTGTTCAGCCACCCCGGTGACTTCACGCCGGTGTGCACGACCGAGTTCGTCGGCTTCGAGCAGCGCCGCGAGGAGTTCGAGGACCTGAACGCGAACCTCATCGGCCTCTCCGTCGACCGCATCCACTCCCACATCAAGTGGACGGACTGGATCGAAGAGGAACTCGACGTCGACATCGGGTTCCCGATCATCGCGGACGAGACCGGTCGCGTCGGGTCGGAACTCGGCATGATCCAGCCCAACGCGGGGACCAGCACCGTTCGTGCGGTCTTCCTGGTCAACCCCGAGGGCGTCATCCGTCAGATCCTCTACTACCCCAAGGAGGTCGGCCGCAACATCGACGAGATCCTCCGATCGCTCGAGGCCCTGCAGGTGTCCGAGGAGGAGGGGGTCGCGACGCCCGCCGACTGGCCCGAGAACCCCAACTTCGGCGATCAGGTCCTGCTCCCGCCGCCGGGCACCGACGACGAGGCCGCCGCCCGTCTCGAGGAGGCCGAGGAGAAGGGCTACGACGCCAAGGACTGGTGGTTCACCCTCAAGGACCGGTAGCGGACCGCTCGACTGTGGCGACCGTCGGGGCCCGGCCGGCGCCCGATTTCACCCACCGATTCCTCGCTCGACAGTCGCGATCGCTCCCCGGGATCAGGGACAAACGCGATCGCCGAGCGGGCCCGTTCCGCCACCTCGATTTCGGTTTCTCCACTCTCTCTTTCTCTCTCCGAAAGCGAAGTGCGCGAATATCAAAGGGACTAAGGGGGATCTCCCCGACTGTCCACGTGTATGGACGCAGACGATCTCACCTCGATGCTCGAACAGTACGGCGAAGTGATGGTGGCGGTCTCGGAGTTCGACCAGCCACTCGAGTTGCACCTCCACGACACCTCCGTCGAGGAGGAGACGGTCCAGCTTCAGCTCACGGACGGCATCCTGACGTTCGACGTCGACGAGGTCACCGGCGCGTGGCAGCACACCCACTCGCTGGCCGACTTCGGCCTCGAGTGATCCGATCGCCGGGAACGAGTTCGCCACTCGAACGGACCGGATTTCCGATCGCGGTCACGCCATCGAGACGGGCATTTACCCGGGTCTCCCGTGACTGACGCTCTGGGGCGACGGCGTGGGGTAGCGGGGCTCTCTGGGATACGTATTTCCGTGCGTTCCACGTAGTGCGGCCATGGTGGGCTCCCTCCCGTCGCTTCGACGACTGCCCCGGGATCGGCCACGCGTCGCTCTCGCCGTGTCCGTCGTCGCCGTCGAACTCGTCGGTGCATCGGGCTCCGTCTTCACCGCGAGCGGTCTTCGCGCGTGGTACGACACGCTGGTCCTGCCCGCCATCGCACCGCCGAACTGGGTCTTCGCGCCCGTCTGGACCACGCTGTTCGCCCTCATGGGCGGAGCCGTCTTCCTCGTCTGGCGCCGGTTGTCCGCAGAGCGGCGGGCGGTCCGGGTCGCACTTGGCGTGTTCGCGCTCCACTTCCTCGTCAACCTCGGGTGGTCCGCCGTGTTCTTCGGGCTGCACGCCATCGGCTGGGCCCTCGCCGTGATCGTCCTCCTGTGGGCGCTCATCGTCGCGACGATGTGGACCTTCGACCGCGTCGATCGCCGGGCGGCGCTCCTCCTGGTGCCCTATCTCCTGTGGGTCTCGTTCGCGGCCGTCCTGAACTACCGGTTCTGGGTGCTGAACTGAGCGGGGTCGACCGACCCGAAGGCGGGGCGTGAGCGCGCCCGTGCGCCCCGTCCTCCCGTCGGAGTCGGCCCTCAGTGTCCGTGTGAGTCGAGGTGCGTCGAGCGCTCGCCGTAGGCCGGACACAACTCGACCGTGGCGTGATCGACGCCGTGGTCGGCGAGGATCCGGTGGATGTCCTGGTTGATCTGCTCCACGCTCGAGACGGACTCGTCAGCGGTCTCGACGTGCGTCGTCGCGACGGTGATCTGACTGCAGATCTGCCAGGCGTGCAGGTCGTCGACGGCGGTGACGCCCTCGACCCCCAGGATGTCCTCCTCCACCGCCCTCGGGTCGATCGGCGTCCTGATGAGGAAGATCGCACCGCTCCCCTTGAGCACCTTCGCCGCGGACCAGAGGACGATCGCCGCGATGAGTCCGGCCGTGATCGGGTCGAGAACGGTGATTCCGGTCACCTCGATCGCGACGACCGACGCGATGACCGCGATGGAGCCCCCGGCGTCGCCCAGCAGGTGATAGAACGCCCCCCGCTCGTTGAGGCTCATCTCTCCGCCCTGGAGGACGTAGACGCTGCCGACGTTGACGAGCAGACCGCCGAACGCGATGGCCAGCGTGGGGACGGTCCCGATCACGACGGGATCGAGGAAACGCCTGTAGGACTCCCACAGGATGTACCCGACCATGGGGATGAGCAACACGCCGTTGAGGAAGGCCGCGAGGGGTTCCAGTCGGTGGAGGCCGTAGGACCACCGCATCGAGCCCTCGTATCGATCCGCGACGAACGAGGCGGCGAAGGCCATCACGTACGCCAGCGCGTCGAACAGCATGTGGACGGCGTCGCTGATCAACGCGACGGAGCCGAACAGGAGCCCCCCCGCGAGCTCCGCCACGAATCCGACGACGTTGATCGCCGCGACGAGCGCGAGTTTCCGGCTACTCGCCGATCGACCGTGCCCCGGGGCGTGATCGTGGTCGCTCACCCGGTGATCGTGATCGGGATGGGGTGCCCCCGTCGTCGTGCGTTGGTCGCGTCCGTCGACGTCCGTCATTCGTGTCCGGGTAAACGACGGACGATTATTAATTTCTCTGTTATCCGTACATAGGCAGTTAATAAATCGTCGGCGTGACGATCGGTCGGCGAGCGCGAGGGACCGATGCGACCCCCGCCGCACCGACACATCCGTCCGGAAACTGCGATCGTGTCGAACGCGGACGGAAACGCCGTCCGGACGGGCGTCGCGTGGTCGCTATTCGGTCGTCCGAGGGCCGTCGATGGGACCTCGGTCCCTCGGACCGAGAGTTGGTCGACGACGCCCTGACCTTATATGGTAATATTACACATTACTTGTTTGAGGGTCAAACATATATTGACGTATTTGTGAGAGACACCCATGACCGACACCGGCGACGAACCCCGCGAGGACCTGTTGGCGGACCCGGCGGCAGCCCGGGCGAACTGCGGCGTCGGCACGGTGATGGACCTCGAGGGGGGTCGCGATCATCGGATCGTCGACGACGCCCTCGAACTTCTCGCGAATCTCGAGCATCGCGGGGCCACCGGCGCAGAGGAGAACACCGGCGATGGCGCTGGCATCATGATCCAGACCCCTCACGCCTTCGTCGAGGACGTCTTCGAACCGGAGTCCGATCGGTACGCGCTCGGGGTCTTCTTCCTGCCGGACGCCTACGACCCCCTCGAGCGCGCGAAAGAGACGGTGGCTGCCTCGCTCGCCGAGTACGACCTGGCGGTCGAGAAGTGGCGCTCGGTCCCCACCGACGCGTCGGACCTCGGTGCGACCGCCAGGGAAGCGGAGCCGAACGTGATGCAGGCCCTCGTCGTCCCGACGACGGAACAGACCGACGAGGAGTTCGACCGCAACCTCTACGTGGGTCGCAGAGCCGCGGAGAAGGCCGTCGAATCCGATCGGTTCTACGTGGTCTCCCTCGACCGGCAGACGGTCGTCTACAAGGGCCTCCTCAAGGGGTCTCAACTCGCGTCGTACTACCCGGACCTCCGGGACGAGCGCTTCGAGACCAACTTCGCGATGGTCCACGCCCGCTTCTCGACGAACACCCTCGGGCGCTGGCACCTGGCCCACCCCCACCGACGGGTCGTCCACAATGGCGAGTTCAACACGATCGAGGGCAACGAGAACTGGATGCGGGCCCGCGAGTCCGAACTCGCGGCGGAGGGGTTCGAGGCGGACGACGTCGAGACCATCACCCCGATCGTCCGCGACGACGACCAGAGCGACACCGCCTCGATCGACAACGTCATCGAACTCCTGATGGAGGCCGGACGGGACTTGCCCCACGCCCTCCGGATGCTCGTTCCAGAGGCCTGGCAGCGACACGAGGAGATGAGCGAGGAGCGCGAGCGCTGGTACGACTACCACGCCTCGCTCGTGGAGCCCTGGGACGGGCCCGCACTCGTCATCGGGACCGACGGGACCCGCGTGGGCGCGGTCCTCGACCGGAACGGCCTGCGACCGTTCCGGTACGAGGTGCGGACCGACGGAACGCTCGTGATGGCGAGCGAACAGGGTGCCCTCGAGACGGCCCCTGAGAACGTCGATCGGCGGGGGCGACTCAAGCCGGGGCAGCTCTTCCTCGCTGGGCCCGAGGCCGGCATTCGCTCCGACGAGGAGGTGTTCGACGACCTCGTCGACGCGCGGTACGGCGAGTGGCTCGACGAACACCAGGTGTCCCTGTCGAGCGTCGAGACGGGCGGCGAGACGCCGGGAGCGGACCCGGACAGCGGTGCCCCCCGAGCCGACCTGCGGACCGAGCAAGCCCTCTTCGGCTACACGGCGGACGAACTGGAGGAACTGGTCGAACCGATGGCCGAGACGGGGGCCGATCCCGTGGGATCGATGGGCGACGACGCCCCGCTGTCGGCCCTCTCGGAGTTCGATCGGCCGCTCTTCGATTACTTCCGACAGAAGTTCGCGCAGGTCTCGAACCCGCCGATCGACTACATCCGCGAACACCTGGTCACCAGCCTCGAGACCCGCCTCGGCCCCCAGCGAAATTTGCTGGGCGAGACGCCGGAACACGCGAACCAGTTGGTCGCTGATTCGCCCGTCCTCTCCGACGAGCGGATGGCCGCGATCCGATCGACCTCCTTCGAGACGACGACCCTCGACGTCACCTTCGATCCGGACGGATCGCTCGCGGACGCCGTCGAGCGCGTCGTGGCCGACGCCGCCGCGGCCGTCGAGGACGGCACGGAGATCCTGGTGCTCACCGATCGGAACGCCGGCGCGGACGCCGTGGCGATCCCCAGTCTCCTGGCGACGAGCGCCGTCCACCACCACCTCGTCGACGAGGGCCTGCGGACGCGAACGGGCCTCGTCGTCGAGTCCGGCGACCCGCGGACCACCCATCACGTGGCGACCCTCGTCGGCTACGGCGCCGGGGCGGTGAACCCGTACCTGGCCATCGAGTCCGCGGCGGCCCTGGCCGACGAGACCACCGCCGACGAGGACGCCGTCGTGGAGGCCTACGTCGACGCGCTGGAGGAGGGGCTGTTGAAGACGATGTCGAAGATGGGCATCTCGACGGTCGAGTCCTACCAGGGGGCCAAGATCTTCGAGGTCGTCGGCCTCGGGACTGACGTGGTCGATCGGTACTTCCCCGGGACGGCGAATCGCACCGGTGGCGTGGGGCTCTCGGCTATCGAAGCACGACTCCGTCGCCGCCACGCCGCGGCGTACGAGGAGGACCCCGAACTTCCCCGGCAGGGGACGTTCGAGAACCGCCAGGACGGCGAGTACCACCAGTGGAATCGGGAGACGGTGAACGCGTTACAGACGGCGGTCAGATCCGGCGAGTACGAGAACTACGCGGAGTTCGCCCGGACGGTCAACGAGGAGAACCGGGCCGGGCGGACCCTCCGCGGACTGCTCGATATCGAGACCGAAGGCCGGGACTCGATCCCGATCGAGGACGTCGAACCGGTCGAGGACATCGTCACCCGGTTCTCCACCGCCGCGATGAGTCTCGGGTCGCTGTCGCCGGAGGCCCACGAGAACAACGCGATGGCGATGAACGCGATCGGGGCGAACGCGAACACCGGCGAGGGGGGCGAACCGCCGTCCCGGTACGACACCGAGAAGGAGTGTGGCATCAAGCAGGTCGCCTCCGGCAGATTCGGCGTGACGAGCGAGTACCTCACGGCCGCCGACGAGATCCAGATCAAGATGGCCCAGGGGTCAAAGCCCGGCGAGGGCGGACACCTCCCGGGGGAGAAGGTGAACGAGATGATCGCGGACGTGCGCTCCTCGACGCCGGGGGTCGGGCTCATCTCGCCCCCGCCACAGCACGACATCTACAGCATCGAGGACCTCAAACAGTTGATCACCGACCTGAAGACGGCCAGTCCGGACGCCGACGTTCACGTCAAGTTGGTCTCGGAGTCGGGTATCGGGACGATCGCCGCGGGCGTCGCGAAGGCGAAGGCCGACAAGATTCACGTGAGCGGTCACTCCGGCGGCACGGGTGCGAGTCCGAAGACCTCGATCAAGCACGCGGGCCTCCCCTGGGAACTCGGACTGGCCGAGGCGAATCAGATGCTCCGCGAGACGGGACTCCGCTCGCGGGTCACCCTCCGCGTCGACGGTGGCCTCAAGACCGGCCGCGACGTGGCCATCGGGGCGCTCCTCGGTGCCGAGGAGTTCGCCTTCGGGACGGCGAGTCTCGTGAGCGGCGGGTGCGTGATGGCCCGGCAGTGCCACGAGAACACCTGTCCGGTCGGCGTGGCCACCCAGGCGGACCACCTCCGGGAGCGGTACCCGGGCACCCCCCAGGAGGTCATCAACTACATGACGTTCATCGCCCAGGAACTGCGGGAGATCATGGCCGCGGTCGGCGTCGAGACCGTCGACGACCTCGTCGGTCGGGTGGACCTCCTCGATCAGCGATCCGTCGATCACCCGACGGCCGACGAACTCGACCTCGACGCGGTCCTCGCCGACCCCGCCGGCGACGACCGGCACCGGACCCGCGAGCAGACCCTCGATCTCTCCGACCACGTCGACCACGACCTCGTGGCTCGGGCTGAACCCGCCCTGGAAAACGGGGACCCGGTGAGCATCGACGCGACCGTCTCGAACGTCGACCGCACGATCGGCGCGATGCTGTCGAACGAGGTGTCCCGACGGTACGGCGGCGACGGCCTGCCCGAGGACACCGTCTCGGTCTCGCTGGACGGGACCGCCGGACAGAGTTTCGGCGCGTTCCTGGCCGCCGGTATCACGCTCGATCTGACCGGGCCCGCGAACGACTACGTCGGCAAGGGCCTCTCCGGCGGGACGATCGCGGTCAGCACGCCCCAGACCACTGAACTGGACCCGACGCGCAGCACCCTGATCGGCAACGTCGCTCTCTACGGAGCGACCGAGGGCGAACTCTACGTGAACGGCGTGGCCGGCGAGCGATTCGCGGTCCGCAACAGCGGGGCCCACGCGGTCGTCGAGGGCGTCGGCGATCACGCCTGTGAGTACATGACCGGCGGCGTCGTCGTGGTCCTCGGCGACGCGGGGCGGAACTTCGCGGCGGGGATGAGCGGGGGCGTCGCCTACGTCCTCGACACCGACGGAACGTTCGCGGACCGCGTCAACACGGACATGGTCGACGTGGAATTCGACCTCAGCGACCTCGACGAGCGCGTGATCCGTCGTCTCGTCGAGCGCCACGCCGATCACACCGACAGCCTCCGCGCCCGAGAGGTCCTCGAGGGGTGGGAGACGGTGACCTCCTCGTTCGTGAAGGTCATGCCGGAGGAGTACCGGTCCGCGCTGGCCGACCGGCCCGCGGCCGACGTGCGCCGATCGATCGCCGACCGGGACGCGATCGAGGGAGGGATCGCGGAGGGCGTGGCCGACTGAGCGCCCTTCGGTCCCGACGACGGCAGGTCAGAACGAAACGTGATCGTCGTCGTTCGGATTGTGGGCGCGGCCGTCGTAGTTCGGCCGCCCGACGTGCTGTTTCGAGAGGTGAGCCATCACGGTGCTGTGCAACGCGCTCGGCGAGTCGAACTCCTCTTCGTCCGTCACCGACAGGATCGTCTCGAGCGAGACCGGGTCACCGTGGGGTGACCTGATGGACTCGTCTTCGAGTTCCGAGACGGCCTCGTCCACGTTCGCGGGAAACGTCACCTCGCGGGCGATGAGGTCGCGGGCGTCGGACGGGCTGTGCGTCATGGCACCGACACATCGACCGGTCCGACGGTTACGTCTTGGGGCCGTCGAGAGACTCGCGAGAGTCCCTAGAGCAGCGGTATCGCGTCCGCAATCGCCTCTCTCACGACGTCGTCGTTCTCCCGGACGAATGAGGCCAGCATCGGGAGGTCGCGGGCGTGGAAGAGGGTACCCAGCGCGATCGGGTTCCCGGCGTTCGCGGACGCGAGCGTGTCGTCGTCCAGGGATCGCATGTCCGCCATGAATCTATCGTAGCGCTCGTTCGGCGCGTAGTAGAGGAGGTGGGTCATGAGCAGGCGCGTCGTGGCCTGCGGTGCGACGTCGCGGTGCCAGAGGTCCTCGTAGAGCGACATCTCTGCAGCCGAGGTGTCGGTCTCGCCCGTGAGGCAGTGATCGGCGGTGACCGCCGCTGCCCGGCCCGACTTCATCCCCTTGTGAATCCCCTCTCCCCAGAGCGGATCGATGGAGGGGACGGTGTCGCCGACCGCCATGAATCCGTCCGTCGACATCCGTCCGGGGGACTGGATGTGGGCCGATCCCCGGTGCTGTTCGTCCGGGATCTTCTCCGCGTCCGCGAACCGGGGATCGTTCGCGAGCCACTTCTCCAGGTACTCGTCGATGGTCCGATCCTCGTCCCCGCGATCGGTCGCCTCGTTTTGGATGTAACACAGACCGACCTTCGCCGTGTCCTCGCCGGTGTGGAAGATCCAGGCGTATCCCCCGGGGGCGTACTCGTGATCGAGGCGGAGCATCATGGAGTCCCGGAGGTCTGAGTACTCGGGGTGATCGAGGTCGACGTTCTCCATCTCCCACTCCACGCCGATGGCCTGATTCTCCCGCTCGAGGTCGACGACGCCGAGGTCCTTCGCCAGCGGCGCGGCGGGTCCCGTCGCGTCGATGGTGACGTCGGCGTAGACCTTTTCGTCGCCGTCGTACCGGACCCCGACGACGGTGTCGTCCTCGACGATGGGCCTCGACACCCGTGCGTCGAACCGGTACTCGGCACCGTGGTCCCGTCCGTCCTCGACGAGGAATTGCTTGAACTCGCCGAAGTCGAGTACGGCACCCGGGCCGTGTTGGACGAAGTGGTCGTTCGGCGATTCGAGGACGACGGAGTCGGTGAACTGCATGACCACGTCGTCGGGAATCCCGAACGATCCGAGCATTCCCGGGAACGTGCCCCCCGTCGACTTGTTGCTCTGTCGGGGGAACGCCGATTCTTCCTCGGCCTCCAGCACGAGGACGTCGTAATCACGCTGGGCCAGGTCGCGGGCGGCCTGTGCGCCGGCGGGCCCCGCCCCGGCGATCACGACGTCGTACCGATCGGACATACTCGTCTTACTCTCCCTCTGTGTATTGAGTGTTTCACGTTGACTCAATACCGTTGGGGTATCGGCCGATCGGGCTCGCTTTTCCGCATGCGGGTGGCGTGAGGCGCGCTCGCGGTCGATGCGTCGCCCGTCGTGCCCGCTCGCCACCCCACCCGCAGTCCTTATCAGGTGCCCCCGCGACCCTCATCACGATGGACGACGTCTTCGACGCGGAGGACGCACGGGCGTTCCTCCAGCAGTTCATCGACGATCACGGGTACCTCTCGTTTCTCGACCTCCAGGTGGAGTCGCTCACGCCCGGGGAGATCGTCATGCGGGTCCCCTACGACGAGAAACTCGCGAACCAGGGACGGGGGCAGGGGAACGTCCACGGGGGCATCGCCGCCTCGCTCATCGACACGGCCGGCGGTCTCGCCGTCCACGCGACCCTCGACGACCCCCTCGAGTCCGGGGTCGCCACGATCGATCTCAACGTCTCCTACCTCCAGCCCGCCCGTGGCGACCTCGTGGCCACCGCGGAGGTCGTCCGCGTCGGCTCGACGGTGGGCGTCGCGACGGTCGACGTCGAGAGCACCCTCCCCAGCGGAGAGCAGGGGCTCGTGGCCACCGGACGCGGGTCGTTCCGGATCTTCAGACCCGATGACTGACGACGTCGATCGGCCACCGTTTTCAACCCCCCGTCCGTGGGTCGTGACATGACCGACGCCGACGAGACGGTGCTCTTCTGGCACCGTCGCGACCTCCGCGGACCCGACAACAGGGGACTCGCGAGGGCCGCGGAGCGCGGGAGCGTCGTTCCGGTCTTCTGCCTCGACGACGACCTCCTCGCCACGAGCGGGGCCGGGCGCACGTCGTTCATGCTCGAGGCGCTGTCGGACCTCGTGGAGTGGTATGCGACCCGCGACGCTGGCCTCCGCGTCCTTCACGGCGACCCGTCCGCCGAACTCCCGGCACTCGTCGACCGCGAAAATGCGGACGCGGTCGTGTGGAACGAGGACTACTCGGGGTACGCCCAGGAGCGCGACGCAGCCGTCGCGGACGCTGTGGGCGCGGAGGGCGCCGACGCGGTCACGGTCACGGACGCCGTCCTCCACGAGCCCGGATCGATCAGGACGTCGGACGGCGAGCCGTACTCGGTGTTCACCTACTACTGGAAGAAGTGGCGCGATCGCGAGGTCCCCGCCCCCGTCGAGGCGCCCGACGCCACGCGTCTCGCGTCCGTCGACGGCGACGCCCTCCCGGGCCTCGCGGCACTCGGATTCGAGGAACCCACCGCGGACGTCCTCGAGGGAACCCGGAGTGCGGCCCGCGAGCGTCTCGAGACCTTCCTGGACGGATCGATCTACGAGTACGCGGACCACCGGGACTACCCCGCAGCGGAGGCGACCTCGCGGCTCTCTCAGGACCTCGCCTTCGGCCTGCTCGGTCCCCGCGAGGTCTACACGTCGGTCACCGACGCGCGGGATCGCGCGCCCGAGGAGGCCGCTCGCGAGAGCGCGACGGCGTTCCTCCGCCAACTCGCCTGGCGGGAGTTCTACGCCCAGGTGCTCGCCTTCAATCCCGAGACCGTCACGGAGACCTTCACGTCCTACGAGAACCCCATCGCGTGGCGGGACGATCCGGCGGCCCTCGATGCCTGGAAGCGCGGGGAGACTGGCTATCCCATCGTCGACGCGGGCATGCGTCAGTTGCGTCACGAGGGCCACGTCCACAACCGCGTGCGGATGATCGTCGCCTCCTTCCTCACGAAGGACCTCCTGATCGACTGGCGGGAGGGCTACCGGCACTTCAGGCGGCACCTCGTCGATCACGACACCGCAAACGACGTGGGGGGATGGCAGTGGGCCGCCTCGACGGGCACCGACGCCCAGCCCTACTTCCGGATCTTCAATCCGATGACGCAGGGCGAGCGGTACGATCCCGACGGAGAGTACATTCGCGCCCACGTCGAGGAACTCCAGGGCGTCGACAGTGAGGCGATCCACGGCTGGACCGACCTCGGTCCAGAGGACCGGACGTCGATCGCTCCGGAGTATCCCGAACCGATCGTCGATCACGCCGAGCGTCGGGAGGAGGCCATTGCGATGTTCGAGCGCGCCCGTGGGGACGAGTGAGGACAGGGGGCGTTCAGATGCCACCCTCGTTCATCGATCCCCGCAACTGCTTCACTCGGTCCCGAATGGTCTCGAGGCTGCCGTCGTCGCGCCTGTCGTCGACGTGTCCGTAAAGCGGTGCCATTCGATGGTTCGATCGGAGGTGTCCCTCGTTCCGGGCCAGGAAGTCCCAGTAGAGGGCGTTGAACGGGCAGGCACCTGCGCCGACGTCTTCCTCGGGATCATAGACACACTCTCCGCAGTAGTCCGACATCTTCGCGACGTAGTTGGCGGAGGAGACGTACGGCTTGGTCGCGAACACGCCGTGCCCGTATCCCCCCATTTCGATCACGTTCGGCACCGTCACCCAGTGGTAGGCATCGACGAACGTGGCCTGAAACCACTCCGCGAGTGCGGACGGTTCGACGCCCCACAGTGTGGCGAAGTTCGCGAGGACCATCAGTCGCTGGATGTGGTGGGCGTACCCTCGTTCGCGTACGTCGGCAACGGTCTCGGCGAGACAGCGCATGTCCGTCTCGCCCGTCCAGTACAGGTCCGGGAGTGGACGGTTCGCCGTCAGACGGTTTGCCATCACGAGATCGGGCATGGATCGGCGATAGGCGTGACGGACGAACTCCCGCCAGCCGAGCAGTTGCCTGATCGCCCCTTCGGCGGAGTGAATCGGTACGTCCTCTCGCTCGTGATACGCGTCCTCGATGGCGTCGATGACCTCGAGGGGATGGAGCAGTCCACGGTTGATCGCACCGGACAGCAGCGTGTGCGAGAGTGCCCAGTCGTCGGCGCGCATCGCGTCCTGATAGGGTCCGAAGTCGGGGAGTCGCGTCTCGAGAACGTGCTGTAGGTGAGCCCGCGCCTGCCGACGGGTCACCGGCCAGGGGCCCGTGTCCGGGAGCCCTCGTCCCCAGGCATCGAAGGCCTCGTCCACCCAGGCTGCCGTCTCTCGTGTCAGTTCGTCGTACTCGTGGGTCGGGATCGGTGGCGACGACCAGTCCGACGTTGGCACCTCGCGATTGCGATCGTCGAAGTTCCACTCGCCACCGACCGGGTCGCCATCGTCCACGAGGATCCCGGTCTGTCGACGCATCCACCGGTAGAAGGTCTCGTGGGTGAGCGGCTCCGACCGATCGGCGACCCAGGACTCGAAGGCACCTCGCGTGCTGACGAACAGTTCGTTCTCGAGGAAGCGGATCTCGCCGTCGGCAGCATCGACGATGGCGCGCAGACGTCGTTCGAACCCGTCGCTCGGCGATCGCATGACCACCAGCCGGGAGTGGGGATTTGCGGCGAAGAACTCCACGAGTGCGTCCTCGAAGCTCTGGGATTGGAGATAGATGACGTCGTAGCCCTCCGCTCGCAATCGATCGCGGAAGTGGCGCATCCCCGCGAACAGGAGCGTCAGCTTCTGGCGGTGGTAGGGCCGCCGATCGGCGAAGTCGAGGGCCTCGATCAATAGCACCCGGGACCCCGTTGACGCGTAGGCGAGGGGTCCCGATCTGGTCGTGAGCTGCGTGCCCAACACCCAGGGAACGTCTCTGGGGGCGAGGTCGGGGGTCGACAGTTCGCCGACGACGGGGCGGTGCATACCTGGCGTTACCGGCCTGTCCACTTAACCGTCGGTGGATAGAACGTCGCTCGTCGGTTCCACTCCCCGTCGATTAATCGATACGATACGAAGCGAGATCCGCCGGTTCCGAAACGATCGAAGACGGCGGGAGCCCCCGGGAATCATGACATCCACCGGTTCCTCAACCTTTATCAGGAATCCGGGAGATGATACAGACGAGGTAATCCATGACCGACTACGAACTGCCGCCCCTCCCCTACGACTACGACGCACTCGAACCGCACATCTCCGAACAGGTCCTCACCTGGCATCACGACACCCACCACCAGGGCTACGTGAACGGCTGGAACTCGGCGGAGGAGACCCTCGCCGAGAACCGCGAGGCCGGCACGACCGACGGCTCGGCGAGTGCCATCCGCGATGTCACTCACAACGGCTCCGGACACATCCTCCACACGCTGTTCTGGAACAACATGTCGCCGAACGGCGGCGGCGAACCCGAGGGCGACCTCCGCGAGCGCATCGAGGAGGACTTCGGCTCCTACGAGGCCTGGCGGGACGAGTTCGAGGCCGCGGCCGCTGCCGCCGGTGGCTGGGCGCTTCTGGTCTACGACACCCACGCCGAACGCCTGCGCAACCTCGTCGTCGACAAGCACGACCAGGGCGCACTCTGGGGGAGCCACCCGATCCTGGCCCTCGACGTCTGGGAGCACTCCTACTACTACGACTACGGCCCGGACCGCGGGAGCTTCGTCGACGCCTTCTTCGAGGTCGTCGACTGGGACGACGTGGCAGACAACTACCAGGACGTCGTCGCGACGTTCGAGTAGGGTCGCGGACCGCGTTCGATTCTCCCCGTCTTTCGCGGCGTCGACCGGGATTCTTTTGACGATTAGCGCCCCCGTTCCAGTATGCCCGAACCCAAAGAGGCCTTCCCCGCACTCCACCCGGCGGACTTCTACACGCCGGCGGAGTTGCTCGACGACGACCAGCTGTACACGGTCTACGAGATCGCCCGCCTGCTCCAGGAACTCGAGCCAGACGCCGAACTCGAACCACAGACGGAGGACGTCCTTCTGGACTGGGCCATCCCGTGGATCATGGTCCACGCCGACGACCTCGTCGTCGCCGAACCGCGGACCGACGACGAACCCGGCTACTACGGCGTCGCGATCGAGTAGCCGCCCGTCGGCGCCCTTCGGTCAGCCTCGCGCCATCCTCGCCGTTCGGTCAGCCCCGCGCCATCCTGCGGGCGGTCTCGATCGTCGCGTAGGCGTCTTCGGTCACGCTCGGGCCGTGGCCACTGTGGAGGGCATCCAGGTCCTCGTCGACGGCGCCGAGGACGCGATCGATGCTCCGAACGAGGGTGGCGCGGTCTCCCTCCTCGAGGTCGGTCCGGCCGAACCCGCCCCCGGCGAAGACCAGGTCGCCCGCGAACAGCACGGCTGGACGTTCGGCGTACAGACAGACGTGATCGTCCTTGTGGCCGGGGGTGTGGAGGACGTCGTACCCGTCGTCCCCAATCTGGATTTCGTCGCCGTCCTCGAGTGTCCGATCGATCGCGGGATGATCGCCGTCGTAGCCCCAGACCTCCACGTCGAACGCCTCGACGACCGACTCGGCGTTTCCCACGTGATCCGGATGGGTGTGGGTCAACACGACGGCATCGAGTGCGTCGACGTGAGCCCGGACCGCGGGAACGACGTCGAAGTTCGCCCCGGGATCGATCAAAACGGTCCGCTTCCCCTCGACGAGAAAGACGTTGCTCGTGAAGGCGTCGACGTCGGCGGCGAGATTGGTCGGCATACGGGAGCGTCGGTCCCGGGACGGAAATGGCTTCACCTCGAGGCACTCGGCAACGACTTTGTACCCGGGTCCCCCTCTGTATCGATCATGGACGTGAGACTCCTCGAGTCGACCCCAGCGCCCGAGGAAGTGGTCTGTCGGGCCGCCCGCAACGACTACATGGAGGCGTTCAACCCAGACCTCTCCTTCGAGGAGACGATGGCGTCGGTCGACGGCGACACCGTCGAGGAGAAAAAGGAGACGCTCATCGGCCACCTCCTCAGACACGGCCACTACGGCCCCTTCGAGCACCCCCAGGCCACCTTCGCGGTCAAGGGCTGCAGTCGGACCTGCATGGCACAGATCACCCGACACCGCCACGTTAGCTTCGACGTCCGGTCGATGCGATACGTCTCCTTCGACGACGTCGACCCGCAGGCCGTCGGGGAGGGCGAACTCGTCGTGACGCCCCCGTCGGTCTCGGACCCCGACTGGGTCGGGCGGAACAACCCCGACGGCCAGGTCGACGAGGGGACCATCGAGGCGCGAAAGGAGGTCTTCTCCGGGGCCGTCGAGGACGCCGTCGCGGCCTATCAGGACCTCCTGGACCTCGGAATGCCCCCCGAGGACGCCCGCTTCGTCCTGCCGCTCGGCACCGAGGTGAACATCGTGTTCTCGATGAACGTCCGGATGTTGATGCACGTCGCCGACATGCGCGCCGCGGCGGACGCCCAGTGGGAGGTCAGACAGATGACCGAGGAGGTCCTCGACCTCGCCGCAGAGTGGGCGCCGATCACCTTCGAGTACTACGAGGAGCACATGCGCAATCGGAAGAATCGATTGGCCCCGTAGGGGACGGGACGAGACATTCTCACACGGCGCCACCGAAACACAACCGTTATACTGGAACGCCGGCTACGATCGAGTGCGAGCGGTGACGGGCTCCGTTAGTGTAGTCCGGCCAATCATATTGCCCTCTCGAGGCAATGACCAGGGTTCGAATCCCTGACGGAGCATTTCTTGTGACGACTGGAGCGAGGAGTCAAGTATGCGGAGGGCGGGATTCGAACGCACGAGCAGCGTTGCTGTGAGTGAAGTTCGAATCCCTGACGGAGCACTCCACCCCTTCTCCTTCCGGCGATTATGCCTGTGACACCTATGTAACGATACCAATGTCACAGGGCAACGCGATCACGACGACGCACCGATCCCGATGCCGTCAAGCGGTTTCTGGTATTGCTAGACCATCCCGATTCGGACGAATCGCACGGGAACTACGTCGGTATTCGCGGTTGGCGCTGTTCTGAAACGATCGCGTTGTGAGTCCCTCGGGGTCACGTGGTTCGAGACGTCGGAGCCGTCTCGTCATCACGGAAATCAAAGAGTTCCGTACGAGCCCGCGGCACTCGGTCTGCCCCGCCCGTAGTGAAAACTGAACGTGCCGGCGCCATCGAGTGCCCCTCGCGCTCGGCGTCGCCGGCACGGCGAGACCCGTCGGAAAGTCGACGGTCGTCGTAAGCTTGCTTCGAGCACTGGCCAACCGAGGGATCGTCGCGCCGTTCACGGCAGTGAGTCTGAGCCACGACCCCCGCGTGGCTCTGAATCCCGACGACGCCGACCCAACGGATGGGGGAAACGGTGTCTCACAGTTCGTCCTGGCACAAGGGGCGAGGCGGGTGGGTCGAGCAATCGATCCCTCGGTTCGGACACGGCGGGGTCACCGCGACGAGTACCGTTAGATTACCGGAGCAGGAGATCCAACGGGACGGTGATGAGTGAGTCAGAGAGGCCCGCGCCGTTGTTGCTGCAGGCCGACGCGGCCTCGCTCCCGATCGAGGACGAGTCGGTCGACGTCATCGTCACGTCGCCACCGTACAACATCGGGAATCGGCGGTGGAAAACGGAGTGGGAGGCCACCCGACGGACGGGCGTCCTGAGCCACGGGGCGGCAAGGGAAGAACGGTACCGCGTCTGGCAGCAACGCGTTCTCAGCGAATGCTATCGGGTCGCGAGCGATGGCGCCTCGCTCTTTTACGTCCACACGGTGCGAATCAGCGACGGCGAACTCATGCACCCCGTCGAGTGGCTCAAATCCGACGAGAATCCGTGGTTGCTCCGTCAGGAGATCGTCTGGGATCACGGCATCTCGTCCACGCGTGACGCGACGCTCTTCCGGCCGGGCGACGAGCGGATCTACTGGCTGACCAAGGGACAGCCGGACCTCCCCTGGGGCGGTATCGATATGGACTCCGTGTGGGACTTCGACCCCTCGCGGTCCGAGACCCGCCATCCCGCCCCGTATCCACCCCAACTCGTCAAGAAGTGTCTCCGGGCCGTCGGCACCGAAGGCGACGTGGTCCTCGATCCGATGGGCGGCTCGATGACCACCTGTACGGCCGCCGCTGACATGGGGTATCGGAGCATCGGCGTCGACGTCAATCGGGAGTTCATCCTCGAGGACTGAGGTCGAATATCCGTTTTCCATTCGATGCACGATCGTTGAAGTGGTGCTCGGAACGCCGATCGTCTCTACCCACCGAATGCACGGGCCGAATCCTCCGACCGAGAGTAGCAAGGGGGTAACATGTTCGGAAGAATAGTGAACGGATTCGTACTGATTACTTTAGATATGGACGTCCGCCTTTCGACGCATCGTGTGGAGACATCGAGAGACCGGTCTCCGCCCGTGACGGGCCCTATCGGGTGAGTGTCAGATGAGTGGTCAGTCGTTCGAAGAGCAACCAACGCACAAGGTCTTCTCGGAGATGGGCAAGCGCGTTCTCCGACCCGGCGGCAGGGACGTGACCCTCGAACTCGTGGACGCACTCGACATCTCGTCCGACGACGACGTCGTCGAGTTCGCCCCGGGAATGGGTCAGACAGCGGAGTACGTCCTCGAACAGGACCCGAACTCGTATACGGCGGTCGAAATCGACCGCGAGGCCGCCTCGCGACTGGCGGACGAGATCGAGGGTCCCGACCGTCGGGTAGTCGTCGGACACGCGGGGGCGACGGATCTGGACTCGTCGTCTGCCGATGTCGTAATCGGCGAAGCCATGCTGACGATGCAACCCGACGACGGCAAGGCCGAAATCGTACGCGAGGCGAACCGACTGCTCCGGTCCGGCGGAAGCTACGGGATCCACGAATTCGCCCTCCGACCGGACGACATCGACGAAGAAACGAAATCGCGGATCCGGGACGACCTCTCGCAGGTGGCACAGGTCGATCCACGGCCGTTGACTGCGAAGCGTTGGGTGGAGATCCTCGCATCGGCCGGGTTCGACGAAGTCTGGCGGACGCGAGCGCCCATGGACCTACTCGAGCCACGTCGGGTGATCTCCGATGAGGGACTATTGGGTGCCCTCCGATTTGGCCTGAACGTGGCCACGACGCCATCGGCGCGCCAGCGGATCCGACGGATGCGAGCCATCTCCGAACGGTACGGGGACCACCTCGAGGCCATCGCCATCGTCGCGAAGTCAGAGAAGTAAGGTTCCTGCTCGGGACCGCGGCATCGATCACGACGTCATCGACCGTCCTCGGGACTCCCTGCGGATCGATGGGAGTGCCCAACGAAGGTACACGTGCGAGGGCATTCGCGAGCAAAGTCGGGACTGCGTGGTCGCGAGAGCGCGATGGAATTCGACCCTCGAGCCATATCGACGTGGGCCTCACTCGCCGAGCGCGTCGGTGACGATCTGTTCGTGGTCGAAGCCCATCTCCGGCAGGCCGGTGGGATCGAAGGTCTCCACCCGTCTGGCTTCCTCGCGCGGTGTCGGCGCGGCGTCGGTGCGGGGACTGCACCGGTACGCCGCGCTCACGTTCCCGCGGTCGTCACGATTCGGGTCGTCGTAGAGTCCGAGGAACTCCTCGACGGCGACCTCGAGGCCGACCTCCTCGCTCACCTCGCGAACGCAAGCCTCCCGTGCGGTCTCGTCCGGTTCGACGAGTCCACCCGGGAGCACCCAGTCTCCCTCGAACGGCGGGTTCGCCCGTTCGATGAGTACCACCGCTCCGTCGAGGACGATCACCGCGTCGGTCGCGAGTGCCCGTACTTCGACCATATCGGTACTCGGCTGTCACCCACAAAGAACGTTCGGGGCCTAGGACTGCAGTCCTTGCGCCCGCTCCCGTACTTTCGCGACCGTGTCCGACCGCGCCTCGAAGTCGACGACGACCCGCTCCGCCTCGTAGGTGGTCCCGTGGACGTACGCCTCGTCGTGGATGCGAGACAGGAGGCTCATCGCGTCGTCCGAGAGCGGGAGTTCCAACCGATGGCGCTCCCGCTCGGGGAGCCCCGCCCGAATCTCCTCGACGAGGCGGTCGATATGCTCCCCCGCGTGGACGCTCACCGGCACGACTGGGTCGTCGGAATCGGCCTCGAGGGTTTCCGCCATATCGGCAGCCCTCTCGGAGCTGACTCCATCGACTTTCGTGAGCGCGTACGCCGTCGAGTTGGCACCGTGTTCGGACAGCAGTCGCTCACAGGCGGCCAACTGATCGCCGAGCGGCGCCAACGATTCGGTCGCGTCCACTGCGACCACCGCCACGTCCGCACCGGCGATCGGCACGAACGTCGGGCGAAAGGCCTCGAGCAGCCAGTCCGGGACGTCGCGCACGATTCCCATCGTGTCGGTCAACAGGGCGTCCCTGTCCGGGATGTCCAGTGCGCGCGTGGTCGTCCCCAGTGTGGTGAACGGGGTCTTCTCGACGGCGACCGGGGATTCGATGTCGGGGTGGCGGTCGTCGTCTTCTCCGACGGCGAGGTCGGCCGCCAGTCGCTGCAGGAGCGTGGACCTCCCCGCGTTCACGTAGCCCGTGAGTACCACCAGGTCGGCGCCGGCCTCGCGACGCCGTTCGATCCGGCGGCGTTTCTCCCGGGCGACGGCGTCGATGTCCTCGCGGAGGCGGCTGATCCGATCCTCGAGTTCGTCCGCGCGCTCCGGGTCGTACGCGCCCAGTCCCATGAACCCGGGCGGTTCCTCGTCGCGCCGGGCGAGCGCTCCTCGTGCCTCGTGGCGCTGCTGCTCGTAGGCGAGGTCCGCGCGTTCGACCTGTCGCTGGGTCGCACTCGCGTCCGCCCGCTCGTCGAGGACATCGAGGAGCAACCGATGCCGACCGACGAGGTTCGGCTCGCCGGGCAGCCGTCGAGCGAGGTGGTAGGTCTGGTGAGGCGTGAGCGTATCATCGACTACGACCGTGGTTGCCTCGGTCGCGACGAGGGGGTCGCCGATAGCGCCGAGCCGCTCTGGTGGGACGACGTACTCCGGGTCGAACGCGGCAGTCACCGCGACCGTATCGACCACGCGATAGCCGGCGGTCTCGGCGAGCGCCCGAATTTCGTTCGTGTGCGGCCTCTCCGCTGGGTCTGTGCGCGTCACGACGAGCGCCGGAGCACCGTCAGCGGTCGTCATGCCGTGCCTTCTGTATCGAGACCGTCGCTCGACGAAGCTCCGCACGCGAGGTCGGGCGAGCCGCGTCCGCTTCGGTCCTCTCGACCATACAGTATCTCTTACCGGCACCACCTTCGGTGTACCGACGAACCGGTCGGCTCGCGATGGGACCTGCCGGCCGAAACGATCGATCGCCACACCCGTCGTCGGTCGCCATCGACGTCACCGTCGACCGATGTGTAGCGATCACAGCGCCTAATGCGTCTCGGCGTCGAATACGGACACGATGCAGGTCGCAGTCATCGGCGCGAACGGCGGCATCGGTCGCGAGGTGGTGTCCCGGCTCGCGGACGGGGGCCACGATCCGATCGGCGTCGTCCGGGATGAATCCCAGTTCGACGCCGTCCGCGATCGGGGTGGCGAGCCCCGCTACGGCGACCTGAAGGGCGAGTTTGCGTCGGCACTCGACGGTGCCGACGCGGTCGTGTTCACGGCGGGGTCCGGCGGCGATACCGGCTGGGACGAGACCCTGCTCGTCGACCTCTGGGGCGCCCGCCGGAGCGTCGACGCCGCCGTCGATCGAAACGTCGACCGGTACGTGATGATCAGCGCGTACGGAGCGAGCGAGCCCCTCGCCGAACCAGCGGCTCTCGCCCCGTATCGCGTGGCCAAGCGCAGCGCCGACGACTATCTGAAACGCTCCTCACTGGATGCGACGATCCTGCGGCCGACGGCGCTGACCGACGAGGCGGGAACCGGCCGGGTGTCGGCAGCGTTCGCGTACCGTGGCGACGGTGGGCCGGAGATTCCACGTGCGGACGTCGCCCAGACGGTCGTCGCCACCCTCGCAGACGAGACGACGATCGGCGAGACGATCCGACTCTTCGGTGGGAACACTCCCATCGAGGAAGCCGTCCATCTCGATGGCTGAGTCTCTTCTGGCCGTTTCGTTCGTTTCACTCGTCGCGCGTTCCGCCCTCGAGATAGTACTGGATGCGGTCCCGGCTCGATTCGGCCACCTTGGTGAACTCGATGACGCGTATGCCGTTCTCGCGGCGATCGGCCTCCACCTCGATCGTGAGCGACTGATCGCGCAGGTGCGAGAGGAGTGCGTCGACGGTCTCGGGGTCGCCACGGACGGTCTGGTGCTCGCCGATTGAGTCACCGTCTGCGACGGTTTCGATCGATTCCACCATCGGCAGGAGGATCGATTCGCCGAGGTCGCGGGCGCGCTCCCGGAGTCGGTCGCGATCCTCGTCGAGTTCGGCGGCCTGAAACGCCTCGCGGACGATCCGCGAGAAGACGAAGTCCTGTCCGTGATCGAAGGGGAGCGAGAACGCGAACGCGAGTTCGTCGTGATGCTGGGACTCGGTCGTGTACTTGACCATCCGCTCTCCGTCCGCTGATTTCATCACCACCCCTTCCCGATCCGCCGAGTCCAGCTCGTCGATGGCCGATCGAACTTCCTCGACGGCGTCTCCCGGGTTGTATCGCCCGAAGAAATGGGGCTGGGGAAAGCCGTAGTCTTCGAGGAGGGAGCGTCGGTCGTCGACGGGGAGTGGCGTTCCGGACTCGCGGTCCCGGACGTCGAACATCCGGATGGCATGGGAGTCGATGGCGTCGTAATCGTGAGACGTGTAGGGCGTCTCTGGGCCGATCAGTTCCGCGCTGAGCATCTTCTCGGGGTGATCGGCGAAGAACGCCTCCAGGTCGAGGAGGTCGCGTGCCCGATCCGTCGTGTAGGGGCAGACGTACCCGCCCCGAGTGAACGCGAGTGGGTCACCCACGTCCGCAATTCGAACGTTGAACCCGTCGAGTTTCTCCTCGACGGCGACGGACGCCTCGCGATCGAAGAACGACGGGATGCCCGTCTCGAGGACGAGCACTCGGGGAATGCTTGGATACCCCCGGACGACGGCGTCGGCGTCGTCGACGATGACCGTTCCCCGCTCGACGCCGTGCCTGGCGTCGGGGAGCGCGTGATAGGTCCGACCGTTCGTGGACCGTCGCTCGAAGTGCTCGAAGAGCTCGCCCGGGTCCTCGGCAGTCGAGTCCAACCGATCGTAGTATCGGCGCTGGTCCATACCGCAACTGAGGGCGTCTGCGGAAAAGGTTCTGGGCCGGGGATCACCTCGATTTCGCTCTGGATGGCCCCTCGATCCCTCAGGGGAGGGGCGGACCCGATCAGAGGACGAGGCCTTTATACGTTCCGTCCGAAGCGGATGATATGCCTGGTGAACTTCCGCGTCAGCGATTCGTCCTCGACACGTCGCTGTTCATCACCGAGGAGATTCGCCGGGACGAGGAGTCCCTGGAAGCGGCCGTGCGTCGCCTGCTCGACCTCGTCGCGACTGCCCGCCTCGAGCTCAACATCTCCTGTGCGATGCCACCCTCGATATTCGAGGAACTGGGGACGATGCTCCGAGAGCGAGACGTAAGCGACGAGGTGTTCTCCCGGCTCGACACCTGGGTCGTGCGGAAGAGTCCCGACCGCTACAGCGTGACGATTCCCGCGGACATCGTCTACACGTTCATCGACGAGATGAGCGAACGCGTGGATCGCGGTCTTCGCGTCTCCGAGGAAGCGCTCCGGGAGGTCGAACAACTCGACCCCGAAGGGACGACTGGCGATCCGGAAGGAGCCGGGGCGGAGGAGTACATGACCGAGGCCGACCGCGTCCTATCGAACATGCGGGACAAATATCGGCGGGCGCTCCGCCAGGGCGTCCTCGACTCCCGGGAGGACTTCGACCTCCTCATCCTCGCCAAGGAACTGGACGCCGGCGTGGTGACCGAGGATCGCGGAATCATCTCCTGGGCCGACGAGTTCGGGCTCAGATACGTCCGCGGCGGACAGTTCCCCACCCTCCTGGAGGAGTACATCCGCGCAACGGGGGTCGAGGGCTACGATACGTCGGAGTGAGACCACACCGCGATACGGCGAGTAACCCGCCGCATCGTCCGCGTCGTATCAGGAGCCGATGGATCAAAGAAGGGCTCCTCGATAACAGTACACGGTCAGATCCCGGTTCAGGCGTGTAAGTATTTCATGCGAAGAGGTACTCGAGTCACCAGTAGTTGAGACTGGACCCAGCCGAGACCGATGAAATCCGGTTTGAACACTCGCGATGCCAGTCCGAAATGCGGTCACGGAGAGATTCGGAGATGGTCGAACGGCGCCACAACAGCGAGATCGATCGGTCTGGAAGACCTCGACGATTGTTTGTATCTGAAGTAGTTATCAACTCTCAAAGTATGACTACTCGATTATATGTTTGACACTGTTCGAATGGAGAGCCTGATCATGTCGGATGCGACAAACCAATCGGGAATCTATCCAGAAACAGAACGTACAAATCGGTCACCCGGCAACCGGTGGATGGACCGATTACGCTAAAATTTGATAGACAGGCATAATTTTTTCGAATATTTGCTATCAGTCGGAATAAAGCGGCCATTACTTTTCATTCATAGTCCAATTCAGGAATGATAAGTAATAGTATATGTTCAAAATTAATAACATAAACCAAATATGCAGGGGGATTTTAGTTCGCTATACACATTTCAAATGCGCCTATACTGACAAATATCTCAATTAATATCATATCAATTAGAGAACTAAATAGCGGTTAATAAATCTAGTTGACATAGAGCGATTCCAGTTCTCGTGAGCCTGCGGATCGGGTTCCGTAGATCGGGAGGGATAGCGGAGAATTGACTCACCCGAGCAGTCGAAATTTCGGCGATCACCCGAGGTGCCCAATGACTGACTCGGGCGAAGTGGCTGATGGGCCCCATCGGCGGCCGGTCTTCATCACACCGGTCGGGAGTATTCTAGACCATCTTTCGCCGTTCGTGGGAGCCCTTCGGCGAGTCCTCGTGTCTTCCATGGAGCACGAACGCCGTCTGTCTCGGTGCGTCTCCTCGTCACCATCGGGGCGAGCGATGTGTCATGCCGGGTCTATCCCCCCATCGAATAGTTGGGCACACCTTTATGAGGAGGAATATCATCAATTATGGTGTATGCCTGGTGGAGCACCACTCAACTTGCGATCGTTCCTGTGGCGAGCGGAGAACATCTACCCGAACCAGGAGATAGTCTCCAGAACCCACGAGGGGATTCATCGGTACACGTACGACGAATACGCGGATCGGGTCCGGAGGCTAGCCTCGGCGCTTGATCAGTTCGGTATCGAGAACGGCGACAGGGTCGCGACCTTCGCCTGGAACAATCACTGGCACCACGAGGCCTACTACGGGGTTCCGTCGATGGGTGCCGAAATCCACATGATCAACCTGTTGTTGCCCGACGGGCACATCCAACACATCGTCGAGGACGCCGAGGACAGGATCGTCATAATCGATCCGGTGATGTTGGAGAAATTCGAGGGCGCACACGACGAGGACGCCTTCTCGTCCGTCGAGCAGTACGTAGTGATGGGTGATACCGTCCCCAGGACCCAGCTCGAACCCGTCACCGACTACGAGTCGTTCATCGCCGATGGCGATCCCGAGTATACGTTCCCGGAACTCCCAGAAGACCAACCCGCCGGGATGTGTTACACCTCGGGTACGACGGGAAAACCGAAGGGCGTCGAGTACACTCAGAAGATGTACTGGACCCAGGTGATGAGTTTGCTGACGGGAGAAGTGGGCCTCCAGGCAGACGACGTGGAACTCACCGTCGTTCCGATGTTCCACGTGAGCGGGTGGAGTCGGCCCTTCGCGACGGTCGCCGCCGGTGCAAAGACCGTACTGCCTGGACCTCAGCCCGATTCAGAGACAATCGCGACGCTGATCGAAGAGGAGGACGTGACGAAGAGCGCCGGCGTCCCGACGGTCTGGATGGATCTCCTCGAGTACGCCTCGGAGAACGACGTCGATCTCTCCTCCGTTGACGTCCTGATGAGTGGTGGCGCGGCTACCCCACAGGGGTTGATCGAGGATTACCGGGAACAACTCGGCCTCGACCTCGTCTCCGGGTACGGTATGACGGAGACGACGCCGGTGACTCACGTCGTGGAGTCGAAGCCCAATATGGACGATCTGTCGGGCGAAGCGCTCGACGAACTCCGAGCTCACTCCGCGGGCCTCCCGCTCCCTGGATTGGAGTTCAAGGTCGTCGACGACGAGGGTGAGGAGGTTCCCTGGGACGACGAAACCTTGGGGGAACTCTGGATGCGAGGGCCCTGGGTGACGACGGAGTATTACAACGTGCCCGAGAAGACGCGCGAGACGGTCACCGAGGACGGGTGGCTCATGACAGGAGATATCGCCCGTGTGAACCAGGACGGGTACGTCGACATCGTCGACCGGGAGGACGACCTGGTGAAGAGTGGTGGAGAGTGGATCGCCACGGCAGAGGTCGAGAACGCCATCATGGGTCACGAGAACATCAAGGAGGCCGCCGTCGTGGGGGCACCCCACGAGCGGTGGAACGAACGACCCGTCGCTTTCGTCGTACCGCGCGAAGACGTGAACGACGATCGATTGTCCGAGGAGGTCCGGTCACTCGTCGCTGAGGACTATCCCAAGTGGTGGGCGCCAGATGTCGTCGTCACGGTCAACGAGATTCCGAAGGGCTCGACGGGCAAGTTCTCGAAGACGACGCTTCGCGAGGAGTACATCACTGAGGACGTGAAGCAGGAGGTAGCGGAGACCGCGCCGTCGCAGTAAGTCTCTGGTCGCCTTCGATCCCGAAGATCAGAAGTGAATCTATGGACGATCCCGTCATCGGGATGCCATTGTATAGTTCTTCGATACGCTCGAGAGATCGTGCGGTCAGATTTCGCTCTCTATCACGCTCGTAGCGATCGGGTACAGTAAGACGAATCGGAACGAGTGACGAGGTCCCTTTCAGTTCACCGCCCCAGGTACACGTCGCGAATGTACTCGTCGTCGTGGAGCATCTCCGGATTGCCCTCGCGTTCGACGCGTCCATTCTCTAGAAGGTAAACGTAATCGGCGTGTTCCATAGCGAAGGTAACATTTTGCTCGGTCAGAAGTACGGTAACACCCCGGTCCCGAATCTGATCGAGTGCTTCCGCGATATCTTCGAGGATAACTGGTGCAAGACCGAGGGTTGGCTCATCGAGGATCAGGAGATCCGGGTCGCCCATCAAAGCCCGACCGATGGCGAGCATCTGCTGTTCTCCGCCACTCATCGTCCGCGCGTTTTGACCAGTTCGATCGGCGAGTGAGGGGAAAAGATCGTAGACATACTCGAGGCGTTTGTCCTCGTTCTCTCCGTGTTTGTACGCGCCCAGCCGGAGGTTTTCTTCGACCGAGAGGTGACCGAACAGATCGCGGGTCTCCGTACAGTGGATCACTCCGGATTCGACTAGCTCCGTGATGGACCAGTCGCCGATTTCCTCTCCTCGGTATTCGATCACTCCCTCGTACTCGAGGAACCCGCTTATCGTGTTCGCGAGTGTCGACTTGCCGGCACCATTCGGTCCTATGACCCCCACGAGGTCACTTTCTGCCACCTCGAGACTGATACCTTGAAGCGCCATTACCTCCTCATATGAGACTGTGAGGTCATCGATGGAGAGGACTGTCATGCGATGTCACCTCCGAGGTAGGCATCTTTCACTTCCTGATTTGATTTGATCGCTTCCGGTACACCCTCAGCGATCTTCTGCCCGAACTGAATCACGATGGCACGATCGATGAGGGAAAGCAGGCCTCGCATATTGTGATCTACGACAACGAACGTGACCCCGTCGTTGCGCAATTCGTCGATGATGGCGCTGATTTCGCCCACCTCCTCGTTCGAAAGACCTGCGAACGGTTCGTCAACTAGGAGGAGGTCCGGATCCGTCGCGAGGGCTCGTCCCAATTCCAAGCGGAGGAGACCTGCATGGGGAAGTTCGTCGGGCGTCTGGTGAAGTCGGTCGCCGAGGCCAACGCGATCACAGATGTCGCTCGCCCGTTTGATGGTTTTCCCCCGGAGACCGGAAAACGAAAAAATTCGGTTTGGGACCAGTGAGAGCGCAACGTTCTGAACGATGCTACGATCTTCAAGCGGTCGAAACGATTGGAAGGTCCGAGCCATCCCTCGAGATACCATCTCATGTGGTGATACGTCAGTGACATCATCGCCCTGGAAATAGATCGTTCCTTTCGTCGGAGGCCGGAGACCCGTCACGGCGTTGAACGTGGTGGACTTCCCGGCTCCATTCGGTCCAATGAATCCCAGAATTTCTCCTTCCTTGACGGCGAACGAGAGACTGTCGACGGCGAGTAGACCCCCAAAGGACTTCGTAACTTCGTCGAGTACGAGGATCCCGTCCTCGGATTCGTATTCACTCATCGTCACCACCGCCGAGGCGAGATAACAAGCCGCGATACCTGTCGATAGCCTGTACGATTGGGGTCGTACCGCCATCGGTGGCTACCCGCTCACGAGCCGGTAGGAGTGTGCGTCCCCATTTGATACCCCACCGTAACAGTCCTCCAGGAAGGGTGAATAAGAGCACTAGGGTGACGACCGAGAACAGAAACAGGTCGAGCTCGGCGATAGGAATCCCGATGACCGGCACTGCCAACCCCACGTTGCTGAGCCAACTTCGGAAAATCACGAGGATGATACCTCCGATACTTGCTCCGACGATTGTCCCCATGCCACCGATGATCGATGCGATGATCACTTCGATGCTTATGCTCATCACGAGCAACTGGCTCGGGGACGGTTTGCCGATGGTGTGAACGAAAACGGCACCGGCCAGGCCGCCGACGGCTGCCGAAAGGACGAACGCGAATATCTTGAATTTCGCCGGATTTAGGCCTGCCGCAGCGACTGCCTGCTCGTCCTCCCGAATGGCAGTGAAGACTGATCCGGCGTCCGATCGTGTCACTGCGAGCAAGATGCCGAGGATTAGGACGAACAGACCGAATGCGACGAAGAAATACGCCTTTGTCTCGGCTGCGAATCCGCCCGCAACGCGTACCAGTGGTTCGGGGTTTGGAATTCCGAGTTCGCCGCCGAATATCCCACTATAGACGATGAATAGCTGTAATAGAATCAGTGGAGCCACCAGAGTAACCAGCGAGAGGTACGGGCCCTCCAGACGGAGCGCTGGTCCGCCGATGACCAAGCCGACCACCGCCGTCAGAACGGTGCCTAGCGCAATCGCGAACACAGGAGAGACGCCCCATCCGAGGTTGAGCAGCGCGCTCGTGTATCCGCCGACGGCGAAGAACAGTGAGTGTCCGAAACTGATCTGACCGGTATATCCGGAGACGATGTCCCAACTCATTGCGAACATGCCGAAGAACAGGGCGCTGGTGAGCGTCCGGAGAAAAAGCAGCCCCTGTCCCCCTGTGTAGAGTAGCGGAATCCATACCGGTGCGAGCCCGAGCGCGAGCATTACTAGGAGTCCGATCTGGTGACGCAGTGCGAACGTTCTCGGATCGAGGAGGTCGGTGATTCGTGTTTCCGGCATGGTCATTCAGCGTACTCGCGGCCGAAGAGTCCCTCCGGCTTGACTATTAGTATTAGTACGAGGACGATCAGGGATGCCAGTCCACTCAGGGATGAGTCGACGAACGTGGTCGTCAGGGTCTCCAGGAACCCGATGATGTACGCACCGACGAGGCTGCCCCTGATCGAGCCAATACCGCCGAGAACGACGATGCTGAAAGAAAGCACGAGAGGTGATCGACCCATGTTCCAGGTCGCGGTTTGGATTGACGCGAGGAATACCCCTGCCAGACCTGCGAACACGCCTGCGAGTATCCACGTATAAAGGTACATGCGGTCGCTCTCGATGCCAACCAGTGCCGAACCTTTCGTGGACATGCTCGTGGCGAGTATTGCCTTCCCGGTTCTCGTGTAGTTAACCACTCCGAACAGCAGTCCGATGAGTATCCAGGAGAGAGCGAAGACCAGAACGCGGTTCATTTGAATTCCCCCGGCTACCGCCAACTGACCCGAAAGGAGCGATGGAATGGCGACGGGTTGCGTTCCGATGAGAAACTTGATGAATTCTTCGACTGCAATGGCCGTCACGAGCGTGAGGATCATCACGGTGATTGGGTCGTCCTGGACACGTCGGATCATCCCAAGATACAGCGTCGCAGCAAAAAGGGCCGGTACGACCATCGCCCCGACCGTACCGAGCAGAATGCCCATCCCGAGGACTTCAGATCTGTAATAGGCCGCGATCGCCCCGATTGTGAGGGTGGCTCCATGGGCCAGATTTAGGACTCCCCCGACGCCGAAAATGAGGGTGAACCCGATAGCGACCAACGCATACAAGGCACTAATCATCGTCGCGTTCGCAATCACGTTGACCAGCGACAAGGCCATCGTTTAGATCCAGGGAGGTTGCTTGTAGGACCCACGAGCGAGTGAGTCGGGCCAAATTGTGACTTGTTGCCCCTCGCCGCCGGATTTTTGCCACTGGAGCCAGAGAGGGCAAACCCCATTCTCCATCGTCACATCATAGATCACGTCGTGGGGATAAGTTTGATCTTTTCCATAATATCGGGTCGGGCCCGCTGTGCCTGTGAACGTCATCTGCTCAAGTTCTGAGAGGACGTCCTCGGGAATGCGTGATCCTACGTTCTCGGCGGCTGCAGCGTAGTTCTTTACAGCGTCATAGGCGATGTATCCAGTGTATACGGGATACTTCCCGACCATGTCGTGATAGGCCTTCGCGTACGGGATGGTCTTCCGAGTGATCTTCGCGTGAGGCGTGGTAGTGTTCTGGGTCACGCCGTACCGACAGGCGCCGTTGACTAGCCCGTAATAAGAGGGAAGTTGCATCGGTACGTGAATTCCGCCGAATTCGAATTGGCGTTGCTGTTTCGCCCATTGGACGATGGCTGCGGTACCTGTGTGAGCCATCGCCACGAACGCTGCATCGGCACCTGAGGCCTCGACCTGATCGAAAATTGTAGAGAAGTTCTTCGTACAGCCTGCATAACGCTTCATGCCGACCACGTCAGCCACGCCCGAGAGCTGGTTTGAGAGGACTTCGTCGATAGGCTTCGTCCACGCGTAGTCTTCCGTGAGGACGTACACGGAGTTCCAGCCCATATTGTCGAAGGAGTCCTCGGCGAAATCGACCATATTTACCCCGAGGTAGTGAGCATTCACTGGTCCGGTCCTGAACCAGTATTTGTACTTCTCGTAGTTTTCCTTCACCATAGTCGCTGGTTCCGGCGACGCCGCGCCAGCGGTCATGTGGACGGTTTCCTGTCCCGCAATGCTGTCCAGGAGGTTCAGCAAGACCTCACTCGTGAACACGCCCACCGTCACGTCCACGGATTGGGCGACAGTGAGTTCCTGATACTTGTCTTTGCCCGTCTGTGGATCCTCGTTCGTCTCTTGGACGATTACTTCCACGTCCTTTCCCAGGACTCCACCGGAGTTATTGAGTTCTTGGCCGGCCAATTCGGCGGATTTTGCGATAGAATTTCCGATCGGGTTTTCATTCCAGTGTGTGGCACGAGTACCCCGATTTTGAACGGGCCAGACTTACCGCCACCCCCGCCACCGCCGAGACACCCGGCAAGGCCGGTCATACCGGCTACCCCAAGGCCGGCCGTTCTCAGAAGTCGCCGACGGGAGGATGTCACGTGCCCCCTTGTACTCGATTGACTATTGGTAGATTCGCTGTTCCGCCAGTGGTCGCTCCGTTCACGAGGCATCTCCAGGTGATCAATCGGAAACCATCATCATAAATCCAGGGGTATGGACGAAATGATTGTGATATTGATATAAATCCGGTCGGCTGCGTCGAATTTACTCAGAAATCAGTCACCGAATTTTCTTGGAGTGGTCAAAAATTGTGCCGTAGTGACGTAGTCAGTCAGCGATCGGTCCATATAGACGCTTTCAGTCGAGAGCACCGGTGAGACGATCGAATGAGGGCCCTTCTGCGGGGGTCCCTACCCAACATTCATTGTGGCAGGCGCTGAACGTCGAGATATGCGAGCGGTTACCTTCCAGGGGGTCGAAGAGACGATGGCAGTCGAGGAAGTCGAGCGACCGGAACCGGGGCCCGATGGAGTCGTCGTGGAAACCGAAGCGTGTGGCGTCTGTCGAAGCGACTGGCACGCCTGGCGCGGTGACTGGGAGTGGCTCAACATCCAACCGACGGAAGGGCAGGTATTCGGCCACGAGCCTGCTGGAACCGTCGTAGAAGTCGGCGACGACGTCGAGACGTTCGACGTGGGCGACTTCGTCACCAATCCCTTCAACCTCTCTGACGGCACGTGCCGACACTGTCGGGCCGGGCGCTCGAACATCTGCGAGAGATCGATACCGATGGGACTCGTGCCCTTCCAGCAGGGGGCCTTTGCGGAGTACTATCCCGTTCCGAACGCAGATCACAACCTCGTTACACTGCCAGACGATATCGATCCGGTCGCCGTCGCCGGCCTAGGCTGCCGCTTTGCGACGGCCTTTCACGGTATCGTACACCGTGTCGACCTGACTGCCGGGGACTGGGTTGCCGTACACGGGTGTGGGGGCGTCGGTCTGTCAGCGGTTCACGTCGCCGATGCCCTCGGTGCCAACGTCATCGCCGTCGATCTCAACGAGGCCAACCTCGAGAAAGCCATCGAACTCGGAGCGGACCGGACGGTTCGCGTCCCGGACGTAGAGGACGTCCCGGCCGCCGTCAAAGCGTATACGCCCAGTGGTCGCGGGGCCGACGTGTCCGTCGACGCCCTGGGCATCGCGGAGACGACCCAAAACTCCCTCGAATCACTCGACAAGGGTGGCCAGCACCTCCAGATCGGACTGACGACGGCCGAAGAAGGCGGGAACGTGGCGCTGCCGGTGGATCGAATGGTCGCCGACGAGGTGGATTTTTACGGTTCGTATGGGATGCCACCGCACGAGTACGATGAGATCTTCCAGATGATGGCGGAGGGAAAGATCGACCCTGGCGCGGTCGTCACCGATCGGATCTCCCTCGAGGACATCCCCGAGACTATCGAAGGACTGGACAATTTCGAGACGGTCGGAATCCCCGTCGTCACCGAGTTTTGATCCCATCTCGCGGTCCTGGGTGATCGATCGACTCACCTTGGGGTGAAAGTTTTTCATGCCTCCCACTGAAGTCCCACGCGGAATTACGACAGATGTCTACGGACCAATTCAGCGTCGCGGGGCGCACTGCTATCGTCACGGGAGCCTCGAGTGGGATCGGCAAGTCGATCGCGGAGCGCTTCGCGGCAGACGGCGCGAACGTCGCAATCTGCTCGCGTGAGCAGGCGAACGTCGACCCCGTTGCGGAGGAGATTCGAGAAAGTGACCGGCCAGGCGAGGCGCTCGCGGTCGAGTGTGACGTTACCGATCGAGACGCCGTCGAATCACTCATCGAAGCGACCGTTGAGGAGTTCGGATCGATCGACGTCCTGGTCAACAATGCCGGGGCGAGTTTCATGGCGCCCTTCGAGGATCTCAGCGAGAACGGCTGGAAGACCATCGTCGATATCAACCTTCACGGGACGTTCCACGCCACGCAAGCCGCGGGCGAGTACATGCGCGAGGACGATGGTGGTTCGATCATCAATATCGCGAGCGTTGCCGGTCAACTCGGATCCCCGTACATGAGTCACTACGCGGCAGCCAAGGCTGGCGTTATCAATCTGACCTCGACGCTGGCGAACGAGTGGGCCGAAGCCAACGTCCGGGTCAACTGCATCGCCCCCGGATTCGTGGCCACGCCGGGCGTCGAATCTCAGATGGGGATCACGGCGTCGAACATCGATCGCGGGGAGGTCGATCGTCGCATCGGCCGGACAGAGGAGATAGCCGACGTCGCCCAATTCCTCGCGAGCGACGCGAGTTCGTACCTCGTCGGCGAGACCCTTACTGCACAGGGCGTCCCGCGGAATCTAGAGGAACCTCCATCGGAGTGAGCGTTCTCTCCGTTCTGACCGCGACTGACAACCAGTAGATGTTTCTTCTATCGACGTTCGTATCTGCCCACTCTCTGATGTGGAAACGATGACGAACACGAACCGTGTGTACACGCTCGCGAAACGCCCCGAAGGCAAGCCCGATCACGACACGTTTTCGCTCGTCGAGCGAGGAATTCCCGACCTCGAAGCCGGCGAGGTACTGGTTCGAACCCTGTATCTCTCGGTCGATCCGTACATGCGTGACCGGATGCGGGCCGGCAAATCCTACGCCGAGCCCTGGGAGGTAGGCGAACCCCTCCAGGGAGGCGTCGTCGGCGAGGTCATAGAGGAGGAAGGCACTGTCTTCGAACCGGGAGACGTCGTCACCGGGAATCTCCAGTGGGCCGAGTACGCGACTGCCTCGGGATCGAAGCTTCGGAAAATCGACCCCGAACTGGGGCCTCTCTCTGCGTTCCTCGGGGTTCTCGGAATGCCAGGGCGGACCGCGTACTTCGGCACGCGCGAGGTGGCCCAACCGAAGGCAGGTGAAACGTTCGTCGTGACTGGTGCTGCGGGTGCGGTCGGCACGATCGCCGGTCAGATCGCCGCACGACAGGGCGCACGCGTCGTCGGATTTACGGGATCCGACCGGAAGGTGGAGTTCTTAGAGGACGAGTTGGGCTTCGACGTCGGCATCAATTACGAGACCACGGACGACTATCGCGCGGCGCTCGGGGAGGCAGCACCCGACGGTGTCGATGCGTTCTTCGACAACGTCGGCGGACCGATTACCGACGCCGTATTCACGCACCTCAACGTCGACGCCCGGGTGGCGGTCTGTGGCCAGATCTCCCAGTACAACAACGAAAAGGTGGCCTACGGGCCGCGTAAGCTCCCACAGCTCATCCAGACGCGCGCCACCGTCCAGGGCTTTCTCGTCCGCGACTTCGAACCGCGATTCGAAGCGGCGACCAGGCAACTCGCCCGATGGGTCCGGTCCGATGAAATCACGTACCGAGAGACGGTCTCCGAGGGGCTGGAGACGGCTCCCGACGCCTTCCTCGGCCTGTTCGAGGGAGAGAACATCGGGAAGCAACTCGTCGAAGTCGCTGAGAGGATTCAGTAACTCTCTTGACGCGCCGTTTCAGGGACGGTCGATCGAGGAGTCAGTGTCTCGATGGATGGGATCTCGAACCCGATGGATCGACGGTGGGCCCACTAGCTTCTTGAGTCCCGCCTCCGGGGAGATGATATGGACGAGAGCTCCTGGGACGCAGTGTTTTGGGACATTGGCGGCGTCATCGTGTCACTCGAATCGGTACGGCGAGGGCACGAGGCGTTCGTCGAGGCACTCTGTGAGCGATATCTCTGTACCGTCCCCCGAGAGATGGCGATCGAACGGTGGCGCGACGTCGTCAGCGAGTACTTCACCGAACGGGACGAGATGGCGTTCAGGCCGGCACGAGAGGGGTACGACCGTGGAGTGAGAGCGATCGTGGCGGAATCGGTTCCGCCCGCGGAGTGGCGACCGCTCTTCGACGACGTGATGGAACGAATGGTGGTGGCGAACGACGGAGCCATCCCGACACTCGAGGCCCTCTTCGAGCGACGTTTCCACGTCGGCGTCGTGAGCGACGTCGATCACCGGGAGGGACGCCGGATTCTCGAGTCGTTCGAACTCTTCGATGGGTTCGACTCGTACACGACGTCGGAAGCGATCGGGAAAACGAAACCCCACCCGGCGATGTTCGAAACCGCACTCGAGAAGGCGGATGTCGTACCCGAACGATCACTCATGATTGGTGACCGATACGAAAACGACATCCGCGGAGCGAAAGACGTCGGGATGAAAACCGTCGCGTACGGCGCCGAGAATGGCGATGACGTCGATTACCGAATTACCCACCTCGAAGAGATACTCGACATCATCGATTGATCGAGGCGTCGTCTGGAGTCACTCGCCGTCCAACGCCGACGACGCGGACGAGACCGTTTTCCAGAACAGATCCGGGGACAGGTTTTTTGATGAACGTCCGAGTGGCGGGGTGTATGGGACGTATCCCCACCCTCCGAAGGAATGGCCGCTCAATTGTTTCTCGGTTGACGACGGTGGAACGATGACCGACGAAGCCGTCGAACTTTCGGTCACGAACGAGGTCGCACGGATCACGCTCGCGCGACAGGAGACACGGAACGCCCTCACCGACGAGGTAGCCGAGGGACTCCTCGATGCGATGGAGGAGATACCGAACACCGAGGCCCGTGTGATCGTGATCGAGAGCGAAGGGAGTGCGTTCTCGGCCGGTGGTGACGTCCAGTCCATGCACGACCGCATCGAGGGAGCGGGTCCGCCGCTTCACGAACTGGTCGAACACATCTCCGAAGTCACCGGTGCGGCGATAGCGGCGGTGGCCGAGGCTCGATTGCCGACAGTGGCCGTCGTGGACGGCACGGCCTATGGTGCCGGCGCAAACCTCGCTATTGCCTGCGACGTGGTGTTAGCGCACGAGGACGCTGAGATATCATTCGGATTCCGGCAGGTCGGCCTCGCCGTCGACGCCGGAACGTCGTATCTCCTGCCGCGTATCGTGGGCGAATCGGTGGCCCTCGAGTTGATTTACACCGGCGAACTCGTCGGCGCCGATCGGGCGGGGGAACTCGGCCTGTTCAACCACGTCTATGGAACGGAGCACTTCGAGGACGAGGTCGAATCGATGATCGAGACCATCGCCTCCGGTCCGACCGTCGCCCTCTCTGCCTCGAAGCGGACCGTCAGACAGGGACTCACCACCAGTAGCATCGAAGAGGCGATCGACAACGAGGCCGACGCACAGGCGGCAATCTTCGAGACTCGGGACCACCGGGAAGGCGTGAAAGCCTTCGTCGAGCGGCGGGAACCGAACTTCGAAGGGCGGTGATCCCCGTGGACGACATCGCCGACCAGGTGAAACAATCCTTCCAGTCGTTCCTCGATACTCACGGATTTCTCTCCCAACTGGGAGTCACCCTGGACCGGATCGAGCCGGAACGGGTGGTCATGCGAATCCCGTACGACGAAACGCTGACGAATCCTCAGATTCGTGGAGCGGCTTCGATACACGGTGGTGTAGCGTCGACGCTGGTCGATACGTCGAGTGCATTCGCGCTTCGAACGACGTTCGAGAATCCGGCGGACGCGAAACTCGCCACGATCGACCTCTCCGTCTCCTACCTCCGACCCGCCGTGGGGGACCTGATCGCCGACGCCGAGGTCATCCGGGCCGGGGGACACGTGGGCGTCACCCAGGTGATTGTCGAGAGCGAGACCCCCGACGACGATGTCGCCCCCGTCGCCGTCGGAATGACGAATTATCGCCTGTTTCGCTGAGGGTATAGTAGTTACTGCAACAGACGGTATCTATCGTCAGTTCAATTATCCCGGTCGGGAGGACTTGTGTCTACTCAGTGCGAACCGATCAGCGACCGAGTCCGCGGGCGAGACGCCACGACGAGCGAATCCTTCGCCGAGCGATAGCGTTCGTTTCCGGTGCCTCTGCTCGTCGGCCGGTCCCGCAACGAATTCAGCGACGTTCGAGCGTGCACACGAAACGACGGAGTCGTCTCACGTGTGCTTGAGCAGGCTCACTCCCCCACGAACTCGGGATCGCGGTCTTCTCTGAAGGCGGCGGCGCCTTCTTCGAAGTCCTCGGTCGTCAAGAGGAGGCTGAACGCCTGGCTCTCCATCTCCAGGCCGGCATCCAGGTCTTCGTCTACCCCCTCGTTCATGACCCGCTTGGCCCGGCGAAGCGCGATCGGTGGGCCCGAGACGAGGTCGTTGAGGAACTGGTCCACGGTCTCTTCGAACGCGTCCGTCGTCGTGGCTCGATTGATGAGCCCCCAGTTCTCGGCACGCTCGGCGTCGATGCGATTACCGCGGAAGACCAACTCTTTCGCCCGGGCCTCTCCGAGCTGACGCATCGCACGTTGGGTACCCCCTCCACCGGGGAGCAACCCGAGGTCTATCTCGGGGAATCCGAACTCCGATTCGTCCGTCGCGATACGCAGGTCACAAGCCATCGCGAGCTCCAGGCCCCCACCGAGACAGTAGCCGTCGATCGCTGCGAGTGTGGGTCGCGGGTATTCATCGACGACCCTGAACACCTCCGTGGGTTCGGCACTCTTCGCCGGATCGACGTCATCGAAACCGGAGACGTCGGCGCCCGCACAAAACGCGCGGTCACCCGCGCCGGTGAACACGACCGCCCTGACCGCCTCGTCGTCGACGGTTCGGAGGAGGTCGACGATGGCGTCTTGCATCTCGGTGTTGAGAGCGTTCAATCGGTTCGGCCGGTCGAGTTCGATTCGCAGCAGACCGTCCTCGAGGTCGTACGATATCGTCTCAGACGTCACGTCGCCTGCTGAGTAGTCGTAGAACCCTTCCCCGGTGTCCCGCCCGGTCCTGTTCGCTTCGACCAGTTCGAGTAAGTACTCGGCCGGTTCGAACCGGTCGGATCCCGATCGTTCGTACTCCTCCCGCAATTTATCCAGGACGACGTCCAGTCCGATGGCGTCGGCACGGCGACACGGTCCTTCGGGAAATCCAGCCCCGAGGCGCATGCCCTCATCGACGGCCTCCGGTGGGGCCACGTCGTCGCCGACGAGCTTCGCTGCTTCGTTGATCATTCGCGCCTCGACCCGCAGGTAATCGAAGTCACCGGCGTCGTCGACGTCGTAGTCGGCACCGTCTCCGTCCTCGTAGTCGTAGTATCCCTTGCCAGTTTTCCGGCCGAGGTTGTCATTTTTTACCTTCGTTTCCATAATCGGTGGAATCGGTTTGCCGGCCTCCTGGCGCACGTGATAGCCGACATCGATCCCCGTCAGGTCCGCGAGTTCGAATGGGCCCATCGGATAGTCGCGTTCGTGAACCATCGTCGCGTCGGCCTCCCGGATCGTCGTCTCGCCCTCGGAGACCATCCACGCCGGCTCGTCCATGTACGGACCGAGAACGCTGTTGACGACGAACCCGTTGACGTCCTTCCGCACGTAGATCGGTGTTTTCTCGAGGGATTCGACGAACTCGTACGCGGTCTCGGCCGCCTCGTCGCGCGTCTCCTCGCCATAGATGACCTCGACGAGGTCCATCTTCACCGGCGGATTGAAGAAGTGCAGTCCCACCACCCGCTCGGGTCGATCCGTCGCCGACGCAATCTCGGTGATCGAGAGCGAGGAGGTGTTCGTCGTCAGCAAGGCGTCCTCGTCGGCCATCTCGTCGAGGTCCTCGAAGATGTCCTGCTTCAGGTCGAGGCGTTCCGGAGCGGCTTCGACGACGAGATCGACGTCGGCGACCGCCTCCTCGAGGTCGACCGTCGTGGAGACGCGGTCGAGGACGGTCTCCGGATCCTCGTCGATGGCCTCCGCGTCAGCGAGTTTCTCGAGCGACCACTCGATGTTCTCGTAACCCTCCGTAACGATGTCCTCCTCGATGTCCCGCATCGTGACTTCGTACCCTGCCAGGGCCGCGACTTCGGTTATCCCGTGCCCCATGTTACCGGCCCCCAGTACCGCGATCTCCTCGATCTCCTCGATAGTGACTACCATGGTGGGGTAGTGCGTTCCTTGCGTTATGAAATTTTGTGTTCTGTCACACGAAGTTGCCGTGGGCAATCGGACTCGTTGAGATTTGGTCGAACTCGACGGCGACATCGTTGATCGTGGCGATACCGTTTCGGAACCGTGCATCGACCGTGGCGAGTCGGTCGGATTCGGAGGACCACTACTCCTGTGTGGGCCTCGGTCGGGCCGCGGTCGAGTTCGGACTCTCTAGAGCTACCCGAACACGTCGGCCAGGTGTGACCGGTACGCCTCGGTTCGATCCTCGACGACCCAGTGGTAGGCGTCCTCGAGGGGAAGCATCGTCGTATCTCCGGTCACGTCCTCGGTCAGTTGCGCGGCGTACGAGACGGGTTGGAGCACGTCGTCGGTGCCCCAGAGCAGGTAGGTCTCCGCCTCTATCGCCTCGTAATCTATCTCTAAAGTGTGATTCGTGTTCGTCGCCACCGCGTTCCGGACGAGAGACCTCTTGCCCGCGTCGGTCTCCCAAGGGGCCATCATTCCGTCGATGAACTCACGGTGATCGTCCGGATCGCCGTACAGGCCTTGCTCGAACGCCCCGGCGACGGTCGCTTCGAACTGCTCGTCGGACTGCTCCAGGGTCGACGGGACGCCGAGGGTGTTGATGAACTCGACGGGCCAGGAGTCATAACAGACGGCGTTCGAGAGCACCAATGTCTCTACCGATCCAGGATTGTGGGCGGCGTATCGGAGGGCGACACCGCCTCCGATGTCGTGGGCAACGATTGACGAGCGATCCGCGCCCACACTCGCGAGGAGCCCCTCAAGTGCCCGTTCCTGAGCACGGATCGAGCGATCGATCCCGTCCCGCATTGTCGAGTTCCCGTAGCCGATCAGGTCGGGGACGAGAACGTGGTAGTTCTCGGCGACGGGATCGAGTACGTCTCGCCACAGGAACGACCAGGTCGGGATACCGTGGAGAAACACGACGGGCGGTCCCTCCGCATCGGAATTCTCCTCGTAGTATGCCATCTCGACGTCGTGTCCGTCGACGGTCACCGTCGTCCTCGATTGTCGGTCGGTCCAGTCGTCGCTCGTGGTCATGGGAGGAGGGTGTCCGCGACGATGTTCTTCTGAATCTCGCTCGTTCCCTCGTAGATCTTGGTGATCCGGGCGTCGCGATAGTAGCGCTCGACGGGGTGATCGGTGACGTACCCTGCACCCCCGTGGACCTGGATCGCTTCGTCGGCTACGTCGACGGCGTGTTCGCTGGCGAAGAGTTTCGCCATACTGGCCAGTTTCCGTGCCACCTCGTCGTCCCCCTCCTGTACGTGGGTCGCCGCGCGATAAGCGAGCGATCGAGCGGCCTCGACCTTCGTCGCCATCTCCGCGATTTTGTGCCTGATGGCCTGGAATTCGGCGATCTCCTGGTCGAATTGCTCGCGGTCGGTCGCATAGTCCTTCGCCGCGTCGAGGGCCGCCTGGGCCGCACCGACCGCCTGGGCTGCAACCGAGACCCGGCCGTCGGCGAAAAACTCCATGAGTTGATAGAACCCTTCGTCCACCTCTCCGATCACGTTCTCCTCGGGGACGCGGACGTCATCGAGGATTAATTCCGCCAGATCCGACGCTCGAATGCCGAGTTTGTTGTCGATCTTCTCGGCCGAAAACCCGTCCAGGTCCGTTGGAACCAGGAAAGCGGTGATGCCGCGATGGCCCTCACCGGGACTCGTCTTCGTCATGACGACGGCGACGTCGGCCACGGTTCCGTTCGTGATCCACATCTTGTTCCCGTCGATGACGAATCCATCGCCGTCGCGTTCCGCCCGCGTCTGGATGCCAGCCACGTTCGACCCGTGTGCCGGTTCGCTGATGGCGCTCGCCGTCGCGGCATCGCCGTCGGCCACCCTTGGAAGCCACTCCTCTTTCATCCACTCGTCACCGAACTTCTTGATCATCGTCGTGCCGAATCCCCGACTCCCGATGGCACTCCCGATGCCCGGATCACCGCGCCACAATTCCTCAGTAACGATCGTCGACGACAGCGTGTCCATGCCCGCGCCCCCGTACTTGGTGGGAATGTGGGGGGCGATGAAGTCGAGTTCGGCCGCCTTCTGAACCAGTTCGTCCGGATAGTCGCCCGCCTGGTCGTGTTCGGCGGCGACTGGTTCTATCTCCTCGGACGCGAACTCGCGGACTGCCGTACGGATTGCTCGCTGTTCGTCGGATAACTGGAACGCCATACCCGCAAATCGGCGAGGAGTAGAAAATATCTTTCCCTGAATCGATGGGCACTTCAGAGACGCGCACGCCGGCGGACATGCCGGTGATGAATGGAAATTCCAGAGAGGCCGACCGATCGGCGAGCGAGGAATTACGAATCCTCCCCGAACGTCCCCCAAGCGGCACCGTTTGGATACGTAGACAGAGGTCCGATCTCCAGGACACCGACCCGAGAACCATCGTCGGGTTCTGCTCCCGGGTCTCGTCGTGCGCCTCGGTCTCGAACTGCCCTTCAGTCCGTGCGTCGTCCGCAGAAATCATCGATTTCAGCTGAATAACCCAGGGACATCATATAAACGAACGGCAGAATCCGCCGATACTTTTCCGCACATTCGAGTCAGAACCACGTCGGATCGACGACTGGGTCGCATCGGTCGACGCCTCTCGTACGTGATACGTATCGACGAACGAATCGGTCACTGTGAGCGATTTCCTCTTGGTCTACTGTCACTCGGTTCCAGATCTCCTCGACGGCTGAGGCCATCGCGATATCGGCAAGGACGGGTGGGGTGAGCTATCGCCATTCGACGGGAAACTAATTGAATTCCGGTATTCGGGACGAGCCTCCATTTCTTTCCAATACAAGGTTGGAAATGACTGGTGCACACATCCCACAGTGAGGAATACACGTTCGGTCCCTGTGACGGTGAATTCCCCATTCGAACGGTGAGCACATTCGGTACATCGATCGGCAGAGGACCGTTCCGCCGTACCACGATGAGGAGGGATGCGACAGCGATTGACGGAGGACGACCCGTCAGCATGCCCCTTTACTTCCTGGGGCACCCACAACCTTAACGCGTCTCGTTCTATTCATTCGAATATGAACGACGCCAGTCCCGACGCGAGCGACGTTCCGGTGACGACGACCGCAACGTCCCTCGATATCCTCGAACTGCTTCGGGACGAGGGCACGGCGACGCTCGACGAGGTCGTCGACACCCTTGGAATCGCCAAGAGCACCGTCCACCGCCACCTTCAGACACTCAAACAGCGGAAGTACGTCATGGAGGAAGGAGGTCGGTATCGACTTTCACTGTACTTCCTGCTGTTGAGCGAACCCGCTCGGACGCGCAAACGGGGCTACGTTCTCGCGAAGGAGAAAGTCATTCAACTGGCCCAAGAAACGGGTGAACGAGCCCTGTTCCTCGTCGAGGAGGACGGCGAGGGCGTGTACGTTCACAGGGCCGGGGAGTCGAACCCGCTGCAGTCGGATACGATGATCGGGTACCGACGTCCGCTGCACGCCCTCGCCTCGGGCAAGGCCATCCTCTCGCAGTGGTCCGAAAAGGCGGTCGATGCATTCATTCGTCGGGAGGGACTCCCCGAACTGACCGATAGCACGATCACCGATCCCGACCGGTTCCGGGACGAACTCCAGACCATCCGCGACCGAGGATACGCCGTGAACGATGGCGAACACATGAGCGGGTTGCGAGCTGTCGGCGTCCCGGTCCTCGATGCCGAGGACGAGGTGATCGGTGGTCTCAGTATCTTCGGTCCGTCGAATCACCTGGACGCCGAGCGCATGCGTGAGGAGTTCCCGGACGTGCTCCAATCGAAGGCCGAGGAGATACGGTTCGACCTCGTGTACGATTGAGGATTGATGCTGCCCCTGCTATATGCGCCCTTTGCTGCTCCGAGACGGACTCCCTGGCGAGGCAACGTCTCCGGGGAATGACGATGCCAGTTCGGATCGATCCCGGGAGATCTCGGTTCGACTGGTAATCGGACCGCCGACGGTCACAGCGGCTCCTCGCCGTCGATTATGCGCCGCCCTCGATGGGCGAGGTGCGGGACTCGCTCCCTCATCTTCGGGTAGAGCGGATCGTCGCTATTTCCCTCCAGATATCGTCGGTAGAACATCTCGCCCAGCGCGCCGAGTTTGTAGACGGCAAGCGTTCGATAGAAGCGCTCGTGTTCGAATTCGATCCCGGTCCGTCGCTCGTAGCGGTCACGGAGGGCACGACGCGACGGATATCCCTCCGCCGTCATGAACGTGTCCGTGAAGTTACCCAGGGCCGGTTCGGGGTCCCGTTCGTCGTACCAGTAGATAAACAACCAGCCGAGGTCGGTTCTCGGGTCTCCAAGCGTGCTCATCTCCCAGTCGAAGACGCTCGCGAGTTCTGGTGGCGTTCCCGGGGCTACCATCAGGTTGTCGGGCTTGTAGTCGCCGTGGACCAGTGAATGAGGTGTGTTATCGGGAGCGTTCTTCTCGAGCCAGTCCCCGATTTCGCGAACCATCGGCACCTCGCGTTCCGCTTCGGTCACCTCGAACGCCCACTCGTACTGCTGTTGCCAGCGCTCGACCTGTCGACGCGTGAACCCCGCCGGGTGACCGAATTCACTCAGCCCGACCGATTCGTAATCGATCGTGTGAATGGCAGCGAGCGTGTCAACGACGATCTCGCCCAGTTTCCGTCGGTACTCCTTCGGTTGGAAGCGCGGGGGTTCGCCGTCCCGCAGGACCTCTCCGTCCACGCGTTCCATGAGGTAGAACTGCGCACCGATGACGTCCTTGTCCTCGCACGCCGCGACCGTCGGTGGAACCGGCACGTCGGTGTCCTGGAGTGCGTCCATCACCCGAAACTCCCGCAAGACGTCATGGGCCGTCTCGGCCACGTCGCCAGCAGGTGGCCGCCGGAGGACGAGGTCTCGGTCACCCCACGTGAGCGAGAGCGTTTCGTTCGAGTGTCCCGCCCCGAGACGTTCGTACTCGAAGGCATCCGCTGGACCCAGTTCACGTTCCAGGTACCGCTCGAGGGCTCCTTCGTTCACGAGGCGTTCCAGGTACGTCGGCTGATCGTCGTCGGTCATCGCGTGGAGCAAGGAGCCCCCTTCCTAAATAGCTACAGGACCGACCACTGCACGCAACACGACGGACGGCCCTACGACCCCGAACGAAGCGGTAACCGAGTGTCTGGGAGGATTCGAATTCGATACCCGTCAGGACCCCGCCAGAACGTTTCGAAGTCCTGCCAGGCTATTCGTCTCTCCGACATGTCGCGAGCGTGGCTGACCCGGAGGAGCTCTCCGTGGATTCCCGTGGGGAGGAACTGCCAGGTCCTCCACGGCGAACCCACGTCGTCGCCCCTCCATCGGGACGTGATTGCGACGCTCGCCGACCACGGACAGGGCATCGCCCTCGAACCGGCGAGCGTGGTATGGGGGCTTCCGTGGAGGTTTCGCTGAGGCACCCGCTGCCGACGGGTGGATTCGAGACGACCGGGCCGTCGTATTCGTTCGTCCCCTTATGGGAAAGGGAGCGCCTATCGATCGCCGTAGCGGACGACGGGATCGAGTTCGCTCTCGTCGACGTCTTCTAAGGCCTCGCGAGCGATCGTTCGCTTGTGCACCTCGTCGGCCCCGTCGATGATGCGGAATTGGCGGACGCTCTGGTAGAAATCTGCCAGTGGTAGGTCCTTGGCGATGCCATTGCCGCCCGCGTACTGGAGGGCCGTGTCGACGACCTCTTGGACCACATTGGCGGTGAACACCTTGCTCATCGCGACCTCGACCCGGGCCTCTTCGCCCTCGTCAATGCGAGTGGCCGCGGTCCGATTCAGGGACCGTGCGGCCTGTAACTCCATTTCCCTCTCGGCGATGTCGAAGCGGGCGTTCTGCTTCTCCGCCAGGGGGCCACCGAAGCTCTCGCGTTCGGAGAGGTAGGCCTTCGCGATGCTGAGGGCGCGCTGCCCCATTCCGGAGAATCGCATGCAGTGGGTCAACCGGGCCGGACCGAGCCGCTCCTGTACGTGCTCGAAGCCCCGGCCTTCGGTGCCGAGGAGGTGTTCGTCTGGGACACGAACGTCGTCGAAGACGATCTCCGCGTGACCCTTTCCCGTCTGTTCGGTCCCCACGTGGGGAATGTTGCGGACGACCTCGACCCCCTCGACGTCCGTCGGGACGATGAAGACTGAACTCCCGGCGTACGGATGTGCGTCCGGGTCCGTGCGGGCGAAGACCAACAGGACGTCGGCCTCGACGCCCTGAGTGGTCCACCACTTGTGGCCGTCGATGACCCAGTCGTCGCCGTCTCGCTCCGCCGTCGTCTTCAACATCTTCGGATCCGATCCGCCACCCGGCATCGGTTCCGTCATGGCGAACCCCGATTTGATCTCACCGTTCACCAGGGGCTCCAGATATTGCTCCTTCTGGAGGTCGGTTCCGTGCATCTCGAGGAGATGCATGTTACCCTCGTCCGGTGCGTCGACTCGCATCGCAACGGGACCGAGCAGACTTCGCCCCGCCTGCTCGAAGGTCGGCAGAACGTCCCGAAAGTCGTACCCCATACCGCCGTATGCCTCCTCGATCTGCGGCGCGTAGACGCCGTACTCCCGTGCTGCCTCCCTGAGTTCGCGCACCGTGCTCTCAGAGATCGACATTCCACCGTCGAGGTTGCGCTCCCTGGGGATGACGACCTCGTCCATCAACCGGCGTGCGCGGTCGGCCAGTTCCTCGGCGGCCGAAGAGTCGTCGAACGTGATCATTCTACGACGGAATTCAGCCGCCCGTTATATAGTAGTGCCGCCCTGCTCGGTGCAGTGTCGGTGCTATCTCATTCTGTGGGCGTCGCCCGCCCCGGTTCCTGCGAAGTAGTTCCTACACCTCCTCGACGGATTCTCACACCTCTCTGTTCGGAGAGGCGGACCGGATCGACTTTGCGGGATTCGACTGGACGACGAGGGAGCCGACTGCTTCGTCCTGTGACTCGACGTGAGGAGGGCGTTCACATCACCTTCGATTCCTGGCGTTTCGGCGGCGAGTAATACGAAGACCACCGCTTTTCGGTTCGATCGGAGGATTTACCGTGGCCGTGGGTATGGGTAGGGACCGGACTCTCCCATGAGTTACTATGAGCGCGTCCCCACTGGCGATTCGATGACGACCCAGGGGCGCACGATCACCGAAGCCGACGTGGCGAACTTCGCGGGCGTCAGCGGCGACTTCAACGCCCTTCACACGGACGCAGAGAGGATGGCCGAATCCGAGTATGGGGAACGCATCGCACACGGCGCTCTGATCTTCTCCGTGATGACGGGGTTGTTGTGGCAGCGGCGCAGTGAGGAAGAACGGCAGGCCGTCGTGGCCTTCTACGGTCTAGACGCCGTTCGATTCACCGCGCCAACGGGTATCGGAGACACGATCCACGTCGAGACGACGGTGACGGAAAAGGAACCGATCGAGCACCCAGAAGCGACGGGAATCGTCCACTACGATGCCGACGTCGTGAACCAGGACGGAACGACCGTTCTGTACGCAGAGCCGATCACGCTGATGGCGTGATCGGCCCTTCGTCACTCCTCGGGACGGAACTTGAACCCGTAGCGCGGGATTCCCTCCTGCGTATAGAGCCGTCGCAGGACGGCCTCTACTCGATCGCCACGAGTTACCTCGGCTGGATCGACGTCCGTGAGCATTCCGGGAACCCGTGCGCCTTCGTCGAGATCCACGACGACCACCCCGATCGATCCCTGCCGATCGATCAACTCCTGGAACTCCGGCGGTGCCCCGCCTTCGACGATCGTCTTTGCCGCGATTTCGCCCGTGCCTGCCGCTTCGAACTCGTCGTACTCGACGACCGCGATACACGAATTGCAGGCACCTTCCGGGGGGAAGTTGACCGCACCGCACTCCGGACACTCGCCGACCATCAGTCGATATCGACTCGGGAGGGAGCGCCACCACGTCGGGATGCTGATGTAGGCACCCATCACCGATCACCCCCGCTCGTGATCTCACCACGGAACCGCAGGTACTCCGCGTACGTGAGCGACGACCAGTCGAAGGTCCGCCCAACCGGTGTCGTCGATCCCTCCACGCGGACGGCGTCGGCGGCCGCGCCGCCTCCGTAACCCACAAGGGTAACGTTCCGTTGGCCGTCCTCCCAGGCGGCGAGCAGCCCGAAGAAGGGACTCGCCGCGCCCAGGTCGCCGAGTTCGTCGGCGCGATGGTAGATGACGGGATCGTTGTCCACGTCGTTCGTTGCCCGATGCGGCATCGTACCGTTTGGCGCCGTGGGTGCGACGGCCTCGATCGGCTCAGTGAGCGCATCGAGGGCCGCACCGACGGTTTCGACGTAGGACCGGCGTTCGTAGCTCGTCGCCCCGTACGATCGGGTCGTCGCCGCTGCGCGCTCGCGGTACCGCGTCCCGGGAAACGACCTGGCGTACTGGCCGGCTTCGACCAGGGCCGCGTCCCCGTCGTCGGAGAGAATCATGGCCACGGCACCGGCACCGGCACGCTGACCAATCGCGTCGTCCGGTTCCCCACGCGGTCGATCGGTCGCGACGACGAGTGCCGGTTCCACGTCGCCCGATGCGACCGTACGGAGCGCCCGAACTCCCGCGCGCGTCGACTGCGCGAACGCGTCGGTCTCGGTCGAACGAGCGAGCCCCAGCATCTCGACCAGTTGTGCGCCCGGGTCGTTCTCCTCGAGCGGGGGCGTCGTCGTTCCGATGGCGACAGCGCCGATAGCCGACCGATCTGCCGACGACGCGTCGAGTGCGCGTTCGGCCGCCTCGACGCCCATCGTCAGTGCGTCCTCGTCCGGTCCGGGGACCGCGACCGACGAGACGTTCGCGCCGGGACCGTCTCCCCAGACGGCCTCGAATTCGCTCGCGTCGATACGATACCGCGGTCGGTGTACCCCGACGGACTCGATGTCGATCACGCCCATCCCTCCTCAAAGACGTGAACCGTCGCTGCACCGCCCGATCCACCGACGTTGTGCGCCAGGCCGCGTGAGAGGCCGTCGACCTGGCGCTGCCCCGCCTCTCCCCGGAGTTGTTCGTAAATCTCAACTATCTGTCCCGTCCCGGTCGCACCGATGGGATGGCCCTTCGACTTCAGGCCGCCTGAGAGATTGACGGGCAATTCCCCGTCCGGCTCGGTCGCACCGCTCGCGACGTACTCGCCTCCGTGCCCCTTCTCCACGAATCCGAGGTCCTCGTACGCCATGATTTCCGCGATGCTGAAACAGTCGTGTACCTCCGCGAAGTCGAGGTCCGCGGGACTGACGTTCCCCTGATCATAGGCCCGCCGCGCCGCGCGTTTCGTGGCGGGGATCCCGGTCAGCGTCGGGCGGTCGAACAGACCGACGGTCCCACTCGCCTGGCCGCTCCCAGTGACCCGTATCGGATCGTCGGTCAGGTTGCGGGCGATTGACTCGCTCGCGAGGAACGTGACGCTCGCCCCGTCAGTCGTGGGACAGCAGTCGTAGAGGTTGAGGGGGTGCGCCACCGTCGGCGCGTTCATCGCCTCGTCGACGGTGCACGAGAACCCGAGCTGGGCCTTCGGATTGTTCGCCCCGTTTCCGTGATTCTTGGCCGCGACACTCGAGAGCTGCTCCCGCGTCGTCCCGTACTCGTTCATGTGGGCGTCGGCCATGAGTGCGTAGACCCCCGCGAACGTCGTCCCGGCCGTGCGCTCCCACTCGGTCTCGCCGCTGACCCCGAGCCAGTATCGGGTCCGTTCGTCGCTCAGGTCGGTCATCACCTCCACGCCGCCGGCCAAGGCGACGTCCGCTGTCCCGGCACGGATCGCCGTCACGGCCTGACGGAAGGCGGTTCCGCTCGCCGCGCAGGCGTTCTCGATGCGCGTGCTCGGCGTTCCATCGAGACCCACGTACTCTGTCACGGCCGGAGCGCTCAGGCCGAGTTGACGCCCACCCACTCCGAGAGAACCAACGAAGGCTTCGTCAACGGCCGAGCGCTCGAGATCGCCGTCGACGGAGGTGATTGCCGACTCGAACGCCTCGGCGAAGAGGGAGCGATACGACTCCTCCGGAAACGATCCGAACGCCGATTGCCCGGCGCCCACCAGATATGCCTCTCGCATCGTGCTCCAATGACGGCTGAACCCATGTATACCTACGGATGCTCGACCACTGAGTGGATTCCTCAGTGCCTGAGACGGCTGTATTCCGTACTGTGGGACGAGCCGACACGGAAGTCGCTTCCGTCGGTGGAACGAACCATGTAGCGACGCCGATCGACAGAATCCGAGGTCACCTCGATGTCGGATAGCGAGACCGCCTGCCGTCGGTTCGGGGTCACTCGATACCCACCGTAATCTGGCGGGATGTAGACCGAGAATGACTACTCCACTGCGTTCCGATATGTGGGATATGATGGGGAAGAGTGACGACGACTTCCGTCACTTCCTCGACTCCGATCACTTTCCCATGGCCTCCGGCTTACGAGGGAGTATCGGTGCTCCCACTTGCGTTCCGCATGATCGAATGGTGTCATCTGATCGTCAGTCACTCGTCGAAGTCCTCGGTCTGAATCGCGAACGATTCATGATTCCTCCCTGACGACGACTCATCAGGCCCGAGGTGACCGTCGTTGGGTGGTGTCTTCCTTGAATGGTGGCTCACCGGTCCCCACCGGAGTCGGTGTCGTCTCGTCGGTTTGCGATTGGTTCAGTATGTGATACGCTGAGTAAAGGAACTGATACGAACGGTACATGGTGTCTGGGAGCAGACTTCCTTTACACCATTATATTGGAAGGGAGATGTTCGCACGCTCTCCCTGCACACATTTCCCCGATGCTATTCGTCCTCGGCCTCGAGGTCGGCCAAGTATTCCTCGGCTCGAACGGACTCGCCGGTCCTCGAATCGACCAGGAGAACGTCCGTGTGAACCTCCCACGAGTCCACGTCGAGACCCCGGGTTCGTTCGAGCGTCTGTTCGACGATGTTCTCCTCGCGATCGATTAGCCCCCGGAGGCGGTCCAACGTGACCGAGGGATCCACGTCGTTCGCTGCCCGGTCGGTATCGATTCCGAGTTCTCGTCGGAGGTACGACCGAACGCTCATGTGGGAGACCCAGTCGTCCTCCAGTTCGTCCAGGTCTACGTCGTGCATTCTGAGCCGCCGGCGCAAATCGGTCTTCTCCCGTTCGGCGACCTCGCCAGTTCGGTCTCGAAGCGTCGTGTAGACGCTCCGGGGGGAAAACGGTTCCCGATCGAGATATTCCGCCGTGATCCGAACGTTCAGGTAATCCGCCAATTGGCGTAGTGACTTCCCCTCTCCGTCGTATAAGCGCAGGATATCGGCGTCGAGGGCCGACAGATCGTACTCGTCCTTCAGACGTCGTATCTTCAGTGTCCGTCCGGTATTTCCCATTCTGATCACCTCGAAAACGCAGGTGCCTCGATCGTCTGCTCGTCGATCGCTGATGCGTCCTCCGGGAGGAGGGCAGCGACGATGAATGGTGCGTAGTCGCTCACGTACTCGAAGAGTTTCTCGAGACGGGGCGCGTCGATTGATTCGATAGAGTCGAAGAGAACGAATGGAATCGAGTCGGAAAGGTCGTGGACGAGGTAACCGGACAGGGCCACGATAATGCCGATGATTTCTCGCTCCGATTCGGAAAGCGTGTCCAGGGTGTCCTCGTAGGCGACCCCGTCCTCTGATTCACGAACCACGTGAATCTCGTAGGTTGAGGTCGAATTTCCCTCGGTTGCGAGGCGTTCGAGCCAGACGCGGGAGACGTTCTGGTAGTCGAGGAGATCCAGCAGATCCTCCATCTGTTCGTTGAACCGTTCGACGACGGAGGACTCGATTCGGTCGATCCGTTCCCTGGCGTCGAAGAGGTCCTCTCGGACCGCGTTCAATTCCTCTTCGACCCGGTCTCCGTCCGCTATCTCGTCCTCGAGTTCGGCGATGGTGTCTCGTACCGATTCCAGTTCGGACTCCTTCTGGCCGAGTCGGTGTCGGAGCTGGCTGAGTCGCTGATATGCCTCCTGGTAGTCGTCCCCACGCGTGTCGTCCGTTTCGGCGACCGTCGCCTCGAGGGACTCGATTTCCTCCCGGAGATCAGCGTCCTCGTTCGCCAATCGTTCGAGCGTCGATCGCTCGGATTCGAGTGCGGCCTTCGTCTCCGAGAGCTGCTCTTCCAGGCGGTCGCGACGATCGACGTTCCGCCGAATGCCCTCGAGTTCCGTCTCGACGTCGTCCAACTCGTCGCGAAGGTCCTGTACCGCAGTTTGTTTCTCTTCGCGGAGTTCTTCGAGCGTCTCGATCCGTCCTTCGATCTTGGACTTCTTCACATCGCTTCCACAGACCCAGCATTCGACCGTGGCTTCACCCGGATCGAGGTGGGCGGTCACTGACTGCTCCGAACCGAAGGCCCCGATTACGTCCCGTTCTTCGAGCACCGTCCGGTTGTGCGAGATGATCTCGTTGAGTTCCTGCACGGTAGACTGAAGATCACGGATCCGATCGGTGAGGTCCCGTTTCCGGGATTCGAGGTCGCTCTGTCTCTCCTCCGAGACGGCCATGGTTTCCAATCCGTATCGAAGTTCCGCGCGACGTGAGAAGTACTCGGATATCGACGATCGCGTCTCCTCCAGTTCGGTCTGAATGCGTCTGCGCTGCTCACGCAGGGACTCGAGATCGTCGAGACGGGATTCTGCTTCCTCAATCTCCTCGCTCGAGGATTCGAATTCGTCGATCTCTGCCTTCACCTCCGCAATTTCAGCTTCGAGTTCCTCGATCTCCGTGGACAGACGGCTTTCCGTCTCACGATGATCCGGAAGATCGTCCTTCGCCGACTGTATCTCCGCTAGTCGATCTTCGAGTGCATTCCGTCGTTGCTTCAGTGAGTGGATCTCCGCCCTGGTTTCTTCCGTATCGACACCGCGCATCAGTATATCGCGAAGGCCGTCGCCACCGGTTCGGATCGCCCCTCGGGCAGGGTTCGTAGCGAAGAGGGCAACGTAGGTGTCGACCAGTTCGCTCTCGCTGGTCAACGGATCCCCGGACGTCGCTACTCGGTTCTTCGATCGCTCGTAGGTCCGGGTTGCCGTTGTACCGTCGAGGTTGAGCGTAACGGACCCCGTGTCCCTGTCGGTTTTGAGTGTTGCCGCGGCGTCGTCTGCCCCCAACGCCGCTGCCACGGATCGCAGGAGTGACGTCCGATTCGTGGCGTTTTCCCCCGATAAAATACTCACACCGGGGGAAAACGACGTCTCGAGGCTCTCGATGCCGCCGAGGTTTCGAATCGATATAGATACCTCATCGACCATTCTATCTACCACGCAACGGAATACGCTGCCCGATGAAAAAATGTTTCGTTGAGACCGTCACGACTGGTGAGACGTATCCGCTGCGACCGCCGATGGATTCCCCCTCGGTCTCATTGAGCAGGGGAACTACGTCGGTTCGTGTACACCCATCGAACCCCCATCGAGAAGCCCGTGGAGCACTCTCATTCGAGGAACGACGGAGCCAGGGGTACACATCTCCGATCGGATTCAATGTCAGATAGATTTTCAACTGTTGGAAATACCAGAAATAGTATACTATTTTCCATGGATTTGATATTGTATACACTGGGCACTTGTTAGTTGTCGGGTGGGAGGCCGTCGCTGTTGATGTGATCGACTCATGTCTCTCCTGAAGAACTGACTGTAACTCCGAACGGACGGTGGTGCGTGTGCCCCATGGGTCCCGCGATATCTCACCCGTATCGACGAGGGAGTGGCCACTGTCGATCGAGAACACCACGTCACCTTCCACACTCGCGCCCGGAACCCTCGAGATAGCAGCCGATGGAATCGTTGTTCGCCACGCGACCCGCCGCAGAGCCAGTAGATCAGTCGGTTCGAGATGGATCGTAGTAATTACACATGACGGCCTCGTCAGACATCGCTCGAGGAGCTTTCTCGCAATACCCACAGAAGCTACGGTGACGCGAACGCGAGTTCGTCGACAACGTTTATCATCAATCGTAACATTCTGCTCGGGCATGCGCGCACCCGAACCGCACCCCCAGGTACGGGAGGTGCTCGATAAGATCGACGCACTGGACGTCCTTCCGCTCAGTCAGCACGGTGCCGAAGGGGCTCGAGCCGTGTTCGGCCGGATTCGTCCAGACGTAGACGGTCCTCCAGTAGGGAACGTGACCGACGAAACGGTACCGGGATTCGACGGGGGACCCGCCGTGCCGATACGGATCTACGAATCGGCGGACGACGGTTCCTCACCCACGATCGTGTTCTTCCACGGTGGGGGTTTCGTGATCGGTGATCTGGAGAGTCACGACGTGTTGTGTCGCCACGTCGTTCGAGAAACCGGCGACACCGTGGTCGCAGTCGATTATCGACGGGCCCCCGAACATCCATTCCCGGCGGCGCTCGAGGACGCCTACGCGGCAACCACGTGGGCGGCCGATGATTCGGCCCCTCTCGACTCTAACGGCGTCCTCGCCGTGCTGGGCGATAGTGCTGGCGGGACGCTCGCCGCCGGTGTCTCCCTCATGGCCCGTGACTGGGACGGTCCGGAGATCGACCGGCAAGTACTGGCGTATCCCTCGGTGAGTGCGAGAACGGACTGGGACTCGCGGAACGAAAACGCGGAGGGATACTACCTCGAAGAGGCCGACATCGAGTGGTTCTTCAGGAGTTACTACGGGAGCCAGGTACACACCGCGAATCCGTACGGCTTTCCCCTGGTGGCCCACGATCACGCCGGTCTCCCCGACACGACCGTGCTGACGGCCGGGTTCGATCCCCTTCGCGACGAGGGCGTCGCGTACGTCGAAGCGCTCCGGGACGACGGCGTCGCCGTTTCTCACCACCACTACGCGGACATGATCCACGGGTTCCTCACGATGCTCGCGGAGCCAGCCGACATCGACACCGCCCACGAGGCCGTGAGGGCGATCGGGGACGACCTTCACCCGGACCGATAACGGACGACCCGATCGGGTACCGCTTGGCATCTCTCCCGACCGTTTCCCGTTCTGGGAGACGACATTCGACCACTGGATTCGAGTTCCTGAAATTGCTATATATCAGTATTAAATGTATTATCGTCTTTTGATACGATTTCCATGACTGCTTCGATATGGGGCCGTGATGTCGGTTCCGGTACCGTATAGCCGGTAACTCGTTCACCCACCGTCGTTTGGCAGGTGGTGGGCGAGGATTCTGGCGAAAAGGCCATCACTGTCCCCATTGAGCCGGGGGACGATTCCCTCTAAAAAGAGTCCGGACTCCGGTACCAGCTGGACGCATTCGACTGGGATCCCGGCGAAAGAAAACGGACCAGTGGGATTGCGATCGGCAACGAGACTCTCGCGGCACACGGGGAACAGACCTCGCGTCGGTTGAAGTCGGGGTGCGCGTTACGTCCGGGGATGGTCTAGCCGTCGACGAATATCGAATGCGGAGATATCGGATATCGTCGTCGTGGCACTCGGTCGTGAACGAGCACGTCAAGGACCGACGCACCGGTTGCCTCCTGCGCCGCCTCGACGGCCGGTTCGATTCCGTCGGGGTGAGCTCACTCGGTGATCTCGAAGGCGAAGTGGTGTGCGGGGAGCGGCCGGACCGGGTGATTGTCGACGTACGAGAGGTGTGGCTTGCACTCGAAACCCTTCTCGTCGTCTTTCGTCTCGAAGATCGTGGGGTAGACGTCGATGAAGTGATAGCCGGGATCGCCCGCCGCGGAGAAGTTGAGGTGGACGACGCCGTCCTCGCCGGCGTCGCTGTTTCCACAGAAGTACCCCAACATCTTGTTGTCGTAGACGAGGAAGTGGGTGTTCTCGTAGAGCGTCCACCCGGTGCCGGTGATCTCGACGTCGATCTCCGTGCCCCTGGTGCCCGACTGCGGGGAGAACGTCCTCACCGACGGCTGGAGCATGAATCCGGTTATCGCGACGGACCGACCGCCGACCACCGCCGTTATCGGACGGCTCGCTCCCCGATCCGAGGGGATCTCGACGTCGGTGGAGAAGGTCCCATCCCCGTCCGTCTCGACGCTGGGGAGTTTCTCCGGTCGCGGTTGGGCCGTGATTGAGGTGCCCTCGATGCGCTTGCCGTCGTGGCGATGCCACACGAGATCGACCCGCTCGTTCGCCGGGAACCCCTCGCCCTGGACGATGGCCTGCGTCCCGACCGGTCCGGACGTCGGCGTGATCGTGAGTTCCGCACCGGTGTCCTCGTCGATCTCCGGGTAGTGGACCGGGAGGGGCGACTCGCTGGGCATGCGCTCCGTCCAGACCGGCTCCGGCGGCGAGTCCGGTTCCGTCACCTCGACGGTCCACTCGTTCTGCGTGTCCCGTCCCACCGGTCCGAACTCCGACTGCGTCTCCGATTGCAGGAACGGGAAGCCCTTGTAACTCCGCCAGACGCGGAGGTCGTGTGCCCCGACCGGTCCGACGGCCCTGATCCGGGCGGTCGCAGTCCCGCCGTTCTTGACGCCCGTCACGAACCCGACGGTCCCGAGGTCCCAGGACAACTGGAAGTTGTTCCGCACCGGATTGGGGCCGATGCCGTACCCGCGAACCGTGAAGAAGTCACCGAGTGGTGCCGTCTCGTTCTCCAGTTCGAAGTGTGGATAGATCTCGAAGGCGGTGCGATCGACGGTCGTCCCGTCCGCCCGGAGTTCGATCGTGTGATTCGACCCGTAGTCCTCGGGAACGACGAATGGCTCGTCGAAGGCCCCGTCTTCGTCGGCCGTCACGGTGGCGACGGTCTCCATGTGGGACCGGTACTGCGGCCCCACGACCTCGTTCGCCTCGAGGACGCCCCACGATCCCTCGACGCGCTGCCACGCGAGGTCGTACGTCTCCCCGGGGGACAGGTTGCGTCCCCTGAGGATCACCTCGTCGCCGACGTGCCCGCTGTCGCGATTCACGACGAGGTCGCCGGCACGGTCGGTGTCGCCCCGTCGGTGATCCGCGAGCGCATCCTCCAGTTCCTCGGAGAGTCCGGCGCCGTCACTCATGTCCCGATCTATCACGCGTCGATCAATCGGTCCTGCGGCGGCATATCCAGGCCTTTATGTCGGATGCCGAGCCGACGGAGCCACCCCCTCTTAAAACGGTAGATATGTGTGGAGCGGGGTGAAGGACGCTGAACCGCTTCCGTCCACCATGGAACGGACGACGGACGATGGCGCGGACAGAGCGGCGGACGGAGAGGGCGATGCGACTGCAGGCGATCGTCGGACCCGATCACGCCGGGACGTCCTCGTCGCTGGTGGCGCCGGCCTCGCCACGGCAGTGGCGGGATGCACGGGTCGAACGGGCACAACCGCGAAGACGTCGACGGGCCAGCAGACCACGCCGGCGACGACCGAGGAGCCGAACGACAAAGCGGAATTCCGACTGCACTGGCAGCGGTACAGCAACCTCTACGCCAACGTCACCGCGTCCGAGCACTGGACCTGGCCGGCCCACGACGTCGACGTCACGGTCAAGCCCTCGAACGGCAGCCAGGCGGCGGCCAAGTCGGTGGCCAGCGGGAAGGAGATGTTCGGGAGCGGCGGGTACGGAGCCGTCCTCGGACTCATCGGATCGGGTGCCCCGCTCACCGTCGTGGCCAACTTCACCGGACCGTGGGGCGGCGTCGTCTCGCTGGAGGAGACGGGCATCACGTCCTGGACGGACCTGGAGGGGAAGACGGTCGGGCAGTTCCCCTTCGGGAGCACGCCTGTCGTCGCGAAGGCGGCGATGCGACGACGCGGCGTCGACCTCTCGACGATTCAGTTCCAGAACGTCCAGCCCGGCTCCGCCATCTCGCTTCTGATCCAGGGCAACCTCGACGCGATCATCCGATACGTGCCCCAGACCCGCGCCCGTCTCGGGATCGAGGGGTACTCGGTCAACGCCCTGAAGTCGGGCGCGGTCCTCGATCACCTCGGCCTGGCCCTGTTCGCACACGACGACGTCGTCGATCGGGACCCCGACCTGGTGAACGACGTGGTCGCGGGCTTCATCGACGGGTTGCGGTTCTGGGCGACCAACCACGACGAGGTGATGGCGAGACAGAAGGAGATCGTCAAGGACTCGCGGTGGCAGCCGAAGCTCAACGATCGGCTCCTGGGGTCGGTCTACGCGGCGCAGGCGCCCCCGAAGGACGTCGGCCTCGAGCAGGGGAAGGGCTGGGTCGACGAGGACCGTCTCGAGAAGACGATCGAGGTCTTCCACGATGCGGGCGCCCTCGACACGGCGATGGACCCACAGACCGTCTACACCAACCGCTTCGTGGAACAGAATCGCGATCTCGCAGTGGACGCGGCCAAGGCCCTCTACGCGAAACTCGAGTCGTTCGAGGAGGGGCCGAACGCCCTCTGATCGGGGCCTCTCGAGAGCTCTATGGGCCCCGAGTGGGGACTGTGCCGTCGGGTGATCCCCTCGGGCGACACAGCATCCGCCGACTCCGGACGTTCTCCCCCGACTCCGGACGTACTCTTCCGACTCTGGACGTTCTCCGGAGACACGGGGTCGTCGATTTTCGTCAGCCGAATTCCCCCCTGCCGACTGACGGGGGGTGACGGCTCGAGGGGGTACGGCCCCTCAGAGGTACCCGAGGGCCTCGAGGTCGCGACGGGCCGCCTCGCTCACGGAGGGGGCCCCTTCGTCGGCCACGTCCCGTCGCGAGAGGGACGCGAACGCGCTCTCGACGTCCTCTCGACAGTCCTCACCGGAGACGTAGGCCGCGTCGAGGGCCGGAATCGTCACTTCGCAGTCGTACTCCCGCCAGGTCATTCGCTTTCTGATCCCGGCGTCGGTCTCGTCGTAGACCGCGTACGCGTCGCCGTCGAATCGCCAGGTGTGGTCGACGAATCGACTCGCTCGGTCGATCATGGGCTTCTCGAGACCGTGCGACGAGGCGAACGCCGGGCCGTCGGCGACGAACCCGCGACGTGGGTCCTCGTCCTCGAGAGCGGCCTGGACGACGTCCGGGAAGGCGGTGAGCGTCGCGAGGTCCTCGACCGTCTCGCTCGCGGACTGCCCGGGCCACTTCACCACCAGCGGGACCTGCAGGAGGACCTCGTGCAGTCCGGCGAGGTGGGCGGGGACGTGCATGTTCGGCCGGATTCGCGATGGCTCGCCGAACCCCTCCCCGTGATCGGCGGTCACGACGACGAGGGTGTCCTCGAGGTCGCCGCGTGCCTCCAGTCCGTCGAGGAGGCGGTCGATCTCCGCGTCCACGTACCGAATGCCCCCGTCGTAGAGGCTCATCAGCGCTTGCCGCTGCCACCAGGGGCGGTTGCCGCCGTTGAACTCCCAGACCTGATCGTCCATCTCCGACTGGAGGGCCCGGAGCGCCTCCCCGCCCCACTCGTCGGCGGCGGCCGGGGGTTCGTAGGGGAAGTGCGCGTCGAGGTAGTTGATGCAGGCCGCCCAGGGACCGGACTGGGCGGCGCTCCACTCGAGGAAGAGGTCGGTGTACACCTCGCCCGGCGTGTCCGCGGCCCCCCAGTCCTCGGGGAGGAGGCCCGGATGGTCCCAGGCCACCATGGTGGTGAGGCCGTTCAGGAGCGTTTTGACCGACTCCTCGGCGGTGACGCTCTCCCGGAGGAGGGCGCTCCACCGCTCGATGCCGGAGCGAGCGGCGAATCGGTGGTAGGGAAGATTCGGGTCCTCGGCACCGGGATACGGGAAGTACTGAGCGCCCTCGACCGTCTCGAAGGCGTCCTTCAGTCCGACGTCCTTGTCGACGAGCCAGGTGTTCTCCGAGAAGACGCCGGTCGCGTAGTCGTGGCGTTCGGCCATCCGCTCCCAGATGGTCGTTCTCGGTCGAAGACCGTCGCCGAGGTCGACGACGCCGTGCGCTGCCACCGCGAGGCCGGTGAAGATGCTCGCGTGACTGGGCAGACTCCAGATGCCCGGTGCGCGGGCCTGGGTGTACGTCGTCGCCCCCTCGGCGAAGCGCTCGAGGGCGGGCGTCGTCTCCCGGTGGTATCCGAGCAGGGAGGTGTTTCGCGCACGGACGCCGTCCATCACGACGAGCAGGACGTTCGGTGGCATGTCAGTTGATGGGCTCCGGGACGAACACGCTGCGATCGACGGAGGACACCTCGGGGACGTCCTCGGTGTAGCAGAACACGACGTTGTTGTGCCGGTAGAGTTTGCGGGGCATCACCGGTCGGTTGTCGAGCGTGTAGACGGTGTCCTCGCAGGCCTCGTTGCACAGCGGGGCCGTCGTCGACTCGTGACACCACCGCTTGACGGTGACGTAGTTCCAGGGGTGATACAGCGACGCGCCGAGGTCGACGTCTTCGTCGAAGATCCCCTGGGTGAGGACGTCGAGTTCGACGCGGTCGACGCCTCGCCTGCGGAAGTGATCGCGCGCGTAGGACGCGTTGAGTACGGACTTCTGGAAGTGTTCGAGAGTCGTCTCGGCGACGGCCGACCCGTCCGCGCGCAATGGTACGTCCGTCTCGCCGGTCAGGTGCTCGACCGTGGGATCGCGCTTCTGTCGGCTCAGGACGCGGCCGGCGACGGGCTCGCCGACGGAACGACCCTCGGTCATCGCGTACGCGCCCCAGTCGTTGAACACGAGTTCGTCGGCCCCGCCCGCCGCCTCGAGGCGGTCCAGGATCGCGTCGAGCGCCTCGACCTTCGTGGGCGTGAGGATCGGCGTCACGTATGTGAACGAGAGGCCCTCGCGGTCGGCGCGGTCGAGGGCGGCAACCACGTCGTCGGGATCGGGCAGCCGCTTGTCGCAGAACTCGTTCCCGTAGTAGAGCCGGTCCACGTCCCGGTCGACCGCGTCGAGGGTCTCGAGGTCGTCGACGAAGATCGCTGACTCGACGCTCATTGGGCCATCACCGTCGGGTAGTAACAGGTATCGAGCGAACAGGTCATCCCGAGGTCGTCCAGCAGGGGTCGCACTCGCTCCGCGTAGTCGGTCGGCGAGTCGGCCGCCTCGATCGCCGCCCGGGCCCGGTCGAGGAACTCGACCTGGCTCGCCTTCTCCTCGAGCGCCAGTCCACGACCGACCATCTTCACGCCCGTGAGCCCCATCTCCGCGAACCGGTACATGCTACAGATCCCACAGGCCTGCTCCTGGTCCCGCCGGGCGTTCGGGTGCAGCCGTGCCTCCTCGGCCACCGTCTCACCGCCCGCTCGTGACGTCTCGAACGTCTGAAAGCACGGCACTCGCTCCGCCGCCTCGTGTTCGATCGGCGGGTTGTGCAACAGCGTGCAGTTGCCGTCGATGCACATGCAGTTTCGATTCAACACGAACGCGTAGAGGTCGAGGTCCCCGGTCGCGCGCTCGCGAATGCGTTCGATCTCGTCGATCGTGAGGTGTCGCGGGAGGTGGACGCCGTCCGCGCCCATCGACGCGAGGAAGTCCGCCGTGTGCCCGTTGAAGACCGTCGATCCGGTGCTGACGAGGATCTCGGCGTCGCCCAGTTCCGGCCCGAGCGCGTCGATCAGGTGCACGTCGGCGACGATGTACCCCGCTATTCCGTCCCACGTCGAGAGTTCGCGGACGAGATCCCGGATCAGATCGGCCTGTCGGTCAGAGTAGAAGTGGGCGTTGAGCGTGACGTAGAGGTCGACGTCCGCGTCGGCACAGTGATCCGCGATGGCCTCCAGTTCGGAGAGGCTTCGCACCTGGGAGTGCTCGTTCGCGCGACGATTCGGCGGCTTGACGCTCTCGTACGCGTCCTTCCACTCGGCGGGGATTACGCCGGCGTAGAGCTCGTCCGCCCCGAGCCGAGTCAGCTCGACGGCGTCTCCGTACGCGTTGATCGGGGCAAAGATGTGCATCGGTCGTCTCCGAGTGGGGGCTGGCACACCCTAACCATCGGTGCCAATATAGGTCCGTTTTATGAGGGAACCGACGGAAATTCCGTCGAGGTGCGTCGGAGAAGGAGGTGTCGGGCTCCTGCCCGCCGATGAATCGCGTCGGTTCGGCTTCGCGGGGAGGAATCGACCGTGATGGGTGACCTCCCCGCAATATGTGGGCCCGCACGCGGTCGATACGGTGGGTGCCGTTCGTGCAGGTGTCGACCGGGAGCCTGGTGAATATAAAGGGACGGATATGCTAGCAGGACCGGTATGCGGATCCCCCGCCAGAACACGGTCGTGGAGCGCGAACACGAATCGAGGTGGCCGTCGGACGCGACGGGCGGCGATCGGTTCACCGGGAGGTGTGCGGAACCGTGACCGCGTCGATATCGGTCGAGGGGGTCTCGAAGACCTACGACGAGGGCGGCGACGCCCTGCGTGTCCTCGACGACGTCTCGTTCTCCGTCGAGGAGAACGAGTTCGTCGTGATCGTGGGTCCGTCTGGCTGTGGCAAGACGACGCTGTTGAAGATCGTCGCCGGCATCGTCGACGGGTTCGATGGACGGGTTCGCGTCGCCGGATCGCCCGTCACGGGACCGACGCCCGAGTCGGCGCTCGTCTTCCAGGACTTCCAACTGCTGCCCTGGAAGTCCGTCCTCGAGAACGTGGCCCTCGGACTCGACGTCCAGGAGGACATGGACCCCGAGTCCAGGCGAGAGATCGCCCGCGAGTGGGTCGGGAGGGTCGGCCTCGAGGACTTCGCGAACAGCTATCCGTCGGAGCTCTCCGGGGGGATGAAACAGCGGGTTGGACTCGCACGCGCCCTCGCGGTCGACCCGCAGATCCTCCTGATGGACGAGCCCTTCGGGGCGCTCGACGCACAGACCAAAGACGCCCTCCAGTCGGAGTTGCTGGAGCTGTGGGCCGAAGAACAGAAGACGATCCTGTTCGTCACGCACGACATCGACGAGGCGATCACTCTCGGCGATCGCGTGCTGGTCCTGTCGAGAAAGCCCTCCTCGATCGTCGGCGAGATCTCGATCGACATCGATCGACCCCGCTGGAACCGGCGGCTGGAGGTCGAACGGACGGCGGAGTTCGCCCGCGCCAAATCGTACCTGCGCGAGGAACTCGGCCTCTGAGACCACGCGACGACCGTGACCGCTGAGACGACGAGACCGACGGTCGGGGCCACGTATAAAGGAGGCCATATTTCAGGAGGCCGGATAAGGGGGTCGGGGACCTTGCCTCGGTACGGACATCCGCCCAATCATGAGTCGAGCGAACGAAGGTCTCTCGGAGACGTCCTCATCGGCCCTCGGTCAGACGGCACCGCTCGCGGAGTCACTCGGGGCACTCCTCCCCGCGGACCTGAACGCGAGAGAGGTGGGCCTGCCGGCGCTCGTGTCGGCCGCGGTCCTGCTCGCCTGGGAGTTTCTCGTTCCGGCGCTCGGGATCGAGGCCTACCTCCTGCCGACGCCGTCGGTGATCGCCTCGGCGTTCCTCGCGAAGTACCCGACGATCCTGGGGGCGCTGCGCGTGACCCTCTTCGAGTTCTTCCTCGGGTTCTCGGCGACGGTGGTCGCCGGCTACCTGTTGGCGCTCTCGCTCGCCTACTCGAAGACCCTGGAGGTGACCTTCTACCCCTACGTCGTCCTCGTCCGGTCGATCCCCATCGTCACGCTGCTCCCGATGTTCATCATCTGGTTCGGGTTCGGGTTCAACTCCATCGTCGTCATCAGCTTCCTGATCAGTTTCTTCCCGATGGTCGTGAACACCCTCTCCGGATTCAAGTCGACCGACGACGAGTTGGTCGAGATGCTGCGGAGCTTCTCCGCGAACCGCCGGGAGATCTACCGCAACGTGCTCTTTTACTCCTCGTTGCCCTCCGTGTTCGCCGCGCTCAAGATCTGCACCATCCTGGCGTTCACGGGGGCGATCGTCGGCGAGTTCCTCATCGGCAAGGCGGGAATCGGGGCGCTCATCCTCTCGTACAACAGTTCCTTCGAGACGCCGGCGATGTTCGCGGGCATCCTCACGGTCTCGGTCAGCGAACTCCTCATCTTCGGCGCGGTGACCCGACTGGAGTCCCTCGTCGTCGACTGGCAGTGAGACGAGCGACGCCCCGACTCACTCGAACACCCTCCCGAGGTACTCCGCGGGGACGGCGTTGCGGACGGTCACGAGCGGATCGACGACCTGGCTGATCTCGAGACCGCCGACCAGGCTCGCGAACGCGTACGCCTCGGTCCGGGAGAGGTCGGTCGCGTGCTCGATGAGGGTCACTGCGTCCCGGTTCGCCCGCTTCGCCGCGGTCTCCATCGTCTCCGCACTGGCGATCGTCTTCCACGCGTCCCCGGTGTCGAGGAGCGGTCGCTCGACGGCGACGCCTGGGTCCTCGACGACCTCGACGGTGAGGTCGACGGCCGTCGCGATCTCGGCACCCGTCCCGCACATTTCGCCGTCGGCCATCGCGGCCTTGGCGTCCCCCATCGCCAGCATGGCGCCCTCCTGGAACACCGGGAAGTAGACGGTGGTGCCGGCGGTCACGTCCGTCGTGTCGAGGTTGCCGCCGTGATCGTGAGGCGTGAGCGTCGAGTAGGACGCCGACGCGGGTGCGACCCCGATCGTGCCGACGACGGGTTCGATGGCGACCGAGAGGTCCTCGAACGTGACGGCGTCTCCCTCCACGGGCGTGATCTTCGTGAAGGGGTGTTCGATGGACTCGTCGTCCTGGAGCAGTCCGAAGTCGGGGGTGGTTACAACTCGGCCCCGGTCCTCGGTGACCCGAACGTCCTCGATCTCGACCCGCAGGACGTCGCCCGGGCGGGCGTTCTCGACGGCGATCGGACCCGTCGCGGCGTTCACCTCCTCGGGAATGGCGTCGAGGCGGTCCTCGTCGGTCTGGATCGCGCCGCCGAGGCTGTCCATTGTCTCGATCGTGAGCGATTCGCCGTCCGCAGCCGCGTACACCGGTTCGAGGTCGGGTTGGAACTCGAAGACGTGTCCATCGTCCGGAGAGACGGTCCGTCGCGACATCGATGGGACATTCGCTCCCGAGCACGATAAGTGTCGGGCGCCAAGCCCCGGTCGGACCGGGACGAGAACCCTCCGCTCGCGTCCGCTCACGCGCCGCGGACGGATCGTCGGCGGGTTCGGCCGTCGAGGGGCCCCTGGCCGCCGTCGCGAGCGATTCTCAGACGGTGGCGTGTCGCTCGGCCAGGTCGGCGGGGACCGTCCCGTCCTCGTTCCAGTCGTGGGCGTCGTAGTACTCGTCGAGTGCCGTCTCGAAGTCCGGCAGGTCGTAGGGCAGGTCGTCGTCCGATCGATCGATGCCCCGCTGGTTGTTGAAGTGTCGTTCGAGGGCGACGATGCGCTCGCCGACGTCGAGGAGCGTCTCGTAGTCCGCATCGAAGAGCGACTCCAGGCGCTCCTCCGACTGCATGCCTCGCGAGAACCGACACACGATTCCGGCGTCCTCGATCGCCCGCCGTCGCTCCTGTTCGACCACGAGGGGCGCCTTGCCCGCGAGGCCCTCCGGATCGACGGCCTCGTCCTCGTCGACGAGGGGGTACTCCCACGCGTAGAACGTGGAGTACATGTGATCGGCACCGCGGTTGGCCGTGGCGAACGAGAGCCCCTGACCGTGGAGTGTCCGACCGTCGTGGGCGGAGAAGTCGAGTCCCTTCACCGTCCAGTCCTCGACGCCCAACTTCTCGTGGATGCGGTGAATCCCCTCGGCAAGCGTGTCGCCTTCGCCCGCTCGGTGGGCGATCTTCTCGATGAGGTCGTGGACGAGGTCGACGTCGCCGAACGCGTCGTTCGCGGCGAGGTACGCGGCGATCGTGTTGCCCGCGCTGATCGTGTCGAGTCCCAGTTCGTCACACCGCTCGTTCGACTGCATGACGTCGACGACGTCGTCGACGGCACAGTTCCCGCCGAAGGACATGATCGTCTCGAATTCGGGTCCCTCGGTCTCGAGGCCCGTCTCCTCGTCGCGGGTGGGGAGTTTGCACGCGAAGGCACACTGCGAGCAGGTCCCCCGCTCGTACTTCTTCTCCTCGACGCGGTCGCCGTTGATCCGCTCGGAGGCGGGATAGGAGGTCTCTGCGAAGTAGTACGAGGGGAACGACCCGATCTCGTTGGCGAGGTCGGTGACGCTCGTCGTCCCCTGGCGCTTCATGATGCTGTCGCTCGTCGCGGCGTCGCGGTGGATCTCGGTGGCGACGGCCGGCACCTCGATCGTGGGCGGACTGTCTCCCTCGAACGTGAGCGCTTTGACGTTCTTCGCCCCGAGGACCGCCCCGAGGCCGCCCCGGCCGAAGGCCCGCGACTCCGTCGTCATCACGGCGGCGAATCGCACCCGGTTCTCGCCGGCCGGACCGATGGCGGCGACGTGCTCGGCCCCCAGACCACGAGACTCCGTCACGTACTCGTCGACCGTCGAGACGGTCGCCCCGGCCAGGTGGGGTACGGGTTCGAATTCGACTCCCTCGTCGGTGACGTGGATCGAGAGGAGTTCGTCCGCCCGTCCGAGTAGTTCGACGGCGCCGTACCCGGTGTCCGCCACGTTCCGAGACAGAAATCCGCCCGCGTTCGACGACAGCAGCCCGTCAGTCAGCGGTGAGACGGCCGTCATCGACGTCCGGCCCGTGAAACTCATCCGGGAGGTCTGGAGCGGCCCGGTCGTCACGTAGAGTCTGTTCTCCGGCCTGAGCGGATCGGCGTCGAAGGGAACGCGTTCGTGGGCGAGTCGCGTCCCCACGCCGCGCCCGCCGACGAAGGTCGAGAGGACGTCGTCGATGCGCTCGGTGGTGGTGTCCCGCGCGGTGAGGTCGATCGTGAGCAGTGGCCCCCTGTCGTGAAGCATCGACCGATTCGTGGAGGGGGAGACACTAATAGTTCAGCCGCGCTGTTGGCCACGCCATCGCGCATTCGGTCGAGACCGACGCAATCGCTCCCGTCGCCCCGATCGGGCCTCGCCGCGTGGCCGCCTCGCCTTCGAGGGGACGATGGAAGGGTCGTCGAAGACGGTCAATGACGAAATCGGTCGTCCGACCCACCGAGAGGCGCGCGGATCAGTCGCGTTCGTCCCACGCGTCCGAGAGCGTCCGCTGGACGACCTCCTGCCCGAGCGACTCCGCGAGCGTCTCGAAGCCGGACCGCTCCGTTCGATCCGGCGCGTTCGCCACGAGGCGAGAGACGATGAACTCCGGCGTCGACCGGCCGAGTTCGCCGAAGCGGGGTTGGTAGTCCACGTCCAGTTCGAGGTCTGCGTTCAGGCCCTCGGCGACGATGCCGTCCACGCGGGCGTTCTCGGGGAGTGGCTCGAGATCCGACGCGAGGTGCGTGACGAACGCGCCGACCGCCTCCCGATCGACCGTCAACCTGACCAGACCGTGCAGCAGGTCGGCCGCGCTCCCGGGTTCGGTGATCGCCTCGAACTCGTCGACGAGCATCAGCGTCCGTCCGTCGCCGGTGAGCGGCGGCACGATCGACTGCAGGGTCGACTCCAGGACGCCCGCGTTGAAGGAGGCGTGTCGGCGGTGAAAGACCACGTCGTCGAAGGTCGTCACCACCGCGTGCTCGGCGGGGACGGGCAGCCCCATCGACGCCATCACGACCACCTGGCAGACCGTCTCCAGCAGCGTCGTCTTGCCACCGCTGTTGGCTCCGGTCAGGACCGCGACGCGCTCTCCGTCGGTCGGGACCCCCGTTTCGTGATCGCCCAGCGCGTACGAGACCGGCTGGACCGCTCGGTCCCCGGCCGCCAGGTCGAGGTTGCGTGCCCCCTCGATCGCGACCGTCGTCTCGTCCGTGACGGTCGGCCGGGTCATGTCGAACGCGGCGGCGAACCGCCCGAGCGACAGGGCGAGCGCGGACTCCTCGACCACGTCGACGGCGCGATCGATCTCGGTCCGGGCGCCCTCGACGTCGGACTGGAGGGTCTCACGGACCGTCGCCTCGCGCTCCTCGCGCGCCTCGCGGAGGTCCGCTGCGAGCGTTCGCAGTCCCTCGCCGACGAAGTCGGCCGCGTCGGCCGCTCGATCCGGGGCGGCGGCACGAATTCGCGCGGGGTCGACGTCGGTCTCGGTCAGAACTCGCTCGACGAACGCCTCGCGAAACTCCGCGGCGTCTCTCGGGCCGCCACCCGACCGAACGTCCTCGACGACGTCCATCGCCGACGCGTCGAGTTCTTCGACCGCTCTGTGGGACTCCCGCAGTCGATCGAGTTCCTCGTCGACCCCCCGGTCCACCGAGTCGCCCAGGGCGCCGAGGGCGTCGGCGGCGGTCGAGATGACCGCGGGATCGAGGTCGGAGACGGCCGCGAACGGGCCCGTGGTCACGCCGGCGTCCTGCAGTCCCAGGACCGCCTGCACCGCCGCGCGCTGGTCTCGGCCTCGGTCGTCGTAAGTCTCGAAGATCTCGAGGACTCGCTCGCGCATGGCGTCGTCCATCTGGGCCCACGCGTCGCGAGCCGTGACGACGGCATCGAGACGCTCGCGGGCGACCTCCCTGTCCTCGAGCGGCGTCAGCACGCGGATCCGATCGCGCGCCCCCTCGGTGACGGCGTATCTCACGGCCCGGTCGAGGATTGCGTCGTAGACCGACCGCGCGTCCCGGGTCGCCAGCGAATCGATGCCGTCGCCGCCGGTCGCCCGCCGGAGGATCCGCGTGGCCCGACCGCGGGGTACGCCGGCCTCGACGAGACGGCCGATGTCGGCGTCCTCGATGGCCTCGACGGCGGCCTCCCGGCCGATGGCGTCTTCGAGCGTGGCTCGCGTCTTCGGGCCGACTCCCCAGTAGTCCTCGAGTCGGTGCCCCGTCGTGTCGCTGTCCATGGGCGTCCCTGCGTCGGCGGGCGTGAAAATCGGTCGGTATCGGTCGCAATTCGCTTCGACGAACGCGTGAATGGAGGCGGTCGGGCGCACGCTCACGTGTTCGGTTCTCACAGAATGCGAAGCGCCAGGAGGAGACCGAGGAGGACGAGGGCCAGCCCCCCGATCACGCGGGTATGAGGAAGGTCTCGCAGGCGATCTGCGATGAAGAACACGAGGAGCAAATCGAGCGCCGTCGCGGTGAGGATTCCCGCGGAGAACCCGATGATGGCCGCCTGTCCCGTGAGGAGAAACGAGTAGGCGATCGTGTCGTCGAGGCCGGTGAAGAAAAACGTGAGGAACCCCGCGACGAACAGTTCGACGGCCGGGCCCGTCAGAGACATTCCTTCGTGT